>NZ_JBVHPV010000024.1:17594-30794 GCF_055567715.1 Streptomyces sp. NPDC026377
GCACCTTCGGCGGCCCGCGTCAGCTGACCGGGGGCTGGAGCTTCACCGAGACCACTGGCGCGGACCTCACCGGCGACGGCAAACCCGACCTCATCGCCAAGGACAGCCGGGCCGATCTGTACCTGTGGAGGGCGAACGCCGATGGCACCTTCCGCTCCAAGGAGCTTCTGAGCCACGACTGGAACTACACGCAGACCACCTCCGGCGCCTTCCGCGAACCGGGCCGCGACCACCTCATCGCCCGCAGCGACGCCACCGGCGAGCTCGACCAGTGGGTGAACGACGGGACCGCTCAGCTCACCAGTCGGCTGCGGCTCACCGGCGGGTGGTAACACCCGGAGAGCGAGGGACCGCTGAAATCGGCCCCGGGCCGCACGTCATCGAGCGTCCCGCCGAACACGAATGTTCCTCGGGTGGTCTCTGTTCATACAACGCCGCGGAGGCTCTGTCCGCATCCGATCATGGGATTCGTTACTCCTGACGGGCCGGCTCGCCGGGCTAACGGGGTGCGGCAGACGTTCCACGCGCAGAACCCCACGGCCCACTTCACCAGCGTCCGCATGTGGCCACCGACCGTCGCGGGTCGCCTTGCAGCGCCCGCCGGAAGGGCGAACCCCGACGAAATGTGATTTCACCGGGGGCACCGGTCCGGGTGCTTCCCCTTGGCTCACATGGTCGGTACGGCCAAGCCTGAGGCCAACTCCGGGTGCTGGCGCCTCAGTTCGTCGACGAGCACCCGGAGCGGCGAGGTGGCGCTCACGTTGGTGGCGACGACCCGAAGCGGCAGCATGACGCTCTCCCCGGACCTCAGCCCCAACCGCACTCCCCGCATCTCGACCTGCTTCCGCGCCCCGAACACTCGGACGTTCGCCTGTTCCTTGACCACAGCCGCCGAGGCGACGTCCTCCACACGGACGGATCCGGAGGGCGAGAGGCCGCTCTTCACCCCGCCTCTCGGCGTCTTCCAAGCTATGGCCCCGGGTTCAACGAGGACCCAGATCTGAGAGGGCAGCGACAAGAACCGCGCGACGACGAGCAGCGCCAGGAGCCCGAGGAACACCTGAGCCAGGACAGACGACAGACTCACGGCTACGGCGATCAGTGCGCCGCCCAAGAAGAGCGATACGTTTCTTGCTTGCCGCATCGTGTACATCCGGATCTTCAACGGAACTCCATGTAGAGAACGGCTCCGCACCCGGAAGCCTCTGCGATTGAAAACAGGCGGCCGTCACACAGCCACTTACGGGGGAACCTACAACGGTTCCTATCTACAGCAATGCACCTGAAACAGACACCCAATTCACCGACTGCCTGCCCGACTCCAGGGTGGCCCGGCAAGCAACTATAGGGCTTTCCTTGCCTGAATTTAAGAGTCGCCGCATCGAGCACGCTGTCGGTCACCACCCAGGGTGTATCGCTACCGGTGACGCCCAACCCACAGGCAGACCCCGCCCAGTCGCGATGGTAGACACTTCGGCACACGCCAGAAGCCCCACCGGAAGAGCGACCAGTAGGGCCTCTGCCTTACCTGCTGTGGCAAAACTTGGTGGCCGTGTTGGCCCTGCCCATCGCCATCAGTTAACCGCCAGTCGATTGCTCAGATTTCACCGAGAACCATCCTTCACTGACCTCTTCGAGAGTCCCAGATGAAGCCATTCGGCGACATTCATGGAGCAACTCCTCTCCTGTCACTTTCGAGGCAGATCCCCGACTCAAGGAGAACCTCTCGATCCGCCACGAATCGAACACTGGAGTTCCGTCGGCAAGGAAATCTACATCGATTTCATGGCCGTCACTCGAAACAAAAAGGCAACCGTTCCCGTGCACGGCGTACTCGATCCCACTCGAGATTGATCCAGAGTTTGAAAGCCGCCCTGCACGCACACCCCTCACGATCGCTGCCAGGCTCGAACCCAGATCAGGGATACTTCTCAAGACATCCGATTGAACACGAGCTAGGGCCTCAACGTACTTCGCCACCTCGACGGAAGCTTCGCTCATCATCTGTACCCCGGCCTCTTGTGACGGTTCACGAGTTTATCCGGCCCCACTTCAGCCCATGCAGTAACCACATCGTCGATGCCGCCCGAATATCGGGTGGTCAGCTCCTCTTCCGGCACGACCTGATAAGGGACCTCGAGCCCTGCCCGCTTAGCTGCTGCCACACGATGGTGGCCGTCCAGGATGTACAGCTCATCGTTATGCTGCGCAACCTTGATCGGATCTCCCTGCCAGCCTCCTTCCTTCATGGAAGCTGTCAGGTTGTCTACGTTCCGCTTGGATGCGTTACCGGACAGCGCCTCGGTTCGCTTGAGACTGTAAGGATCAGCCGTTCCGCAATTATGGACGAGTACCGGCGTGGCACCCGCCAGCACATAGTACGTATGAGTGCGCTCAACGGTGAGGTTATACGTCGTCACCGCCCGCCGGTAATCACGGACCCTGACGACCGTGAGCAGCCCGCCACCGGGCTCTCGCAGCTGTTCGCCCGGCTTGAGGTTCGTCGCGTCGACCCACTGCTTGCGCGTCGCGTCCCAGTACGGGTGGTGCTGCGTGGAAGTGACGACCTTGTCGCCCTCGGCCGTGCGGACCGTCGTGTCCGTGAAGTCCTTGTCCGTCAGCGTCACCTCCACGTGGGTGACCTTCTGCGGCTTCGTCGTGTTCGTCAGCGGGTCCGTCGCCTCGACGGTGTCGCCGACCTTCACCTGGTCGATCGGGACAGTGGCGCCGCTCGCGAGCAGGACTGTCGTCGAGGCCGGGAAGCTGTTGCACCCAGGTCTCGTGGAAGCGAGTTCCCTCCCTGCGGTCGCCTCGCCCTTGGCAGCCGCCGCGCCCGCCTCCCCCTCGGCCCCCGACTTCGACACCGCCTTGGACACGCCCTTGGCGACCTTCGCCGCCGCGCCGACCACCGCCGCGCCGGCTCCCACCGCCGCCAGGGCTTCTCCGCCCGCTGATATCACGGCCCCGGCCGCCGCGGCTGTCGCTCCGAATGTGGCGCCTTCGGCGGCTCCGGTGGCCGCCGCCATCATGACTCCGGCGCAGGCGACGCCTGCCGGGGTGACGCAGGCCGCGACCACCGCCACGATCACCACCGTGATCACGACGACCACGGCGACCGTCTCGATCTTGTCCCAGACCTTCTGCCACCAGTGGTGGTGCTTGGGCTTCTTGGGCGGTGCGGGCCGGGTGTCGTACACGACGCCGGTGGTGGCGGTGTACGTGGCGTACGCGTCCTCGCTCTTCGTCTCAGGTGAGGAGCTCCGGTTGCACTTCTCCGGGTTGATGTCGCAGATCGTCTGCCCGGTGGGGTCCGCGTTGTTCAGCGGGGAGTTGTCCGCATACGCGTAGCCGTTCAGCGCCTGCGGGTCGGCCGCGTCGAAGACCGGGTCCACCGACAGGAAGCGGCCCAGGTTCGGGTCGTACTCGCGGGCGCCCAGGTTGGTCAGACCCGTGTCCGTGTCCACGGTCCCGCCCACGAAGCCCTTGTCGCCGGGCCAGGTGGCGGGAGTCGGGCCGCCCCGGTTCTGGCCGAACGGGGCCGTCGGCCGGCGCTGGACCGTGAGCGTCGCCGAGTCCACGGCGACGTTGTCCGTGCCGTGCGGGTCGGAGGCCAGGTAGGTGAGGCGGCCGTCGCTCGTGCGGGCCAGGGTCAGGGAGCCCGGGACGCCGTAGTAGCGGGTGGCGCTCGTCGCGTTGGTGTCCTTGTTCAGGACCACCTCGGTGCCCGGCAGGTACAGCGTCGACGTCGTCGGGTCGTGGCGCAGCAGCTGGTTGCCGTCCGCGTCGTAGACGAAGTCCGTGCCCTTCTCCGTCTGGGTCTTGGTGACCGTGTCGAGTTTGCCCTCGTCGGTCCAGGTGAAGTTCTGCGTGCCCGCGACCGTGGTGTGGGCGGTGGTGTTGCCCGCCTCGTCGTAGGCGAAGGTCTCGGTGCTGGTGCCCTTGGCCGGGCTGCTGGCCGTCATCGACTGGACGGCGTGCGGGTGCGGCTGGCCGGGCGCCGGGTAGGCCTGCGTGTGGGTGACGTCCTTCGTCGTGTCACCGGTGACGTCGTGGTCGACCTCGCTCGTACGGTTGCCGGTCAGGTCGTACCCGTACGACTGCCAGTACGGGTTCGGGCCGCCCAGGTTGGCCGCGCTCGGCGTGGTGTTGGCGCAGCCGCCGATGCCCGAGACCTTCGGGGCGGCCTCTGTGGTGGTGCCGCCCTTGTCGGTCCACGCCTCGGTGAGCCGGTTCAGGTAGTCGTAGCTGAAGCACTGCGTGTCGGTCTGGCCGGTGTCCTGGACGTCCGAGGCCGAGGTGACCGCGCCCGACGGGGTGTAGGTGTAGCTGGTGACGTCGACCGGTGTGGTGCCGTTCTCCTTGTCCAGCGTCGACTTGAGCACCCGGCCGGTGGCGGGGTCGTAGCTGTTGGTCTGCGAGACCTGCTTGGGCACGTCGCCGAGGAGGCTGCGCTGGACCTGGCCGTACGGCGTGTACCACATGCCGCTGATGTAGTCGGCTCCTCCACCGACCAGCATCGGCTTGCCGGCGAGGTTGTAGGAGTAGTAGACCGGCTCGGCGGCCAGGCCTCCCGCCGCCGGCATGGTGGCGGTGTCCAGCAGACCGGTGTTCGGCGTGTACGCCGCGGTGGTCGTGTAGGTGCCGGCCAGTTTGCCCTCGGCCGCGGGGATCGTGACCGTGCTGCCGGTGGGCCGGTACGCCACGTCGTAGCCGGTGACCGCGTTGGTGTACGCGTTGCCGTTGCTGTAGCGGGTCGACGACGTCGGCTGTCCCTTGGCCAGGGTGTCGTACGTCCACGAGGCCAGCTTCGTACCGCTCGTCGACCCGGCGTACTCGGCCGTCTTGCGGCCCAGTTCGTCGTAGGTGAACGCCAGTGTCTTGTGGCGGGCGTCCGTGACCGAGGTGAGCCGGTCGAGGTCGTCGTACCCGTAGGTGGTCGTGCCGGTGTCCGGGTCCGTGGAGGAGGCCCTGCGGCCGCGCTGGTCGAAGGTGGTGCTCCACTTGTTGCCCGCGCTGTCGGTCACCTGGTCCTGGTTGCCCGACGCGTCGTAGTGGTAGCGCGTGACGTCGGACGGGCCGGTGGGTGTGCCTCCGTGGTACTGGCGGAGCTCGACCGTGCGGCCGCGCGCGTCGGTGAGGGTGCTGGTCGCCGAGGCGCCGGGCGGCGGGGTGACGTCGACCCGGTCGACGCCGGGGTACGCGGTGCTGCTGCGCCACTGTTCCACGGCGAGGCTGGAGAGGGTCTGCGCCACGGGGCGGCCCATGCCGTCGTAGAACGTGCCGGTCTGGGACGGCACCTGGTCGTCGTTGACCACGAACAGCGAGGGCGTGGGGTTGGTGGTGTTGTAGTACGGCGCGTTGGTCTTCACCGTCCAGCCGTGGGTGTCGTAGAAGGTGTCCGACACCAGCCGGCCGGTCCCGCCGTCGGCACTGCTCTGCTGCTCCTGGCGCAGCCGCAGCAGGCCGTCGTAGAGCTTGTAGTCGATCGTGTAGGAGTTGTCCTCGCGGAGCGTCTCGCTGGTGACGACGCTCGGGGTGCCCTTGTTGAGCGCGTAGGTGAAGCGCTTGTCGGCGCTCTTGCTCGCCTTGGGCCGGCCGGGCAGCCAGACGGCCGCGAGTCTGCCGAGCGGGTCGTACGCCAGGTCGGTGATGCGGCCGTTGGCGTCGGTCGTGGTCAGCGGGGCGGCCCGCAGCGGGTCATAGGTGGTGGTGCTTTTCCAGCCCGCGGTGGCCGGGGCCACGACCGGCTGGGTGCTCGTGGCGGAGGTCGGCAGCACGCCGGTCGCCGGGCTGTAGGCGGTGGACGTGGTGGCGCCCAGCGCGTCGGTCACGCTCGTCACACGGCCGTAGCCGTCGTAGGTGCTCGTGCCGATCGTCTTGAACTGGGCCACGCCGGAACTGTCGTAGTGGTCGAGGACCTGGGTGGATGTGGCGTCGCCCGTGCCCAGGACGTAGCCGAACGGCTTGTTGTCGTACATGCTGCGGTTGTCCGCGAGCGTGTTGTCCGCGTTCGGCGTGCTGTCACAGCTTCCGGCGATCTTGATGACCTCGGACGGGAAGGCCATCATGTTGGCCCAGGGCGTCGCGTTCTGCGCGTAGCTGGTCTTCGTGCAGACTTCCGGCGTCGCCGAGGTGCCGTCGCCCTTGTCGTCGACCGCGACGACGCGTCCGTCCGTGTCGTACGAGGTGTCGATCTCCGAGGTGCGCCAGGTCTTGGCGGCGCGCAGCGCACTCGTCTGAACCTTGGCGGTGCCCCCGAGCCGGGCGGTCAGGTCGGGCAGACCGGCCCGTTTGTGGGTGGCGGTGACGCGGCCTTCCCAGGGGGTACGGAAGGTGGCTTCCTGGATGGATCCGCCGGCCGTGTCGTAGGCCCGGCTCTCACGGACAACACCGGCCAGCTGATCGTCGTCGGTCACCGAGACGCCCGCGGAGTCCGTGACGGTGACCGACTTGTGGGAACCGTCGGCCTTCAGGTCCCCGTTCATACCGCGCAGGTAGAGAGCGGAACTCTGGGTGAGCTCCTGGGGGGCGGTGCCGGTGTGGGTGACGACCTCTGCGTAGCCGCGGAACTGGCCCCAGCTGCGGTTCTTGGGGTCCATCAGCTCTTCGTCGTCGTGGTGCCAGGCCGCGCCGCCCCGGTACTCGTACGAGGTGGACTTGGCGGCGGCGCCCAGCGTGGAGTTGTCGACCTCGGTGACCTGTTCGACCAGGTACTTGTGGAACCAGTCCAGGGTGGGGTCGCTCGCGCCCTGCGGTACCCAGTACACGGGGTAGCAGGCCATCGTGTTGCTGTCCGGCGCGGCGGGCATATGCGTGCCCTTGACGCACTCCGCCGACTTGTACGTGACGTTGATCTGGGCGCCGGCTTCGGTGACGATCGCCCGGACCCGGTACCGGTTGATCGGCGGGATGTTGTCGGTGGCCGTGTCGACCCGGTTGGCGAGCCGTGTCCCGTAGAAGGTGACGGCGGGCAGCCCGAGCGTGCCGCCGTCCTTGCCCGTGTGGGTGATCGACGCGAGCCACAGGCCCGGCTTGTTGGTGTCGCCGGTGGCCGGATACTGCTGGGTGAGGTCGTAGGTGTCCGCCTGGGAGTACGCCGAGCCGACCAGCACCTGGGTGGTGATGGCCGCAAGCCGCCTGGTGGTCCAGAACGATGGCGCGTGGTTGGAACAGGTGCCGGTCGACGCGCAGTTCTGGTCGAACGGCACATCGGGCCAGTGGCTGGCGGTGGCCGCGGTGGGCGGCGTATCGGGGCACTTGAACGTCGAGTCGGAGACGCAGCGCTCCGACGTGGTGAAGACGATCTGGGCGGCGGCCTTGCTCCCGGCGACCGCGTCCGGCACCCGCTGGCCGTAGGAGATGGTGGTGAGGTACCCGCCGCGGATGTAGGACGTGAGGGTGTTGGAGGTGCCGCGCGCGTAGTAGTTGGACTCGGTCTTGTACGTGTACGTCGTCACGTTCTGGTTGGGGTCCACGACGAAGTCGAGGGACCAGTGCCATGCCTGCTGGCACCAGGAGGTGTCGAACGTGTCCCCGTGGCAGGGCTCCCCGCTGTTGTTGCCGAAGACCGGGGCGGTCCAGGTGGAGTTGGTGGTGGGCGTGGTGGTGCTGCCGGGCGCGTGGTTGAGGCCGAAGTAGTACTGGGTGCCGTTGGTCGTGGTGACCCGCCAGTACTCGCCGTCCTTCGCGCCGTTGGCCGCGCCCGTGAGGCGCTCCACCCGCGAGCCGTCGTCGCCGCTCTCACGCCAGATTCCGGTCGTGTCGTCCTTCACGAGCTTGACGGTGCGACCGCCGAGCGACAGCGTCGCGTTGTCGGCCGCCCAGCAGTTGTCACCGACCGTGTTGGGCTGGCCGTCTTTGGAGCACGGCTTGTACGAGCGCTCGACGTAGCCGGGCTGGTAGTCCCAGCCGTCGCCGATCCATGAGGCCTGGTTGTTGGTCGCGGCGGTACGGCCGTCGATGCTGGAGGAGTCGTACGTCAGCGCCACCGAGGGCGCGGAACCACCTAGCGGCGGGGGCACGCCGATCGGGTACGTCCAGGTGAAGTCGCCGGAGGAGGTGCCCGCGCTCCAGCTCCCGGAGGGGGAGAGCGCGGTGGCGCCGTAGGTGCCGCCGGCGCCCGCTGCGGCCGCCGTCGCGGCGAGCACGAGCGGCTGGGCACCGCCTGTCGTGGCGGCGCCGGGCAGCGCGACGTCGGCCACGAGTCGGTGGTTCTCGAAGTCGTTGCGGAAAGGCAGGGGCTTGGACGTGCGGCATGCCGGGGAGTGCGGCGTCGTCATGGCACAGGCGGGCAGCTGGACCAGTTGGAGGCGGGCCGCGTAGTCACCGCCGTAGGCGTCGGCGAAACCGGTGTAGTCCAGGCCGACCGAGGCCTTGCCGCCCGTCTGGCGCGGCGCACTGTCGGTCAGGGAGAACATTGCGCCATTGACCCCGGCGCGCTGCGCGGCGGTACGGCCCGCGACCGCAACGGTGACGGCTGTGGGTGTGGGTGTGGTGCCGGTGGCTTGGTTCGTGCGCTGTTTGGTCAGTGCACCCGGGCGGCCGACCCATACCGGGGTTCCGGCCGCGTGGGCCGGGCCGGGCTCGGTGTAGGGCAGCCGCGTGACCGACTGCCGCGAGGGCGCCTGCGGGGGCGCGATGTTGTCGGCCGCCGGATCGACCTGAACACGGGTCGCGGCCGGCCAGTTCACTGACAGCGGGCGGTACTTGGCAGGAGACGACCCGTGAGTACCGGAGGGCGCGTCGGCCTGGTGCGGCTCGACGTCGTGACCCGGCACCGAGTGCGCCTTGTCCAGTGGCCGCGGCGACCACTGCTTGGGCAGATGGTGACCTTGAGCGAGCACCGGAGCCCCGGAAAGCAGCGTCAGAACCAACGCGAAACAGGCAGCCAATGCCACCGAGTCACGTGTTCTGCCCGCATATCGAATCCAGCCAAAAAACCTCGAGAAATACCCGTCCCTGCTTCTCACTACAGTCCCCACCCCAGCAAGCAAAAGAGACCGGAAAACTAGCAGTGGAAAGGTTCTGGTCACCCCATGCGAGCGCAAAGAGTGAGCAAATTAAGGGCTCAAATCCCTTACTGCGACGCCAGATGGCCCAGATCGGACACTTCACAGAAAGCCCACCGGTCCACCATGCAATGGTCAGGGCATTTCCCCCAATACATCTCTATATCTGCACGATGGTTCCTCGGGCGTCAGCACCACTCCCCATGGATCGCAAGTCCGACTTACCTGCTATGAACCTATTCACTCCATCGACCATCCAGCCCGTCATGAAAACGCGCGCTGAATGTCGGACTCCCCGTATATGCTCCCTGGGCGCTCGCTGAATTAGTGGGCTGAATTCCAGATTCCGCAGCCATACAGGAGCAGCATGGGGACCGAAAGACGGCGTCGGCGAAAAGCGATCGCCTCGGCCTGGAGTCTGGCGGTGAGTGGCGCCCTGATATCCGTCGCACTCGGCGCCGGCCCGGCAGCGGCCGGCGAGGGTGACGCTCCCGCTCCTGTGAAGCCGAACCCCGTCGAGCACCCCGCTACGGAACCATCGACACCGCTCACCGGTCCGCAGGCCGCCGAAGCCGAGGCCGCGGCGCAGGCCAGGGCGACCGGCTCGGCCGTGCCCGTGCAGAGTGCCACCACCCCGACCAGTACGCTCACCGCCAACCCGGACGGGAGCTTCACCCAGAGGCAGAACGTCACTCCCGTACGGGTGCAGAAGGACGGTCAGTGGACGCCGCTCGACGCCACTCTCCGGCGCGGCAACGACGGGTCGCTCACCACCACCGCGACTCCCACCGCGCTCGCGTTCTCCCCGGGCGGGACAGGCCCGCTCGCCAAGATGACCACGCCCGAAGGCAGGCAACTCGCGCTCTCCTGGCCTGATCCCCTGCCCGCGCCCACCGTGTCCGGCAGAGCCGCCCTGTATCCGAACGTCCTTCCCGACGTCGACCTCCGCGTCACCGCCCAGGACCAGGGCGGATTCACTCAGGTCCTGATCGTCAAGACCCGCGAGGCCGCCGCGAATCCGAAGCTGGCCACCGTGCGGCTCGCCACCTGGACGACGAGCGGACTGACGCTGTCGGACGACGCACACGGCGGCCTGAGCGCCAAGGACACCACGGGGGCCGCGGTCTTCTCCGCCCCCACTCCGACGATGTGGGACTCCAGCACCGCGTCCGGCTCCGCAACGTCCGGTCTGTCGGTGGCCCGCAACAGGGCCCTGGTACAGGAACGCACGGCCGCCCCGGGCGAGACAGGCTCCTCGCCCGATGGGCCGGGGGCCGGTGCCAAGCAGGCCGACCTGCAGGCCCGGACCGCCGAAGGGGCCATCACCCTCACCCCCGACCAGCACCTGCTCACCGCCACCGACACGCACTACCCCGTGTACATCGATCCCAACTGGGAACCGGGCAGGACCGACAGCAACACCTGGGGTGCCGTCTGGGAGGCGTACAAGAACAGCGCCTGGGACACCGGCAAGTGGGGCAACCCGGGCATCGGCTACCAGGGCTACCAGACCGACACCGGCATCGAGCGCGTCTACTACAAGTTCAACACGTCCCCGTACGCCGGAAAGGTCATCCACTCGGCCACCCTCACCATGACCGAGACGTACTCCGCCTCGATCGGCTGCGAGAAGTACGGGCTCAACGTCTACCGCACCGACTCCTTCAGCCCGGGCATCACCTGGAACACCGCGCCCAGCGCCCACGAGAGGATCGGCAGCGCCTCGGTCACCGGCACCCGCAACAACGACTGCCCCGGCAACCAGCTCGCCGAGGCCGACATCACCTCGGCCGTCGACAACGCGGGTTCCAGCCTGGCGGTCGGCGTCTTCGCCGCCGACGAGAGCAACCGGGACGCCTTCAAGCGCTTCTCGACCAGCGCGTCCCTGGTCGTGCAGTACAACACCGTCCCCAAGGTGCCCACCTCGCCCGGGACAACCCCGGCCTCCGTGTCTCCGACCACGCCCGACTGCGGGGTGAACACCATCGGCTGGATCGGCGCGACCAACGCGGCCGGTGACGGAATCCACCTCCGGGCCACGGTCGCCGACGCCGACTCCGACCAGCAGGTCCGCGGACAGTTCGGGATCTGGGACGACTCGGACGGCAGCAGAAGCGTCATCGGCATGGGCGACAACGGCTCCAGTACCGCCTGGGTCTCCAGCGGCACCACCGTCGACAAGGCGGTGGGCACCCTCACCGACGGTCATCTGTACGGCTGGTACGCCCGCTCCGACGACGGCATCAGCCACTCCGCCACCACACCCGTCTGCCACTTCCGCGTGGACGGGACACCACCGTCGGAGCCGGCGGTCGCCTCGGACGACTACCCCGCCTCCGGCTCCACGGTCACGACGCACCACGCGGACGACCGGTTCAGCGGCACGTTCCGGCTCAGCGCCTCGGACGGCGGAAGCGGCGTCGACTCCTTCGAGTACTCCTTCAACCGGTCCCTCCCGGTCGGCGGCGCCACAACCGTCGACGCCGTGAACGGGACAGCCTCCCTGAACCTGACACCCGGCCATTGGGGCACGAACGTGCTCTACGTCAACGCGGTCGACAACGCCGGAAACCGCTCGCGGACTTACGAGTACGACTTCTACGTGCCGGGCAATCCGAACGCCAAGGCCGTGGCGGGGGACCTGACCGGCGACGGCCTGCCGGACGTCGCCACCGTGGACGGCGGCGGGAACATCCGCATGTACCCGGTCGGGACGGACGACCCGGCGCGCGGCGGTACCGTCGCGGCCTACCAGGCGCCCAGCAAGCTGCCGACCACCGCCACGTGGGCGGGGGCCATCCTCGCCCACCGCGGTTCCCAGCACGGCGGCCAAACCGTCGACGACCTGTTCGCCTACAAGGGCGGAGAGCTGTACCTCTACCTCAACCCGACGAACGGCGACTTCACCAAGGCGCAGCTCGTGACGGTGAGCCGGCCGACGTGTACTGCCGATGCGGGCAAGTGCCAGGTCTATGACAAGACCGGCTGGCAGCAAGTCACCCAACTTGTCACGCCCGGCGACGTGGACGGAGACGGTGGCAACGACCTGATCACCGTGGAGAGCGGCGTGCTCTGGCTGTTCCACGGGCTCGGCAATGGCCGTTTCCTCAACCCGGTCCAGATCGGCACCGGCGGCTGGCAGAGCATGACTGTTCTCGCCCCCGGCGACGTCGGCGGGGCCACCGGCGCCACACGTGACGGTCTGCCGGACCTGTGGGCCCGGGACACCACCACCGGCGCCCTGTACGCGTACTACAACCGCGCGGGCGACCCGACGGGACTGGGCGACATCACCACCCGCCAGCCGATCGGCTCCGGCTTCTCCCTGCTGGCCCACCCGTCAATTACTTCCGACGGTGACCTCGACGGCGACGGCTACGCCGATCTCGTCTCCACCACCTGGGACGGACGCCTCATCGAGTTCCCCGGCCGGGCACCCGCCGCGGGCCAGTTCCCGTTCACTTCCGCCGCGGACATCAGCCAGCGTGTCTGGGGCAAGACCATCCAGACCCTGGAAGGCTCTCCCTACCGCCCGTACGCCAGGAACGACTACGACGGCGACGGCAGAAGCGACCTCACCGCCATCTCCGGCTCCGGCACCCTCTACTACTGGCACGGCAACGGCAACGGCAGCCTGCGCAACGGCGCCCGTCTGTGGGCGGGTGAGGGCGACTACCTCACCTTCCGCGACCTCGCGCCGGGCGACTTCAACGGGGACGGCAGGACCGACCTCGCCGCCATCAGCGGTGTGGGGACCCTTTACTGGAAGCCGGGTGACGGCAACGGCGGTCTCGGCGAGACCCTCAAGCTGTGGCTTACGGATGAGGACTTCAAGCCCTTCCGGGATCTGACCTCCGGCGACTTCAACGGAGACGGGAAAGCCGATGTCGCCGTCATCTCCGGCTCCGGCAACCTCTACTGGTGGGCAGGCGACGGCAAGGGCCACCTCGGCTCCGCCCAACGCCTCTGGCCCAACGACGGCGATTTCTCCACCTTCCGCGACCTCACCACCGGCGACTTCAACTCAGACGGCAAGACCGACCTCGCCGCCATCTCCGGCTCCGGCAACCTCTACTGGTGGGCAGGCGACGGCAACGGCCACCTCGGCTCCGCCCAACGCCTCTGGCCCAACGACGGCGATTTCTCCACCTTCCGCGACCTCACCACCGGCGACTTCAACTCAGACGGCAAG
>NZ_JBVHPV010000024.1:30889-64038 GCF_055567715.1 Streptomyces sp. NPDC026377
ACCTCGCCGCCATCTCCGGCTCCGGCAACCTCTACTGGTGGGCAGGCGACGGCAACGGCCACCTCGGCTCCGCCCAACGCCTCTGGCCCAACGACGGCGGATTCGCCACCTTCCGCGACCTTGCCTAGCTGGGCCGCAGGGTGCCCGGCCCAGGGGCCGGGCACTCGCCCCAACACCCGACCTGCGACAAAGCCAGCCATCGACAAGCCCTGGAAGGCCTCCCCCCGTGCGCACAAGCCACCATCACCGCGCAGCCCTCGCGATCGCCGCACTGAGTGCAGTAATCGGTACGGTCCCCGTACAGACGGCCACAGCTGCCGGCTCCGACGCCTCCGTCCCCGGGCTGGATCTCAGCACCCCCAGCACCATCTATGTCAACGGCACCCCGGGGGAGGCTGACCTCGCTGTCACCGACCCTCCCGTCGGCGACACCTACATCCGGCTGGATCTGCACGGCACCGGACTGGAGCACATACGCATCACGGACGACACCGGTACCGACGTGCCGTCCCATGACGACCCCTCGGACTCGTCGAGGAAGGTCTTCGAGATCGGCGCGGCCGACAGCGACCACGACGGTATTCCCGGAGCGCCTCTGGCCGAAGGCGTGACTCGTCTTCACGTGGTCGCCGAGTACGGTGTCGACAGCGACGTCACCATGTACGGCCGCCTCGTGGACGGTGCCAGCGGACAGTTCCTCGACAACGCCTACGAACAGGGCCCGATAGGGATGCGCCTGTCAACGCCGTCGTTCTCGAGCAGTTGGGAATCCCCGAGGCACGGTAGCGGCTCCAACGCGACTGTCGTCGTCAGCGCCGGTTATCCCCAGCCCGTCCATATGCGACTCACCACGCGCATGGGGGCCATGTCTTCGCCCCCTGCGACAACCCACACCCAGCTGCGTTTCACCTCGCGACAGCTGGCGGCTGCCGGCTACACCGCCTCGCAGCTGGCCAAGGGCGTGCGTGTGGAGTACTCGGCGGGCGGTTCCCCTTACGAGCCCGCCCCGTGGACGATCGATACGAGCGGCGCCGCTGTCCTCGACCTTCCCGCCCACTCGTGGGGAGCCGACAAGCCGGTCGAGGCCACAGAGGACCTGCGCCTGTTCACCTCCTGGGAACTTCCAACGGGCTTCCTGAACGGGGCTTTCTCCACGTTCGCCAACGACGGCAGAGAGGTGCTCAGGCAGAACCAGGAGGTCCACTTCGAACACGACTGGACCCCCGCCTACGCCAGGCACTCCTTCTACGGCAGGGACGCCGCCGGTGTCCTGTGGCAGTACAAGGAGAGCGAATCCCCGGACTACGCCGGCCAGTACTACACCCCCCGCACCCGCATCGGAGGCGGCTGGCAGGCGTACGACCTGCTGACCAAGGTCTCCACCTTCGGCGTCCAGGGCAACGGCGATCTCGTCGCCCGCGACCGCTCCGGCGTGCTCTGGTACTACACGGGCAGCGGCGACGGCAACGCCCCGTTCCTGTCCCGCAGCCGGGTCGGGGGCGGCTGGCAGATCTACGGCACCCTTCTCGGCGCGGGCGATGTGACCGGGGACGGCAGGCCGGACCTCCTCGCCCGCGACCGGGCCGGCACGCTCTGGCTGTACAAGGGCACCGGCAACCCGAGCGCCCCCTTCGCCTCCCGCAGCCGCGTCGGTGGTGGCTGGAACACCTACACCGTGATCACGGGCGGCACAGACCTGACGGGCGACGGACGCCCCGATCTGGTCGCCCGCGACCACAACGGTGTGCTCTGGCTCTACCGGGGAACCGGCCGGCCCACCACCCCCTTCGCCGACCGCACCCGCATCGGCGGCGGCTGGAACACCTACACCGCCCTCACCACGCCCGGAGACCTGTCCGGGCACGGCCGCGCGGGCAGCCTGCTGGCCCGTGACCGCGAAGGCAGGCTCTGGATCTACTTCGCCACGGGCAAGGCCGACGCGCCGTTCGGACCGCGCCTGGAGATCGGCGCCGGCTGGAACACGTACAACACCCTCATCTGAACCGACGCCCGGACCGGAGCTGTCCGGACCGTCAGGAGTCAGCGGCTTCCGGCCAGCGCGCTACGCGCGTCGGCCGGGCTGCTGGATCCTGGGTGACCGTCGACGAAATGAGTATTCGCACTCATGCCTCCCGGCGGGTGCCCAGCCACGATGGCATCATGCCCACCACTTCGGTACGTGCCCGCTCTCCCCGGGGTGCCTCGGTTGCCGCCGCCGCTGCCGGTCTGGTCGCGGCTGTGCCCGTCGTCGCCTGGTGGCTGATGGGGCAGCAGGGCGTGGACGGTATTCCGCCGGTTGAGCTCGACTATGCCGTCCGGCCTCTCCCCCTCGGACCGGGGCAGGAAACGGTGCTGGGCGTGATCTCGCTGCTGCTGGCCGTCGGTTCGGCGGTGTTTCTGCTCCACGCCTCCCGGCGCGGGCGGTTCGACCCGCGTTGGTGGCGGGTCGTCCTGCCGCTGCTTGTCGCGGGGATGCTGCTCGGTGTGGGCTGGCGCATTGTCACCGCGGGAGTGATCGGCGCCAACATCGGCGCGGGCCTGACCATCTTCCTCGCGGGCCCCGTCATCGCCGCCCTCGTGGCGGGCGCCCTGATCCGCGGGCTGTGGCTGCGGTTCGTCGGAGAGCCCATCTGATCCGCCGTGCCGCCGGCCTGCTCCATATCCGTCGAAGGCATCCGTCCGGCGCCTACGCGACCGCCCCACCACGAGCAGCAGGACCGCGCACGCGATCTACGGTGAGGCCGTATGTGCCCGGGTGGTCGTGAGAGTCACGGCCCCGCTACTCGAACAGGCCGTAACGAACTCGGCTCTTGTCCGGCACTGCCTTACCCGCGGATCAGGCCCGTTTGCGGCAGCGGGGAGAGCAATACACCGCCGAGACTGCGATGCGTGCCCCCACCATTGCCCCCCTGCCTCTCTGCCGACCCGACGGACCCCTTGACGAAGACCGTAACGGCCACAACGGCCACCCCCACCCGATCTACGCCCGGGGGTACAGCCGAGGTCCAGGCTTCTGACCTCGACGATTCTTCGGATGTCTTGTCGTGTCGGCCTCAGACACAGGCACTCAGGAGAACGGCAAGCTGCCCCTGCTGGGATCCCCTTGCCGCTGCGCCCCGGCCCTCCTACACCCCCAGGGCGGCGCGGAGCATGGCGAGCACCTCCTCCTGCCTGGGAACCAGATAGAAGTGGTCTCCGGCGAACCTCTCCATCCGGAACCCGGCCTGCGTGGCCTGCGACCATCCGGCCATCTCCGTGACGGTCGCGTAAGGGTCAGCAACTGCGTTGAGTGCCAGGACCGGTGTTTTTGCGAGTGGGTGCGCCGATGGCGCGTAAGCCTCAAGCAGGGTGAAGTCCGCGCGGGTATAGGGCAGGATCAGATCGCGCAGCTCCAGGTCCTCCAGGACCAGAGCATCGGTGCCTCCCATCTTCATCAGTTCCGCGGCGAGGGTCGCGTCGTCCAGCCCTGCGACAGGTGGTCTGCTTTCGGCGATCCGCGGCGAACGGCACGCCGAGGCGAACAGATGGACGGGTGCCTGGCCGATGTCCTCAAGACAACGAGCCACCTCGTAGGCAACCAGAGCGCCCATGCTGTGACCGAACAGAGCCGTCGGGCGCTCGTCCAGCGTGGCGATCGCTTCGCCGACTTCGCGGCCGAGCCGTTCCAGACTCTCGGGAAACGGTTCTCCGAAACGATCGGCCCGACCCGGATACTGGACACCGACCACCTCGACGTCGGGTCCCATGCTCCAGGAGCGGAAGGCCGCGGCAGAGCCGCCCGCGTGCGCGAAACAGACGAGCCGCGCCTGGGCACCGGGTAGGGGCCTCGGGCAGCGGAGCCAGGTCTCGGACGAGGTCCGCGGAGCGCGACGAGTTTTCAACTTCCCACCATCCCTTGCATAAACGGCCGGCGTCGGCCCGGCGAGCGCGTAGGACCCCCCTTGGCCGTCACGGACAGCACGGTCCCGAGTGACTCCAGGAGGGGGAAAGACGCCCGGCAAACGGTCAGAACCTCGCGGTCCTGATCTTCGGTCCCGCGAAGGGACGGCCATGGGCGCAGGCCTTCAGGACACGTCCTCCGTCACCAGTTCGAAGGCGTCCAGGACCCCGTTCATCCGGTCCTCCACGATCTGACGTGACGGACCGACGATCTGCACGTAACCGGCGGATGCGTGGGAGGCCCGCTGATCCGGCAGGTCGTCGCCGATCGCGATGTTCATCCGGCCGCGAACCACCCCCGGCATGGAGAGCAGCGTCTCCAGGGGCGTGACCTTGACGACGCGGCCGGACTTGTAGGGGAGCAACAGGTCTCCGGCACAGCACGGCGTCGAGTATTCCAGTGAGGGCACGCGGCCCAGGTAGGTGTCGAGTGTCGCAGCCATCATGTCGAAGTTCCGGGCGAACCCATGGTTGGAGGGCAGCTCGCAGCCGGCGAGCCTGGCTCCCACCTCGCTCATGTGGATGCCGCCGTCGTCCGACCGAAAGAACTCCATGTGCAGGTAGCCGTGGTCGATGCGCATACCGTCGACGATGCGCTGAACCAACCCCTTCTCGTCGATGCCCAGTTCGTTGTCGACGCCGAGACTGATGGAGCCGTTGATGCCGCCGTAGATGGTTTCCAGCAGCGCGCACGGCGTCCACGAGACGTAGGTGTCCAGGACCCGTCCGTGAGCGACGAGAGCGCACAACTGGTACTCGCGTCCCGTGAGGAACTCCTCCACCATCCACCGCCGTGAGGGAGGCAGTGGAAGGAGCCTCGCGAGATCGTGCTCGTCGTTGAGCTTGTAGGTATCGATGGATGACCAGCCGTCAACCGGCTTGAGGATGAGTGGCCATCCGTGCGCGGCGGCGAAGCCGAGGACTTCCTCGCCATTCGCGACCTCGGAGAACTCCGCACAGGGGACGCCGATTTCCCGGAACCGCCGCTTCATCGCGGTCTTGTCCCGGACCCAGGCGACCTGCTCGGCGTCGAGGTGCGGCAGGCCGACGAGGCCGGCGAACCGCTGGGAGATCTCCTGGAGGGGCTCCTGCGGGTTGCAGAAGTGGGCCGGTCGTGCCGGGAGCCCCGCCACCCAGGTGAGGTAGCGCTCAGCCTCACGCCGGATGTCGGCGTCGGCGGCGATCGTGAACGTGGGGATGTCCGCCGTGCGCAGCAGGTGGTCAGCGGGCAGTGAGGAGAGGTGTTCTCCGAACCTCAAGAGCACGAGGTCGAGATCGTCTCGGCTCAGGACGTGATCGGTGAAGGTGCCCGGCCGGCCATCGACGAGCAGGAGACAGGGACGCATGACTTCTCTTCCGGAAGGGACGGAGCGGACGGGGCCGCTGAAGTGGATCTGTTCTTCGAACGGCTCACCCGGTGCGAGCCCACAGGGGCGCGTGGTTGCGTTCGAGGGTCGGCGCTGGTCTCCATCAGTCGTCACAGCCGCTGTGGCCGGATGGCGCACACCGCCTCCCCGACCGCGAGGTTTCTCGCCAGGAGTGGGGAAGCCGCCGACTCCCGCGAACCCTTGGTGCCGGCCGTGGCGCCTTCTGGGTGGACTGCGCCCATGGCCCGGGCGCAGTCCTCAATGACGCGGCGGACATGGGACATGCCGCCGGCCTCGTCGCGGGCAGGACGGGATGCCGGACTTGCATGGCGTTGGCCCAGGCCGGGCACGTGCCGTGCGTCCGGCGGCTGACAGAAGTCGGCCCGTGGCGCGGACGCCTCGTTTCCCGCACCCGCTCGCAGCGCAGATCCCCCCGCGTCAGCCGATCACTCGGCAGGAGGACGAGCGGCGCAGACCACGCGAAGGGCGAAGGTTCCGTGTCACCGTGAGCTTCTTGAGCCAGCGGTCACGTCCGTCGTACCGCGCGCGGAAGGGACGTCGGCCGTGTACCGCGGTGAAGTTGTCGACGTAGACGATGTCGCCCGGCTCGAGAACAACGTCGTACTCGGAGATCCTGAGCTTCTCGCAGATCTCCTTGAGCGCCTCCTCGGCCTCGGGGTCGGTCCCGAAGGTCGACATGTAGAAGGGGTCGAGCCTCAGGTAAGGCTCGTCCGGGTGGCCGAAGAGGACGGCCACGGGCTCCGGGTTGTCCCGCAGCTTCTGGATCTCCGACAGTCCGAAGTGGGTCCCGTCGTCGGGGGTCTGACCCAGATGCTCGGTGTCGGGATAGATCACGTAACGGGGCTCGGAGAGGATCTTCTTGGCATCTTCGCTGAGCTCGATGTCCCGGATCGAGGCGACCGTCGTGGGGACCCGGTCGAGGTTGCGAATGCCGAGCAGGCCGACGTAGTCGCACCGATAGGGATGGAACGCGTCCTCGGTGTGCCACCCCAGAAGGACGTCACTGCTGTGGCCGCTCTGCTCCTGCTCGATGCCCGGCAGGGGCAGGACGTTCTGTATCAGACTGCCGTTCTGGAGGGTCGACCAGCCGTAGACCTCGCCGAGGCACATACCGGTAAGCGCGAGGAAGAGTTCCTCTCTCCGCAACGAGTCGGGTTCGGCCCAGCTCACCGGGGTCGGCTCGATCGCGTCCGGGTCCAGGCGGAAGCCCCGGATCGCGAACGCGCTACCGGTCTCCGCGTTGCGGAAACCGCTCAGTGCCTCGCGCAGACCCGCGGGGACGCCGGCCAGGTACCGCCACGCAAGGTCGTACAGGTCACCGGACCTCGGGTCGTGCCCAGCTCGCACGATGTCGTGGATGACAGCGTCGAGCGCGTCGTTGTCCTCCTCGCTCAGCACATAGGTCACGAGCGTCTTGGGGGGCATGCGTGTATCCGCCTCTCTCATTTAACGGCTTTGACGGCGACCATCGAGTCGGCCCACCAGTAGGTGCAGTCACTCGGCGGCGCGAGATCGCGCACCACCTCCACCGAGAACGAGGAGAAATGCCTGAGCAGACTGCGCTGGTGGGAGCGTCCGACGGTGTCGATCTCGTTGGTGTAGTAGGAGAAGACGCCTCCGGTCCGAAGATGGGCGGCGGCCGCCTCGAAGAAGTTCTCCGCGTAGTTGGTGCTGTGCACGACCGTGTCGCGATACTCGCGCTCGTTGGTCGGATAGGTGTCGAAGAAAATCGCGTCGAACTGTCCGAGCTGGTCGATCACGTCGTCCCAGAACCCGCGAACCAGCCGGATGTCACGGTCCGGGTAGCCTTCGCGCCACCGTTCGAAGGCGGCGATGACGTCTTCGTTCGGCTCGATGACCGTGTGGGAAGCTGCTCCGAACTCCTGAATGAAGGTGGCCGAGATTCCCATGCCGAAGCCCACCTCCAGCACGTGCCCTCGGCTCTCGGTGACATGGGACGCCATGGCCCGCATCAGCGGGCGCTCCCAGTCCTGCATGACCTCCTGCCCCTCGATGACCAGCTGCGAGGGCGTGTACCGAGCTCCGCTCCGGTCCCAGGACCCGTTGATGACGGGTCGGTCGACGCCGCGTATCTGCGACGCGACGAGCCGGTCCAGATGCTCCAGATCCGACTGGAATTCGCTGAGAGACCGTTCCAGCATCCAGGTGCGGCGGTGACCGATCGGTGTCCCGAGAAATGCCGGATCGCTGACCGAGACCGTCACGTCGAACGCTGCGGAACGCGTCTTGAAGGTCTCCTTGGCGGCGGAACGGGCGGAGTCGCGCCGTACGAGGTCCTCCACGAGCTCCGTGAGATCCGACAGACGGCTGTGCTGCATGAGCTGACGCAGCGGCACCCGGACTCCGAACACCGCGCCGATGCGCGCGCTGAGGCGTGCGATCTTCAGCGAATCGCCACCAAGACCGAAGAAGTCATCTCTCCCCGTGGCCGGGGCAGTGCCCAGCAGCGACTCCCAGATGTCCGAGAGCTCGGCTTCGGTGCGGGAGAAGGACCGGGGCCCCTCCGGGTCGGCGACGATACGCCCGGCAGCGGGCAGCGCCGCCCGGTCGACCTTGCCCCCGGGCGTGAACGGCAGTGCGTCGAGTGTGGCCCACTTCGCCGGGACCATGTGGTCGGGGAGCCGCTTGCGGAGGTCCTCGGCGAGCTCCCGCACATCCACCTCTCCCACGACGTAAGCCGTGATCGCGACCTCGTCGCCGTCCCTTTCCGCTTGGGCGTGAGCCGCGCGGACGCCCGGATGAGTACGCAGAGCGTGCTCCACCTCACCGAGCTCGACCCGGAAACCACGGATCTTGACCTGGCCGTCCCGTCTGCCGTGAAACTCAAGAACGCCGTCCGACCGCCTGCTGACCATGTCCCCGGTCCGGTACATGCGTGTACCGGAGTCACCCGCGAACGGGTCGTGCAGGAAGCGGGCGGCGGTCTCCTCGGCTCGGTTCAGATAGCCGGCGGCGACTCGCGGCCCGGAAATGAACAGTTCCCCGACAGCACCGTCCTCGACGGGGTGCAGCTGTTCGTCCAGCACATGGACACGGGTTCCGGGGAGCGGCGACCCGATCGGGACCGGCACCGACGGGTTCTTCCCCTCGGCCATCGCCGGAGTGACCGGGTACACCGTGGCGGTGACCGTGCCCTCGGTGGGCCCGTAGCAGCACAGGACATCCGCCGGAACGTCCTTGGCGAACCACTCCTGGAGGTCCCCGTAGCGGATGACGTCATTGCCGATGTTCAGCAGCCGCAGGGTACGCAGCCGAGGGTCGCGGCGTTCGACATGGGCGAGCGTCTCGCGGAAGTAGGCCGGAGAGATGTCGACCACCGTGATGCCCAGCTCCGCGATCTTGTCGGGGATCTCCTGCGGCATCCAGAAATCGGCGTCGGGCAGGACGAGCGTGGCCCCGCTGAGGACCGCGAGGCCGATCTGCTCCAGTGACACATCGAAGACCGGGCCTGCCAGCATCAGGATCCGGTCGCGGGAGCTGCAGCCGTAGACGTCCTGGACCCTTGTCAGGTGGTGGAGGAACGCCTCGTGGCCGACCATCACGCCCTTGGGCGTACCGGTTGAACCCGAAGTGTGGATGATGTAGGCGAGATCACCCGTGCCGGGCGCCGCCGCCGCGGTCGCCGGCAAGCGTTCGACGCTCAGGCCCCGGCCGATGTGAACGTGGGCCTGTGCGGCTTCGGCGATCGACCGCCTGCGCTCGGCCGGCTGGTCCGGATCGATCGGGACGTGGGTCCCGCCCGCCCGGAAGACTGCCAGGAGCGCCACGAAGTGGTCGATCGAGCGCGGGATCTCCACCGCGACCCGCGCTTGATGCGCGACGCCCAGGTCTCGCAGACGGATCGCCAGCCTCGTCGCCTGTTCGTCCAGCTCGGCGTAGGTCAGCACGGCATCGCCGTGCTGGATGGCCGGCGCGTCGGGTGTGATCAGCGCGTACTTCGCCAGGTGGTCGGCGAGGGTCCTGGGGACCGGCTGCCCCGGGCCGTCCAGGGGTGGTGCGCCACGTTGATCAGCGTCTGCCATCGTCCGGCGCTCCACATGTGCATGAAGGGCTGACAATCGAGACCCTCCTCCGTATCTCCTGTGGTCCAGCGGCAGCGGTCGAGCCCTGCCACAGTTCCGCTTCAGCCGTGAGGAGCCCCCGGGCGGCAAGCTGGGAGTTCCTCGGCCCCTGAGATGATGTTGCTGTAGTTGCCAAAACGGTGTCAACACTTTGGCAACTTCTCTTGCCTGTGATGTGCCTAAAAGTGCCAGTGGCTTGACGAAAACTTGCTCTCGGTGTCCATCTGTCACCGAGAGGAGGGCGGCGCCGACGGTGGCCCTTGGACGACGGCGCTGTTGCCCCGCAGCGGGGCGAGGGTGGAGTGCCGGTACATGCCGGCGCTCATCAGGGAACGCCCGGAAGTGGGCCCCGCAGTGCCCGTAGTACCCCCGTCCCGGCACCTGCCGGCCTCAGCAGGATGCCGCGTGTGGGGGGGCACGCCCGCGTGCACCATGGCTGCGCGCCCGACGGAGGCGACGAGGTGACGAGGTCCGGGCAGGCAGCCATCAGTCCGCATCGGGACGGTCGCGGGCCGGGGGTGATGAGGAACTACCCGACGGCGGCGGTGTACATGGCCGGGGGGCGGCCTACCTCTCCGAGGCCCAGGCCAGGGTCTCGGCCAGCGTGCGCCAGATCTCGGAGGCAAGGTGGACGTTGGAGGCGCTCTGGGCCTCCTGGGCGAGTTCCTCGATACGGCGGACGCCCGCCTCGCGGTCGCCCTCCAGGATGCGGATCTGCTGGGCGAGGACCTCAAGCCGGATCCGGTCGCGGAAGGTCAGCTGCGCCAGGGCGTCCGTGAGCTGTTCGCACAACCTCTTGGCCTGCGCCAGATCCCGCTGGTGGAAGGCGAGATGGGCTTTGATGACGAGAAGCTCCTGGCGGTGCAGCGGGCCTCCGAAGAGACTCAGGGCGCGTTCGGCCTCGGTCAGCCACTGCTGGGCCTCGGTCACCCGGCGCGGGATCATCTGCAGGTACAGGGAAGAGGCGGCCAGCCGCAGCCGCAGCATCAGGTCGTCGTGGCTGGGCACTTCGGCCAGGGCCCGCTGCAACAGCTGGGCGGCGCCCGCGTGGTCGCCCTGGCGGATGCGCACGTTGGCGGCCGACCACAGGGCCTCGGCACGCAGTACGGGGGGCAGGGCGTCGATCGGTTCCAGCAGCTGGTCGGCGAGCCGGCGCGCCTCCGTGATCAGGCCCGACTCCGCCTTGAGTGAGACGAGCACCAGTTGGGCGCGGAGGGTGTCCGCCACGGGGACGGCCCCGTTGTCGGCGGTAAGCAGGGCGTTCTGGGCGACGTCGCGGGCCTCGTCGATGCCACCGAGGGCACGCAGGCAGCGGGCGAGGAACGTGCGGGAGCGCACCTGGAGGGTGGGCACCTGGAGGCGGTCGCTGAGTTCGGTGAGTTCGCGTGCCGCGGCGAGTTCGTGCTGGCGCTCGCCCCGCGTGGCGTGCAGCTGGGCCAGTTTCCACAGGGACAGCCAGCGCAGGGAGAGGTCCTCGCCGCTGTCCGCCTGGACGGCCTCGCCGAGCAGGCGGATGGCGTCGTCGGTATCGTCCGAGGAACTGGCGGAGGCCAGGGCCTGAGCCAGCAGCGAGGTGTGGATGCCTTGGAAGACGGACTCGGGCACGCCAAGTCTTCGGGTGAGGTGGTCGAGCACCATAGTGGTCGGGCGCCGGGACCCGGACTCCAGGCGTGACAGATACGCGGTGGACATGCCCCCCTCGGCAACCTCGGCCTGGGACAGGCCCCGCTCCTGCCGGAGCGTCTTCAACAGCAGTCCGAACTCGGGTTGTTCGAGCACTTAGCCATCCCTGAGCCTGTTAGCCAACCCCTGAGCCTGTTGGTCACCGGTGAACGGGACCATTTTCAGTGGCGAGCACAGGGTTGTCAATGTTTGGCAACCCTGGCGGTGAGGGGACGGCGGGCCGGCGGACGGGAGCGGGCCGGTCGGCGGGGACGGCGGGCTGCGCACGCCCCGCCCGGACAGCTCCCGCGACGCCGTACCGCACGGGGCGCAGACCTTCGCCGCGGACCCCGCGGCCCGCGGGTCACGGCCAGTCTATGCGGTCCGCCACGGCCGCCATGGAGGACTGCGCGCGGACGCCGTGCGCGCCGTGGAGCGGCCAGTCGATCCTCATGTGCGCGGCCCGGGCCGTAGGGCCCCCGGCGCCTGAGCAGACGGCTGCCGCCCCGAATGCCCCGAATGCGAGGACGGCGGCTGTCTGGATGGCGGTGGTGGTGCGAAGACGGGCGTGCTTCATGACGGTCCCCCCGGAGGTTTGTGGTGGTGCCTGTAGGCCCACCGGAGGCTGGCAGGTGTGGCCGGACCGGCCCGGAACGGTAGTTCCCGGAGCCGATGCGGCCGTTCGGTCAAATCGAACCTAGATCACTTGCCAAAGCTTGACAAGGTTCTAGAAAACGATTGACAACTTTCTCCGGCCGCGCCTAGCGTCCTGCCACGAACCAACGAGCCGCGGTCATGCCGAGGCCCTGTCCCGGATGTCCCGGCCCCGACCCAGCGGGCGCGCGGTGCCGACAGGGCCTGTGTTGCCGCGGCAGACCGCGACCACGATGCGGAGTCCCATGGCACCGACCGCCGGCTGAAGCGGACCGTGCCTGCCGGGACATGCGCGAGTCCCGTGCCATGCGGGTCCTTTCGGCCGGACCGCACCTGGCGTGAACAGCGACAGCAGCCCAGAGACCCAGACCAAGGTGATCACACGGTGACAGCCCTGACACACACGCCCATGCCCACGGCTGAGCCGCCCCAGGCCGGTTCCCCGCGCATCCGCGCGGCCCGCGAGGGCGACCGAGACTTCCTCAGGTCCCTCTTCACCAGCACGCTCAGCCTGTTCTACGACGGTGACCACGCCGCGCACGCCGATCGCGTCCTCGATGCGCACCTCGCCTCCGGACGCGACCCGTTCGGCCACTTCTCCCACTCCCAGCGCACCTTCGTGCTGTGTGCGGACGACACACCCGACGCCGAGCGGCTGGGTGTGCTGCATCTGGTGGTCAAGCGCCAGGGCACCGTGAAGATCAGTCCGCTGATCCTCGTGCCGGAACACCGCAGCCGCTCCAGACTCGGCACCACCCTGTTGCGCGCGGCGGAGGACTTCGCCCGCGAGGCCGGCGCCCGGCAGCTCTACTGCACGGTCGCCGCCGCCAACACCGCCGCGATCGACTTCTTCCTCTGGCACGGCTTCGTGCTGGCGGGCGGCGCGCCCGGCCAGTACAAGTCGGACAGCACCGAGCACATGCTCTACAAGGACCTGACCCTGCGCACGGAGTCCGCCGGGGACGACCACGGCGGCGCCGTGAGCGGCGCCCGCATCCGCCTGTTCCGGCCACAGGACGCGCCCGGGCTGCGTGAGCTCGTGCTGCGCGCGATGCAGCCCGCGTACCGGGGGGTGAACGCGGACTGGGTGGACGCGCTGATCGCCGGGCACAACCGGCGCCACCACGGTGATCTCAACCAGAAGTTCAAGATCATCCACGTGGCGGTGGACGACACGGACACCGTGTGCGGAGTGGCCGCCGCCGGCCCTAAGAAGGGCCTGTCCGTCAAGCTGATGCCGCTGTGCGCGGACCATCCAGCCGTCCTGGCCCAGCTCCTGGACCAGCTGCCCGACCTGCACCGCGGGCTCGGTCGCAAGCTCTACACCCACCAGCCGCCGGATCCCGCCATCACCGCGCTCATGCAGAGCCGCGGCTGGTCCCTGGAGGGCCTGATGCCGGCCGCGTACCACCCCGACACCTGCATCGTCCAATGGGGCCTGACCCTGCCCGCATCGCCGCACCGCACCGGAGACGCACATGAGTGACCTGGACCAGTACGCCGACGAACTGCACTCCTTCGTAGCGGCACGCGGCTGGGACGCCTTCCAGAACCCCAAGAACCTGGCGATGGCCCTCGGCGGCGAGAGCGGGGAGCTGCTGGCGCTTCTGCAGTGGCTCACCCCGGAGGAGGCCGCGGCACGCCCCTTCGAGGACCCCGAGTTCCGCCGCGAGCTCGCCCACGAGCTGGCCGACATCCTCAACTACCTGCTGCGGTTGTCCCGTTCGGCCGGTATCGACCTGCTCGCGGCCGCCCGCGAGAAGCTCGCCCTCAACGAGCAGCGTTACCCGGTGGAGCTGGCACGCGGGAACGCCCTGAAGTACGACCGGCTGACCGAGGCGGGAGAGCAGGCATGAGCGGCGCCACTCCCCTGCCCCCCACGTCCGCTGCCGCGGCGCACACCGCGGCCGCCCGGCGCACCGGCGACGGCCTCACCGGCGGCCTGCGTGTCTTTCTCGCCGCGCCGTTCGTGCAGTTCATCGATCCGGCCGACGGCGTGGTCCGTGCGCAGTGGCGGCAGCGGCTGTCGGCCTTGCGTGAGGCACTTCTCGACGCCGGGCACGCAGTCTTCAACGCCCACCACAACGAGGGGTGGGGCGAGTGGGGGCTGCCCCCGCAGGAGTGCGTCCCCTCCGACTTCCGCGCGATGCAGTGCGCCGACCTGGTGCTCGCCTACCCGGGAACCCCGCCCTCCACGGGCGTCGCGCTCGAACTGGGCTGGGCCTCCGCGCTGCGCAAGCCCGTCGCCCTGCTGCTCGACCCCGGCACCACCTACAGCCCGATGATTGCGGCACTCGACGAGATCTCCCCGGTGCTGCGGCTGCCGTTCGACGGCAGCTGGTCCGCGCACTGCCTCGACGGCGCGGTCGGCACCGCTCTGGACTGGGCGGCCGGTCTCGGCGTCCGGCCGGGGCCGTGGAGCGCACCGGAGCTGGACCCGGCCCTGGCCTACCACCGGCACGCGACGGACCGCGCCGACACGCCCGTGGCGCAGCCGGCCACCGCGGAAACGGTGGTGCCGGCATGACGACCGCCCTGCGCACACTCCCCGCGCCCGCCGGGCCCGGCCGGCCGGCCACCGCCGTGACCGTCGCCCTGTGCGGCGTCGAGTTCGGCTGGGGCAGTGCCGGAAAGCTCGGGGCGATCGTGCACGCGCTGCGGGCGGAGCTCGGCGACGACCGCGTGCGCTTCGTCGGGCTCGGCTCACGGCTCGGCCGCGAGATCGTGCGCGGCCACGGTGTCGAGGAGTGGCACGACGTCGACCTCACGGATGCGCGGTCGCTGCGCGCCCTGGTGGACGAGCAGTCCCTGGACGCCGCCGTGTGCGTCCTGGACCGGGCCGCCGCAGTGGCGCTGGAAGACGCCGGCTGCCCCGTCGTGTTCGTCGACAGCCTGCCGTTCCTGTGGACGAAGGACGATCTGGACAGCCTGCCGCTGCGCGCCAGCGCCTACTGCGCGCAGCTGGTTCCGGGGCTGCCGGGTCCGGCCTGGCCCGTGCTGGCCCGGGTGGAGAATCTGCGCTGGGTCGAGTCGGTGGTCGTCCCCGGGCCGGTCCGGACAGGACGCGAGATGCGACGGGCCGGCGAACGCCGCGCGGTGGTCAGCCTGGGCGGCCTGCTGTCACCGCTGCTGGACGATCCCTCCGACTACCTGTCCCTGACGGTGCCGGCCGCGCTTGACGCTCTCGCCGCGTGGGGCGCCAGGCAGGTCACGCTCTGCGGCAACGTGCCCGAGGGGGTGTTCGACGGCATCACCGTTCCGGCGGGCCTCGACGTACGGAGCGGCGCCCTCGGCCACCGGGGCTTTTTGACCGAGATCGCCGAGGCCGACGTCCTGCTCACCTCCCCCGGTCTGACCACGCTGCTGGAGACCAGCACACGCGGGGTACCCGTGGTCTGCCTGCCCCCGCAGAACATCAGCCAGGTCCTCAACGCCTCCTTCTACGCGCAGGCCACCGAGGCGCCGGTCACCGAGTGGCCCGAGGAGGTGTTCCGCGCCCAGGAGGTGCTCGACGCCCGCCTGGCCACGGCACCCGGTGACGTCGCGGACGGCGATGGATCACCCGGCGAGGATGCTGCCCTGCAACTGATCTACGGCGGGATCGCGCGCGCCGCCCGCACCCCCGCGCCCGTCCGCGCGGCCCTGACCGGGCGCATCGGCGCCTGCCTCACCGCGGTCGAGCGGCAGCAAGGCCAATGGACCGCCCTGGCCCGGCTGGTCGGCACCGGCGGCGCGGCCCAAGTCGCCGACATCGTGCTGGCCACCGCGGCACGCCGCGGCACCGGTCCCCGCCCCGCCGACCTCCCTTCCTGAAAGGCTGACCGATCATGCAGGAACGACACCGGTATCTGTTCATCCGTGTGCTGGAGGCATGCAATGCCGACTGCTTCATGTGCGAGTTCGCCCTGTCCCGGGACACCTACCGGTTCAGCCCGGAGGACTTCGCCGAGCTGCTGCCGGAGGCGGTGGCGAAGGGGGTGGGCTACGTCCGCTTCACCGGCGGCGAGCCGCTGATGCACCGGGACGTCGTCGATCTGGTGCGCATGGGCACGGAGCACGGCATGCGCATGTCGCTGATCACGAACGGCATGTTCCTTCCCCGCTTCGTCGACCGGCTCGCCGACGCCGGGCTGGCCCAGGTGATCGTCAGCCTGGACGGCTCCTCCGCTGCCACCCATGACGTCTACCGCCGCTCTCCCGGCATGTTCGACAACGGCCTGGAAGGGCTGCGCCGGGCAAAGGAGCTGGGGATCATCCCGCGCGTCAACTCGGTCGTGGGACCGCACAACTTCGCGCAGATGCCCGAGCTGCAGCGGGTGCTGACCGACCTCGGCGTCCAGCAGTGGGAGCTGTCCGCGATCAAGCTGGACCGTGAGATCCGCTATCCGTCGGCCACGGAGGTCATCGCCGCCTGCGAGCCCATCTACACCGCCGACCCGGCCACCACGCTCGTACCGCTCGGCAAGCGCTTCTACGGCGACACACCCGAGGAGCAGAAGGCCTTCTTCGAGGAGTCCCTGCCGCCGCGGGCCTCGGAGCCGCTGTGTCTGGTCACCGACGACGTGATCTACCTGGACGGCAAGAACGGCCGGATGTTCTCGTGCAGTTGCCTTCCGCACAAGGAGGGGGACGAGGGCCCCGGCGGCGCGGCGCTGCGCACCGACGACGGCAGGGTCATGCTCGACAGCCCGGTCTTTCGCACCCACGCGGATCTCTTCAAGCAACAGGGTCCGACGATGTGCGGCGGCTGCTCGGCGACCGCCGCCGGCTACAGCGACGACCTCGCCCGCATGGGCGCCGTACCGGCCTGGAGCTACTGACGGCCCCGCCGTCCCCTCACCCCGCGTCTGGAACCGACCGCGCCCGGAGCCACCATGTCCTCTCCCACCACCGCCCCGCATCCCGCCCCGCCGCGGCTGCGCGTGCTCGCCGCCGCCCGGCCCACCCTGGAGTCCCAGGCCGCGCTGCGCCATGTCAGCGCCCACCTCACCGAAGTCGAGCTGACCGGTGAGCCGGACGCGGGCGCCGCCCTCGGCGCCGCCGTGGTGTGCGACGACGATGCGCTCGCCGCGCGCCTGAGCGCCTGCGGCGTGCCCGTTGTCTTCGTCGCCTCCGGTGGCCCCCCGCCCGGCGGTACCTGGCCGGCGTCGGCCGTCCGCTGCCTGCACCGGCCGGGCTGGCTGGGCGGGCAGCGCACCCAGGGCGTGCACACGGTCGGCACGATCGCCCCGCCCCGGGCCGCCCGGGCGCGTGCGGCGCGCGGCGCGGTCGTCCAGCTGTCCACACCGGATCTGCACCCCGCCGACCACGCGGCCGTCGCCCGGGCGGGCGCGGCACTGCGCGCCGCCGTGGAAGCGGCACAGTACGACGGGAAACCGCTCCTCGGTGTGGTCCTGGACGCGCCGGCCCCCGCGCGGTCCGCCCTGCTGTCCGCGGCCGGAGAGGATACCGGCGCGCTGCCCGTCGTAGGGGTCGAGGAGGCCGCCACGGAGCGGCTGCTGGCCGAGGCGTCGCTGCTGGTCTCCTCGCCCCTGCTGACCGCCGTCAACCAGGCGCACGCCGCTCGGGTCCCGCTGCTGCTGCTCCCGGCTCTGGACGCGGACCAGGCCGGCCGGCTTTCCGGGATCACCAAGGCGGCCGGCATCGAGGTGCTCGACGCGGCCGCACCACACACCTCGGCCGACCGTGCCGTCCGAAGTGCCGGCCCGCTCTGGAACCGCATCTCCCGGGCACTGGAGCACGCCGGCGACGACCGGCGCGGCGCCCAGCGCGTCGCCCGTCAGGTCCGGCAGCTCCTGCTCGCCCCGTTCTGACGCGGCCTCTGCCCGCAGCCCCTGTCCACCCACCTCGAACGGAAGCCCGCTGATGCTGCGTCCCTTCCCCTACGGCGCCAACTACCTCTCCCTGGAGGACACCCCCGAACTGCACCGGTCCCTCCGCAACAAGGTCCTCTTCCGCTACAGCGCCCCCGCGCCGAGCAACGCCGACCTGCTGGAGGCGTACGCGGCCGAACGGCTCGGCGCGGGGCGGGCGTTGACCGTGCCGAATGGCACCCAGGCCCTGCGTGTGGCGCTGATGGGCACCCGACCGCGGGTCGGCGATCCCGTGTACATACCGGCGGTCACTTTCGTCGCGGTGGCCGGTGCGGTGCTGTCCTGCGGACTGGTTCCGGTCCTCGTCGACGTCGACGAGCGGTTCGGCCTGGACGCCTCGCTGCTGCCCGCGGACGCGGAGCGAGTGGTGGTGGCGCACATGGAGGGCACCGTCGTCGACCTGCCCGAGCGGGTGCCGTACCTCATCGAGGACAGCGCGCAGGCCATGGGTGGACGCCACACGGACGGACGGCACGCCGGCACCGTCGGCTATGCGGGCACGTTCAGCTTTCACCACGCCAAGATCCTCACCTCCGGCGAGGGCGGCCTGGTCGTGGTCCGTGACCCCGCCCACTGGGACGTCCTGCGCTCCTACACCGACCACGGTTCGGCCCGCGAGCAGGGCAAGTACCCGGGCTGGAACCCCGGCGCGTTCTACGGCGAAAACCTGTGTGCCAACGAGGCCGTGGCCGCCGTACAACTCCAGCAGTTCCGGCGGCTGGACGAGATCCTCTCCTCGCTGGAGCGGCACTACGCCCTGACGCTGGAGGCGCTCGCCGAGCGCGCGGACGTCACCGTGATCCCCAAGCGCCCCGGTGACGTCAAGACCAGCGTGCGGCTGCTGCTAGAGTCGCGACATCTGCGAGACCGGGCCATGGAGCGGCTGGAGGAACGGGGGCTGCCCTGCTGGAGCCTGGACAAGTACCTTCTGCCTGAGCACCCGGTGGTGGCGGGCCGCGCCTCGCTGTACGCGGACGGGTTCCCGTGGAACCTGGCCGACGGCGACGACCGTTACGCGCCGTTGAGCCCGGACGGCTTCGCCGCAACTCGTGACCGCCTGAGCCGCACCCTGTGCATACCGCTCACCCCGGAACTCGACGAGGCGGAACAGATCCTGTTCGCCAAGGAGATCGCCGCCGTCGTTGCCGCGCTCTGAACGGCGCCTTCCTGCCCGGCGGACCGTCCCCACAAGAACCGAGAGAATGCCATGTCCCACGCCGTATCCGACAGCAGGCCCGAAGAGCCGTCCACGGAAACCGGCTCCGAGCCCCCGCCCGCCGGGAACCGTTTCCTCACCGTCCTGAGCGACAAGGCCATGCGCGCTCCACTGCTGTGGAGCATCGTCGGCCGCTTCCCGCTGTTCCTGGTCTCGCTCGCCCTTGTCCTGTTCGCCACCTCGCGCGGCACGGGCTACGGCTCCGCGGGCCTGCTGCTGGCCTGCTACTCGCTGGGCGGTGCGGTGCTTGCGCCGATCGTCGCCCGCCGCGTCGACGTGCACGGCCAGACTCCCCTGCTCCTCCTCACCGGTGTCGTCCACCCGCTGGCACTGATCGCCCTGGTGTGCGTGGCTCCTGACGCCCGCCTCCCGCAGCTGGTGTGCGCGAGCGTCGCGGGCGCCACGATCCCGCCGATCAGCGGCTCTGTCCGGTCGCTGTGGAGCGCGCTGCCCACCAGCGGCCGGGAGGCGGGCTTCTCCCTGGAGGCGGTGCTCAGCGAGATCTTCTTCATCGGCGGACCGCTGCTGCTCAGCGGCATACTGTTCTGGGGAACCCCCGCCACGGCCCTGGTCGTCGGCGGGGTTCTGGCGGGCGTGGGTGCCATCGGTTTCGCCACCACGCAGGCCTCGCGCGACTGGCGTGCCGAGGAGACCGAGAGCGATCTGCTGGGCGCTCTGCGCTCGCCGGGCCTGGTCCGGCTGCTGGCCATCCTGATCTGCGCGGCCGTGTCCACGGGTGTGTTCAACCTGGCCCTGCCCGCCTTCGCCGAGGAACACGGCTCCGCGGACAGCGTCGGGCTGATCTTCGGTGCGTGGGGCGTCGGCGGGGTCGTCGGCGGGCTCTGGTACGGCAGCCGTACCCGTGACTGGCCCGCCGAACGCACCCTCGCCATCGGCCTGGTCCTCCTGGCCGCGCTCACCGCACTGCCCCTGCTCGCCTGGGACAACTGGTCGATCGGCCTGGCCCTCGCCATCGGCGGCCTGGTCTATGCCCCGGTGACGGCCGTGCAGTACGAACTCGTCGCGCGCACGGCCCCCTCGGGCGCCATCACCGAGGCCTTCACCTGGGTCATCACCGTCAACGTCGTCGGCACCGCCGTCGGTGCCCAGCTCGGCGGTCTCCTCGTCGGCGCCTACGGCACCCGGGCGGCCTTCGTCGCCGCGGTCGCCGCCCTGCTGGCGGGCGCCGCCGTCGCCTTCGCCGTACGCCACCGGTTCACGGCCCCGGCCGGCACCCCCGGCTCGGCCCACCCCGAGCCGGCGGACCCCGACCTCCACAACGCCTGAGCGGATGCCCCGGGGCCCCGGCCGCCGGCGGCCGAAAATAATGAGCTGCCGTCGTCCAGGCCCACCTGGCACCGTGGTTGGGGGACCGCCCGCCCACACAGCACGCCGGCGCACCCATGCCGTATCCGTACAGCAGACAAGGACACTGGAAAGATGGGACATCTGGAGGCCTCTCACCTCGAGTACTACCTGCCCGACGGCCGGGTGCTGCTCGGGAACGTGTCGTTCCGGGTGGGCGAGGGAGCTGTGGCGGCCCTGGTCGGGGCGAACGGTGCCGGCAAGACGACGCTGCTGCGCCTGCTGTCCGGCGAGCTGAAGCCGCACGGCGGCACCGTGACGTCCAGTGGCGGCGTCGGGGTGATGCGGCAGTTCGTCGGCTCGGTGCGGGACGAGACCACGGTCCGCGATCTGCTGGTGTCGGTGGCGCCGCCGCGCATCCAGCAGGCCGCCCGGGCCGTCGACGCGGCCGAAACCCTCATGATGACGGTGGATGACGAGGCCGCCCAGATGAAGTACGCCCAGGCCCTCGCCGACTGGGCGGAGGCGCGGGGCTACGAGGCGGAGACCCTGTGGGACATGTGCACCATGGCCGCGCTCGGGGTGCCGTACGAGAAGGCGCAATGGCGCCAGGTGCGCACGCTGTCGGGCGGTGAGCAGAAACGGCTCGTACTGGAGGCGCTGCTGCGCGGTCCGGACGAGGTCCTCCTGCTGGACGAACCCGATAACTATCTGGACGTACCGGGCAAACGGTGGCTTGAGGAGCGGCTCGCCGAGACCGGCAAGACGGTTCTGTTCGTCTCGCACGACCGGGAGCTGCTGGCCCGCGCGGCCGGACGGATCATCGCGGTGGAGCCGGGACCGGCAGGCTCCGACGTCTGGGTGCACGGTGGCGGCTTCGGGTCCTTCCCCGAGGCACGGCAGGAACGGTTCGCCCGGTTCGAGGAACTGCGCCGCCGCTGGGACGAGAAGCACGCCCAGCTCAAAAAGCTGGTACGGGACCTGCAGCAGTACGCCGCGCGCAGCGACGACATGGCCTCCCGCTACCAGGCGGCCCGGACCCGGTTGCGCAAGTTCGAGGAGATCGGCCCACCGCCGGAGCCGCCGCGCAAGCAGGAGATCCGGATGCGTCTGCGGGGCGGCCGGACCGGGGTGCGGGCCGTCACCTGCGAGCAACTGGAGCTGACCGGGCTGATGAAGCCGTTCTCGCTGGAGGTCTTCTACGGCGAGCGGGTGGCGGTCCTGGGCTCCAACGGCTCGGGCAAATCGCACTTCCTGCGGCTGCTGGCCGGGGAGGAGGTCGGCCACACGGGAACGGTGAAGCTGGGCGCGCGGGTGATACCGGGCCATTTCGCTCAGACGCATGCGCATCCGGAGTTGATGGCGCGCACACTGGTGGACATCCTGTGGACGGAGCACGCCCAGGACCGCGGCGCGGCCATGTCGGCGCTACGCCGCTACGAGCTGGACCGTCAGGGGGACCAGACCTTCGGCCGCCTCTCCGGTGGCCAGCAGGCCCGTTTCCAGATCCTGTTGCTGGAACTCCAGGGGACCACCGCGCTGCTGCTGGACGAGCCGACGGACAACCTCGACCTCGAGTCGGCGGAGGCCCTCCAGGAAGGTCTGGAGGCGTACGAGGGGACGGTCCTGGCGGTTACCCACGACCGCTGGTTCGCCCGGTCCTTCGACCGCTTCCTGGTCTTCGGCAGCGACGGCTGGGTACGCGAGACCCCGGAGCCGGTGTGGGACGAGCGGCGGGTGGAGCGGGCACGCTGACTGTGTTCCGTAGGGCAATGAGTCGCTGCAGCTCATAGGGGGTCTGGTGGGAACTGCGGGGGTACTGGGACGGGGCCGAGATGATGGTCTCGCTGGTGCATACCCGGCCTGCCTCCCCGGAGCGGAGCACTTGGCGGTCTCGCGCGAGGCGCCGCGGGGCGCCGCGGGGCGGCATCGCGCAGGTCGGCCAGGACGGAGCGGCCCAGGACAACGGGGGCAGCACGGCCGCGGGCGACGCAACGGCCCTGGTCCAAGCAGTGTGGGACGCAGTCGTCAGCTGCGGCCGGCACCTGATGCACTCGGCTGCGGTCTCCCCATGCGTGGGCGCCGGCCCCTCCGTGTGGGAACGGTTCGCCGCGCACGGGGACGACCTGGTGACGGATCCGTACGCAGCCCAGAAAGGCACGCGCCGTCCTTGGCGTTACGGGCGGTTCCTGCTGTCCCGGGCCGGGGAGATCTCGCCGCTGGGCCACGAGACGTCCGTGCAGCTCGAGGACAGCAACCCCCGGTACGCGGACATCGAACGCGAGTTCAATCCGCTGACCGGGGCGTTCCGGGCGGAAACCGTGCTGGACGCGCTGCTCCGGCTGCTCGGTGACGTTGCCGGGGGCCTGGACGATACCGCTGAGTGGATCGCCGGAGTGCACCCCTTCCGGATGGTCGCACAGGCCGACAGCCTGGCGCAGCCCACCCCTGAAAGGCCGGCACACAGTGGCGCGTCGGGGCTGGTCTTCTTCTCCACGGCCTCCGTACGGCCAGCCGGTCCTGATGGCTGAGGCGGTCAACGGCTTCGCGATCGCCCACAGCCCGTCCGGAAGAATCCAACTCCACGCGCCCCGTCACCGACGACAGCCGGCCCCACGATCGATGTATCCGGTCTCGTGGTCGGACACGAGACAGGTCCGGTAGGGACCCAGGCTCGGGGACCCGGTCGCGGCGGTCGTAGGCATAGACGGTCTTGGTGCCGCGGCCGCCGATGACCGTCTGGGTACGGAGAGACCGGCTGCGGCCATCGCCTGTCAGGGGGCTGTCAAGGGGTCGCGAGCGGGTGGGTATGGGTTCGGCCGGCCAGCTGGTCGCCGAGCGGGCTGCGGCAGTACAGGACCTGCCGTCCGTCGCGTGCCCGGGTCAGAAGGCCCGTGGCGTGCAGCACCCGCAGGTGCTGGGACACGGCGCTCGGGGTGACCCGGAAGCGGCGGGCGATCTCGACCGTGGGCAGTGGCTCGTCGAGGAGGGCCAGCAGCTTCGCCCTGGTGGCGCCGAGCAGCGCCACCAGGGCAGTCGCGTCAGGGGCGGGGGCCGGGGTCCACAGCGTCGCCACGCCACGGCTGGGGTAGGACAGCACCGGCGGTTCCTCCGGGCTGACCGGGGGCGCGGGCTTGTGGGCGAAGACGGAGGGCAGGAGCAGCAGGCCCCGGCCGGACGCCGCGACGCGGTACTGGCTGATCATTTTCTCGATGTGCAGGACCCCGTCCTGCCAGTGCAGGTTCGGGTGCATGTCCGCGAACAGCAGGCGGGCGCCTCCCACGGCCAGTTGCCGTGCGCGGTAGGTCATGTCGGCTTCCAGCAGCAGTCGCATCTGCGGCCAGATCGGCTCGATGGCGATCTCCCAGTACTGCCGCAGGAGTTCGCACAGGGCGTCGCGGAGTGCGATGACAGGCGCGTCGTCGGCGGCGGTGGCGTCGCGCAGGGCTTCGGGAAGCGGATCCGGCGCGTGTGTGGCCAGCAGATCGCGGCGTACGGTCCGGGGGGAGGTCCGGCGGACGACGGCGAGTTCTTCCTCGAAGTCTGGGGCGAAGGTGGTGGGCCGCGGGGTCAGGAAGTCGGGGAGAGTACGTCTGGGCGCGACCAGGGACATCAGCAGGCCGGTGTCGAGGGCTCCGAGTCGGCCGAGGACGGATCTGCGCCACGGGAGGTGCAGCGCGTACAGGCCCGGATCCTGCAGCACCCGCAGGCTGACCACGGTTTCGTGCAGGGGCGAGACGGCGAACCGGGTGTCCGCGAGATCCTCGACGTCGAGCACAAAGCTGATCATTAAGTCATACGCTACATCGATTGGCAACGGCACGCGGCTGCCGTGGACTTCAGCGCATGACCCCCACACCTCCCGCAAATCCCCGACAGCGTACGGCGATCGTCACAGGAGCCGCCCGCGGCATCGGCGCCGCGGTGGCCAGGCGACTGGCGCACGACGGCCTGGCGGTCGGCGTGATCGACCTGGACGAGGCGGACTGCGCCGGCACCGTCGAAGCCATCACCAGCAGCGGCGGATCGGCGACGGCTGTCGCGGCCGATGTCCGCGACGAGAGCGCGGTGACGGCCGCCGTCGCCCGGATCACCGCAGTCCTGGGGCCGCCGACGGTACTGGTCAACAACGCCGGCATCGGTCCGCGCGCCGAGCTCGTCGAGATGAGCACGCAGCAGTGGGACACCGTCACCGCTGTCAATCTGCGCGGCCCGTTCCTCCTCGCCCGCAGCGTCTGCCCGCACATGATCGCGGCGGGGTGGGGACGGATCGTGAACATGTCCAGCATCTCCGCGGTCGGTGATGCCGCCCGCGTCGACTACGGCAGCGCGAAGGCCGGCCTGATCGGTTTCACCAAGTCACTGGCCCTCCAGCTCGGACGGCACGGCATCACCGCCAACGCCATCGCCCCGGGCTTCGTCGTGAGCGACATGACCAGGGCATCCGCCCGGCGCCTCGGCCGCGACTTCGAGGAGTTCCGGCGCAGCGCGGCGCGGTCCATCCCGGTCGGACGCGTCGGCGAACCGGAGGACATCGCCCACACGGCGTCCTTCCTGGTGAGCCGCGAGGCGGGATTCGTCTCCGGTCAGGTCATCTACGTCGCCGGCGGACCGGTGGACTGACGATGACCCGAACGACCCGAACGACCCGTACGACCCGTACGACCCGTACGACCCGGATGAATCGTCGGACGACCCTGATCCTGGCCATGACCTGTGCGGTGGCCGTGGGCAACATCTACTTCCCCCAGGCGATCGTCCCGCTGATCGCCGAAGGGCTGCATGCTTCACCCGGCGCGGCCTCCCTGGCCGTGACCGCCACCCAGGTCGGCTACACCGCCGGAATGTTCCTGCTGGTGCCCCTCGGCGACCGGCTCCCCCACCGCTCGCTCCTCGTCACCCTGCTCGCCGTGACGAGCCTGGGCCTGCTCACCGCAGGCTGCGCGACCGGCCTGCCGCTCCTCGTCGCCGCCAGCGCCCTCATCGGCCTCACCACCGTGGCCGCCCAGGTCGTCGGCCCACTGGCAGCCGGACTGGTGGCCGCCGACCGCCGCGGCGCGGTGATCGGCACCCTGCTGAGCGGCTCGATCGGCGGCATGCTGCTCACCCGGGCCTTCAGCGGTTCGCTGGGCGAATGGCTGGGGTGGCGCGTTCCCTACCTGACGGCCGCCGCCCTGACCCTGCTCCTCGCCTGCGTCCTGGCCCGCACCCTGCCCGTCACCACCCCGCCCTCGCACCAGCCGTATCCAGCGCTCCTGGCCGAGCCACTGCGCCTGCTGCGCACCGAAGCGGACCTGCGCCGCTCCTGCTTCTACCAGGCGATGGTCTTCGCCGGATTCTCGGCCGTCTGGACGTGCCTGGCGCTCCTCCTCAACGGCCCGGTCTACGGCATGGGCGCCCAGGCCGTAGGACTGCTCGCCCTGGTCGGCGGCGCGACCATGCTCTGCGCCCCGCTCGCCGGACGCCTGGTGGACCGCCACGGCCCGGACCCGGTGAACCTCGTCTCCATCCTCACGGTCCTCGTCTCGGCCGCGGTCCTCGCTGCCGGCGCGTGGGGCGGCGTACCCGGGCTGAGCGCCCTGGTCGTCGGAACGCTGCTGCTCGACATCGCGATGCAGTCCGGCATGGTCGCCAACCAGGCCCGCGTCTACGCCCTGCGGCCCGACGCCCGCGGCAGGCTCAACACCGCCTACATGACCTGCGCCTACCTGGGCGGCAGCGCGGGTTCCTGGCTCGGAGTACGCGTCTACGGCCAGGCGGGGTGGTTTGGTGTGTGCGGGCTGGTGGCGCTGCTCGCCGCACTTGCCCTCGGTCGCCACCTCGCGGCGCTGACCAGGCCTTCGGCACCCCCGCCGGACTCCCGGCGGGCGATGCGGGCGGTGCGGGCCGTGAAGGGGGGAGCCGGACAGGCCGGCGCTCAGCAATCATCTGAGCTCCGGTGACCGGCTTGAACCACCGTCGTTGACCACGCCATGAAGACCAACATCCTCGCCACCGCCGGCCTCGCCGCCGTGACCGCGCTGCTTACCGCCGCTCCGGCCCACGCCGGTATCGCCGACGGGTCCCTGAACAACGCTGATGTCATCGACCACATCTCGGCGCTGAACTCCAACATCAGCAGCGATGTGCAGAGCCTAATGAACAACAATGCGAACACCCGCGCCGAAGGCTCGAAGAACAACGCCACCGGCCAGCACGAATAGGCGGCCTCGGTCACACCCGGTGATGGAGGCGGTGAAGGCTGTACGAGGTTGGTCGTGTCCGTGGGAAGTGGCGGCATGGCATCAGGAGCGGGCGGACGCCGGGGGTTCGAAGACCGGCTCTCATGGCCGTTTCGTCCGCCAGAACGAGCGCGAGCTCGGCCTCTGTTCACGCTGCCTGCTCGTCTCCTTCAGCAGCTTCGTGAAGGCGGCACCCTGTCCGGCGCGGGTCGCCAGGGCTTCCAACCGGTGGGCGTAGTCGCCCAGGCCGGCCCTCGCGAGTGCGACGAGCAGGTCCACCTGGCCGCGTACCGGCTGGTGGGCCACCACCTCTTCCAGCAGGCGGCCGGCCACGCGGTCGGCTCTCGGCCTCGCCGGGTCGCTGCTTTCCGCGAGGTTGCTGAGCAGGTGCGTGTTGTCCGTGGCCGACCGGGCTGTCGCACAGACGTGCAGCACCGCGTCCAGGTGCCGACGCAGGGCGGGTCCGTCGAGGGCACGCACGAACTGCGCGAGATCGAGGACGGTGCTGCGCTCCGCATGCCGGCGCAGTGCTTCGTCGGTCATGGCGAGGGCACCGTTGACGTGGAGGGCTTGGAGGAACATGCCGCACTGGCCCGTGGGCATGGTGTCGACGAAGCAGTGGAACAACGTCTCGGCCTGCTCGTGGAGTCCGCAGGACTCCAAAGTGGCGGCCATGGCCGCGGCCTGGCCGGGCGTGCACACGCGCATCGCCGCCTTCAGTACGGCGTCCACTCCGGCGTACCCCCGGTCCAGTTCGGTTACCAGGGTCCTCGCCCCGGCCGCGGAGGCTTCGCCCAACGCGGCGACCAGCGCGCGCGAGGACTGGTAGAAGCTGCTGGACTCATGGAGCGTGTTGATCAGTAGGGCGACCTCCGCCGGGGTGCGGCCGGCCACGGCCCGCAGGAGCATCGTGTCGGCCGCGACGTGGTTGCCGTTGCGGCCCAGCGTGTAGATCAGTTCGGTGACGTGCACGATGTCGCGCTGTTCCGTATCGGTCGAAACGGCGTTCACCAGCCCGTCCATACCGCGGTTACGGGCGAAGACGAGGAACTCGGCCACCTCGGGGGCCGTGCGCCGGGCGGTGAGCGCGCCGGTCATGCCCGTGACGAGATGGCCGAACCCCTCCTGGCTGAGCAGGCCGATGAGCTGGAGGGCGTCGCCCACGGGACGCTCGCATGCGGCGGCGGACAGCGCGGCCCCTACCAGTGGCGTGAAGAGGGGTTCGCGCAAGCAGCCGATGGCAGTCATCACGTCCGGCAGCGGGCGTGTGACCGCCGCGGCGCCGAGCAGGCTCAGCGCGTGGTCCTCGAGGCCCGCGGTGTGGAGCATGCCCGCCAGGTCGGCGACGTTCTGGGGAGTGTGCAGGCGTACGGACGCCTGGAGCAGGGTGACGACCGGCGGGCGCAGTCCGGCACGGGCCAGCTCGAAGATGAGGCCCGCCACGTCGGTCACCGGCCGCATCATCACCATCGCGGGCAGCGCGGCCTCGGCGTGGTGATGGAGGCCCGCAGTGTAGAGCCCGTTGACCAGGGCGGACACTTCCGCGATCTCCCGGTTGCGGCTGGCCGAGGTAACCAGTTCGCTGGCGATGGCGTGCTGGGTGCGGGTCTCGAGTCCGGTGACGAGGTCGACGAGTTCGGTCACGGTGGCCGTGCGGTCGGTGGCCTCCAGGGCCTCCATGAGCGAGGGGGCCGCGACGCGGTGCTCGCTCTCATGCGCGGCTTCGAGCTCGGACTCCAGGCGGTAACACTCCTCCTCGGCGGCGATCAGCTCGGCTCGGGCCACCGCCAGGGCCTCTTCGAGGAAAAGGACCTGTTCTCGCAGGTCCTGGCGCTCGGTATGCAGGCGCTCGTACTCCCCCTCCCAGCGCTCCAGTTCGGCGCTGCGCACGAGGCGCTGCTCCTCCACCGCCTGCTCGGCCCGCAGACAGCGCCGCTGGAGGTCGGCCAGGCGGCGGTGCCGGTCACGGAGCGCCTCCTCCAGGGCACGCTCGCGGGTCTTGATCCGCCGGACCTCCTGGTCCGTGTCCGCGAGCCGGTCCTGCAACTGCTGGACCTCACTGGAGCGGCGGCCGGCCTTGAGCGCGGCGCGGTGCAGTTCGCGCAGCGCGTCCTCGGCCTCGGTGGTCAGAGGCCGTTCCGTCTCCTCGGCCGAGTCGACGATGACGCCCGCCACGAAGTCCCACGGCGGTACGCGGTCACCGCTGAGATAGCGCGTGACGGAGCTGGGGTTGAGATGCCGCCGGGCCGCGTAGCGGCGGACGCTCACGTCGAGGGTGAGGAACAGGTGGCGCAGGTCCTCGGCGAGGGCCCGCTTTTCCGGGCCCAGGTCCGGCTTCAGGGGTAACAGCCTGGTCCCTGTCGTACTGCCGCTCATGCTCTCCCACCATGTCCTGCGAATCCGAACCAGACCACTCTGGCGTATCGCGGTGGTCGGACACGGGGGTTTGCTGTTGCCGAATGGGCCGGCAACACCGGCAACAGGTGCCGCCTCGCGGCAACATGTGCGCCAGACGCTGCCGGTTCGGTCATCAACGCGCTTCCGGGTCCGCAACACCCGGGTGCCCCCACAGGATGAGGCCCGCCCTCGGGAATCTCTATGGGAGGTACGGAAGACATGGCCAAGGCGTCAGAGGCAGGAACGGTCGGGGAGGGGCGAGGTCGCTCCCGCAGGCGTCCGCGGCGGGGCGGGCGGGCGTGCTCGGGCTCGGGCTCGGGTTCAGGTTCGGGCTCGGGCTCGGGCTCGGGCTCGGGCTCGGGTTCAGGCTCGGGTTCAGGCTCGGGCTCGGGCTCGGGCTCGGGTTCAGGCTCGGGTTCGGGCTCGGGTTCAGGTTCGGGTTCGACGGAGCCGTTCGCGAAGTCGCTGCTGCGGCAGTTGCTTCTGGGGGCCGCGTGCGGGCTCGGCTCGGACGCTGTCGGCTGGCTACTCCTGTGCTGGCAGCAGTGGTGAGAGCCTGTCCTGCCGAAGTTGTTCACTGTGCCCGTCTCGACCGGCCGGGCGTCTGGCCAGAGTGGGGCTGTATGCGCGTCGACAGAACTCTCCTGGGTATAGCTGTGATCGCTCTCCTCACCACGGGCTGCGGCGGGCCGGGGGCGGATGACGACAGCTCCCGCCCGGTGGACGCCGCGCCGCCGAAGAGCGGCAAGGCTGGATTCTGTTCGCCCGCGCGAACAGCGGACAGCCCCTCTGTGAGGGATCGGTGAATCACCTGTGTAAGGTGCAAAACCTCAAGGGCGCGGTACAGACCAATGCGCCATCTCCTGACCAGCCGGGGGGCTAGTCCTTTATGAAGTTCGTCAAGCGCACACTCGCCACTGCCGCCATCACCGTGGCGCTGGCCACCACCGCCGGTACCGCGTTCGCGGCCGGAAACCCGGCCGACGCGGCAGCCCAGGCGGCCCAGGCAGCCCAGGGTGCCGAGCAGCACCGCGCCCCGGCCGCGAAGGGCAAGCCGGCCGCGCCGCGTGCGGCGGCCGGCGCCTGGGAGCAGACGGCCACCTTCCCGATGGCGGCCGTCGAGCGGGACGGGTGGTTGAACTGGTACTTCCCGGACGGTCGCGGCGGGTTCGAGGCGTCGTGGCCCACCGCCGCCGACTTCAGCGGCTTCAAGCACCTCATCCAGGTCGACCAGGACAAGGACGGGGAAAAAGACGGTGCCTGGAGCATCCTGAAGGACGGCACGCTCTACTACGCCGGCACCAACACGGGGTCCGCGAAGACGATCGGCGGGGGCTGGCAGATCTACAACAAGGTCCTCTCCCCCGGCAACCTCGCCGGAGCCCGCGAATCCGACCTCATCGCCGTGGACAAGTCCGGCGTGCTGTGGATGTACCTCGGCTACGCCGACGGCCGCGTCACCGCCCGCACCAAGGTGGGCGGCGGCTGGGGCCAGTACACCGAGATCGCCGGCCAGGGCGACCTCAACGGAGACGGCCGCACCGACATCGTCGCCCGCGACAAGGCCGGCGTCCTGTGGCTCTACACCGGCAACGGCAACCGCAACGACCCGTTCAACGGCCGCGTGAAGATCGGCGGCGGCTGGAACACCTACAACCGGATCCTCTCGGTGGGTGACCTCGACGGTGACGGCCGCAGCGACCTCGTCGCGCGCGGCAACGACGGCACGCTGTGGCGCTACTCCGGCAACAGCAGCTCCCGCGACCCCTTCGACAACCGCGTCAAGATCGGCTGGGGCTACAACTCCCTCAACCTGATCTGAGACACCAGGCGCACGCGGATCGGTGGACGGATCCCCGGTGCGCCATGGAGGTATGCGTGAGGGCGGTTCTGCACCCAGAGCCGCCCTCACGGCCGTCATCCCCGCCTGCCCCTCAAACTCCGTTGCCTTCCTCCTGCGCGACGGACAGTCTCGTTGAAGGTTTTGTGCGCCGTTCCCTTGCTTTCTTGTCCGGTGCCGCGGTGCTGTGCGCCGCCTGCACCCGCACCGTCGGCAGTCGGGCGACAAGGGCGGGTCCGGGAAGGGGACCCGCCCTTTCGGTGGAGCCTGGGGGCCGGTCAGGCCCTACCCACGGTTCAGACGGGCCAGCAGCAGGTTCGGGTCCGGTTCGGGGGCGAAGTACGAGGCGCTGGGGACGTAGACCGTCGAGTCGCGTACGGCCACTGAGGTGGGGTTCGAGAGTCCGTCCTGCTGGGTGAGGACGACGGAGTGGGTGCCCCTGGGGCGTACCACCACGACCTGGTTGGCGCCGTTCACCGCGGCCAGGACGGTGTCCGCGTGGCGTGAGGTGAACGCGAAGTCGTCGATACCGTCGAGGCCCGTCGCCCGGACGCTGGTCCTGCCCGCGGAGCCGTTGCGGCGTACGGGGATGCGCAGCAGCGTCCCGCGGTCGGTGTTGGACACCCAGACGGCGCCGTCGTGGACCTTGATGCCGTTGGCGCCGAATCCGGTTCCGGACGGGAGGGGGCGCAGGGCCTTCGTCGTGGCCCACGCGGTGCGCCTTCCTCCTGTCACCGGTACGCGCCAGACGACCCCCAGCGCCGAGTCGGCGGCGTAGAGCACGCCCCGGTGTTCGTCGAGGGCGAGGCCGTTGGGCAGCCCGTTCGGCGGCAGCTTCACGATCTGCTGGGGCCTGCCGCCGTGGGGCGCGATGCGCCAGATGCCGGTCTTGCTGGTGCCGGTTGCGTAGGTGACGTAAAGGGTGCCGTCGTGAGCACGGGCGATGCCGAGAACGATCGCGTTGTGGACGAGGGGGGTGTCCGGGTCCGCGACGGACGGGAGGGTGACGGTTCTGCGGACGTGCCCGTGCCGGGTGACGTTGGCGACCTGGCGGGCGAAGGCGAAGGTCAGGTCGGCGGAGCCGTCGGGTTCGAGCGCGATGTTCTCGGGTGTCCGGCCTGCGGCGAAGTCGAAGTGGGCGACCACACGCGGGTGCGACACGACCGGCTCGTCACCGGATGCGGGAGCCGATGCGAGCACGCCGAGAGCGATGGCGGTCGCGGCGATACCGGCCAGATACGGGCGTCGGGGCATGAGCCTCTCCTCGGGGTACGGCACGGGCCACCGGTGTGGCGCCAGAGGCAGCCTGCGGTATACCGGTCGGTGACAGGCGCAGTCGCGGCCGGGGGATCGCCCTGGATCGCCCTCGTGGGCTAGGGATGGGTTGCCTGCGGGCGGGTGGAGGCAGCCGCCCTCGGGGCGGGCCGACGCAGGCCCTGCAGGGGGTGGCGCCCGCACTACACCTACGGTCTGCTCGGCCGCCGCGCCGCCAAGTACCGGCTGGTCAGCGACGGCTCGGTAGCCGGGCGAACGGCTTTCGCGCGGGGCGGGAACCGGTATACCGAGCAGCAGGAAGGGAACGAGGGCAGCGAAAGGAACCGGCTTCGAGACCCACGTATACGATGAATCCGGGCTACGGTCGGGTACCCCCAGTGTGGTGAACCGCCTCAAGGGGGCAGACCGTAGCCACCCCCCGCAGCGCCAGCCGGTCGGCCCCAAGGGCACCGAGGACATCTCCGGCGACCAGCGGCCACGCCCGCGGCTGTCAGCAGAAGGTTGCGAATGAAGTACGTCAAAGCCGCCTGGGACGACGAGCTCCAGGGTTTCTTCACGGACGCCACCGCCTACCTCGCGGCGCTCCCTGAGCTCGAAGCGGCACTCCCGCCCGGCGCCCGCGCCTTCGCCCGCGACCGGTGACCACTACCGCCGGAACGCGGCACGGTGCGTCAAGGATCTGGAGCTCGCCGACATCCGGATCGCGACGGACAACACCGCATGACGTGGGGCCCGGCCGTCCCCGGCCGGGCCCCACGTCAATCTGCGTCATTCACCGCGGTCCTCGCACGGAGGAGAACCCTCCTACCAGCGGTACCAGCGACCCCGACGGCCGCTGCTGTCCGCGGCCCGGACGACAAAGCCCAGCAGCCACACGGCCAGCACGATCACCGCGATCCACCACAGCGCCTTGAGCGCGAAACCTGCACCGAAGAGGACCAGAGCGAGCAGAAGTACCAGAAGCAGGGGAACCATTGTTATCAACCTCCTGACCACCGCATGCCCTCACACCGCTCCTACAAGCACATGAAGAGGTGTGTTTCTGCACTGGTTTGCAGGGCATACGCCCCTGGTCGTTGGCCCTGGCCGCTGGCCGCCGGCCCCGATCAGCGCGTCAGGGGTTGTTCCGCCGACTACGTATCCCTGCCTTATGCACTGCATCCCTGGCGCGGTGGCCAACGGTATTTCTGAGGTCCCGCATGCGTGGGGATGGGGCACTCTCCCGATGTCGCGGAGGCCCCTGGGAGACGAGAGTTGAGGCATCGCAGGAAGCGATGGACCACCAACTCGACCCCCC
>NZ_JBVHPV010000025.1:0-56039 GCF_055567715.1 Streptomyces sp. NPDC026377
CCGCCCAACCCGGCCCCCCCCCCCTCGGGGGCGGGGGAAACGCCGCCCCCCCCCCCCCCCCCCCCGGGGGGCCCCGCCACCCCCCCCCCGGGGGGGGGTTTGGGGGGGGGGGGGGGGGGGGGGGGGCCGTGCACATGCCTCAGCCCACCCACGTCACCAGCACCCCCACCCCACCCCCCACCACTCCACGAACGCCCCGCACCACATCCACCGCCCGATACCCCGCCGCGACCCCCACCTCCACCCACTCCGGTCCCGCCCCGGACCTGGCCCCCTCCCCGCCCAGCAGCAGCCCAGGCAGCTCCGACGTCACCCCCGCCACCCCGGGCACCGCCGCCAGCGCGGGATCGGGGGACGGGCGTACCTCGGGTGGGGGAATCGGGGGTGCCGGGTCCGCGGGGGCGTCCAGCAGGGCCGTCACCCGGATGTCGACACAGGACACCCGCAGGCCCAGGCGGGCCCGCGCCGCCCCCAGCACCGCCTCCCGTACCTCTTCCGTCCGGGGCCGGTCCACGCCCCAGACCACCACCTCCGCCACCGCCCGCGACTCCCCGGGCGGCAGCCCGCTCGGGGGCGGCGCGACCACCGGGATCCCGGCCGCCGCCGGGTCCGCCAGGGACAGGCGCAGGGACGTCACGGCCAGGCCCGGCACCGGCGCGCAGGCCGCCCGCAGCACCGCCCCGGCCGCCCGTTCCGTGATCCACGCGCCGTCCGCCGCGTCCCCGAGAGGCAGCAGCCTGCCCAGGGCCAGTCGGTGGCGTACCTCCGTGCTCCATGCGTCTGGGGTCATTGCTCCACCCTGCCGCATCCCGGGCGCGAGATGGGGCAACCGCGCTTAGTGTGGGCAGCAGAGGGGAGGGGGAAAGCCGAAAGGGATGAACGCCATGAGCGACACCGTGGGAAGCAGCCGCCCCGAATCGTCCGGCCCGGGTGACAGGGAGTCCGAGGGCGGGATCGGCGGAACCAGAAAGAGCCCCACCCCCCGGCGCGGCGGCGGCGACCCCGGCACACGCGGGCGCACCACCATCGCCGACGGCGTGGTGGAGAAGATCGCGGGGATGGCGGCCCGTGAGGTCATGGGTGTGCACGCGATGGGCAGCGGTCTGTCCCGTACGTTCGGCGCGGTGCGCGACCGGGTGCCGGGCGGCGGCAAGGCCGCGGTGGCGCGCGGGGTGAAGGCCGAGGTCGGCGAGGTCCAGACCGCACTCGACATCGAGATCGTCGTCGATTACGGCGTGTCGATCTCGGATGTGGCCCGTGCCGTACGGGAGAACGTGATCGCGGCCGTTGAGCGGATGACCGGGCTTGAGGTCGTCGAGGTCAACATCGCGGTGAGTGACGTGAAACTGCCGGACGAGGAAGAGGACGAGCCGGAGCCGCGGCTCCAGTGAGGCCCCGCTGCGGCCCGGCCCCGACGAAGAGCGACTGAGGAGCTCAAAATGAGCATGGCGGTGATCGGACTGGTGGCCGGCATGGCGCTCGGCTTCGCCGGATACTTCGGCGGATTCGGGGCGTTCCTGCTGGTCGCGGCGTTGGGCGCGATCGGGTTCGTGGTGGGCAGGTTCCTGGAGGGCGATCTTGAACCCGGGGACTTCTTCCGTCCCCGGGACCGCGGCGACCGGCTGAGGTGACGCGCTCCGATGACGATGTCGTCGACGGCGTCCCCGGGCTCCTCCGGGGGCCCGGCCCGGGAAGGGTCCGGGTCCGGACCGGACGTGTCCGGCTCCGGCGCGTCCGCGCCCGCCACCACCCCGGCCCGTATCGCGCCCGCCGGACGCGGGGCGACGCGGATCGCCGACCGGGTGGTCGCGAAGATCGCCGCACAGGCGGCGCGCGAGGCACTGGGCGCGCCCCCCAAGGGCGGCAGCGCGCCCCACGCGGCGGTCACGGTGCACCAGGAGGTGGCCCGTGTCCGGGTCAGCCTGGAGCTCGGCTACCCGTCCGACCTCGGCGCCCAGTGCGGCGCGGTGCGCCGGCAAGTGGCCGAGCGGGTAAGGGCGTTGGCGGGCATGGAGGTGCCCGAGGTGGCGGTGCAGATCGAGCGTCTGCACGCGGCGCACACCGGTGCGGCGGACCGGGGGAGGATCACATGAGCGAGACCGGCCGGCCGGGGCGCGACGACGCGTACGGCGACGAGGACGGCACCACCCGCCCGCTGCCCGTCATCATGGAGAAGACCCCGGGCGCGGGCATCGACGCCCCCGGGCTCGACCAGTCGCAGTCGTCCGCCGCCTACGACCCCGTACCGGTCCTCGCCGAGGGCGAGGGCGACGGCGAGGGCCGCCGGGCCGGGCGCTTCTGGTCCGCGCGGCGGATCCCCGCGGCGCTGGTGGCCCTGGTCGTCCTGGCCGCCTCCGGAATCCTGCTGTACGACGTCGCGGCCGTACGCGCGGACCGCCCCGGGATGCGCTGGCGCCGCGGACTCGCGCACTGGCTGGCCCGGCACACCGTGGACGACGTGGTGGTGCTCATCGGCGCCGGTGTCGCGGTGGTTCTCGGGCTCTGGCTGATCGTGCTGGCGGTGACGCCCGGCCTTCGGGACGTGCTGCCGATGCGGCGGACCTCGGCCCCGGTACGCGCGGGCCTCGACCGCTCCGCCGCCGCGCTGGTGCTGCGGGACCGGGCGATGGAGGTCCCGGGTGTGCAGTCGGCGCGGGTCAGGATGGGCCGCGCCAAGGTCGCCGTACGGGCCGTCTCGCACTTCCGCGAGCTGGACGACGTACGGGCCGATCTCGACGCCGCGCTCGGCGCGGGCATCAAGGAGCTCGGGCTCGCCGGACGGCCCGGGCTCTCCGTGCGGGTGGGCCGTGCCGCCAGGAAGAGGTGACCCATGATCAGGACGGTGAACCGGGTGCTGATCGGCCTCGCCGGGCTGGCCCTGACGGCGGCGGGCGGCGCGGTTCTCGCGGCCGGGGCGGGTCTGTCGGTCCCGTCGTGGTGGCCGTGGACGGACACCGACGACGTCCTGCTGAGCCGGGCGAGCCGTGAGCGCTGGCACGACCACGGCTGGTGGTGGCCGACGGTGATCGCGGCGCTAGCCGTGCTCCTCCTGCTCACCCTGTGGTGGCTGCTCGCCCAGCTGCGCCGGGCGCGGCTGGCCGAGGTCCTGGTGGACTCGGGCGACGGCGAGGGAGCGCTGCTGCGCGGCCGCGCCCTGGAGACGGTCCTGGCGGGCGAGGCGGAGGGACTGCCGGGCGTGGCCCGCGCCCAGGCGACCCTGCACGGCCGCCGCACCACCCCCGCGGCCCGCGTGTCCCTGGTCCTGGAACCCCACGCGGCCCCCGCCGAGGCCCTGGCCCGCCTCACCTCGGAGTCCCTGGCCCACGCCCGGGACTCAGCGGGCCTGGCGGCCCTCCCGGCCGAGGTCCGCATGCGCGCGCTCAAACACCGGGCCCACCGAGTGACCTGACTCCGCAACGGACCGGGCGCCGTGGCGAGCCGCCCGCCCTTGGTGGGCGGCGGCGCCCGCTCACCCGTCCCGGACCGGGCGCCAGGCACCCGGCCCGGGGTCAGAACCCGTGTCGTGCCCCGCCGTCCACCGGCAGCATCAGGCCCGTCAGGTAGGACGCGGCGGGGGAGAGCAGGAACGCGGCCGTGTTGCCGAATTCCTCGGGGGTGCCGTAGCGGCGCAGGGGGATGCGGGACTCGTTGGCCGTGCGGGCGGCCTCCGCGTCGCCGGAGAGCGCGTCGAGCCGGCGGACCCGGTCGGTGTCGATGCGGGACGGGAGCAGGCCGACCACGCGGATGCCGCGCGGGCCCAGTTCGTCTGCCAGGGACTTGGCGAAGCCCGCCAGGCCCGGGCGCAGGCCGTTGGAGACGGTCAGTCCGGGGATGGGCTCGTGGACCGAGGCGGACAGGACGAAGCCGATCACCCCGCCCTCGTCCAGCTCCTCCGCCGCCGTGCGCGCCATCCGTACCGCGCCCAGGAACACCGATTCGAAGGCCGAGCGCCACTGCTCGTCGGTGTTGTCGGCGACGAAGCCCGGCGGCGGCCCGCCCACGCTGATCAGTACGCCGTCGAAGCGGCCGAACCGCTCGCGGGCGGTGGCGATCAGCCGGGCGGCCGCGGCGGGGTCGGCGTTGTCGGCGGCCACGCCCAGCGCGTTGGGGCCCAGCTCCTCGGCCGCCGCGCTCACCGCCTTCTCGTCGCGTCCGCCGACCACCGTCTTCGCGCCGTCGGCCGTGAGCGCCCGGGCGGCGGCGAGGCCGAGGCCCCGGGAGGCGCCGGTGACGACGTAGACGCGGTCCTTCAGTCCAAGATCCATGCGCCTATCCTGCCTCCAGCCCCATCGCGGTCGCCACCAGTCCGATGTGGCTGAAGGCCTGCGGGAAGTTGCCCAGCTGCCGCCCGGCCGCGGGGTCGTACTCCTCGGCGAGGAGTCCGACGTCGTTGCGGAGCCCGAGGAGCCGGTCGAACAGCTCCCGCGCCTCCTTCTCGCGGCCGGTCAGCCGCAGCGCGTCGGCCAGCCAGAACGAGCAGACCAGGAAGGTGCCCTCGTCGCCCGGCAGCCCGTCGACCGTGGCGCCCTCGGTGGTGTAACGGCGTACGAAGCCGTCGCGGCCGAGTTCGGCGCGGACCGCGTCGACCGTCCCGATCACCCGCGGGTCGTCGCCCGGCAGGAACCCGACGCGCGGGATGAGCAGCGTCGCCGCGTCCAGCTCCGCGGAGCCGTACGACTGGGTGAAGGTGTTCCGCTCGGGGTCGAACCCCTTCTCGCACACCTCCCGGTGCACCTCGTCGCGCATCCGCCGCCAGCGCTCCGCGTCCCCGCGCCGCGACGGGTCGGACTCCAGGGCCTTGACCGCCCGGTCAGCGGCGACCCACGCCATCACCTTGGAGTGGACGAAGTGGCGGCGCTCCCCGCGCACCTCCCACAGCCCCTCGTCCGGCTCGCGCCAGCGCGCCTCCAGGAAGCCGAGCAGGCTGAGCTCGACGTTCCAGGTGTGCCGCTTGGTGGCCATGCCGGAGGTGCGGGCCAGATGGAGGGAGTCGATGACCTCCCCGTACACGTCGAGCTGGAGCTGTTTGACGGCGGCGTTGCCGATCCGGACCGGGGCGGAGTCCAGATGGCCCTTGAGCCAGGGCAGTTCGATCTCCGGCAGCCGCCGCTCGCCGCCGAGACCGTACATGATCTGGAGGTCGGCCGGGTCGCCCGCGACCGCCCGCAGCAGCCAGTCGCGCCAGGCCGCCGCCTCGTCCAGATAGCCCGCGGAGACCAGCGCCTCCAGCGTCAGCGTCGAGTCGCGCAGCCAGCAGTAGCGGTAGTCCCAGTTGCGCACGCCCCCGATCTCCTCGGGGAGCGAGGTGGTGGGGGCCGCGACGATGCCGCCGGTCGGGGCGTAGGTGAGGGCCTTGAGGGTGATCAGGGAGCGGACGACGGCGTCCCGGTAGGGGCCGCAGTCGCGGCACTTGCCGGCCCACTCGCGCCAGTCCTCGAGGCTCTGCTCCAGCGCCTCGTACGGATCGATTATCGACGGGCGGGGCTCGTGCGAGGGGTGCCAGGTCAGCACCATCGCGACCTTCTCCCCGGCGCTCACGGTGAACGACGAGCGGGTGCTGAGCTGCTGCCCCCACGTCTTGATCTCGGGGTCGGTGCGCAGCCAGACCGAGTCGGGGCCGGCGACCGCGACCCGGTGGCCGTCGGCGCGGCGCACCCAGGGCACCACCCGGCCGTAGTCGAAGCGCAGCCGCAGCACGGAGCTCATCTCCACGCTGCCGCTGATCCCCTCCACGATCCGTACGACGTCGGGCGCGGTGTCGCGCTGGGGCATGAAGTCGAGGACGCGTACGGTCCCGCCGCGGGTCTCCCAGACGGACTCGAGCACGAGTGAGTCGTCGAGGTAGGCGCGGCGCGTGCAGTCCCCGGCACCCGCCGGGGCGATCCGCCAGTGGCCGTTGTCGTCGTCGCCCAGCAGCGCCGCGAAACAGGCCGCGGAGTCGAAGCGCGGCAGGCACAGCCAGTCGATGGAGCCGTCCCGGCCGACGAGGGCGGCTGTCTGGAGGTCGCCGATGAGGGCGTAGTCCTCGATGCGTTGGATACGTCGCGTCACGCTCTGGCGTCTTCCCGCCCGGTGTGATTGTCAATCAGACAGGTGCGTCACTCCGTACGGCCGGACGCTGCCCATCGGCGCAGGCGGGGGGCGTGAGGGCGCGCCGGTCAGGCGGCCGCGGGCGCCGGCGCGGCCGGCTCGCCCTTCGCGGCCGCCTCGGCCCGGTCGCGCTTCTCGCGGCGGACCAGGATCACCCAGCCGACCGGGACTCCGGCGGTGAACAGCCACCACTGGACGGCGTACGCCATGTGCGGCCCGATGGAGGAGTGGTCCGGCGCCGGGATCAGCTCGGGGGAGCCGTCGGGGGGCTCGGGCGCGGTCTGCTCGATGTAGCCGCCCAGGACCGGGCGGCCGAGCGCCTTCTGCTGCTGGGCGCTGCTGATCAGCATCACCTGGCGGGGCGGCAGGCCCTTGACGTCCTTGATGCCGCTGGCCGCGGTCGTCTGGTCGGCCATCAGCCGTCCGGTGACCGTGACCTCGCCCCTGGGCGGGGCCGGGATGCGCGGGAACTCCGTCTGGCTGCCGTTGTCCGCCACCCAGCCGCGGTTGATCAGCACGGTGGGCCCGCCGGCCAGGACGAACGGGGTGAGCACGTGATAGCCGACCCGCCCGTCGGCGGCGGTGCGGCGGCGCACCACGACCTCGTGGGCCGTGTCGTAGGTGCCGGTGGCGGTGACCCGGCGCCAGTACTGGGCGTGCGGGACGGTGTGGCCGGGTGAGGTGAGCGCGGTCACCGGGACCGGCTCGGCCTTCAGGTTGTCCGCGATGACGGTGTTCTGGGCCACGCGGTGCTGGTGGCGGTGCAGCTGCCAGAAGCCCAGCTCGATCATCGTGGGGATGAGGACGAGGGCGAGGAGGGTGACGAGCACCCACTGCCGGGACAACAGGAAGCGGTACACCCCACGACGGTACAACTCCGGCGCGGGGTGTTCTCACGGGGGTCGGTTCCGGCGGGGGCGAAGGAGGGGGCTGGGGCGAAGGCGGAGGCGGGGGTCCGGCGCGGTGGCCCGCGACGCGCGCCGGATGCGCGGGCGCGCGGGGCGGACCGCGCGGGGCGGACCGCTCGGGCGGCATCGGCCCCTCGGTCCAGCCGCCGGGTGCGCGGGCGCGCGGGTCAGACCTTGTCGACGATGCCCACCTGGCCCTCCGCTCGGGCGCAGTGCCCGCCGCAGTACCAGTGCCCCTCGACCTCGACGCCCTGGCCGATGATCTGGACCCGGCAGTGTTCGCAGATGGGCGCCATGCGGTGGATGGCGCACGAGAAGCAGTCGAAGACGTGCACCGCGCCCTGCGCGTGCACCTCGAAGGACATCCCGTAGTCGTTTCCGCAGACCTCGCAACGTGCCATGCGCCACAGGGTGGAACGCGCCGCGCCGTAACGCGGGGCGGCACGCCACGCGGTCACCCGTCTGCCGGAGCCACGTCCCGCAGCAGCTGGGTGAAGGCCGCCTCGTCGATGACCGGGGTGCCGAACGCCTTCGCCTTCACGGTCTTGGAGGTCGCCGAGTCCGGGTCGTTGGTCACCAGCAGACTGGTGAGCCGCGAGACGCTGCTCGCCACGTGCAGCCCGGCCTCGACCGTGCGGTCCTCCAACAGGTCGCGGTCGATGGAGGTGTCACCGGAGAACGCCACCCGCATGCCCTGCTTGAGTGGTTTGTCCGCTTCGTAACGCCCGGGGTTGGGGTACGGACACGCCGGGCGCTTGCGCGCGGGACGCCAGCTCGAACTCCGTCCGTACGGCCCTGTCGCCTGGTAGCCGATGCGGGGGGCGGCCGGGCCGTCCGACCACTCGGTGAGCGGGCGGCATTCGAGCAGCGGCAGCCGCGCCCCGACCCGCGCCGCCTGGTGCAGGCTCGGGCGGAACGCCTCGGCCAGCACGCGCGCGTCGTCCAGGGCATGGTGCGCGCGCTGCTGCACCACTCCGTAGTGCGCGGCCAGCGACTCCAGTTTGTGGTTGGGCAGCGGCAGCGCGAGCTCCTTGGAGAGCGCGATGGTGCACAGCCGCTGGCGCACCGGCGCCGCGCTCTTGGCCCGCGCGTACTCCCGCGCGATCATCTGCCAGTCGAAGATCGCGTTGTGCGCCACCAGGACCCGTCCGTCCAGACGCTCGGCGAACTCCCCGGCGATGTCCGGGAAGAGCGGCGCGCCCGCGAGGACGTCGGTGGTCAGACCGTGGATCCACACCGGCCCGGGATCGCGCTCGGGGTTCACCAGCGTGTACCAGTGGTCCTCGACGTTGCCCTGGGCGTCCAGGCGGTAGACGGCAGCAGAGACTATCCGGTCGTCGCGGGCGAGGCCGGTGGTCTCCACGTCGACGACCGCGTACCCCTGCGGGTAGGCGGCCGGCCACGTCGTTGCTGCTGTCGTACGGTCGTCGAGCATGGTCACAGAGAATACGGGGCCGCACTGACAGTCCGACCGGCGCCCGTCAACGCGACTGTGCGAGCAGGCCGTCCACCAGGGCCCGCACCGACGCCGCGAACAGCCTCTCGGCGTCCGGCGGCCGGGCCAGCGCGCGGGCGAGCTCCGGGTCGTGTCCGGCGGGCGCGGTGTGCCACAGCTCGTCCTCGCCGGGGTGCTGGACGGGGGCGCGTTCGCGGTAGCGCTCGACCAGGACATGGCCGACGACCTGGAACTGGACGGCCCGCACCACCCGCGCGGCCGCCCCGCCGCGCAGCCCGGCCGTGTGGACCTCGTGGACCAGGGCCTGCTGGGCGGGCAGGAACATCCGGTCGGTCAGGCCGCGTTCGTGGACCATCGCGATCAGGTGCGGGCGCGCGCGCAGCTCCCGGCGCAGCGCCGTGGCGACCGAGACGATCCGGGCGGCCGGGGTGCGCCCGCGGGGCCGGATCTCGCCCAGCTCCCGTACGGTCCGCTCCACGAGGGCGTCGAGCAGCGACTCGCGGTTGCCGACGTGCCAGTAGATCGAGGTGACCGCGGTGCCCAGCTCCGCGGCCAGCTTGCGCATGGTCAGGGCGGCCGGGCCGTGCTGTCTGACCAGCAACCCCGCGACCTCCAGGATCTCCTCGCGGCTCACCGGCGTACGCGTCATGGCCCGCGCCTCCCAACTCCCGTGCGGCCACGGCCCTTTACCCTTCATCGGACGCGGTGTAACTGTGTTACAGACCCGGGGGGAACGCACTGCGAGGCACGACCCAGGAAGGGTGGTACGCCATGGCACGCGTACGGTACGGCGCGCGGACCGAGGAGGAGATCCGGGCCGCGCGCACCGCGAGCTCACGGCTCCCCGACATCTGGTCCACCGGTGTGGTGGCCGTCTGGGAGAGCGACCCCGACGCGGTGGCGGCCGTGCTGCCGCCGCCGCTCAAGCCCGCCGGGGATTCACTCGTACGGGCCAACATCAGCCGGGTGGACCTGCCCGGCCATCCGCTGGGCGCGGGCTCGGTGGCGGTGTCCGCCGTGCACGACGGGCAGCCCGGCTGGTATCCGCTGGTGATGCCGATGACCCAGGAGCGGGCGCTGATCGGCGGCCGCGAGGTGTTCGGCGAGCCCAAGAAGCTCGGCGAGGTCACCGTCGAGCGGGACGGACTCGTCGTGCGGGCCGCCCTCGCCCGGCACGGCATCGCCTTCGTGGAGGTGCGCGGCGCCGTCGATCGGGCGCTGCCGCTGCCGGAGCCCGCGGAGAAGGTCGACTTCTACTTCAAGTTCCTGCCGGCCGTGGACGGCGAGGGCTTCGACGCGGACCCGGTGCTGGTGCACTGCGTACGCAACGAGAAGGTCCGCAAGCTGGAGCGGATCACCGGCGACGTGGTGCTGCGCGAGTCCATGTACGACCCGGTCGCGGACCTTCCCGTGCGCCGCGTCGTGGAGATCACGATCGGGGAGAAGACCACCGACCAGCGGGGCCGGGTGGCCGGACGGGTCAGCGCGCGCGACCTGTTGCCCTACATCCACCAGCGCTACGACGACCCCGCGCAGCTCCTCGACGGGCCGCCCGCGGGGAGTGTGTGATGCGGCTCGCCGAGGGGCAGGTCGCCGTGGTCACCGGTGCGGCGAGCGGGATCGGGCTCGCCCTGGCCCGCCGGTTCGCGGCCGAGGGGCTGCGGGTGGTCCTCGCGGACGTCGAGGAGGCGGCCCTGGAGAAGGCGGCCGGGGAGCTGCGCGAGGAGGGGGCGCGGGTCCTCGCGCGCGTGGTCGACGTCTCCGAGCGCGCGTCCGTGACCGAGCTCGCGGACGCGGCGTACGACACGTTCGGCGCCGTCCACGTCCTGTGCAACAACGCGGGTGTCGGCTCGGGCGCCGAGGGCCCGATGTGGGAGCACGAGCTCAACGACTGGCAGTGGGCCTTCGCCGTCAACGTGTGGGGCGTCTTCCACGGCATCCAGGCGTTCGTCCCGCGCATGATCGAGTCCGGCGAGCCCGGCCACGTCGTCAACACCTCCTCCGCGGACGGGGGGATCGCGCCGCTGCCCACCGCCTCCGTGTACGCGGTCACCAAGGCCGCCGTCGTCACCATGACGGAGTCGCTGTACGCGCATCTCAAGGCCGCCCGCGCGCGCGTGGGCGCCTCCGTGCTCTTCCCCGGCCCGCACATGCTGCGCACCGGCCTGTGGGAGTCGCACCGCAACCGCCCCGCCCGGTACGCCAAGGAGCGCCCGCGCAAGGCGCCCTACCGCAGCCTCGGCCAGTGGGAGGCGGCGATGCGGGCGGCCGGGCACGAGGTCGCGTTCACCCCCGTCGAGGAGGTCGCCGGGACGGTCGTCGACGGGATCCGCGCCGACCGCTTCTGGATGCTCCCGGAGAGCGAGCACAGCGACCGCCAGATCAGGGCGAGGTCGCGCTCGATGCTGGACCGGGCCGACCCGTCGTACCTGGAGAGCTTCATTCTCGACTGACCCGCGAGGAATCCGTCATGCCACAGCAGCACAGCACCCCCGAAGGCGGGCACCACGACCCGTACCTGATCATCTCCTCCGACTGCCACGCCGGACTCCCCACCGAGCGATACCGGCCCTACCTCGCCTCCCGCTTCCACCGCGACTTCGACGAGTTCCTCGACGGGCGCGAGCGCCGCCGTGAGGAGATGACCCGCCTCGGGGTCCGCAACGAGGCCTTCGCGGACCAGTGGTTCGCCGAGAACGAGGAGGGCCTCAAGGGCGGGTGGGACGTCGACCGCCGGCTCAAGGAACTGGACGGTGACGGGGTGGCCGCCGAGGTCGTCTTCCCCGACGCGGACGCCGTCGACAGCCGCACCGCCGCCCCCTTCGGCGTCGGCCTCGGCCTCTCCGGCGACCAGGACCCCGACCTCGGCATGGCGGGCGCGCAGGCGCACAACCGCTGGCTCGCCGAGTTCGTCGGCCACCATCCCGAGCGGCATCGCGGGGTCGCCCTGCTGTCGGTCACCGGTGACGTCGACCAGGTGGTCGCGGAGATCCACCGGGCCAGGGGGTCCGGGCTCGGCGCGCTGATGATCCCCTCGATGTGGGTGGACAAGGCCCCCTACCACGACCGCCGTTACGACCCCGTCTGGGCGGCGGCGGCCGAGACCGCGATGCCGGTCCTCACCCACTCGGGCGCGGCCCCCCGCCACGAGTACGGCGACCACCTCGGCATCTACGTCAGCGAGGTCACCTGGTGGCCTGCCCGGCCGCTGTGGTTCCTGCTCTGGTCCGGCGTCTTCGAACGCCACCCCGGGCTGCGCTTCGGCGTCGCGGAGTCGGGCTGCTGGTGGCTGCCGAACCTGCTGTGGTTCATGGACCGGCTCTACCTGGGCGCACACGGCGGCAAGAAGCTCTCGCCGTTCGCGGAGCTCAGGCGGCCGCCCAGCGAGTACCTGGACCGCCAGATCTTCGTCTGCGCCACCAACACCAAACGGCGCGAACTGGCCCAGCGCTACGAGATCGGCGTCGACAACATCCTCTGGGGCTCCGACTTCCCGCACCCCGAGGGCACCTGGCCGCACACCCGGGAGTGGCTGCGCAGGACGTTCCACGACATCCCCGTCGCGGAGACGCGCCGGATGCTGGGGCTCGCGGCGGCGGAGGTCTTCGGCTTCGACACCGCGAAGCTGGCCCCGCTGGCCCGGCGCATCGGCCCGACCCCGGCCGAACTCGGCCAGAGCGAGGACCAGTCGGCCGTCGAGGCGTCCTGGGCGCGCTCGCGGGAGGTGGGACGGCACTGGCTGACCGACCACGACTTCCCCGTCCTGGGGGCGTCATGACCGCCGACCGGTACACGGTGATCTCGGCGGACTGCCACGCGGGCGCCGACCTCCTGGACTACAAGCCGTACCTGGAGAAGCGGTACCACGACGACTTCGACGCCTGGGCCGCCACCTACGTCAACCCGTACGAGGACCTGCTGGCCGACACCGCCGACCGCAACTGGAACTCCGCGCGGCGGGTGGCGGAGCTGGAGGCGGACGGGATCGTCGCGGAGGTGGTGTTCCCCAACACCATCCCGCCGTTCTTCCCCTCGGCCGCGCTCATGGCGCCCACGCCGACCGGGGAGGAGCTGGAGCGGCGCTGGGCCGGGCTGCGGGCGCACAACCGCTGGCTGGCCGACTTCTGCGCCCTGGTGCCGGGCCGCAGGGCGGGCGTCGCGCAGATCCTGCTGAACGACGTCGAGGCGGCGGTGGCGGAGATCCAGCGGACCAGGGAGGCGGGCCTGACCGGCGGCATCCTGCTGCCGGGCGCCCCGCCCGGCTCGGGCGTCCCCGAGCTCTACTCGGACGTGTACGACCCGATCTGGGCGGCCTGCGCCGACCTCGGCGTCCCCGTCAACCACCACGGCGGCTCCGCGTCGCCGCCGCTGGGGGAGGAGCCCGCCGCCCGGGCCGTCTTCATGGTCGAGACGACCTGGTTCTCGCACCGCGCGCTCTGGCACCTGATCTTCGGCGGCGCCTTCCACCGCCACCCGTCGCTGAGGCTCGTCCTCACCGAACAGGGCTCGGGCTGGATCCCCGGGGTGCTCGACATGCTCGACTACTACCACGGCCGTCTGGTGTCGGCGGCGACCCGGGCGGCGACGGCGGAGTCCAAGTTCGGCGCGGGCCTGGCCGAGTCCATGGGCAGGGGCCCCAGCCGGGTCTGGCGCGAGAACTGCTACGTCGGCGCCAGCTTCATGCGCCCCCACGAGGTGCCCCTGCGCGACCGGATCGGCCTCGACAAGATCATGTGGGGCAGCGACTACCCGCACGACGAGGGCACCACCCCGTACTCCCGCGAGGGCCTGCGGATCGCCTACGCCGGGCTGCCGCCCGAGGAGGTGGCCGCGATGGTGGGCGGCAACGCGGCCCGCGTCTACGGCTTCGACCTGTCCCTCCTCGACCCGGTCGCGGCGAAGGCGGGCCCGGCCGTCGAGGAGATCGCCGAGCCCCTGAAGGAGATCCCGCCGGACGCCACGAGCCCGGTGTTCGCGCGGGGCGGGTCGGTACGGGTGTGGTGAGGCGGGGGGTGAGACCCTTCGCCGCATGACGGAAGCGGAGACGGCCGAGGGCCACGACGAGGCCCACCGGAGCGGCCTCGGAACCCGCCTGAACTGGCTGCGGGCGGCGGTCCTGGGCGCCAACGACGGCATCGTGTCCACGGCGGGCCTCGTCGTCGGCGTGGCCGGCGCGACGGACGACCGCTCAGCCCTGCTGACGGCGGGCCTCGCGGGCCTGCTGGCGGGCTCGATGTCGATGGCGGCGGGCGAGTACGTCTCCGTGTCCACCCAGCGCGACTCCGAGAAGGCCGCGTTGGCGATGGAGCGGCGCGAGCTGCGGGAGGAGCCGGAGGCGGAACTCGACGAGCTGAGCGGTCTGTTGGAGGACCGCGGCCTCAGCGCCGAGCTGGCGCGGGAGGCGGCCGAGCAGCTCACCGAGCGCGACGCCCTGCGCGCCCACGCGCGCGTGGAGCTCGGCATCGACCCCGACGAGCTGGCCAACCCCTGGCACGCGGCGGGCGCCAGCTTCCTGGCCTTCACGGCCGGGGCGCTGCTGCCCCTGCTCGCCATCGTCCTGCCCCCGTCCGAGGTCCGCCTGTACGTGACGGTCGCCTCGGTCCTGGCCGCCCTGACCCTGACGGGCTGGTGGAGCGCCCGCCTCGGGGCGGCACCGGCGGGGGCGGCGGTGCTGCGGAACGTGAGCGGGGGTGCGGTGGCGATGGGGGTGACGTATGCGGCGGGGGTGGCGTTGGGGGCGGCGGGGGTTTGAGGGTCAGGGGCGGGTGCGGGTTCGCCGTAGGCGTTCTGGGGGGATGCGGTCGGCGCCGATGAGGGGCAGGTTGTCGGGGACCTGGATGGTGAGGCCAGGCAGGTCCGCCAGAGGCGAGAGGTCGAGCGGGGCTCCGGTGGTCGTCGACCGGAAGAGGAACAGCTCGGTCAATCGGGGCAGCTCGCGTACCGGGCCCAGCCCGTCCGGGAGTTCACATGCGGTCAGGGCCAACCCCTCGAGCCGAGTGGCACGGTCCAGCATGCTCAGATCGAGAGAGTCGAGCTCATAAAGGCCCAGGTGCCGCAGCCGTCCGAGTACGTCGGGCATCCGGCACAGTTCCCGCAGCTGGGACTGTCCGGAGAGCGTCAGACGGGTGAGGAGAGGCCAGCGTTCGATGCCCTTGAGGCTCGCATACCGAATCTGTCGCTGAAGCGTCAGCGAGGTCAACGGAGGGCCCAGGGGCAGTTCGGCGAGGCTTTCGATGAGCGCGGGATGGCCGACGGACACGCTGGTGAGGCCGGTCATCTCCCGTAGCGGTTCGAGTGAGAGCTCTGGATCGAGCATGTGGAGGGTGAGGTGCTCAAGGCCGGGCCCGGTCAGCGGCGTCAGATCGCGCACTGCGGAGCATCGGCCCAGAAAGACCCGCTTGAGCCGGGTGAGGGAGGCGAGAGGGGTGAGATCCGCGAGATCCATGCTGCCGTAGACGAATAGCCATTCGATTTCCCGGGCCGCGATCAACGGATGGAGATCCGCATGGTTGCCGGACAACTGGATGTGCCGTGCGCCGGGCAGTAGCCGGAGGGCTCGCAGCTGCTCCGGAGTGGTGACGGTCAGGAACACCTTGTCCCATGCCGCTGCCGCCAACACCTCCCGGGTGTACTCCTCAGCACCGAAGGCTCCCCAGGCCGCCGAGACCTGGTCGGCCACGTGCGCCCGCTGATCCTCCCGGAACCGCGAAATGACCTCCAACGCCGCATCCCCCCGGATCGCCGCAGCCGTTCGCACCACCGCCCCCGCCTCGTACTCGTCCAGCCCCTCCGGCCCCGGCAGCAGCTCAAGCACCAGCTCGCCCACCTTCGCCAGCTCCTCCGCGTCGTCCAGACTCCGGGGCGGCAGCAGCTCCCGCGTCCGGGTCTGGATCGTCTCCCGGACCGCCGGATCCAGCTCGGGCGCGTGCTCCAGACAGGCCGCCGCCAGAAGGACCAGCCGGTGGCGCAGCTTCGGGGCCCGGTCGGCCCGGCGGAGCAACTGCTTCAGCAGCCGGGCGCGTTCGTCCGCGCGCGCGTGGCCGACCGCCATCTGGACCACGTCGTCCCAGGTGTCGTCGTGCGCGTTGGCCGCGAGCACGCCGAAGTCACGGGACTCCACCGCCGCCTTCGCGCCGAGGTAGTCCTGGAAGGTGCGGTGCACGAAGCCGACCGTCCCCGGGGCCGGTTCGCGCAGCAGGCCGCTGCGGATGAGCAGATGCGCGAAGACCTGCTCGGGAGTGCCCCGTACCTGCGGCATCGCCGTGAGCCAGTCGGCGATCATCTCCATGGCCTCGCCCTGCTCGGCCTCGGCCTGGGCGTTGCGGATCAGCCAGTACGCCAGGCGCTGGAGGAGCGCGGTCTGCTCCTCGCGAGTGAGCTCCACCCCCTCCACCCCCGCGATCTCGCGTTCGGTGTCCCGCCGTACGAGCAGCATGTCCAGAGCCGCGTCGTACAGCTCCTTCCTGGCGCGCGGCAGCTGCATCCGGCGGTCCCGGTTGAGCGCGCACAGCAGGGCGCACATCAGCGGGTTGGTGGCCAGCCGTCCCAGGTCGCGACGGCTGCCGACGGCCTGGCGCAGCGAGGTCTCATAGGTGGCGAGCCGCGCGCGCTCGGCGGCGCCCAGGCACTCGCCGCGCGCGGCGTCGTGCCAGTGGCCGATGAAGGTGCGGATGTCGTCGCGGTCCATCGGCAGCAGCGAGTGGGCGGCGAAGCCCTGCCGGGAGAGCCAGTCCACGGGCACCGCGGAGGGGCGGGTGGTGACGACGTAGCGGGCGTTGGGGAAGGCCGCGATCAGCGACTTCAGCCAGGCCTCGGTACGGTGGCGCAGCCGGACGGGGACCTCGTCGACACCGTCCACCAGCACCAGCCCGCGCCCGCCCGCCAGCACCTGCTCCACCCATCCGGCGGGCGCCGCCCCGTGCAGCGGCACCCCGGCCGCCCGCAGGAACTCGTCGGGGAGCGGGAGCGTGTCCGCCTGGGTGAAGGCGCGCAGCCGCAGCACGAAGGGGACGCACCGGTTCCAGTCCGCCAGCTCGCCGGTGAAGGTGCGCCGGGCCGCGTTGAGGGCCAGCCACTGCACCAGCGTGCTCTTGCCGGAGCCCGCCGGGCCCCGCAGCACCAGCCGGTCGGCCCCGGCGAGCGCCTGTTCGGCGTCGACCGCGACCTGCTCGCCCCGGGCCGGGCCGAAGTCCCCGCGCTCCCCGCTCACCGCGAGGCTGATGTAGGCCGTGTCCAGCGCCCACTCGCCGCGCGAGCGCCCCAGGGTCAGCCCGAACAGCTCCAGGCGCCCGTGCGTCTCGGTGACATAGGCCGCGTACCGCTCCTCGAAGCTCAGGGCCGCCGCCTGGGGTCGCGGGCCGAGCCGGTCGCGTACGTCCGCCACCAGGTCGTGCGTCCGCCCCGCCACCCGTGCCTGCTCCACCGCCGCCCGCGCGGCGAACGCGGGGTGCGCGGTCAACTGCTCGACCACATGGGCGCAGCAGAGCCCCAGCAGCTCCTCGTAGAGCGCCTCGCCCGGCCCCGGATACGGACGGCGGAGCCCCGCTCGCAGCCGCTCGGGGTCCAGGCCGAGGGAGAACAGGTACTCGCCGGTGATCTCGCCCGCCGCCGCGAACGCGTCCGCCACCGCCTCGGCCGCCGCCGTCCGCTCGTGCTCCGGCAACGAGCCGTACGCGTCGGTGAGCCGCCGCCCCAGGACCTTCGCCAGCCGTTCCGGCGACGCGGGCCTCGGCAGCGGGCGGACCGGCGCGGCCACCAGGCCCGCGCCGGGGCGCGGGCTCAGGAGCGACTTGGCGACGGTGGAGGCCACCGTCCCGGCCAGCCGTAGGAACGCGACTTCCATGCCTGTCACGGCAGTTGACCTCCCCTGGGCCCGGAGGAGGGAATCCTACGCCGTGGGCCGGTCCGGCCGCGGGGCGGTGACCGGCGGTCTCGGCGGGCGGGCACCGATGGCACAGGCGTACGGTGAGAGACGGACTCCCCGTACGGCTTTCTCCGTACGCCCCCCGACTGACCAGCAAGGATCTGCCCCATGCGCGCCACCGTCATCCACGCCCCCCACGACATCCGGGTGGAGGACGTGCCCGACTCCGTGGTCCAGCTTCCCACCGACGCGGTCGTGCGGGTGCTGCGGGCCTGTATCTGCGGCAGCGACCTGTGGGCCTACCGGGGCGAGTCCGCCCGGCAGCCGGGGCAGCGGATCGGGCACGAGTTCCTCGGCGTGGTCGAGGAGGCGGGCTCCGAGGTGACCGGGTTCCGCACCGGCGACCTGGTGGTCGCGCCGTTCGTCTGGTCCGACGGCTCGTGCGACTACTGTGCCGAGGGGCTCCAGACGTCCTGCCCGCAGGGCGGCTTCTGGGGCTCGGTGGGCTCCGACGGCGGTCAGGGCGAGGCGGTGAGGGTGCCGTTCGCCGACGGCACGCTGGTCAAGCTGCCCGCCGCCGCGGCCGGTGACGAGCGCCTGCTCACCGCGCTGCTGGCGCTCTCCGACGTGCTCGGCACCGGCCACCACGCGGCCGTCGGCGCCGGGGTGAAGCAGGGCTCCACGGTAGCCGTCGTCGGGGACGGGGCGGTCGGGCTCTGCGGAGTCCTGGCCGCCAGGCGGCTCGGCGCCGAGCGGATCATCGCGCTCGGGCGCCACCAGGTCCGTACAGACATCGCGCGGGCCTTCGGCGCCACGGACGTCGTCGCCGAGCGTGGCGAGGCCGCCGTCGCGGCGGTGCGCGAGCTGACCCGGGGCCAGGGCGCGCACGCGGTGATCGAGGCGGTCGGCACCGAGCAGTCGATGCGCACGGCCGTGGAGATCACCCGCGACGGCGGCGCCATCGGCTACGTGGGCGTCCCGCACGGCAGCGGCACCGGCCTCGACCTGAGCGTCATGTTCGACCGCAACATCGCGCTGCGCGGCGGCGTCGCCCCGGTCCGCGCCTACATCCCCGAGCTGCTCCCGGACGTCCTGTCCGGTGCCGTCGACCCGTCCCCGGTCTTCGACCTCACGGTCGGCATCGACGGCGTCCCGGGCGGTTACAAGGCGATGGACGAGCGCACCGCCCTGAAGGTGCTGATCAAGCCGTAGCGCGGGCGCCGGGGCCGGGCGGGAGAGCCGCCCGGCCCCGGGGCACCACGCCTTACCGGACCGCGCGCAGGGCGTTGACGATCCCCGCCCCGTAGAACCCGCTGCGGTGCCTGCCGCCCTCGCAGACCGCGTCCGCCTTGCCGTCCCCGTCGATGTCGTACGGGACGGGGCAGGCGGTCGGGTCCGCGCCTTCCCTCAGAAGCTCCTTGATCTTCCAGGCGGGCGCGTGCGGGTGCGCGGACTTCAACAGCGCGGCCACGCCCACCACGTGCGGGGTCGCCATCGAGGTGCCCGCCATGTACGCCCACTTGCCGCCGGGCACCGGGCCGAGGATGAGTCCGCTGGTGGCCGGCGCCTGCGGCGGCTGGTAGGCCGTCGAATCGCCGCCCGGCGCGGCCACGTCCACCACGCCCAGGCCGTAGTTGGAGAACGAGGACTTCAGGCCCTTGGCCCCGGTCGAGGCGACCGTGACGACCCCGGGCAGCTGGGTGGGGATGTCGAGGCAGGTGCTCGGGTCGACCGTCCGCTCTCCCGGGGTGGAGTCGTTGGGACTGGCCGGGTCGGTGATCGAGTCGGCCGCGAGGTCGTAGCTCTCGTTGCCGGCCGCCGCCACGTTCACCGTGCCCCGGGACTCGGCGTACCGGCTCGCCCGGGTGATCGCCTCGACCAGCGCCTTCTGGTCCGGGTCGGTCTTGCAGTTGAAGTACCAGGGGTCGGTGTAATAGCTGTTGTTGGTGACGTCGATGCCGTGTTCGGCGGCCCACATGAAGCCGCAGACGACGGCCTCGGTGTAGAAGAAGCTGCCGCCCTGGGTGGAGACCTTGATCGCGGCGACCTTCACCCCGGGCGCCACCCCGGTGACCCCGACGCCGTTCTTCGCCGCGGCTATCTCGCCCGCCACATGGGTGCCGTGCGGGGAGCCGCCGGTGGCGAACGGCCGCCAGGCGCCGTCGCTGGTGTCCGGTGTGCCGCCGATGCAGCTCACCGACTTGGAGCGGTCGAAGTTGGGCGCGATGTCCGGGTGGGTGTCGTCCACGCCCGTGTCGATGACGCCCACGGTCACCCGCGAGCTGCCGAGGGTCTTCTCGTGCGCCTTGTCGGCCTTGATGGCCTTCAGGTCCCACTGGAGCGGCTCCAGCGGGTCCTCGCCCGCCGATGCCCCGGCGCCCGCGGCCCGGACCTCCGCGGCGGTGAGCTCCTTGGGCGTGCCGACGTCGGTGGTCGTCTGCGCGGGCAGCGGCGCGGTCCGGGTCGCCCCGGCCGACTCCACACCCCGTACCGCCCGCATGGCGCGGGCGAAGCCGGGGGCGGCGGAGTGGGCGACGATCACGCCGATCCGGTCGTAGGACTGGACGACCGTGCCGCCGGCCGCCGTGATCGCTCGCCGGACCTTGTCGGCGTGCCCGTATCCCCTGCGGAGGTTGACGACATAGCTGAGCGAGGAGGCGTCGGCGACGGGCGCCGCCTGCGCGGCGCCGCCGCCGGGCACGGCCGAGGCGGTGCCCGGCAGGACCGCGAGCGCGGCGGCGGTCGCCATCACGGCGGAGACGGCGAGGGCGCGGTGCGTACGGGAGAAGTGCGACGTCATGGGTGCTCCATGTGGCTGACGGATGTCTCGGTACGTACGGGAAGGAGCTCCGCGGCGGGCGCGGCCCGAAGCAGGGCCGCGCCCGCCGGTCGTGGTGCTACTCGGTGACCGCGCTCAGCGCGTTGACGACGCCGCGGCCGTAGAAGCCGTTGACGCGCTTGCCGCCCTCACAGGTGGAGTCCTGGACGCCGTTGCCGTCCGGGTCGTACAGACCGGTCGGGCAGCCGGGGTTGTCGGCCTGCTCCTTGAGCATCTCCCGCAGGTCCGCCGGGGACGCCCAGCGGTGCTTGGACTTCAGCAGCGCGGCGACGCCCACGACGTGCGGGGTGGCCATGGAAGTGCCCTGCTTGTAGCCGTACTGGCCGCCCGGCAGCGTCGCCAGGATGCGCCCGTTCCTGTCCGGGGTGTCCGGGATCTGGTACTTGTCCCCGCCGGGCGCGGCCACGTCGACCTGGCCCAGACCGTAGCTGGAGTAGTACGACTTGATGTGCTGCGCGCCGGTCGCCGAGACCGTGACCACACCCGGCAACTGGGCCGGGATGTCCGGGCACTTGGCCGGGTCCACGGTCACCGTCGGGTGCGGCGCGGGCTGGTCGTCCGGGCTGGAGGAGTCGGTGAGGGCGTGCTTGGACAGGTCGTAGTTCTCGTTGCCGGCCGCCGCCACGTTCAGGACGCCCTTGTGCTCGGCGTACCTGCTGGCCCGGGTCACCGCGTCGAGCAGCGCCTTCTGGTCCGGGTCGCTCTTGCAGTTGAAGTACCAGGGGTCCACGTAATAGCTGTTGTTGGTGATGTCGATGTGGTGCTCGGCGGCGAAGACGAACCCGCAGACCACCGCCTCGGTGAAGAACAGCCCGCTGCCCTGCTCGGCGACCTTGATCCCGGCGACCTTCACCCCGGGCGCGACGCCCGCGACCCCGACCCCGTTGCGGGCCGCGGCTATCTCGCCCGCGACGTGCGTGCCGTGGTCGCTGCCGCCCGCGTACGGCCGCCAGGCGCCCGGCGAGGTGTCGGCGACGCCGCCCACGCAGTTGGCCGACTGGGAGGCGGAGAAGTTCGGGGCGAGGTCCGGGTGGGTGTCGTCGACGCCGGTGTCGATCACGCCGACGGTGACCCGGCGGCTGCCCGGGTAGATCTTGGCGGCCTTGTCGGCGCCGATCGCCCGGAGGTTCCACTGGTTGGCCTCCAGCGGCTCCTGGCCGGGGGCGGCGGACGCCTTCGCCTTCGCGGCCTCGGCCGGGGTGAGGGCCTGGGTCGTGCCCTCCTCGGTGGTGGCCTGCGCCGTCAGCGGCGTGGTGCGGGTGGCACCGGCCGAGGAGACGCCCCTGGCCCGGCGTATCTCCGCCGCGAAGGCGGGGTTCGTGGAGTGCGCGACGACCACGCCTATCCGGTCGTAGCTGACGACGACCGTGCCGCCCGCCCTGGCTATCGCCTTCTGCACCCGGGCCGAAGTGCCGTGTCCGCCCGTGGTGTTGACGACGTACGACAGGTTCGGGCCGTCGGCGGCCGGGGCCGGCGCGGCCGAGGCCGTGGCCGCCGGAAGGAAGCCGAGCGAGGCCGTGAGCGCCAGACCGGCGGGGAGCGCGAGGGCCCGCCGCCGTCCGGATCCCAGATGAGCCATGGGTTCTCCACATCATCCGTGAGAGCCGTCCACCCGCGGGTCACGAGTGGACGGGTACATGACCAGCGAAGCTATCGCTGATCACATGGGCCCATCAATGAATTCGGGCGGGTTGCTCCGAGAACATCGCACCCGGGGCCGCCGCGCACGGCCAGGGCACCCGTCCGGGCGGCGGCCGCGCGGAAAAACGGCCGGTCTGAACCGAGACGCGACGCCCTCCGTGCCGTTGTCAGGGGGACCGCCCTCATCCGTCCCCGACAGTGAGGCCCCCTTGTCGTCCATCCCCACCGCACCCGCACCACGAGGAGAGTCCGTGGCCACCGACGTGCCACCGCCCGACGGCGGTACCGACACGCGCCCCGCCCAGCCCCCCACCCACAGGTTCGTCGAGGTACAGGCGAGCGAGGAGTTCGCCGAACTGCGCCGCACCCACCGCCGGTTCGCGTTCCCGCTCACCGTCGCCTTCATCGCCTGGTACCTGCTGTACGTCCTGCTGTCCAACTACGCGGGCGGCTTCATGGGCCACAAGCTGTTCGGCAACATCAACGTGGCCCTGGTCTTCGGCCTCGCCCAGTTCCTCACCACCTTCCTCATCGCCTGGTTCTACGCGCGCTACGCCGCCGCCAAGCTCGACCCCCGCGCCGAGGCGATCAAGTCCCGCATGGAGGCCGACGCATGAGCGCCCCCCACAGCCACCTCCCGCTCGCGGCGACCGCCACCAGCGAGCACCGCCCACTGATCATCACCCTGTTCGCGGTGTTCGTCGTCGCGACCCTGGTCATCACCGTCTGGGCGGGCCGCCAGACCAAGAGCGCGGCCGACTTCTACGCGGGCGGCCGGCAGTTCACCGCCTTCCAGAACGGCCTCGCGGTCTCCGGCGACTACATGTCCGCCGCGTCCTTCCTCGGCATCGCCGGCGCCATCGCGCTATTCGGCTACGACGGTTTCCTGTACTCCATCGGCTTCCTGGTCGCCTGGCTGGTGGCACTGCTCCTGGTCGCCGAGCCGCTGCGCAACTCCGGCCGCTACACGATGGGCGACGTGCTCGCGTACCGGATGCGCCAGCGGCCCGTACGGACGGCGGCCGGCACCTCCACCATCGTCGTCTCGATCTTCTACCTGCTGGCGCAGATGGCCGGTGCGGGCGTGCTGGTCTCGCTGCTGCTCGGCATCACCAGCGACGCGGGCAAGGTCCTCATCGTCGCCCTGGTCGGCGTCCTCATGATCGTGTACGTGACGATCGGCGGGATGAAGGGCACCACCTGGGTCCAGATGGTCAAGGCGGTCCTGCTCATCGCCGGCACCATCCTGATCACCTTCCTGATCCTGCTGAAGTTCGACTTCAACCTCTCCGACCTGCTCGGCAGGGCCGCCGAGAACAGCGGCAAGGGCAGCGCCTTCCTGGAGCCCGGTCTGAAGTACGGCAAGACCGGCACCTCCAAGCTCGACTTCATCTCCCTCGGCCTCGCCCTGGTCCTCGGCACGGCCGGACTGCCGCACATCCTGATCCGCTTCTACACCGTCCCCACCGCCAAGGCCGCCCGTAAATCGGTGAACTGGGCGATCGGCATCATCGGCGCCTTCTACCTGATGACGATCGTGCTCGGCTTCGGCGCGGCGGCCCTGCTCAAGCCGGGCGACATCATCGCCTCCAACCCGGCGGGCAACACCGCGGCACCGCTCGCGGCCCTGGAGATCGGCGGCGGCAGCGGCTCCAACGGGGGCGCGATCCTGCTCGCGGTGATCTCGGCGGTCGCCTTCGCCACGATCCTCGCGGTCGTCGCGGGCCTCACCCTCGCCTCCTCGTCCTCCTTCGCGCACGACATCTACGCCAACGTCATCCGCAAGGGGAAGGCGACCGAGAAGGAGGAGGTCAGGGCGGCGCGCTGGGCCACCGTCTTCATCGGGGCCGTCGCCATCGTGCTGGGCGCCTTCGCCCGCGACCTGAACGTCGCCGGCCTGGTGGCGCTCGCCTTCGCGGTCGCCGCCTCCGCCAACCTGCCGACCATCCTCTACAGCCTCTTCTGGAAGCGCTTCACCACCCAGGGCGCGCTCTGGTCGATCTACGGCGGCCTCACCACGGCGGTCGTGCTCGTCCTGTTCTCGCCGGTCGTCTCCGGCAACCCGAAGACGTCCATGTTCAAGGGCATGGACTTCCACTGGTTCCCGCTGGAGAACCCCGGCCTGATCTCGATCCCCGTCGGCTTCCTGCTCGGCGTGGTCGGATCGCTGCTGTCCAAGGAGGAGCCGGACGCGGGCAAGTACGCCGAGCTGGAGGTCAAGTCCCTCAGCGGAGTCGGCGCCCACTAGGGCTCCCGTACGGATACGGGCCGCGGCCGCGTCGTAGGGTCCTACGACGCGGCCGCGCCGCACCTCGTGTCAAACGGCCCCCGCCGTTGTCGGTCCTCTCACGTAGGCTCGGCTGTATACATCAACCGGTAACCGGGGGAGGGGGCCCACAGTGCTCATCGACACATACGGCCGTGTGGCCACTGACCTGCGTGTCTCGCTCACGGACCGCTGCAATCTGCGGTGTACGTACTGCATGCCGGAAGAGGGCCTGCAGTGGCTGGCCAAGCCGGACCTGCTCACCGACGACGAGATCGTCCGCCTCATCCGCATCGCCGTGACCGGCCTCGGCGTCACCGAGGTCCGCTTCACCGGCGGCGAGCCGCTGCTGCGGCCGGGCCTGGTGGGCATCGTGGAGCGCTGCGCGGCCCTGGAGCCCCGCCCCAGGATGTCGATCACCACCAACGGCATCGGCCTGAAGCGCACCGCCGCCGCGCTGAAGGCGGCGGGCCTGGACCGGGTCAACGTCTCCCTGGACACCCTGCGCCCCGAGGTCTTCAAGACCCTCACCCGCCGCGACCGGCACAAGGACGTCATCGACGGCATGGAGGCCGCCCGCGCCGCCGGCCTCACCCCGGTCAAGGTCAACGCGGTCCTGATGCCCGGGCTCAACGACGACGAGGCCCCCGACCTGCTGGCCTGGGCCGTGGAGAACGACTACGAGCTGCGGTTCATCGAGCAGATGCCGCTCGACGCCCAGCACGGCTGGAAGCGCGACGGCATGATCACCGCGGGTGACATCCTGGCCTCGCTGCGTACGAGGTTCACGCTCACCCCCGAGGGCGACGACGAGCGCGGCTCCGCGCCCGCCGAGCGCTGGGTGGTGGACGGCGGACCGCACCGGGTCGGCGTCATCGCCTCCGTCACCCGCCCCTTCTGCGCGGCCTGCGACCGGACCCGGCTCACCGCCGACGGCCAGGTGCGCACCTGTCTCTTCGCGCGCGAGGAGTCGGACCTGCGGGGCGCGCTGCGCTCGGGGGCGCCGGACGAGGAGATCGCCCGGCTGTGGCGGCTGGCGATGTGGGGAAAGAAGGCCGGATCCGGTCTGGACGACCCGGCGTTCCTCCAGCCCGACCGCCCGATGTCAGCGATCGGCGGCTGACTCCCACTCGCTGAGGGCCACCACGCCCTTGAGGAATCCCCGCACACCCAGGAACTGGGAGAGGTGCTCGCGGTGTTCGTCGCACGCGAGCCAGGTCTTGCGCCGCTCCGGCGTGTGGATCTTCGGGTTGTTCCAGGCCAGGACCCATATGGCCGCGGTGCGGCAGCCCTTGGCGGAACACACGGGCGCCTCGTCGGCGATCTCGTCACTCACGGGTACATTCTGCGCCATGAACATGGGGGTGACATGGCGACGCCGAGCAGCCACGGGGGGAGCTGCCCGGCGTCGGTCCGTCGCTCCGACGGGGGATGCGGAGCGCCTACGCAGTATGTCACGGGGGACCCGCTGTGGTGCACCGTAACTTCATGATTGATCTGAGCTTTTCTTGAGCTTTGCGGACGGTGACGGATCAGGTCTGCTCGCGTGACCACGGTTCGTGGTCAGGGCCGCCGGGACCCTGCGCGGGTTCCGCCGGACCGCCCACCGGGGCGGCTCCGAGCATCGGCCGCGCGGGCGATGGCACGAACGTCGACGGCAGCGAAGGGGCGTTCTCCCGCCCCGCGTTGGCGATCACCACAGCCACATAAGGGAGCAGGGCTCCCAGGACGAGGGTCACGATCGCGACAGGGCGTTCGATGTTCCACAGCACCGCCGTCAGCACCACCGACACCGTACGGACGGACATCGAGATCACATAGCGGCGCTGCCGCCCCCGCACGTCTTCCGCCAGACCCTGCCGGGCCCCGGTGATCCGGAAGACCTCGGCTCCGTTCCGCTTCCGCATCTGCTCCACCACCCGACTCCACACCGGACTCTCCCCGGACCGGACTGTTCACACGGTACGCCCGGGATCCGCCGGGTTCGAGACCGGGGGCGGTCCGGCTTGCGTGAGGGAGTCGATCCGTACGGCGTACGGACGAGTCCGACATGCGCCGTATGGCGGATGGGTCAACACTGGCTGCGACTGCTCATGTAGGGCGCAGTGCTCGGCTGAGTGCTCGCGCCGAGCGGAAAGAGGAGGCAGCGATGGGCTGGTTGTGGGCGATCATCGTCGGGTTCGTGCTGGGTCTGATCGCGAAGGCGATCCTCCCCGGCAAGCAGCACAGTCCCCTCTGGCTGACCACGATCTTCGGCATCATCGGCGGTGTGGTCGGCAACTCGATCGCGCGGGCGATCGGCATCGCGGAGACCAAGGGCATCGACTGGGGCCGGCACGGCCTGCAGATCGCCGCGGCGGTCGTCATCGTCGCCCTGGGCGACATGCTCTACATGGCGATGCGGGGCAACAGGCAGCGGGCCTGACCAGCGCGGCGGGCCCCGACGGATACGGCGCGGGGGCGGTCCCGTAACGGAACCGCCCCTCGCGTACCTTTTCGAGTCACGCGCGCGGCCCATACGCGCAGGTCACGCGCGCGGGCCCTACGCGCAGGTCACACGCGCGGGGTTTCGTGCGTGCAAGCCGGACGCGCAGACCGGACGTGCAGACCGGACGCGCAGATCAGGCGCCCTTGACCTCGATCGCGGCCAGGTTCTTCTTGCCCCGGCGCAGCACCAGCCAGCGACCGTGCAGCAGGTCGTCGGCGGTGACCACCGCGTCCTCGGACGTCACCTTCGCGTTGTTCACGTAGGCGCCGCCCTCCTTCACCGTGCGCCGGGCCGCCGACTTGCTCGCCACCAGCTCCACCTCGGCGAACAGGTCCACCACCGGGCCGAGCTCGGCCACCTCGGCGTGCGGCAGCTCGGACAGGGCGGCGGCCAGCGTCGAGGCGTCCAGCTCCGCGAGCTCGCCCTGGCCGAACAGCGCCTTCGACGCGGCGACGACCGCCGCGCACTGGTCGGCGCCGTGCACCAGCGTCGTCAGCTCCTCGGCGAGCGCGCGCTGCGCGGCACGTGCCTGCGGGCGCTCCTCGGTGAGCCGCTCCAGCTCCTCGATCTCCTCGCGGGACTTGAAGCTGAAGATCCGCAGGAACTTGGAGACGTCGCGGTCGTCCGCGTTCAGCCAGAACTGGTAGAACGCGTACGGCGTGGTGCGCTCGGGGTCCAGCCACACCGTGCCGGACTCCGTCTTGCCGAACTTGGTGCCGTCGGCCTTGGTGATCAGCGGGGTGGCCAGCGCGTGCACCTCGGCCTCCGGGGCGACCCGGTGGATCAGGTCGGTGCCCGCGGTGAGGTTGCCCCACTGGTCGCTGCCGCCGGTCTGGAGCACGCAGCCGTGGCGCCGGTACAGCTCCAGGAAGTCCATGCCCTGGAGGATCTGGTAGCTGAACTCGGTGTAGCTGATGCCCGCGTCGGAGTTCAGCCGGCGCGCGACCGCCTCCTTGGCGATCATCTTGTTGACCCGGAAGTACTTGCCGACGTCCCGCAGGAAGTCGATGGCCGACAGACCCGACGTCCAGTCGAGGTTGTTGACCATGGTCGCGGCGTGCGGGCCCTCGAAGTCGAGGAACCGCTCGATCTGGCCGCGCAGCCGCTCCACCCAGCCCGCGACGACCTCGGGCGCGTTCAGCGTGCGCTCCGAGTTCGGCTTGGGGTCACCGATCAGACCGGTCGCCCCGCCGACCAGACCCAGCGGGCGGTTGCCCGCCTGCTGGATCCGGCGCATGGTCAGAATCTGCACCAGGTTGCCCAGGTGCAGGCTGGGGGCGGTCGGGTCGAAGCCGCAATAGAACGTGACGGGACCGTCCGCGAACGCCTTGCGCAGTGCGTCCTCGTCAGTGGAGAGGGCGATCAGCCCGCGCCACTGCAGCTCATCGACGATGTCCGTCACGGTGGTACGTCTCCTAGGTCTGTGTAGGGAAGTGCAACAGCCAGTGTATGGGGGTCAGACCCCCTGGCTGACCGAGCTCATGTTGAAGTCCGGCACCCGCAGGGCGGGCATCGCGGCCCGGGTGAACCAGTCGCTCCACTCCCTCGGCAGGGTCTTCTCGGTGCGCCCGGCCTCGGTGGCCCGCGACAGCAGGTCCACCGGCGACTCGTTGAACCGGAAGTTGTTGACCTCGCCGACCACCTCGCCGTTCTCGACCAGGTAGACGCCGTCCCGGGTCAGCCCGGTGAGCAGCAGCGTCGCCGGGTCCACCTCGCGGATGTACCAGAGGCAGGTCAGCAGCAGGCCCCGCTCCGTGGCCGCGACCATCTCCTCCAGCGAGCGCTCGCCGCCGCCGTCCAGGATCAGGTTCCCGATCGAGGGCGTGACGGGCAGCCGGGTGAGGGCCGCGCTGTGCCGGGTGGTGATCAGCCGCTCCAGCTTCCCCTCCCGCATCCAGTCGGTGGGGGAGAGCGGCAGGCCGTTGTCGAAGACGGAGGCGTCGTCGCCCGAGGAGTGCGCCAGCTGGAACGGCGCGCACTCCAGGCCCGGCTCGTTCGGGTCGCTGCGCAGCGTCAGCGGCAGCCGGGCCAGCTTCTCGCCGAGCCGGGTACCGCCGCCGGGCTTGGAGAACACGGTCCGGCCCTCGGTGGCGTCCCGCGCGTTCGACGACCACATCTGGTAGATCAGCAGGTCGGCCACGGCGGTGGGCGGCAGCAGCGTCTCGTAGCGTCCCGCGGGCAGGTCGATACGGCGCTGGGCCCAGCCGAGCCGGACCGCGAGCTCCTCGTCGAGGGCGCCCGGGTCGACGTCCTTGAAGTCCCGCGTGGAGCGCCCGGCCCAGGCGGAGCGCGCCCGGTCCGGCGACTTGGCGTTGAGCTCCAGGGTGCCGGTGGGCTGGTCGTGGCGCAGCCGCAGGCCCGTGGAGGTGCCCAGATAGGAGGAGGTCATCTCGTGGTGGGCGAAACCGTACAGCTCGCGCCCGCCCGAGCGGGCCCGCGCGAAGGCCTCGCCGAGGGCGGGGGCGAAGTCCGTGAAGACGGCCGAGGAGGTCTCGGCGGGCGCGTCGGTGAAGTCGGCGGACACCGGTACGCCCTCGACCAGCGGCCGGGCGTCCTCGGCGGCCCCGGCGCCGCGTGCCGCCGCCTCCGCCGCCCGCACCAGCGGCTCCAGGTCGTCGGCGGTCACCGCGGACCGCGACACCACGCCCGAGGCCGTGCCCTCGGCCCCGTCGACGGTCGCGATGACGGTGAGGGTGCGCCCGCGGGTGACGCCGTTGGTGGTGAGCGCGTTGCCGGCCCAGCGCAGATTGGCGGAGGAGTGCTCGTCGGCGATGACGACGCACCCGTCGGCGGTCGACAGCGCGAGCGCCCGCTCGACGATCTCGTGCGGCTTGACGGTCGTACGGGAGCTCATCGCCCGGCCTCCTGCGTCGTATTGAGACTGTGCCTTCCCGGGGAGTGACCCCCGGACCCCCAGCCGGGGGCCCTTCGGTGCGTCCGAAGAGTCATCGCCCGGCCTCCTGCGTCGTATTGAGGATGTTCACGCCTCGGAAGAGGGCCGACGGGCAGCCGTGGGAGACCGCCGCCACCTGGCCCGGCTGGGCCTTGCCGCAGTTGAAGGCGCCGCCCAGGACGTACGTCTGCGGGCCGCCCACCTTCTCCATCGAGCCCCAGAAGTCCGTGGTCGTCGCCTGGTAGGCCACGTCCCGCAGCTGGCCGGCCAGCCTGCCGTTCTCGATGCGGAAGAACCGCTGCCCGGTGAACTGGAAGTTGTAGCGCTGCATGTCGATCGACCAGGAACGGTCGCCGACCACGTAGATGCCGCGCTCCACCCCGCCGATCAGGTCCTCGGTGGAGAGCCCGCCGGGGTCCGGCTGGAGCGAGACGTTGGCCATGCGCTGGACCGGCACATGCCCGGGGGAGTCCGCGAAGGCACAGCCGTTGGAGCGGCCCAGGCCCGTCAGCTTCGCGATGCGGCGGTCCAGCTGGTAGCCGACCAGCGTGCCGTCCTTCACCAGGTCCCAGGACTGCGCCTCGACGCCCTCGTCGTCGTACCCGACGGTCGCGAGCCCGTGCTCGGCGGTGCGGTCACCGGTCACGTTCATGACCGAGGAGCCGTACGCCAGCTTGCCCAGCTGGTCGAAGGTGGCGAAGGAGGTGCCCGCGTACGCCGCCTCGTAGCCCAGCGCCCGGTCCAGCTCGGTGGCGTGGCCGATCGACTCGTGGATGGTCAGCCACAGGTTCGACGGGTCCACCACCAGGTCGTAGCTGCCCGCCTCCACGCTCGGCGCCCGCATCTTCTCGGCGAGCAGCGCCGGGATCTGCTCCAGCTCCGCGTCCCAGTCCCAGCCGGTGCCCGTGAGGTACTCCCAGCCGCGCCCCGCCGGCGGCGCGAGCGTGCGCATCGAGTCGAACTCGCCGCTCTTGTCGTCCACGGCGACCGCGGTGAGCTGCGGGTGCAGCCGCACCCGCTGCTGCGTGGTGACCGTGCCCGCGGTGTCCGCGTAGAACTTGTTCTCGTGGACGGTGAGGAGCGAGGCGTCCACGTGCGCCACCCCGTCCGCCCGCAGCAGCCGCTCGCTCCAGTCGGCGAGCAGGGCGCTCTTCTCCTCGTCCGGTACGGAGAAGGGGTCGACCTCGTACGCCGAGACCCAGGTCTTCTCCGAGTGCACCGGCTCGTCCGCCAGCTCCACGCGCTCGTCGGACCCCGCGGCCGCGATCACCCGCGCGGACAGCTTCGCCATCGCGACCGCCTGCGAGGCGACCTTGGCGGCGGCGTCCATGGTGAGGTCGACCCCCGAGGCGAAGCCCCAGGCGCCGCCGTGCACGACCCGGACCGCGTACCCGAGGTCCGTGGTGTCGGACGACCCGGCGGGCCGGGCGTCGCGCAGCCGCCAGGCGGCGCTGCGCACCCGCTCCAGGCGGAAGTCGGCGTGGTCGGCGCCGAGCGCGCGGGCCCGCGCCAGCGCGGCGTCGGCGAGGGCCCGCAGCGGCAGCGCCGTGAAGGCTTCGTCGAGGGGATGGGTCCCTGAGGGCACAGTCGTCTCCTGTCGTGTGAGACCGGTCGACCCGATCATGTCGTGGTTCGGGGCGGCCTGCCTATCCCTTTCTGTAGGGACCCCACAGCGCTTTCCGTACGCCACTGTCACAGGTCGATTCCCCGTACACCTGCCGGTACCGATAGTTTGCGGAAGTACGAAACCGCTATCGAAAGGGTGATCCGTTGAGCCGCTCGGTTCTCGTCACCGGAGGAAACCGGGGCATCGGCCTCGCCATCGCCCGCGCTTTCGCCTCCCTGGGCGACAAGGTCGCGATCACCTACCGCTCCGGAGAGCCGGACGCCCTCCAGCAGGAGGGGTTCCTCGCCGTCAAGTGCGACATCACCGACGCCGAGCAGGTGGAGCAGGCCTACAAGCAGATCGAGGAGGCCCACGGGCCCGTCGAGGTGCTCGTCGCCAACGCCGGGGTCACCAAGGACCAGCTGCTGATGCGGATGTCCGAGGAGGACTTCACCTCGGTCCTGGACACCAACCTCACCGGCACCTTCCGGGTCGTCAAGCGCGCCAACCGCGGCATGCTGCGCGCCAAGAAGGGCCGGGTCGTCCTGATCTCGTCCGTCGTCGGTCTGATGGGTTCGCCCGGCCAGGCCAACTACGCGGCCTCCAAGGCCGGTCTCGTCGGGTTCGCCCGCTCCCTCGCGCGCGAGCTGGGCTCCCGCAACATCACGTTCAACGTCGTCGCACCCGGTTTTGTCGACACCGACATGACCAAGGTGCTCACCGACGAGCAGCGCACCTCGATCCTCGCCGGGGTACCGCTGGGCCGCTACGCGCAGCCCGAGGAGATCGCCGCCGCGGTCCGCTTCCTCGCCTCGGACGACGCCTCGTACATCACTGGTGCCGTCATCCCGGTTGACGGCGGATTGGGCATGGGTCACTGATCACATGAGCGGAATTCTCGACGGCAAGCGCATCCTCATCACGGGGGTGCTGATGGAGTCCTCCATCGCCTTCCACGCCGCGAAGCTGGCCCAGGAGCAGGGCGCCGAGGTCATCCTGACGGCCTTCCCGCGCCCGACGCTGACCGAGCGCATCGCCAGGAAGCTTCCGAAGCCCGCCAAGGTCATCGAGCTCGACGTGACCAACCAGGAGCACCTGGACCGGCTCGCGGGCCTGGTCAAGGACGAGCTCGGCAGCCTGGACGGCATCGTCCACTCCATCGGCTTCGCTCCGCAGGACGCCCTCGGCGGCAACTTCCTGAACACCCCCTTCGAGTCGGTCGCGACCGCGATGCACGTCTCGGCGTTCTCGCTGAAGTCGCTGACCATGGCCTGCCGCCCGCTGATGAGCTCCGGCGCCGCGGTCGTCGGTATGACCTTCGACGCGCAGTTCGCCTGGCCGCAGTACGACTGGATGGGCCCGGCGAAGGCGGCCCTGGAGGCGACCTCCCGCTACCTCGCCCGCGACCTGGGCAAGGAGGGCATCCGCTGCAACCTGGTCTCGGCGGGCCCGATCGGCTCCATGGCCGCGAAGTCCATCCCGGGCTTCTCGGACCTGGCGGACGTGTGGAACACCCGCTCCCCGCTGGAGTGGGACATGTCCGACCCGGAGCCGGCCGGCCGCGCCATCGTGGCCCTGCTCTCGGACTGGTTCCCGAAGACGACGGGCGAGATCGTCCACGTCGACGGCGGCGTGCACATGATGGGCGCCTGAGCCTCCCCCTCGCCACGGCCGTCCTCCGTCCGCTCCGCGCGGACGGGGGGCGGCCGTCGTGCGTGTCGGGCCAACTCCCCGCAGACTGATCGAAGCGGACATGTCGGGCAGTCAGCCGGGGAGGAGGTGGGGCGGTTGCGGCCCCTGCGTACGGCCCAGCGGCGCGCCGTCGCCCTCGCGGCGCTGCTGTTCACCGCCCTCGCCGCCCTCGCGGCCCCTTCGGTCGTACGGGCCGCCACCTCGGACGAGCCCGCCCCGCCCGCGCCCATCGAGCCCTTCGGGGCCGACTGCTACACCCTGGTGCGGGGCTCGCATGTGATCGCGTACTGCCACAACCCGTACCCCGACACCGACCGGGTACGGCTGCACACCGAGTGCGCGCGCTGGTGGGACGTCGACGCCGACGCGGCCCCGGTGGAGGTGGGCCCGGCCCAGACCGTACGGCTCACCGACCGGTGCTGGAAGGAAGTACGGGCGGTGTGGGTCACGCATGAGAAGCCGGAGCCCCCGCGTGGCGGGACGCCGAGCACCCCCGCGGCGCCGGAGCCCGTACACGGCGAGGCGCCGGCCACCTCCCCCGAGTAGCGCGGAGCCGTACGCCCTCAGATGCGCTCGCTCAGGCAGACGAACGCGTACCCCGCCGCCTCCGCCGCGGCGGACTCCGCGTCGCCCGACCGGATCGCCTCGACGAGGCGGGAGTGGTCCATGTGGTTCTCCGGGCGCAGCTCGCGCCCCACGTCGTCGCGGAGCCAGTCGCGCACGAGATCGCCGAGGTCCGCGTAGAGCTCGGTGAGGACGTCGTTGTGGGAGGCCGCGACGATCGCCAGGTGCAGGGTGGCGTCGGCGGCCACGAACGCCTCCGCGTCACCCGACTCCCACGCCTCCTCGCGCCGGGCGAGAAGCGCCTCCAGCTGGGCCAGATCCCGTGGGGTGCGCCGCCGCGCCGCCAGCCGCGCCGCCGACGACTCCAGCGTGGAGCGCAGTTCGGCCACATGGCGGGGGTCGGCGTCCGCGAACCGCCGGTGCATCACACCCGCCAGCTCGCTCGTCGCGACCACATACGTGCCGGAGCCCTGGCGGATGTCGAGCAGTCCGTTGTGCGCGAGCGCCCGGACCGCCTCACGGACCGTGTTGCGCGCCACCCCCAGCTGCTCGACCAGCTCGGGCTCGGTGGGGATGCGCGCGCCCACCGGCCACTCGCCCGAGGTGATCTGGTTGCGCAGTTGCGCGATCACCTGGTCGGCGAGGGCGGACCGCCGGGGAGAGCTCAGCGCCATGCCGCTCCTTGGGTTCGGGGCCGGCCCGTGCGCGGGCCGGCGTCGCGGCCATCATCTCGCGGCCGCCCTGGCGAGTGGACAACCAATCATCCCATGATTCTATGATGGACTCATGGCCGACGACGAGACCCGCACCCTGAGCCCCGCGCCGGGCACCACACCCCCCGCCTCCCTCGAAACCCCCACCGTCACCCGTACGGGCGGCCGGGCCTGGACCACCCGGCTCGTCCTCGTCGGTCTCGTCCTGGCCGCGCTCAACCTGCGCCCGGCCATCACCAGCCTCGGCGCGCTCTTCGAGGAGGTGCGCGACGGACTGCACATGAGCGGCAGCGTCGCCGGTGTCCTCACCTCCGTACCGCCGCTCTGCTTCGCCGTCTTCGGCATCACCGCGCCGCGCCTGGCCCGCCGCTTCGGCCCCGCCGTGATCGTCTGCGCGGGCATGGCGGCCATCGCCGCGGGTCTGCTGCTGCGCCCGTTCGCGGGCGGCACCCCGGGCTTCCTCGCGGCCAGCGCCCTCGCCCTGATGGGCATCGCCGTCAGCAACGTCCTGATGCCGGTGATCGTCAAGCGGTACTTCCCGGACCGCGTCGGCTCCATGACCGGCCTGTACTCGATGGCCCTCGCACTCGGCACCGCCCTGGCCGCCGCCGCCACCGTCCCCGTCACCGACGGCCTCGGCGGCAGCTGGCGCGCCGGTCTGAGTGTCTGGGCGCTGCTCGCCGCCGTCGCCGTGCTGCCGTGGCTGCTGCTCGCGCGCGACCGCTCCGGCCGGCCCTCCGGAGGGTCCCCGGCCGCCCACGAGGAGGCCGAGGGGCCCGCCTTCAGGATCACCCGCAGCCGTACCGCCTGGGCGCTCGCCTGCTTCTTCGGCCTCCAGGCCACCGCCGCGTACATCACGATGGGATGGATGCCGCAGATCTTCCGGGACGCCGGGGTCTCCGCCGGGACCGCGGGCGTGCTGCTCGCGGTGACCATGGTGATGGGCGTGCCGCTCGCGTTCGTCATCCCGCGCGTCGCCACCCGGATGCGCAACCAGGGCCCGATCGTCGCCTTCCTCGGCGCCTGCGGGCTCGCCGGCTACGCGGGCCTCTACTTCGCCCCGGCCGCCGGGGCCTGGGCCTGGGCGCTGCTGCTCGGCGTCTCCAACTGCGCCTTCCCGCTCGCCCTCACCATGATCGGCATGCGCACCCGGACCGGTACCGGCGTGGTCCGCCTCTCCGCCTTCGCCCAGTCCACCGGCTACCTCATCTCCATCCCCGGACCCACCCTGGTCGGCGCCCTCTACGACAGCAGTGGCGGCTGGGGCCTGCCGATCGCGCTGATGGCGGGCCTGATGGTGCCGCAGATCGTGGTGGGTTCGCTCGCCGGGCGGGACCGGACGGTGGAGGACGAGGCGGGGATGCGAGACTGAGCGCATGCCTGTGCTCGACCCGAACCCCCAGAACGGTCAGAAGAAGCTCCTCCTCGTGCTCGGCGCGATGCTGGCGATCACGGTGGTCATCGCCGTCATCGCGACGATCGCCTCCCCCTGACTGACCCGCGCCCCTGACCCGCGCCTGGTGACCTGCGCCGACGGCCCCATGGTGGTGCTGGCCCCCCTGCCCCCTAGGGGGAAAAGCCCCGGGGCAAGTGGGTGGGTCACCCGATGGGCCCCGGGCGCCTTCTTCCGTAGGTTCGACGTACGTCAGCGAGACCACGTACTTCACCTTTACGGATTTACGGAGGCGGCCATGTCGGCCCGTACGCACACCCGGTCCACCCCGACGGCCACCGGCCGCGCCGACTTCCGGCTCCCCTGGTGGGGCGTCGTCCTGCCCACCGTCGCCTTCGTTGCCCTGCTCGTGCTCATCACGGGTTCGCACGACGCCGAGGCCGCCGGGGGCAACTCTGCCATCAGCCACCTCGTGGACCGCGTCCAGCACACGCTGTCCCGCTGAACACCCTTGTCAACCCTGGTGCGAGAGCGCCCCGGGACCCTGCGCCCGGTGGCGTGATCCGTGCGAAGCTGGTGGACATGAGCGTCGACACACCCCGCAGGATCGTCCTCCTCCGGCACGCGAAAGCCGACTGGCCCCAGGTGTCCGACCACGACCGGCCGCTCGCCGACCGCGGCCGCACGGACGCCCCGGTCGCCGGGCGCAGGCTCGCCGAGACCGGCATCACCCTGGACCTGACCCTCTGCTCGACCGCGGTCCGTACCCGCGAGACCTGGAAGCTGGCCGTGCAGGAGCTGCCGCACCGCCCCAGGACCGTGTACGAGGAGCGGCTGTACGAGGCGTCCCCGGGCGAGCTGCTCGCCCTCCTGAACGAGACGCCGGACGACGTCGCCAACCTCCTCCTGGTCGGCCACAACCCCGGGATGCACGCCCTGGCGGACGCGCTGGCGGGGGAGGCCGAGGGGGAGGTCCTGACGCGGATGAACCGCAGCGGCTTCCCGACCGCGGCGTTCGCCGTTGTGGAGTTCACCGGCTCGTGGAAGACGGTGGAGCACGGCGTGGGCAGGCTGACGGACTTCTGGGCGCCGCACGCGTGAGGTGTACGTGAGACGGGCCCCGGCGGGCCCGGTGGGCCCCGGCGGCGGTTCTCCGCGCCGGGGCTCCTTGTTTCGGCGTCGCCTGTTCTGCCGCGCGGATCCTGATCTCCCGCGCGGCCTCTGCTGCCCTGCGGGGCCTCTGTTGCCCCGCGCGGTCAGTGGGGCAGGTTCGCCGGGCCGTCGGCGGCCTCTACCTCTTCGCGAGTGATGCCGAGGAGGTAGAGCACGGTGTCCAGGAACGGCACGTTCACGGCGGTGTGGGCGGCCCGCCGGACCACCGGCTTGGCGTTGAAGGCGACACCGAGACCGGCCGCGTTGAGCATGTCCAGGTCGTTGGCGCCGTCGCCGATCGCCACGGTCTGGTCGAGCGGGACGCCCGCCTCTTCGGCGAACTCGCGCAGCAGCCGCGCCTTGCCCGCCCGGTCCACCACGGCGCCGGTGACGCGTCCGGTGAGTTTGCCGTCGACGATCTCCAGGGTGTTGGCGGAGGCGAAGTCGAGCCCGAGCCGCTCCCGCAGATCGTCGGTGACCTGGGTGAACCCGCCGGAGACGACGCCGACTTGGTAGCCGAGGCGCTTGAGCGTACGGATCAGGGTGCGGGCGCCCGGGGTGAGCCGCACCTCGGCGCGGACCTTGTCCACGACCGACTCGTCCAGCCCCGCGAGCAGCGCCACGCGCGCGTGCAGCGACTGCTCGAAGTCGAGTTCGCCCCGCATCGCCTGCGCGGTGACCTCGGCGACCTTGTCCTCGCAGCCGGCGTGCGCGGCGAAGAGCTCGATGACCTCGTCCTGAATGAGCGTGGAGTCCACGTCCATGACGACCAGCCGCCGGGCGCGCCGGTGCAGCCCCGCCGAGACGACGGCGACATCCACACCGAGGGCCGCGGCCTCCGTCGCCAGCGCGGTGCGCAGGGGCCCGGTCGCGGTGCCCGAGACGGCGAACTCGACGGCGGTGACGGGGTACTTGGCGAGCCGGAAGATACGGTCGATGTTGCCGCCGGTGGAGGTGATCCGGGCCGCTATGGCCGCCGTGGACTCGGCGGTGAGCGGGTGCCCGAGCACGGTGACGTGCGAGCGCCCGCTACCGCGCGGCCGGTTGTCGCCGGTACCGGAGATGATCTCGGCCTGGAGCCGCAGCGACTCCGCCCAGCTGTGCACGGTGGCCCGCAGCTCGCCCTCCGTGCTCACGGTCGGCGCGGTGACGAGCGCGCACAGGACGATACGGCCACGGGTGACGACCTGCTCGATGTCGACGACGTCGACGGCGTAGGCGGCCAGGGTGTCGAAGAGTCCGGCGGTGATCCCCGGCCGGTCCTTCCCGAAGATCTTGACGAGCAGGGTCGGGGTGTCCGCGCCCGGGGTGTCCGCACCCGGGAGGGCGGTGTCCGGGAGGGCCGTGTCCGAGAGGCCGGTGTCCGGGAGGCCGGTGTCCGGGGTCCGACCAGCGGGGCGGGGGGGCTGAGAAGCGCTCATGGTGCTTCCACCGTATAGGCCCGCCGACCGGCCCCGGTGCGGTGTCCCGCCCACCGGACAGGTTGTTCGCCCGGGGGGGGGAGGGGGGATGGCGGCGGTACGCAATGTGCCGGTCACGCTGGGTTGATTTTCCCCCACCCCGCCCCTTCCCTGAAGCCCTCGGGCGGGCGGCCGGCTGTCCCGTCCGCGGGGCGGCGGGTGCGGGCCGCGCAGTTCCCCGCGCCCCTTTTGGCCCGGTGTTTGTCTGCGGACCGGTGGTGGGTTGCTCGCGCAGTTCCCCGCGCCCCTGCGGGGGGACGGCCTGGTGGTTCGTCTGCGGGGCGGTGGGGGCTGGTCGCGCAGTTCCCCGCGCCCCTTTTGGCCCGGCCTTTGTCTGCGGACCGGTGGTGGGTTGCTCGCGCAGTTCCCCGCGCCCCTGCGGGGGCGCAGTTGTCGGGCTGTGGGGGCGTGGGGTGCTCGCGGTCCTGGGGTGCCGGGTGGCCCGCAACCCCCTGGGGGCGCCGGGAACTGCGCGCCCGGCCCACCACGACCCGCACGTCAATGGGGCCCGGGGCGCAGCCCCTGCGGGAATCGGGCTGGAAGGGCAACTCACCCCGAACCCCACTCGTCCCGCAGATACGGATTCACCTCATCCCGCCCCGGCCGATACACCGGCGAAGGCGCGTACGGCCCACCCCGCCCATACGCCTCCTCCGGCGACGGCCCCGCAGGCACCCCCCACGCGACCGCCCGCCGCCCGGCCGCCCCCACGCCGTACGCCAGCAGCGCCCCCATCCCCCCGGCCAGCGCCCCCCACCCCGCCCCGAGGACCACCGCCATCCCCGCACTCCCGTGCAGCTCCACCCCCGCCCCGAACGCGTCGAACCCCAGCACGGACAGCGACGCGTCCGCCGACACCCCCGTCAGCCACACCATCAACGGCAGCGCCACGGCGGTCACCGCGCCAAGGGACACCGCGCACCACCCCGCGAACGCCCCCGCGGAACGCCCCCGCACCGGCGTACGCGCCGCCGCGAGCACCCCCGCGTACACCATCACCACCCCCATCGCGACCGCCAGCAACCAGACGCGCCCGTCCAGCTCGGCCAGCCGCCCCACGCTCACGCGCCGGTCGCTCTCGAAGGCGAGCAGCTTGTCCAGCGGGTCCGGCAGCACCTTCGCCAGCGCCCCCGTGGCATGCCCGTTCCACGGGACGAGCAGGCCCAGCGGGAACGCCAGCCACACCCCGTTCGGCGTGCCCAGCAGCGCGGCGCCCGCGATGCGCCCGGGACGGTCGTCGCCCACCATCGCGTACGCCGCCGCCGCGAGCCCCGCCGCCACCGCGACCAGGGCCACCGCCACCAGCGCCGACGCGGCGGGCCGCACCACCCGGTGCAGCCACTCCCAGCCGCGCGGCAGCGGCGAGCGCCGTGAGGCGAGCAGGGCGACCAGCACCACACCGAGCACCCAGAACACCGCGCCCACCAGCGAGTCCGCCGTGTTCACGGTGAAGCCGACCTGCGCCTTGGCGTCGGCGAGCCTGCCCAGCCGGTCCGGCAGCAGCCCCCCGATGCCTCCGAGGTCCCCGAGGTCGCCGAGCCCGGGGATCGAGACCTTCCCGGAGCCCGGCGACCCGCCCGTGTCGAGACCGAGCGAGCTCCCGTCGATGGTGACCAGGTCGTGCCCGGCCCAGGCGAGCCCCGCCACCACCCCGACGAACAGCACCACGACCCCGCCCGCCCGCGCCGCGAGCTCCGCTGCGGGCAGTACCGCGCCCGCCGCCCGCAGCGAGCGCAGGAAGAAGAAGGCGAGGAGCAGCGCGCCCGCGAGCGACACCCCCAGTGGCGTGATCTCGACGGCCGTCGTCGCCTGCGCGCCCGTCAGGCCGAAGGCCGAGACATCGCCCGACGGGGTCACGGTGCCGCCCGCCCCGAGCACCACCACGGCCGCCGTCATGGGCCCGAGCGACCCGGCCGCGTCGGCGCCGAGCAGATGCAGTCCGAGGGCCGCGGCCCCGGCCATCCCGGCCAGCGCCCAGCTGACCGAGGCGACGGAGGCCAGCAGGACATCGCCCCAGGGGACGGATCGCGGCGCCCCCCGCGACTCACGCGCACCCGGAGCCCCGAGCCCCCCGGAGCCCTTCTCCCCGCTCCTGTCGCCCATGGTCACCAGGCCCCCCCGGGTTTCGTCCCACTTGTCCCGTTCACTCATGATCCGTACGCAGTCATGGGTGCTTACTACTGTCCGGGCGCGTTTCAGCTGAGTCAACGGCGCGCGCGTACACGTCTGTTGCCGGACTGCGACAGGTCTGTGCACGTTATTCACAAGGGGCGGGTTTCGGATACGAGCCCGGGCCTGAAATAGTTCCCCACGATGTTCGCCATCCCTAGACTCCTCATATCGGGGGATTGCTCGGGGGACAACAAGTGGGGCATGGAGTGCCGGAACTCGTACTGGAATTGAATGGCAGGACCTGGACGCTCGACGCGTCCCGGTCGTACACCCTCGGACGTGATCCGCAGGGAGACATGGTGATCGACGACGCCAGGGTCTCCTGGCGGCACGCCACGATCAGCTGGGGCGGCCGGAGTTGGGTCATCGAGGACCACGGCAGCACCAACGGCACCTATGTGCAGGGTCAGCGGATCCACCAGATGGAAATCGGCCCGGGCTCCTCGGTGCACCTGGGCAACGCGACGGACGGCCCGCGGCTGAATCTCACCGCCGGTGCCGGTGCCGCCGCCCCGGCCGGAGCCGCCGCGTACAGCGCGCCGGCCGCCGCCCAGCAGGCCCCGCAGCAGGCTCCGCCGCAGCAGCCGCAGCACGGCGGCGCCGGCTGGGCCCCGCAGCAGCCCCAGCAGCCGGTCCCGCACCAGCAGGTTCCGCAGCAGGCGCCCCAGCAGGCCTGGCAGCAGCCGGTCCCGCAGCAGGCGCCGCACGCCCAGGCTCCGCATGCCCAGCCCCCGCACGCCCAGGTCCCCCCGCAGGGTCCCGGCGGCCCGGCGGGCGCGCAGGCCGCCTACGGCGACCGCAGCCCCACCACGTTCCACCAGTTCTCCCTCGGCCGGGTGATGCGCATCGGCCGTGCGCTGGAGAACGAGCTGGTCGTCTCCGACCTCCAGGTCTCGCGCAACCACGCCGAGTTCCACTCGACGCCCGACGGGCGCATGGAGATCCGCGACCTCGGCTCGCACAACGGCACGTACGTCAACGGCCAGCCGATCGCCAAGGGCGGCTCCGCGCTGCTCGGCCCGAACGACATCGTGGGTGTCGGCCACTCCACCTTCCGGATCGTCGGCGACCGCCTGGAAGAGTTCGTCGACACCGGTGACGTCTCCTTCTCGGCCCGCCACCTCACCGTGACGGTCGACGGCGGCAAGCAGATCCTCAAGGACGTCTCCTTCGGCGTCCCGGAGAAGTCCCTCATCGCCGTCATCGGCCCCTCCGGCTCCGGCAAGTCCACCCTGCTCAAGGCGCTCACCGGCTACCGGCCCGCCAACCAGGGCGACGTCCTCTACGACAACCGGAACCTGTACAAGCAGTTCGCCGAGCTGCGCCAGCGCATCGGTCTGGTCCCGCAGGACGACATCCTGCACAAGGAGCTGACCGTCAAGAAGGCGCTGAAGTACGCGGCCAAGCTGCGCTTCCCCGCCGACACCACCGAGTCCGAGCGCGAGCAGCGCATCGACGAGGTGCTGCGCGAGCTCAAGCTGGACATCCACAAGGAGAAGAAGGTCACCTCCCTCTCCGGTGGCCAGCGCAAGCGCGTCTCGGTCGCCCTGGAGCTGCTGACCAAGCCGTCGCTGATCTTCCTGGACGAGCCGACCTCCGGCCTCGACCCGGGCATGGACCGCGACGTCATGCAGCTGCTGCGCGGGCTCGCCGACGACGGCCGCACGGTCCTCGTCGTCACCCACTCGGTGGCCGAGCTGGCGATCTGCGACAAGCTCCTGGTGATGGCGCCGGGCGGCTCGGTGGCGTACTTCGGTCCGCCCGAGGAGGCCCTGAACTTCTTCGGCTACGGCACCTGGGCGGATGTCTTCTCCGCCTTCGAGAACTACCGCGACTACGACTGGGCGGGCCGCTGGAAGGGCTCGCAGCACTACCAGATGTACGCCGCGGACATCGACGCCGTCGCCGCCCAGTCCGTCCAGATGCCGGCGCCGAACCAGATGCGCCCGCCCAAGCCGCAGAGCTGGGGAGCCCAGCTCTGGACGCTGATCCGGCGGTACTCCTCGGTCATCGCCTCCGACAAGGGCTTCCTCGGCCTGATGGTGATCCTGCCCGCCGTCCTCGGCGCGGTCAGCGTGGTCATCCCGGCGAAATTCGGTCTGGCCCCGCCCGACAGCTCCAGCAAGTTCAACGGCGACGCCGGCACGATCATGCTGATCCTCGCGGTCGGCATGTGCTTCTCGGGCGCGGCCAACTCCGTACGAGAACTGATCAAGGAACGGGTCATCTACGAACGGGAACGGGCCACCGGCCTCTCCCGCTCGGCCTATCTGATGTCCAAGGTCATCGTCCTCGGCGTGATCACCGCGATCCAGGGCGTCATCATCTGCGGCATCGGCTTCTCCACCCGGGACCTCCCGAAGGAGGGCCTGATCATGCCGCCGGCCGCCGAGATCTGCCTGGTGGTCATCGCCCTCGGCTTCACCTCGATGATGTTCGGCCTGGTGATCTCCTCGCTGGTGAAGACCGCGGAGAAGACCATGCCGCTGCTGGTCATGTTCGCGATCGTGCAGGTCGTCTTCACCGGCATCCTCTTCAAGGTCTACGGCTCCATCGGCCTGGAGCAGTTCGCCTGGCTGATGCCCTCGCGCTGGGCGATCGCGGGCGCCGGCTCCACGCTGGACCTCGCGCACCTGATGCCGCCGTGGGACCAGAACAAGCCCAACGACCTGGACCCGCTGTGGGAGCACTCGGCGAGCCAGTGGGGGATCAACATCACCGTGCTGATCGCCCTGGGCGTCCTGTGCGGTTTCGCGGTCGCGCGCCTGCTGCGCCGCCACGAGCCCGAGGTCATGCGCAAGTAGCGGACCCCGCCACACGCCGAAGGGCGGCACCCCGTACGGGGTGCCGCCCTTTCGTGTGCCGTCGGCGCCGTTCGGCGGGCGTCGGTCAGTAGGCGCCGTTGACGTTGTCCATGGAGCCGTACTTGTCGGCCGCGTAGTTGGCGGCGGCCGTGATGTTGGCGACCGGGTCGTAGATGTTCCACGACGTGCCGGCCACGTGGTACGCGTTGAAGGTCGGCTGGATGACCTGGAGCAGACCCTTCGACGGGACACCGTTGATCGCGTTGATGTCCCAGCCGTTGATGGCGTTCGGGTTGCCGGTCGACTCCCGCATGATGTTGCGGTACAGACCGTTGTACGAACCCGGGATGCCCTTGGCCTTCATGATGTCCAGGGACTGGCGGATCCAGCCGTCCAGGTTGTTGGCGTAGACCGGCTTGCGGGCGGCGGCGCGGCTCGCGGCGGCCTGGGCCGCGCGCTTCTTCGCCGCGGCCTCGGCCTTGGCCTTCGCGTCGGCCTCGGCCTTGGCCTTGGCCTGCACCTTGGCCTGCTTGACCGCGGTGACGTGCTGCTTGGCGATGTTCGCCTCGACGGCCTTCGCGTTGGTGACGGCGGCGGTCACGGAGAAGGCGACGGGCTCGGCGGCCACGGCGGTTCCCGACTCGCCACTGCCCGGCAGGACCGAGATGGCGAGCGCGGCGGCGCCGAGGGCGGCGACACCGGCAATCGAGATCTTGTGCGTCTTGTTCAGACGACTGTGACCAGGGTTGCGGGACTCGGGCATGGTGGTGGGACCTCTTCCGAACGACGGGGACGGCACACGAAAGCGCCGCGGCGGTGAGCCGCAGCGCTGTGCGACGGGAGCCATTGTTAGCGGCCGCAAAATCCCGTGGCAAAGGTGTGACGTACGAAGCGGCATAGTGGATCAGGGGCGGGGAAAAAGCGCCTCCCGCCCCTGCTCACCCCGCTCACAGGGGCTTTATCTCTCCACTAAGCCGCTTCGTAAGTGATGTGCGTCCTATGCGCGGGCTCACATCGGCCCGGTAACACTTTCACCGTGCGTTGCACGAGCAATTCAGTGTGTAATGGTGCTCGTCCGGAAGGATGAGGTGGACGTCGCCGAACTCGTGCCAGAGGTAGAGCCCGCTCAGCGCCTCGGTGTACGCGGCGCCGATCGCCGCCCGCCCCGCGACCGCCTCCAGCATCAGCAGATGGGAGGCCTCCGGCTCGTGCAGCCCGGTCAGCAGCCCGTCCACCACGCGTACCCCGCGCGCGGGCGTCACCACCAGATCCGTCCACCCCGACGCGGCCCGGACGATCCCGTCCACCCCGGCGGCCGACTCCAGCGCCCGTACAGCCGTCGTCCCCACCGCCACGACCCGGCCGCCTCCCGCGCGCGCGGCGTTCACCAGCCGGGCCGTGGACAACGGCACCTCGAAGCGCTCCGGATACGGCGGCTCGTGCGCCTCGGACGAGGCCACCCCCGTATGCAGGGTGATCAGCGCGAACTGCACCCCGCGCCGCACCAGCTCCGCGACCAGCTCCACCGTGAAGGGCCGCGCCGCGCTCGGCATCTCCGCCGAGCCCACCCCGTCCGCCGACGCCAGCGCGAAGACCGTCTGGTAGGCGGAGAGCGGCTGGTCGCCCGCGGTGTACGCGTACCGGATGGGCCGCCCGTACCGTGCCAGCAGTCCCGGTACGTCCCCGCCCTCCGCCCGGGCCCACCACAACCGGTCCCCGCCCCCGCTCAACGGCTCCTCCAGGGTCAGGCGCCGCCCGCCGGGCAGCGCCACCGTCGTCCACGCGCGCGTACCGGTACGCCGCCGGGTGCTGCCCGAGGGCTCCGGGGTACGCAGCTCGACCGACCAGCGCCCGTCCGGGCCCAGCGTCGAGAAGTGCGCCACCACCCGCTCGCCGTCCACCGTGCCGTCCACGGCCGCCGCCATCGTCGCCGAGGTGTTCACCGCCAGGACGTCCCCGGCGCGCAGCTGCCCGGCCAACTCCCGGAACGCGTGATGGGAGACCTCGGTGCCGCGCGACACCAGCAGCCGCACGTCGTCCCGCCCCGAGCCGCGCACCTCGGCGGGCACCGACGCCATCAGCTCCGGCGGCACCCGGATCCCGAGGTCCGCCGTCATCGCGTCCCCCGGGCAGGGGCGCGCGTCCCGGCGGCGGAACGGTTCACCGGGCGGCTCACCGGGCCACCTCCACGAGCGCGGGCGCCGCGTACCGCCCGCTCGCCGGCCGGCGCTCGATCAGACTCAGGAAGCCCGGCACCACCGTCTCCGGCTCCGGCCGCCCCTCCTCGTCGCCGGGCACGGCCGCCCGGTACAGATCGGTGCGCATGTCACCCGGGTCGACCGCCCACACCCGCAGACCCGGCTCCTCCACCGCGAGCACGGCCGCCAGCTGGTCGAGCGCCGCCTTGGACGCCCCGTAACCGCCCCAGGTCGCGTACGCCTCCGCCGCCGCGTCCGAGCTGACCACCAGCACCGCGCCCGCCGACGAGCGCCGCAGCGGGCCCAGCGACTCCTGGACCAGACCGAGCGCCGCCACCACATTCGTCTCCAGGGCCGCCCGGAAACCCTCCAGGCTCTGCCGCTCCAGCGGCACCAGCGGCTCGGCCCCCAGCGCGCTCGCGTTGTGCACGAGCAGATCGAGTCCGCCCAGCTCACCGGCGGCCGCCACCAGCTCCCGGCGGTGTCCGGCGTCCCTCACGTCCCCGGCGAGCGCCACTACCCTCGTTTCGGGGCCCGCCAGCTCCCCGGCCGTCTCCTTCAGTACGGACGCGGTCCTCGCGTCCAGGACGAGGTCCCAGCCGCGTGCGGCCAGCGCCCGCGCGAGCGCCCGCCCCAGACCCTTCGAAGCCCCCGTGATGATCGCTACCGGCATGGTCTTCCGTCCCCTCGCAGTCCGCTGCGCGCTGTCGTCCGTCGGCGGTACGCGTCGGCCGTACGGACCCCGGTCCGCCGACAGCCCCAGCGTCACTCCCCGTACGCCCCCCGCGCCTCAGCCGTACGCCCCAGCCGCCCAAGGCACTTCGACCTAGTCCCCAGGGCCCGGCCCGGTGCCGTCCACAGGCGGATACGGACCGTCACACCCCGCGGGTACGGTGATCCCATGAGCCACCGACCGAGCTCCGGCCTCGCCGCCGTGAGCACCGCACTCCTCGCGATGAGCAGGCATCTGGAGGTGCGCGACGTCCTCAAGACGATCGTCGCCTCGGCCCGCGACCTGCTCGACGCGGAGTACGCGGCTCTCGGGGTCCCCGACGACCACGGCGGCTTCGCGCAGTTCGTCGTCGACGGCGTCAGCGACGAGCAGTGGAAGGCGATCGGCCCCCTGCCGCGCCAGCACGGCATCCTCGCGGCGATGCTCAAGGACAAGAAGCCGGAGCGGATCGCCGACGTCCGCAAGGACCCCCGCTTCGGCGGCTGGCCCGCGGCCCACCCCGACATGTCCGACTTCCTGGGCGTGCCGATCCGCGACGGCGACGAGACGCTGGGCACCCTCTTCCTCGCCAACAAGCGCTGCCCCAAGCCCGAGGGCGGCTGCGGCTTCACCGAGGACGACGCCGAACTGCTCGGCATCCTCGCCCAGCACGCGGCGATCGCCCTGACCAACGCCCGGCTCTACGAGCGGAGCCGCGAGCTCACCATCACCGAGGAGCGCACCCGCCTCGCCCACGAGCTGCACGACGCTGTCAGCCAGAAGCTCTTCTCGCTCCGGCTGACCGCCCAGGCCGCGACCGCGCTGGTCGACCGCGACCCCGCGCGCGCCAAGGACGAGCTCCAGCAGGTCGCCGCGCTCGCCGCCGAGGCCGCCGACGAACTGCGCGCGGCCGTCGTCGAGCTGCGCCCGGCCGCCCTGGAGGAGGACGGCCTCGTCAACACCCTCCGCACCCAGATCCAGGTCCTCGACCGCGCCCACAGCGCCGAGGTCACCTTCGAGAACTGCGGGGTGCGGGCGCTGCCGCCCGCCCAGGAGGAGGCGCTGCTGCGCGTCGCCCAGGAGGCCCTGCACAACGCCCTGCGCCACTCCGGCGCCGAGCACGTCTCGGTCGTCCTCGTACGGCGCGGCCAGGGCGCCGCCCTGCGGATCGTCGACGACGGCCGCGGCTTCGAACCCCGGGCGGTCCGCCGCGCCGGACGGCACCTGGGCCTGGTGTCGATGCGGCACCGGGCCGGTGGCGTGGGGGGACGGCTCTTCGTGAAATCGGCGCCCGGGCAGGGCGCCACGATCGAGATGGAGGTGCCAGGTGGCTGACAGCATCAGAGTCCTGCTGGTCGACGACCACCAGGTGGTCCGCCGCGGCCTGCGGACGTTCCTGGAGATCCAGGACGACATAGAGGTCGTCGGCGAGGCCGCCGACGGTGCCGAGGGGGTCGCCCGGGCCGAGGAGCTGAAGCCGGACGTCGTCCTGATGGACGTGAAGATGCCCGGCATGGACGGCATCGAGGCGCTGCGCAAGCTGCGCGCGCTGGCCAACCCGGCGAAGGTGCTCATCGTCACCAGCTTCACCGAGCAGCGCACGGTGGTGCCCGCGCTGCGGGCGGGGGCGGCGGGCTATGTGTACAAGGACGTCGACCCGGAGGCGCTGGCCGGCGCGATCCGCTCGGTGCACGCCGGGCACGTGCTCCTCCAGCCGGAGGTCGCGGGCGCGCTGCTGTCCCAGGACGACGCGGGCGGCGGCCAGGGCCGGGGCACCTCGCTCACCGAACGCGAGCGGGAGGTCCTCGGACTCATCGCGGACGGCCGCTCCAACCGGGAGATCGCCCGGGCGCTGGTCCTCTCCGAGAAGACGGTCAAGACACACGTGTCCAACATCCTCATGAAGCTGGACCTGGCGGACCGGACCCAGGCGGCGCTGTGGGCGGTCCGCCACGGCCTGACCGACTGACGGACGAACCGACAGACCGACAACCACCCATAAGTAAATACGGATCGTCACGGTCCGGTGAGAGATTCATACCGTCGGGTGGATGTCACCCACACGGCGCATCCCCGGCGGCCGATGAGCGTTCTCCAGGGCGTGCTGCGGCGGACCGCCGCGGCGAGACCAGGAGGAACCTGAAGTGAAGAACCTGAAGAAGGCCGCCGCCGTCGCCATGATCGCCGGAGGAATCGTCGCGGCCGGTGCGGGTGCCGCGTCCGCGCACGGCGGCGCGCTGGCGGACGGCAAGGCCGAGAACTCCCCGGGCGTGCTCTCCGGCAACCTGGTCCAGGTCCCGGTCCACGTCCCGGTCAACGCCACGGGCAACTCGGTCAACGTGATCGGCCTCCTGAACCCGGCGTTCGGCAACGAGTCCACCAACGTCTGACCCCAACGGGCGCGCGCCCCGGCCAGCGCCCTCCCCAGACCGCATTCCCCGCGCTCCTTCTCGACCCGGAGTTCGTCTGCGGGCGGGTGGTGGGTTGCCCCTGCTGGGCCGGTGTTCGGCTGCGGGCCGTGGTGGGTTGCTCGCGCAGTTCCCCGCGCCCTTGACCCCGAGGGGCGCGGGGAACTGCGCGCTCAGCCGTCCACGGTCCGCAGACGAAAGAAGCAGTCCGGGCGCAGCCCCAAGGCGGGCCGCAAGGACCGGCCAGGGACCGGGGGCGCAGCCCGAAGCGGAGGGCAGGGGGTCCGCAGGGCCCCCACGTTGCCCCACCCGCCCCAGCCGGGGCGCAGGGGCCGGGGCCGCAGACCCCGGGAGAGCCACCTCACCACCCGCACCCACACCCCACCCCCGGAGGGTTTGGGGAAGGGGCGGGGAGGGGCTCACCCCCGAGCAACCCCCTCCACGTACGCGTTGTACGCCGCCACCCGAGCCCGCCGAGCCACCCGCTCCACCGGCCGCAACGCCTCCGCCCGAGCCCACAGCTCCGACGCGCTCACGGCCCCGCCGACATCCTCCGCCCCCCGCGCCACGTCCACCAGAAGCCCCACCCGCCGCGCCAGCTCCAGCACCCGTACCGCCCGAGGCGGATACCCGGGAGCCAGGACCGGCTCATCCGGCCCCTCCGCCCGCGCCCGGTACGCGTCGATCGCCGCCCGGGCCGCCGGCCCCGACCCGGCCACGTCCAGCCGGGTCAGCACCGCCGTCGCCTCCCGCAACCCCTCCGCCAGCTCCCGCTCCGCCTCCCCGAGCGAGGGCACGTCGGCCGGCGGAGCCTCCCGTACCGCCAGGCACTGCCACAGCACCTCCACCCGCACATCACCCTCGGGCCCCACCTCGCTCACCTGAGGCACCAGCCCGTGCGGCGCCCCGAAGCCGACGACCGCCTCCTCCGCCTCCAGCGCCCGCGCGTTGAACTCCGGCGGCCCGCTGAGCCCCAGCGGATGCCCCGGCGCGGGCAGCGCGACCCGGAAGCCCGTCACCCCGAGCCCCCGCAGCCGTCCGAGCGCCAGCGTGAGCCCCACCGGGGCCGCCTCACCCGGCAGCCCCGCCACCCGGTGCACCGTGTCGTCACCGACGATCGCCGACGCGGCGTCGTCCGGCGAAACTTTCCCGGCCAACAGGGCATTTCCCCATGCGGCCAGCCGACCTGAACGTGGTTCCGAGAACATGGACCCAGCCTAGGTACTGGCCCTCGCGGCAGGTCCACTCCCTCAGTGGCGTAGGTTTTGTCTGGGAGATTTCCCCGGGACCCTGCCCACAGGCACAGCCCGGACCTCAAGACGATTGCATGGGGAGACAACGCGCTCATGAGCGATGTACTGGAGCTGGTGGACGTATCCGTGGTCCGCGACGGACGCGCTCTGGTGGACGACGTCTCCTGGTCGGTCAAGGAGGGCGAGCGCTGGGTGATCCTCGGCCCCAACGGCGCCGGCAAGACCACCCTCCTCAACATCGCCTCCAGCTACCTCTTCCCGTCCACCGGCACGGCGAAGATCCTCGGCGACCGCCTCGGCAAGGTCGACGTGTTCGACCTGCGCCCCCGCATCGGCATGGCCGGTGTCGCCATGGCCGACAAGCTGCCCAAGCGCCAGACCGTGCTCCAGACGGTCCTCACCGCCGCGTACGGCATGACCGCCACCTGGCAGGAGCAGTACGACGCCGTCGACGAGGAGCGCGCCCGTGCCTTCCTCGACCGGCTCGGCATGACCGACTACCTGGACCGCAAGTTCGGCACGCTCTCCGAGGGCGAGCGCAAGCGCACCCTGATCGCCCGCGCGATGATGACCGACCCCGAGCTCCTCCTCCTCGACGAGCCGGCCGCCGGTCTCGACCTCGGTGGCCGCGAGGACCTGGTCCGCCGCCTCGGCCGCCTCGCCCGCGACCCGTACGCGCCCTCGATGGTCATGGTCACCCACCACGTCGAGGAGATCGCCCCCGGCTTCACCCACGTCCTCATGATCCGTCAGGGCAAGGTGCTCGCCGCCGGCCCCATGGAGACCGAGCTCACCTCCCGCAACCTCTCCCTCTGCTTCGGCCTCCCGCTCGTCGTCGAGCACCGCGGCGACCGCTACTCCGCCACCGGCCTGCCACTCGCCTGACGCCGGGCGGATCGACAGGTGCACTGTCCGTGACGGGGTGCCCGGACCTACCATGACCTCGTGAACGCTTGGGTGGGTTGGCTGATCGTGGCGGCGGGTCTCGGTATTCCCCTGGTGCTGACCGCCATGCCGGAATTCGGCATGCTGGCCGTCGGCGCCGTCGCCGCGGCCGTCGGCGCGGGTCTGGGCCTCGGCACCGTCGCGCAGGTCCTCGTCTTCGTCGTGGTCTCGGTCGCCCTGATCGCCGTGGTGCGGCCCATCGCGGCCCGGCACAGCGCCGAGCGGCCCCACCTCGCCACCGGCATCGACGCGTTGAAGGGCCGTCAGGCCGTCGTCCTGGAGAGAGTCGACGGCAGCGGCGGCAGGATCAAGCTCGCGGGCGAGGTGTGGTCGGCGCGCACCCTCGACGACGGCCAGTCGTTCGAACCCGGGCAGCAGGTCGATGTGGTCGAGATCGACGGAGCGACTGCCATCGTCATGTGAACCATGCCAGGATCATCCGGGCCGGCAGCCGCGCGGCTGCCGGGCACTCCTGAAGCAAGACCGGGCACTTCCTAGAGCAAGAAAGGCACGGGGAACGCGATGTCAGCGATCATCATCGTCCTGATCATTCTGGTGGTGCTGGTCTTCATCGCCCTGATCAAGACCATCCAGGTGATCCCGCAGGCCAGCGCGGCCATCGTGGAGCGCTTCGGCCGCTATACGAGGACGCTCAACGCGGGCCTGAACATCGTCGTCCCGTTCATCGACTCCATCCGCAACCGCATCGACCTGCGCGAGCAGGTCGTGCCGTTCCCGCCGCAGCCGGTGATCACCCAGGACAACCTGGTCGTCAACATCGACACCGTCATCTACTACCAGGTGACCGACGCCCGGGCCGCCACGTACGAGGTGGCCAGCTACATCCAGGCGATCGAACAGCTCACCGTCACCACGCTGCGCAACATCATCGGCGGCATGGACCTGGAGCGCACCCTCACCTCCCGCGAGGAGATCAACGCGGCCCTGCGCGGTGTCCTCGACGAGGCCACCGGCAAGTGGGGCATCCGCGTCAACCGCGTCGAGCTCAAGGCGATCGAGCCGCCGACCTCCATCCAGGACTCGATGGAGAAGCAGATGCGCGCCGACCGTGACAAGCGCGCCGCGATCCTCCAGGCCGAGGGTGTCCGGCAGTCCGAGATCCTGCGCGCCGAGGGTGAGAAGCAGTCCGCGATCCTGCGCGCCGAGGGTGAGGCCAAGGCCGCCGCGCTGCGCGCCGAGGGCGAGGCCCAGGCGATCCGTACGGTCTTCGAGTCCATCCACGCGGGCGACCCCGACCAGAAGCTCCTCTCGTACCAGTACCTCCAGATGCTCCCGAAGATCGCCGAGGGAGACGCCAACAAGCTCTGGATCGTGCCCAGCGAGATCGGCGACGCGCTCAAGGGCCTCTCCGGCGCGTTCGGCAACCTCGGCGGCGGGATGCCCGGCTTCAACACGGGCGCCGAGCGCCGCGAAGAACCGCCCGTCGACTGAACAACAGGTGATCGGGCACAGATGACTGAGCAGACTTGACCGAGCACAGTTGACTGTGTCGTACAACATCCGTGCATGATCGGTGCGGCCCCCCGACCTCCATGGCGGGGAGGCGTCTCACTGATCGTGTAAGGAGATGGCGTTGTCCATCTGGGAAGCACTAGCGGTCTTCGCGGCCGGCATCGGCGCCGGCACCATCAATACGATCGTCGGCTCCGGCACCCTGATCACCTTCCCCGTGCTGCTGGCCACCGGGCTGCCGCCCATCACGGCGAACGTTTCCAACACCCTCGGCCTGGTCTCCGGCTCCATCAGCGGAGCCATCGGCTACCGCCGCGAACTGCGCGGCCAGACCCGCCGCATCCTGCGCCTGGCGTCCACCGGTCTGCTCGGCGGTCTGCTCGGCGCGGTCCTGCTGCTCGCGCTGCCGTCCAACGCGTTCGACGCCATCGTCCCCGTCCTGGTCGGCGTCGCCCTGCTGCTCGTCCTCTTCCAGCCGCGCATCGCCGCCGCCGTGAAGCGCCACCGCGAGGCCACCGGAAGCAGCGCCCACCCCGACGGCGGTCCCGTCCTGCTCGTCGGCCTCTTCCTCGCCAGCGTGTACGGGGGATACTTCGGCGCGGCCCAGGGCGTCCTCTACCTCTCGCTGATGGGCCTGCTGCTCCCCGAGAGCCTCCAGCGCGTCAACGCCGTCAAGAACATCCTCGCGGCGCTGGTCAACGGGGTCGCCGCGGTCTTCTTCCTCTTCGTGGCCGACTTCGACTGGACGGCCGTGCTGCTGATCGCCGTCGGCTCGACGATAGGCGGCCAGCTCGGCGCGAAGGTGGGCCGCCGACTCAAGCCCTCGGTGCTCCGAGGGGTGATCATCGCGGTCGGCGTGGTGGCGATCGTGCAGCTGGTACTGCGCTGAGGCAGAAAAGGAGGCCCGCCGCGAATACGGCGGGCCTTTCCGGGGCGCGGGGACCTGCGCGACAAGCCACGTACGGCCCGCACCCGAAAACCGCTAGGCCGCGCCCCGAGCCAGCCACTCCGGCAGGGCGGACCGATCCCCCGCGGCCATGGCGAGCAGCATCGCGTCGGCGGGCGACGGCACGAACGGCTCGCGCAACAGCGGCATCCCCGCCTCCTCCGGCGTCCGGTCCGCCTTGCGGTGATTGTCCTCGGCGCAGGACGCCACCGTGTTGAGCCAGCTGTCACGGCCACCCTGGGCCCGCGGCACCACGTGGTCCACCGTCGTCGCGCGTCTGCCGCAGTACGCGCACCGGTGCTGGTCCCGGACCAGCACCCCCCGTCTCGACCACGGAGCCTGTCTTCGGAACGGCACCCGCACGTACCGGCAGAGCCTGATCACACGGGGGACCGGTATCTCGACCGCGGCGGCACGCATCCTCAGCTCGGGATGCTCCTGCTCGACGACGGCCTTGTCCTGAAGGACCAGCACGACCGCACGGTTCAGAGTGACCGTCGACAGCGGCTCGAAGCTCGCGTTCAGTACCAGCGTGTCCCGCATTGTGCCCACCTCCGCGTAGTGCCGGCCCACCCCCTGGCGGGCTTGGATCAACTCTGGCCGGGCCGGCCACGACGGACAACGCATTAAAAATGCCCTGCTCTGGTCTCTCCAAGACCAGAGCAGGGCAAACAATGAAGGAACGATCAACCGACCGGAATCAGCTGTTCGAGGGACCTGTGTACGTACCGATCAGCTGGGCGCGTGCCAGGGTGTGGAACCGCAGATTGAATGCGACGACCGCCGGCGACGCGTCCGCGTCCGGTCCCAGCTTCGCGGAATCCACCGCGTACACGGTGAAGACATAGCGGTGCGACTCACCCGCGGGCGGGGCCGCGCCACCGAAGTCCTTCGAGCCGTAGTCGTTGCGGACCTGGACCGCCCCGGCCGGCAGACCCTCGAACTTATCCGTGCCCGCGCCGGCCGGAAGCTCGGTCACCGACTTCGGAATGTCGAACACCACCCAGTGCCAGAACCCGCTCCCGGTCGGGGCGTCCGGGTCGAAGCACGTCACCGCGAAGCTCTCGGTCCCGGCCGGGAACCCCTCCCACCGGAGGTGGGGAGAGGTGTTCCCTTCCGCGTACACCTGGGCGTCCTTCAGCGGCGCACCCTCCTGGACGTCCTCGCTCACCACGGTGAACGAGGGCACCTCGGGGTGGAAGTCATGGGGGAGCGGCGGCCTCTTCAGCTCGCTCACGCGGGCACCTCCTGATCGGTAACCAAATGACGGGGCCGAGCCTAGAACCAGTTGCGCCGTCCGCCGACCTCAGCCAGCCACTGGTGGAGATAGGCCGCCCAATCCGTCCCCTGGTAGTCGCTCAGACCCACCTGGAACGAGCGGTACGAGTCGCTGCCCTCGCTGAACAGGCCCGGCTTCTTGTCCATCTCCAGCACCACGTCCATCGCGCGGTCATCCGCGACGAAGGTCAGCTCCACCTGGTTCAGCCCCCGGTACTCCGACGGCGCGTAGAACTCGATCTCCTGGTAGAACGGCAGCCGCTGGCGGGTGCCGCGGATGTGGCCGCGCTCCATGTCCGCGCTCTTGAAGCGGAAGCCCAGCTGGATGAAGGCGTCGAGGATCGCCTGCTGCGCCGGCAGCGGATGCACGTTGATCGGGTCCAGGTCGCCCGAGTCCAGGGCGCGCGCGATCTCCAGCTCCGTCGTCACACCGATGTGCATCCCGCGCAACGGCTGGCCCGCGACCGTCGTGACCGGCGTCTCCCACGGGATCTCCAGGCCGAACGGCACCACATGCACCACGCCCGCCTTCACCTCGAACGCGCCGCCGAGGCGCAGCTTGGTGAACTCGATGTCCTGCTTGGTCTCGTGGTCACCGCCCTCGATCTCGACGCGGGCCTGAAGGCCGACCGAGAGCCCCTCGATCCGCTGGTCCACGGACCCGCCCTGGATCCGGACCTCACCCTGGACGACACCGCCCGGCACCACGTTCGCCTCGGTCAGCTCGGTCTCCACCGAAGCGCCTCCGGCACCCAGACTCGCAAGCAGACGCTTGAACCCCATGCTGTTCCCTCCATAGATCCTGCACCCACTTGAACGCACCACGACGGTCTCCGGTTCCGCACGCTCACCCGGTACCCTCGGACGCCATGATCGCGGCCCCCGAACGTACGCCACTTCCTCGCGGTTTCTTCGACCGCCCCGTCCTTGAGGTCGCCCCCGACCTCCTCGGCCGCACGCTGGTGCGCCGCACGACCGAGGGCCCGGTCGAGCTGAGACTGACGGAGGTGGAGGCGTACGACGGTGCCAACGACCCCGGGTCCCACGCCTTCCGCGGGCGCACGGCCCGCAACGGCGTGATGTTCGGCCCGCCCGGCCACGCGTACGTCTACTTCACGTACGGGATGTGGCACTGCCTGAACCTGGTGTGCGGGCCGGAGGGCCTGGCGAGCGGGGTCCTGCTGCGGGCGGGCGAGATCCAGGTGGGCACGGAGCTCGCCCGTAAACGTCGCATCTCAGCCAAAAACGACAGGGAACTGGCCAAAGGCCCTGCCCGTCTGGCAACCGCCCTGGACGTCGACCGCGCCCTGGACGGCGCCGACGTCTGCACGGACCCGGACGCCCCGCTCTCCGTACTGACAGGGACCCCACCCCCCGTCGACCAGGTACGCAACGGACCCCGCACCGGTGTGGGTGGTGAAGGCGCCCCGCATCCCTGGCGGTTCTGGATCGCTGACGACCCGACAGTCAGCCCGTACCGGGCGCATCAGCCACGCCGCCGCGCAACTTGACTCGGCCCGACCGGACGCCTAACGTAGCCCGAGCCGCTTGAGACGGGCCCTGCTGTTCAGCAACCCGAAGCGGCCACCCACTACCTACGACTGACCCCGACGGGTCCTTGTTTCGGCATGCCGGAATTCGGATTGATCGGCTCGATGCGGCTCGATTATGAGCCACTCGGGAAATCAGCTAAAGTAGTGACCACGCCGAAAGGGAAACGCGAAAGCGAATACCTGGAAAGCGAATCCCGCCGACAGGGAATCGGACACGAAAGAGTCTGATAGAGTCGGAAACGAAGGAAGCGCCCGGAGGGCCCGGAAACGGGA
>NZ_JBVHPV010000026.1:0-55553 GCF_055567715.1 Streptomyces sp. NPDC026377
GCGACCGCCACTGGGAGCAACGTCCGAAACCGTAGCATGAGGTCGTTGACCTGCAAAGACGCCTGCTTCGAGGCATCGGTGTCAGTGCCTTGAGGCAGGGTGATCAGCATGGACAGCATCGAAGAGTTCCTGCGGACCAAAGGGGCCCTTCCTCGCGGGCGGGCCCGTCATCGAAGTCGTGCTGCGGAAGCACGCGGAGGCCAACGAGCGGGGTGACACGGCTGCCACGGTGGTCCTGGAGGACCTTATGGCCGACATCGGGCGACGCCTGGGCGATCTGGGCGACCCGGACTGGAAGCAGGAGTGGGAGCAGCGTTAGTTCGTTCATGAGCAACAAGAGTCGGGGCCCCTTGGAGGGCCCCTTCTTTTGTACCTAGCTCTGTATCACGGTTAGTTCGTTCATTCTTGCCTCAATGCAGACACCGCCGCCCTCTCTGGGGGCGGCCGAAGACACCTGCACCTGGCCTGCGAGGCCAGACCTGGTCAGAGCGTTCGGGGTATATAACCCCCTCACTATTAATGTCGGTGTCACCTGAGTCTCTAGGGGACGAAACACCCTCCAAGAGTGACCCGGATCACCTTCAGAGGGGCGCTGGGACCCCTAAAGGGCTTGAAGGAGGGTCCAGGGGATTAGCAGAGGCCGGCAGGTGCCCACGACCGACGCCGCGGGTCAGTTAGTTCATACCCGTACATGATCGAAGGAAGGCACCCCTGGTGGGTCCTTTGAATGAATGCAGAGGTATTACCCCCGTCTATGTATCACGCATTGTATTAGGGATAGTTCATTCATGATGCGCGCATGCATTGACCTAGGTATCCGTAACGGCATTGCGACTAGCGCTGAATACCTTCCCTGAATGTATGAACTAACTGTATTCCGTGCGTAATGGCGAGTATGCATTGCGTGACGCCATGACATCCCATGCCTTCGCCTTTGCGGGTGGTAGTCGCTCGCTTGAAGTTGGGATGTGACATCAGTCTCATCCGGGACTCATGGTTGGTCGAGTGGAGCGCACTAAAGGTGTGACATGGGGCACAGAAGAGGCTTCAAGGGGCGTAGGAATGCGTGACTAGCGCCACATTCTTTATGTCTCATTGGTCTTGCCTCTCGTGAGCGAGTGTGCATCGTTGCGCCAAACCCTAAGTTGAGATGTGACACATGCAATCCTGATGGGTATTGACTGGGCGTGCGCCTTATGTAATCGCGCGCGCCTCCTTTGAAATAAAGGGTTTGCGTCATGTCGGGATGCTGACTTTGACGTGTCCATGTAGTTGCAAAGCAAGTTGGGATGTGACACCTTTAGGTCATCGCAAGGAACGCCCCACAGGGAAGCGCCCCGAGTACCACTCACTAAGTGAGGATGCGGAAAGGGAGATCAGTAACCGGGGATGCGTACAGCGAACGGAAAGGCCCCTCTGGGGGCCAATCCCAAACCAACCTAGGAACTAGTGCTAGGTCTCTGTGTAAGAGCCCCTACAGGGCTTACAGGGATACCAGCTAGGGACATCACATAGGCCACACAGGGCGAAGCGAATAACCCTGGAGTGAGCGCGTACCGGAGCGGGGTGAATCCTGCGATGAGCGGCGCGTTACGTGAGCTGATAGCGGGACATTGACCGGCCCGAGATGGATAGGTCGACACTCAAGCTAGCGGGGAAGCTACCCCCGCAACCATCTGAGATTGACTCTCACACACCCAATCAACACGACGTGTCCAGCACGCAGCTACTAAGCCATGAGCAACGCAGCTAGGCGTGTCTCTAAGCGTCTGAGAGTGGATGTGTGGGGGTGAGTATCAGATAGGTCTGATACCAGAGAGAAAGGCTCCTCATGGAAGCTGATGCGGTTCGCATCAAGGGGTGGAGAAGATGACGCGTGGAACGTGGCTGCGCTTGGTGAACTCCAATGACCACTGGAGATTATGGCAGTGGCAGGCTTGCGAGCACCACGGGTGAACCATCTAAGTGAGCGGTAGCGCGCTTTACTCATGCCCACAAGTTGGGATGTGACACTGACTTGGGGTGTGGGTATGGCGCTCTAGCAATAGGCGAGAGTGACTGGGAAGGGCACATCATGAGGTTGATCGTTGACGTGAAGTTCAACGACTTCGCGCGAAGGTACGCCGACAGTTCGCGATACGGGCCGGATCTTCACGAGATGGCTGAACTTGCCTTCGACTTTGGTTGGCGCGGGTTCGGAATGGTGGATGACGGCACTGGTGAACCCCTGGCTGAGTGGGATACCCACAACTACTACAACTGCGACTGCTCCGAGATTCCGACAAGGGTCAACTATGAAAGCGCGCTCGCAGCGTTCAAGGCCGCAGGTGTGGACACCCGTAGCCACAACGGGTGGATTGTGTGGGACGCGGCCAGCCGTGCCGGGCACGAGATAGCGAGGAAGATCAGCGCAACGCTGGCCGACTATCCCATCTTGGATGATGAGCGACTGTCTGAACTCGCATGGGACAACGCCGTACGGATGATTGAGGACCTGTACCGGCTCCCCGATGACGTGACAGGTGACGACGTAGTCCGGGAAATGCCGGAAGTCCCGTACTGCTCTAACTGCTCATCCTGTGACGTTGAAGAAGCTATGGCCTCGCTGGGATACAGCCAGTGCATGGACTGTTCCGCCTGGCTAAAGACAGGCGAATATCCGAGCGAGCGCGTCTGTTACGACTGCGCGGAGCATGAGCGAGAAGGCGACTGCGAGTGCATTCCGAACTACGTTCACGGCCTCCGGCACATGGGACTGTATCCGACTGCATCTGATCTGCGAGAGATTCAGCGCGGTTGTGAGACCTGCTACCCGGTTCGGTGGCCGCATGGCGGCGCAAAGCTGGGGATCTGATATGGACCACATGGCACATCACGCGATCCGGGACATCATCGTCAACCACAACACATACCGGTCCGGATACGGGTATTCGGATGATGAAGTGAGCCAGATGATCGCAGCGGTTAGGGCCGTGGACAACCCTGACTCCTCGTACGTGATCACGGTGAATACGCGGGACTCTGAAGGGGTCTTCCACGTGCAGGAATACGGGATGACCTACTGGACCTTTGAGGCAGCCAGGAGGGCCGCGCAGTGGCGCGTCAATCGCTCTCCGTGGGCGCTGTGCGGGAATGTGCGGCTCGTGGCACCTAGCGGCGAGTCGTTCAAAGTCGGGACGGTTTGGCCGTCCGAGGAAGAGAGGAACTGACCATGGGGAAGCAGACGAATAGGGGCGGGGTCCAGCATGCGGGGGCGATGCCGGATGGCGGTATCGGCTGCCGAAAGCTGGGCTGCATGAATGTGGCAACACGCTGGATCGATATGGAGCGGTACGGCGACCGCCGTTGGCTCTCCACGTCCTATTGCGACGACCACGGGGATTGGGAGCTGAAGGACCCCCACCACACGATGCGGGTACGTCGAATCGAGCGCTGAGCGGCTTTAGGCAGGTTCACAAGTTGGGATGTGAGCCTGTCTATGGACTCTCAGGACCGAAGAGAGTGAAAACGAAGGGCGAAAGTGATGACGACACGGCACATGACAGACCTTGACCTGACTGGCTTCCCGGTAGGGAAGCGCGTTCGGGTACAGCTCCCTGCCTGCCCCTACACCCGGCGCGAGGCCGGTACCTACCGAGGTTCCATCGAATACATCAAGGGCGACCACGTAGGAATTTGGGTGCCCTCCAAGGGGCATGGCGAGGCCGATGGGTTCCTTACCGGCGCCGCTCGAATCGACCACAACGGCGTGTGGATTGAGGGCCGCTGAACATGAAGACCTATGAGATCTCGGTTTACCAGACGGCTACCTACCGATTTGAGATCCAGGCGGAGAACGAGGAGGAGGCCAGGGATGAAGCTTACGACTTCTGGCAGGTCATCGACCTTGAGGAAGAACACAAGTACCTGAGCAGCGTCGAAGACTCATTGGTGGATGACGTAACTCTGAAGGATGGCAAGTGATGGCAGGCGCTGATTACGGCAAGGTCGTCGGTCCGGAGCCGGTCAACGAATCGGTTGCTTCCAAGGTGCTCCGGGACGCCATCGAGCGGATCAAGTGGCACGAGTGCCAATGGCGCTTCAAGGGCGAAGGCCCGGACCACCAAGAGCTACTGCGGGCACTGCTGGTGGAGTTCCAGGACCAGACTCAGGCCGGCCGTGGGGGTGACCGGCCTTACACGGTCGTCATGGACTGGGAAGGGGACTGGTGCGAGCCCAAGGCCGACGATGTACGTCACTTTGGCCAAGACGAACCAGTGACCTTTTATGTCTGGGCCCCGAATGCTTCAGACGCTAGCGACGTAGCACGGGACAAGGCAGAAGCCGTCTTCAAGGACGCGGCCGATTATCTCAGGCACATTGCCATTCTTCACGGGCACGCGCCCCTCGTTCAGAACGGAGAGTAACCACAATGACGACGGCTCAAGAGATTGCCCGAGTTTCCCCGTCAGGCATAGTGATGCCGGGAGAAACCACAGCGGTATTGACCGGAAGCGTCTACGAACCGGTCTACGTGTGGACCCGTGAGGACGTCTCCAACGCGGTGAATAACGGCGTTGACCTGGTTCTCGATGAACTCGGGAGCGAGCGGGATACAGATCTGATGAACATGGTCGTGAATGCGGTCATGACCCTTCTGGAGAACCCGCACTACACCTTGGATGAAGTGATTGAGGAGTGCTACGACGAAGACCCTGAAGAGGTCCGGTCGTGGTGGTCGGGATGGTAAGCCGAGCAACTCTCCGCATCGGCATGTGGGTTGAGTACAGGACTCGCTATGTACGCCGCTGGTCACGCGGAAAGGTCATCGGGGTCGTCTACGGCGAACCCAAGATGAAGCGCGACAACATCACACACCTAGTCATTCAGGACTGGTACTCGGCTGACAGGGGGCAGCAGCCGCACGAGATCACAGGCCCCGACATCATCCCGATTGCCGACGCTCGAAAGCCCCGGAGCTAACCCCATGCAGATCTATGCCGCGTGCCTCTCGTCCTACAACAACGGCATCCTCCATGGCGAATGGATAGATGCCACGCAGGACCCGGACTCAATCCACCATGAGATTCAGCTCATGCTGGAAGCCTCCCCGATGCCTGACGCGGAAGAGTTCGCGATCCACGATTACGACGACTTCGGCGGTATCCGTCTCGGAGAGCACGAGTCGATTGATGATCTCCACTTGATCGCGCTCGCGCTCGACGACTTCCCGGCTGCGGTGGTCAGTCACTTCCACGGAGAGGTTCCTATCGAGGATCTTTACGAGACCTGTCAGGACCGGTTCATCGGAACTGTCACTGAAGAGCTGAATTCGGAAGAGGGTGCGTACGCAGCGTTCATCCAGCAGCAGGAAGAAGAATACTTCGATGACCTGCCGGAAAAGTACCGAAGCCACATGCTGGCTATCGCCGTCAGCGAGGCTCAAGACCGGCTGCTCAATGGTGAGGTCGCGCTCTACGCGGGTCAGGGGACGTGGCACTTCCTTCACGCGGCCTGCTAACGCCTAGCGGTTGAACATCAGGGGCTCAAGTTGGGATGTGAGCCCCTGGTGTCGAGCTTCTAGGAACCACCTGGGCCCGACTGAAAGGACATGCGAGATGACACACCAAGGCTTGATCCCCTTCAGGCTTGATGACGGATCACGAGAAAGCCTCTACAGCGCGGTTGCAGCCGCACGCCGGAACGCTTCCACACAGGACGCGATCGACGGCCTCTGGTGGGCGTGGAAGGCCCTGGAAGCCGCAGATGCCGAGGGGGGATTCGTTCTCACCGGCCCCGAACTGTATTGGGTCGGCAAGGCGAGCCGGGTCGAGTACTGGCGGGACGCCGAGACGATGCAGGAAGTGATGGCCCAGATACAGCAGCAGTTCAACGAGTGGAGCATGGGGGCCAGCAAGTGAGCCGCATGAAGGACTACATGGAGCTTGAGGACTCTGTATTGGACGCGGCGGAGACCGCCGCCTACCACGACACCGTGAAGACCCGGATGCGGGCGATCTCGCACCTGTTCGACGCGATCGGGGAGCACGTCAGCCGATCACGCTTCCATGACAAGCCGACCGTGGCGGCCGTCCTCGTACGTCGAGCTGCGGAGCGGTACGTCGAAACCAGGCACGAGGTCAACGCGTATGTCGGGGCGGTGGCGTGATGTTCGAGCCGAAGATGTGCGACACCTGTTGCACGCCGCTCGCCCCGTTCATGTCGTTCGCGACAGGCGTCGTCACCTACGACCACCCGGCCTGGGTCGGCAAGGAGTGGGGCCACGATCCCGTGCCGGTACCTCCGGACCCTGGCCGGCTCCGGGGGGTCTGTGACTTCTGCTCCGCGGACCACCCCTCGACCGCCTTCGAGACGGTCAAGGCGATCGTCATGCAGGACGGTCCCTTCACCCGCGTGTTCGCGGAGCCCTGGTCCGCGTGCGAGCGATGCGCTGTGCACATCCGGAACCGCTCGCCGCATCTTCTGATCGACCGGGCGGTCCTGGTGCTGCCTGGCACCCTCAACCGCCCGGAGCGGAAGGCGCGTCGCAAGGAGATCAAGACAGTGCACATGGCGTTCTTCCAGGCCCAGCCCAAGGAGGTGGGGTTGTGAACGCCACCTACGCGAAGGGCGCTTACGTCTTCATCAAGCGGGGCGACGGGTCAGTACTGGCGGCCGGACGCGTCCAACGGCGCCGCCCGGATGGCCGCTACAAGGTGCGCAAGGCCGGATCGAACCAGGTGGTCACCGTGCCCTCTGGCCGCCTGGAGCAGCACCCGCAGAACGAATGGGGACAGGGAGCAGGGGGACAGCAGTGAACGAGGAGATCACGCGGTGGCGTGTCGAGTTTCAACTGAAGGGCGAGGAGCGGGCAGTCACCCGCCCCTGCATCTTGGAAGGCGGTCGGAACCCGTTTGAAGACTTCCCCCGGATGATCGCGGTTGCCTACATGGGCACGGAAAGCCGGGCGGACGAGGTGCAGATCATCGCCATGCGAAGGCAGCACTCAGCCGGTTAACCGTTTGAGTTTCGTTAGTGAGGGCCGGGATGAGTCCCGGCCTTTGTTGTATCCACGGAAGGAACACTGAAGGTGTTTGACCAGTTCTGGAAGATGATCGACATGCAGCTCAAGGAGTTGCGGACCGCCAAGAGCGCGGATGACGTGATCCGAATCCTCGGCCCGAGCGAATCCGGATGTGGTGACGCGTTCTTCGCCGGGTCCGGTGGCGACGAGACCGTCTGTGACTCCCTGCTCGCGGCCGGTTGGTCCTTCCTGTGGGTAGAGGCGGACTACTACTACGCCATGAAGGCGCCGGACGGGTCGGTGATCACCTACGTAGAGGGTGACATCTACCGAGGGAACCACCGCTGAGCGCAGATGCCCTCACCAGCCCGTAGGGCTTTGGTTAGGCCCCGACTTCGGTCGGGGCCTTTTCCATGGCCGATCGGTCGCACCAACCCACCCACTACGAAGGGCAATTAATCATGGCTACCAAGGTTCTCGTTGTTCACGTTGACGACCTCGACGGTACGGAGAGCGCCGAGCCCGGCGTCATCCAGACGATCACGTTCGGCCTCGACGGGGCCACGTACGAGATCGACCTGACCGGAGATAACGAGGCACAGCTTCGCTCGATCCTGGCCCCCTATCTGGCGGCGGGCAGGAAGCCCCAGGGCGAGGCCGGCCGACCTGCCCCGCGGGCCTCGGCCAGGACCAAGAACACCCTGGACACCCAGGCCGTACGAGCCTGGGCCAGGGAGCACGGATTCGAGGTCAACGACCGGGGCCGCATCCCGGCCGCCATCCAGGAGGCGTACCGCTCGGCCGCCGAAGCCGAGCCTCCGGCCGTCACTGCTGCCCCGCCTGCCTCAACTTTGCAGTCTGACGCAATCGAGAGTGAAGAAGAGGCAGCCAAGCACTACCAGCCGCTTCCGGTGCCCCAGGGTCGCGAGAAGAACTGGCACAAGCGCGAGGGGTACGGCTGTGAGCGCACCGCGCGCATCGAGGACATGACCCTTCTGGAGCGGGTCAACGCACTCCAGGACAGCAACCTCAAGATCCTCGGGCAGCTCGTTGGCGACCTCCCGCGAGGCAAGGGCGGGAAGGTGACGGGCTTCGCGGTGTCCGCCAAGCGGCTCCTGAACTTCGAGTTCATCGATGAGAGCGGCGAAATCACTCCGTTCGGTCGCTACGCCTACCAGGTGCACAAGCAGAAGTAGCCAGGCGCGAGGCGCTTTAGTCGGGGGCCGGTGATCCGGCCCCTTGGCTATGGCCTCTCGGAATGGAGGAGAAGGAAATGGCGCGACGAGTTATCGAAGAGATCGTCTGCGACGGATGCCGCGCAAAGGGCAAGGAGCGCAAGGGAGTTACCACTCTGGCCGTGGGCTCGGATAGCTACGACCTGTGCCAAGAGCACGCCGACCGCTTCGCCGCGTACTTCGCGGACCTGTTCACCCCCGCCACTGCTGCCGCCCTCGCGGCCTAGCCTGAAGGAAGGACAACCACCATGAGCACCGAGCAGTTCGAGCAGTTCCGCAAGATGGAGTACGGCCCCCTGGGGAAGGCTGTGGCAGCGGCCATGCCGCACAGCGAGGCGGACCCGATCGGCGTGTACGCAGCCACCCTGTCCCTGTGGTCCTCGGCTGTGGCTGGCAAGGTTTTCCAGCCCAGCGGTCGGCCGACTGTCTTCTGGTCCGCCCTGGTAGGGGTGACGAGGGCCGGGCGCAAGGGGTTCGCCTTGAAGACTGCGCGGGCCATTCTGGAGCCGTCCATCGGCGGCTTCTTGGCCACGCGAATGCGCAAGGGCATCAGTAGCGGCCCGGCGCTGGTGACTGCCCTGTTCGAGGTCGAGCAGGAGTCCCTGACCTCGGAGGGCGGCCGGGACGGTCGCGTCATGATCGCGGAAGGGGAGTGGGCGTCGATCCTCAAGCGTGCCAACCGGGATGCGACGTACCACGATCAGCTCATCAACGCGTGGGATGGTGAGGCCGTGGTGAACACGACCAAGGGCAAGGGTGGCAAGAGGGAGGAACAGCGGGTCGACGTGCCTCTCCTCGGCTATCACGTACACATTCAGCCGGGCCGGTGGGCGCCCCTCGTCAAGCCGGAGTTCGCGTTGGGTGGTGCGTTCAACCGCATCCCGCACTTCCTGGTGAAGCAGTCTCAAAGCCTCCCCGACGACATCAAGAAGCCGCTGGACGCGGTGAAGGAGACCCCGGCCCTCACTCGCGCTTACCGGTGGGCGCGGGAGAAGGTCCGGGAGATGGAGTTGTCTCCGGAGGCGGCAAAGCTGCATGGCGCGTACCGCCGTGAGTTCGATGACCGCATTGCGTCGATGCCCGAAGATGCCGCGTGCTTCATCGTGCGTGGCGACGAGAACCTTCTTCGGATCGCCTGTCTCCTGGTGGCCGCGGAACGGAAGACGGTGATCTCCGTGAAGGCGTGGAAGGCCGCCCACGCGATGATCGAGTACTCGATGAACTGCACTGAACAGCTCATCAACGAGGCCCGACAGGGCTCGGGGCGACAAATGAAGACGGTCGAGCAGATCGTCAGGGAAGCGCTGCACCGCTACGGCGGCGAGGCCACCCGTACTCTGATCCTCCGCTCACTCGGTACCCGAGGCAACGCCGACGCGCTCAACGCGGCCGTCGAGAAGATGCCCGACGTGGTGATGGAGACAGGACAGGGCTCCGCCAAGGGCGGGCCCAAGCCCGTGATCCTGCGCTTTGTCGATGCCAAGCGGGAGGGCGAGGACGAGCACCAGGAGCAGCCCGAGGAGCGCCCGAAGCTCGCCGTCGTCCCCGCACAGACGGAGCGGCCGGCACCCCGCAAGCGGGCGGCCAGCACCGGCCCCAAGCAGCCCGCCGCGAAGAAGGCCCCCGCCAAAAAGACGGTCAGGAAGAAGAGTGGGGGGACGTTGAAGACGGCCTCCACCGGTCAGACTGCGGGCGCACCCAAGAACCCGATGGCTGACCTACTGTGAGCCCGAGCCAGATGCCGCAGAGGCGGCCCAACCGCGTGGTGCAGGGTCGGTACGCAGACCTGGCCCGTCGTTGGTCGGCGGGACACTGGATCTACATGGACAAGGCGGAGCTGGGCGAGACGGAACCCGTCGAGTAGCCCCAGCTCCTACGTGAGGGCCCCTCCTTCGGAGGGGCCCTTTCGTTGTCTCACGGACGGGCCTGCACCGGGTGACGGTACTTTCGCATATGTCGATAGATTGACCATATGCACATAAGAAAGACCGTCCTCGTTGTCACCTTGGCCTTCGGGCTGACGACCGCCCTCTCCGCCTGCGGCAGCACTGGCAACGACGACAAGGCGAGCGAACCGACCGACCCCGCGCCGTCCCTCGTGGCTCAGGCCGTGAAGGACAACGGCGGCTGGATCAGCGAGGGCAAGGTTCGGAGCCTGTCCGCCAAGAAGATGTGCTCCGCCTCCAAGGACGAGGCCACCGCAGTGGCAGAGGTCAGCGCCGACCTGATCACCATCAGCGTCCTAGCCGTCGACAACGGCGTGACCAACGCCAGGGCCGACAAGGCCGCGGAGGACGCCTACCGGGCCGTCTACAAGAAGCACTGCCCGAGCAAGCTCCCGATCCTGGACAAGGCCGTCAAGCAGTACGAGGAGTAGCAGATGCACGAAAGGCCGGGGCCCCACATGGGGCCCCGGCTCTTTTTTTGTACCCATTTTGTACCAACCATTGTGCTGCGGTTAGTTCATTCATTCATGGGCGTTCTCTCATCTACTCTCCCAAGGTCCCACCCTTCGAAGCGTGTTCCATCTCCAGGAGCGCGAGACGGAGGTGGGCCGCGGCTGCGGCCTCGTCAGGGGAGGGCTCGGAGAGGGCGGTACCGGTCTTCTGGTCCTCGACCCGCTGTGCGACCTCAGCACCACCCAAGAGGGCCAAGGAGAATGGGATCAGGGCTTCCCAGGGGATGTCTGGGAACTGTGCGACCAGCCAGGGAGTGAGCGCGGCCAGGGCGCCGAGTAGGCGCACGATGTGCTTACGGAGCATAGGTGACCTCCGGGGTCGGGATGACGAGCTGGGGGACGACGGGAACCTGCGTCGGCTTCGAGACCTCGGGCTGGACCGGCACGACAGGCTTCACCGGCACGGGCTTGCTGACCTGGTCTGGCTTCTGCTCCTGGACCGGCTTCCGGTCGGGCTTCGGGGTCAGCTTGTCGAGCTTTCCGGAGACCTCATCGAGCTTCCCCTTGACCTCTCGCAGCTCCTTTTCGATGCGGGCCAGACGGTCATCCTGGGAGGGCTTCTGAACCACAGGCGCAACAGGCTTCGAGGGACGGGACTGCTCACGGGGCTCCTGCTCCTTCGGGACGGTCGGCGTTGGGGTGGCCGCATGCTTGCCGCCGCGGACCTTCACCTTCTGGCCGACGAAGATCAGGTGGGGATTGGCGGCCAGGCCCGGATTCCAGCTCACGAGCTGGCTCAGGCCCACCCCGAATCGGTTGGCGATAGAGGAGAGCGAGTCCCCCGAGGCGACCGTGTACGTCCCCCCGCTCGTCGGGGGCGTCGTCGGCTTAGGCTTCGGCTTCTCGGTCGGAGGCTTCGGCTTCTCCGGCTTGGCCGGAGGCTTGGGCTTGGCAGGGACGTTGATCTCCTGCCCCGGTTGGACCACGTCCGGGTTCTTGATTCCGGGATTGGCGGCCAGGAGCGCGGCCAGGGAGACGCCGAGCAGGGCCGCGATACCGCCGAGGGTCTGCCCCTTCTTGACCTTGTACTTGCGCGTGCTCGTCGAGCCGCCCGAGCTGCCGGTCGATCCGGATGCCTTCGCCGCGTAGGCGTAGCCGGCCTGGCCCTTCTTGGAGGGGTCCGCGGTGACGATCCCTTCAGCGAAGTTCGGCAGGCCGTAACCGTGCACGTAGGAGTCTCGGCGGCGGCGCTGCCTTCGCATCACGCCGTTGCCGTTGGCGTCGTTGGTGAGGCTCGTGTTGCCTTCAACCGTGTAGATCCAAGTCTCGTCGTAGCCGACACAGAGACCGGTGTGCGTGCTGCCGCTCGCTCCGTAGATCACCTGCGCTCCGATGGCGGGGTACTCGCTCCACCTCGACCGCTGCTTGAACCACTGCATCGCGGTCCACACGCTTGCGGTGCGCGGGTAGAGACTGGCGACCCCAGCCTTCATGGCGACCCACGAGACCCAAGTGGCGCACCACGGCTGGAAGTTGGACCACTCCAGGCCGGGAACCTGCGGGCTGTACTTCTGGTGGCCGGACGGGCGCTCGCCCGGAGCGCGCTCGGCGCGGTAGCCCACCTCACCATTCGCGACGGCCAGAACCTTGGAAACTTGACTCATGTTGCCCCCTTTCGGGCATGACAAAGGGGCCGCCCGCTTGGACGGCCCCTGCGTGAACTAACCGCTAACGGTTAGTTAGTTCATTCACTGGCGGCGGAGCAGTAGCAGCCGCTCGGGATCGATAGTGGTGAGAATCTGAACGAGACGCTTGTTCTCCTCCTCGATCCGCTGAAGTCGGTCCTTGATCTCGGTCAAGTCGTCCTGGAGTCGGTCACCGCGCGCCTTCTGCGCTTCGGCCTCCGCCTTCCATACCTCGGCTGTCTTGGCTTCCTTCGCTGCCCGTACAACCACAAAGCCACCGACGATGGTGGCCACAATGCCCACGAGCCCGAAGATATCGAGTATCAGAGTTGTGTTACTCATAGGCGGCCCTCACAACTGCCCGGCGTCTGGGTAGAGGAGAACCGCAGACAGATACGAAAGTGACGTGGCAGGGTTGCCGGTATCGGCCTTTCGCCAAGCTCCACCGACACCTTGAACGGAGGCCCAGATGCTGTAACCCTGCTTGAGGAACATAAGCCCCGAAGTCGAAGTGCTGTGGTACCCCTTGTTGATTTTCGAACCCACCATGCCCTTGATGTAGTTCACGTAACCGCTCTGCCCGTCAACGCCGTTGTACGCCCAACCTGCGATGAGACCCAGGCCGGCCGTGCTGTACCCGGTCATGGTGGAAGGCGTGTGCATGGTGGCGGTACAGGCAACCCAATAGACACCCTCGACGGGGACAACGAATTCCTTCATGCCTTTGTTGGTGAAGCCGCCGCTTGTGTCCAAGGTGTCCCACTTGAGTACCGTCGAATCGGACACGTCGGTGATCGTGGATATACCGGCAGCCCGCATGTAGGGCGGGTCCACCAAGGTCTTGTAGTTGGCGGTCACGCTATTCAGTTCGGCGGCGCCAACCTTTTGGCGGGGCTCCCACTTCGGGTAGTTAAGTGCCATAGGTCCCCCGTCCCAGGTGAGTGAATGCCATAGTCCACCAGCGGCCGTCGGAGCGTCCGGACTCCCACCTGCTAGTGGAGGTGTATCCGAAGAATCGGATGTTCACCTTGTCGCCCTTGGAGAAGCGCGCGACATCGCTGATGAGCAGCCCAGATTCGTGAGCCTTTCGAGCATTACCGCTCTGCAACAGAATGTACGGCTGGTCGTTGAGGTTCCTGTAAATGCCGACCTGGAAAGCGAACTGAGAGTTCTCCGCGGGCGGCGTCATCATCTTGGCGTTACCGATCACAGACACCAGGTAGATACCGTCATACGGAATCGTGAATCCCGTGTTGGAGCCCCATCCGGGGCCGATGCTGATTTTGTCGAACTGATCGTTGGCGTACATGTACTGCCATGAGATCGCGTTCTTGTCGCTCGGGTTGCCCTGCATGTTGAAGGTGGTGTTGCGACAGGTGATCCGGGGCGGATTCCACTTCGCCTTGAGCTGGCCGACGGTCTGTTCGTTCATCGTCTGCGCGGAGACGTACTGGTCGTCCGCCCACCGGGCCAGAGCCGCGGCCGGCCCTGGTGAGCGTTCGAGCCAGCCCGCAGTGTTCGGGGAGACCATGAAGGCGTAGAAGCCGGTGTCCACGTCGCCGTCAGCCACGCACCAATCTCCGGTCGCTCCACTGTCGAGGTAGACGGTCGGCTGAATCCTCTGGCCCATGGTGAAGAACTCTGTGACGCTCACCTGAACCGTCTGATACCAGCCCGAGCGAACATACTGCTGAGTGACTGCGGCGATATTGCCGTTAGCCCCGTTGCCCGAGATGTTGATGTAAGCATTGATGTTGTCGCCAATGCTGCGGGCGCTCTTGCCCCACACGCTAGCCTGGAAATGAACGTGGTAGATCCCGTCCTCGGGGATGACGAAGCTCTTGTAATTCGAGCTGGTGAAACCGAAAAGGCGTGCCCGGTCGGCATCGAACTGAACCTCCAGGGTTGAGCCAGGAGTCAGACGCTGCCCAGGTCGGCCGCCCGCCATATTCGCGGTCACGCCACGGCACGAGAGATAAGGCATCTTCGCGAAATACTTCTGTGGCCCTGTCACCCGCTCCTCCATGAGGGCCGGTGTGGGGATCTCTCGTACTGACCAATCAGTCAGCGTTGGCTTAGCCATAGGTCACCTCACTGAAGATAGGTCGTGGTTCCGAGAACAGAGGCAGTACGGTCACCAAGAATCCAGACCGGCTTACCGTCGTCCGCACCAGGAATCTTGATCGTGATGACCGCGGCTGCGGGAACGGTCGTGTCGAAGAGAACCTTGCCGAAGGCTTCGGAGCCTGATCCGGGGGTGTCGCCGGCATGGAAGAGGATCTGGTGTTCCCCGAATGCTCCGTCGATCTTCTTACGGGAGATCACGCCTTCAGGGAACTTGATGTTAGTGAGATTCTTGGCCTCGGTCACCACGACGAAAAGCGAAGTGTTACCCGCAGGGGAGTTCAAGGGAACCTCGTAAGCGTCCTTGTATTCCTTGATCTCGTGGAAGGGAGTGATTGGTATGTGCAAGGCATCCGCGCTTCGGTACACGTAGTTCGCTACCGTGGAGTCACCACCCCCAGGAACTTTCCACCTGACGGCATTTCCGTTGCGAAGCCCCCACTCGCCGTCGTACCTCCACATGACGCAAGAGACCCACGAGCCCGAAGCAAGCTGTTTGGCGGCCGTCAAATTCCCGGCAGGGTTCAGGAGTTCCGGCATGGCGCTGCGGGCCGCACAGATGGAAACGACGAAGTCCCCGAGCCGGGTGTCAGCTGGCAGCTTGTACGTGCGGTATTCCTCGGCGAGGGCTCCGCCATTACCGGTTGCGTAGGTCGGGTACATCACCGGGTCGGGGTACTTAGTCATCCATTCCGCGCCGTCCCAGACCCGAAATCGGGGCTTAGCGGTCCACTGCTGCCCATCCCACATCTTCTTCGGCAGCTCAGTCCATCGCGTGCCATTCCATAGGACGACCTTGTTGTAACTAGCTGCCATACTGAACCCAAATGTCGCCAGGCTTAAGGGCCACGCCCTGAGAGGCGGGATCGACGGTCCCGGAGAACACTCGGGCCGTCCCGATGTTTCCAGCGAGGACGGAACCCGAAACGGTCACGTCTCCGCCGACGGTCACGCTGCCCGCGGCCTCGATGTCGCCGCTCTTGAACATGCGGAGGTTGGTAGACCCGCCGTCGCTCACGCTCACGACCGGCGTGGCAGCGGAGAGGGGATCACCAGTGATGGCCAGAGCAGTGGTGTCTGCGAAGGGCCGCAGGTTGAGGGCACCGGACGACTTGAGCTGCGTGCCTGCGCCTCCGTCACGGCTCATGCGGATCACGTCGTTGGTGCCTGCTGGAGCGTCCACAGCAAGCAGGACCTCGGTCGAGGTCTGCATGTCGGAACGGCCCCGCTTGGCCACGTAGTCCTTCACGGCCTCGGCGGTGTACGCCTTGGCGCCGTGGGGGTCGGGCTCCGCGAGATGGGCCGCCAGGCGCGGCCCGATGTCGTTCGGTGTCAGCATGACCCGGCCGCTGTTGAAGTCCACCCACAGCTGCTCGACCCCATCCGGGCCCTGGAAGGCCGGGATCATGCCTCGCTCGTCGGTGAGGAGGCCGTCCCGCAACGGGTTGCCGGACGCATCGAGGAGATCGGTCACCACGTCGGGTGACTCCTCCGAGGCGTAGACCCGACCCTTCAGGTTCGGGAGCCGGCCACCGGATTCATTCTCGGCCGCGTCCGCGGCCGTGCCGCCGAAGAAGTTGCGCGCCATCGTGCCTCCCGATTACTTGAGCCCCTGCGTCTCGTAGACGCCAGAGAAGAGGATGTAAGACTTGCGAGGGAAGACACGGAGGTAATCGAAGCCCTCGTGCAGGTACTTCGGGTTCTGGTGAAGCATCCGCACGTAATCGCCCTTGTGGCCGCCCCAGGTGTAGCCCCTGAGATCAACGAAGTTGGGCATTCCGGCGTCGTAGCCGCCGTTCACCATGAGCCCAGAGAAGACCTGGCCGGTGGTGCCGTTCAGCTTGGCGTCTTCTGGCAGCGTGAACGACATGCAGTTGTCCTTCGTGTCATTCCAGTAGTCGTTGTTGGTCGGGTTGTTGATGTCGATCGAGTACCAGACGAGGTTCGGGGCGATGCGGCGGTACCGGCCGCGCGCGACCAGTCCCGGAGGGTTCGTCACGCGGGTGTAGAGAATCCGCGGTGTGTAGGTCTTGGTCGCCCCGAGGTCTCGGGTGATGGTGAAGCCGTCAGCACCGTTGAAAGCCTCGTACTGGCCCCCAGGAGACAGGCATCGGAGGAAGGTCCCCTCGGGCTGGTGGTAGGCCACCGACTGAGCGGGCGCCACCGAAGCCACGTCGTCCGGGGCCGCGTAGGGGTGGACCGCATCCGGCACGGGCCGACCGGAGTTCTTGGGGACCGTGATGACGTACAGCGGGAGTTCCCACATGCCGCCCGGCTGCCTGGCAGGGCGTGGGACCTGCGGGTTGGAGGTCTCGACCCCACGGGAGACCCCCAACTTGGCGTACCCCTTGGCGAGATCAGCCCGGATCACAAGCAGGTCCTTGCGGTCGTACCGGGCGTTCAGGTTGGTGTCGACCCGGACGCTCGTGGGTGCGTCGAGCTTGTAGTAGAAGCCGCCGACGTAGGCTTCGCCCTTGCCGACCGTGATGGTGTTTACGTCGGTCACGCGGGCGTGGAAAGGCATGGTCTCAGTGACCATGTTGCCCTTGGTGATCACGTGGTTGATTCGGTCGCCGGACCACATGGTTGCCATGTTCTGCCAGTCGTTCTGAGTAACCGCAGTTCGGCCACCGCCGTCTTCCGGCTTGGAGGAGATGTCGGTGTCCTTCTCGAACGGGTAACTGATCTCAGCCATTTACATCCTCGATTCCAGCTTCCGCAGTTTCTCCCGCATTTCGAAGACCTGCTTGTACAAGTTCAATGGCTCGCCAGTTCCCTGGTCGCCAACCTTCGGAGTGACCGTGTTGACTCGGCCCCCGTCTTCTACGGTGATAGTTACTTCCTTCACGGCATCCGTGATCGTCTGACCGTCGGCCGTGACGCTCACGACATCACCCACGTAGTAGTCACGTCCGAACTGGCACTGGGGAGTGTCAATCGGATGGACCTGGAAGTGACCGTTCTTCTCGCCCTCCTTGAGGGCGGTCTTCGCGGCGTCCTGGACGGCCTTCAGGTAGTGCTCGACGGCGATCGGCTTGGCTTCTACGATCGCCCTCTTCACCTCGGACTGGGCCGTAACCAGTGAGACCTTCGCGCTCGCGAGACGGCTGCTAGCGGCCTTCTTCTCGTCATCCGTCTTAGCGTCCGCCACGGCCTTCTCCGCGGCCGACACCTCGAACTCGGCGGCGGTCAGCAGAACCTTCTTCTTGACGATGTCGAACGACCACTCCCCGCCCTGGGGGTTGAGGCCGATGTCCTCGAAGCCGGTGGAGGAGTCGGTCTTGGTGACCAGCTCGGGGTTGCCTTTGACGGTCTTCAGGGGGATGTCGCGGCGGTCTATGAACTGCTCGACAATCACGCCCCATTGCTTCTCGCCGGCCTCGTCGATGGCCTGGTAGATGTAGCGGTCCTTGCCCTCGCCCTGGCAGGCCACGATGGCTCGGGTGACGGTCGGGGCTTTGAGCTGCCACGTGTACTGCTTGATGTTGCCCAGCTCAGGCGCGAATCGGATCAGCTTCCCGAGGTCCCGGCAGGCGTAGACCTTCAGCTCAATCTTCTGCGTTGAGGGGTTGTAGAGGAGCCGGTAACCGAACTGCTTCTCCTTGAGCCATTCCGTGATCTTGGTGCCCAAGTTGTCGTACCGGAGGGTGTCACTGATCTCGGGCCCGATGGCCGGGTTGGGGCCTACGGCGACGCCCGGCATCCTCCGGTCGGGCAAGGCCCGCGCCCCGAAGGCCAGATCGCATTCGACCCAGAGGGCCTGACCGACGGGGCCGCCGACGGGCCTGCGGTCGATGCCTTCCCACTGGTTCGAGATCGGCCTGACCTTCATGGCGTCCGTGCCCTCACCCGTCACGCTGGGGAAAGCGAGGAAGTTGAACGGGAGCTGGTTGTCGCACTTCCCGCCCACGTAGACCGAGCCCTCGCCCGTGTGCTGCTCGACCGTCCAGTACTTCTCGAAAGCATCTATGGGGCCGCTGAAAATTGGGGAGGGGACGCCATCCTGATAGATGACGATCCCTCGGCCTTCCTTTAGAAGACGCTCGTGGGGGGTGCCTACCTTCACAAGCAACTGCCAAGCTCCGGGCGCGTTGAACCGCACCGTGAAGTCGAGCTTGATCCAGGTATCGATCTCGCCCAGGATGGGCATGGTGCCGTCCTGTCCGGGGCGGTCCCGGACAAAAACCCTGTAACCCATGGCGGCTCCTAATAGGTCTCGTACCGTGGAGACAACTTCAGGCGGAGGACCGCGGAAGAGGCGCCCGGATTCATCTGCACGTTGACCTTGGATTCCCCGGCAGGTATGGGGAACATGGACGGATTCACATCCAGCTTGGGCCAGAAGTTCTCGCCGTTGTCCTTCCGGATCGTCTTGTATCCGGGACGTGTGTCGATCGTCAGCGTCTCGCCGGAAGCGAGCAGATCACCAGAAGAGTCCTTCGAGTTGATGCCAAACTTCTGCCCGGCCTCATTGGAGATCGTGAAGGACCGCACAGGGCCCTCGATCTCCCAGATCGGCCAGGCTTCAATGTCGCCAGGGTTGAAGACGGGAACCCCTCGGGAAGAGATAGTCCCCTTACTGACATCGAGAGGAAGGAACGGACTGCCGGCCCCCTTGAGGAACACCTTTCCGACGCCCGTCTTCCACTCGGCTACGACGTCTCGGTCTCCGTAGAACCAGGGATCGAAAGCCACGAGCTGTATGCCGTATCGGCACCAGGTGAACCCGGCGCTATCGGCGCCCTCGTTGCCTTCCATGCCGCCCTTGTAGTAGGCGGTGATGTGGCGGGAGGTGCCGTCGCCCTCGGTGAACTTGAGAAGGCAGTAGCCGTTCTTCGGGTTCAAGGCGCGGGAGAGCTGACGCTTGAGATTGAGGATGGTGCGGCGGTCCACGCCGTACAGGTACAGCGGCAGCATGATGGGGCGCTCGCTCGCGCTGGTGGAACGGAAGAAGCCGCCGTCCAGGTTGGGGCTGGTGTCCGAGAAGACTTCCATCGGGGGCATGTCCAGGCCCGAGGCGCCGTCCTGGAGGAAGATGGCGGGCCAGGCCCGGCCAGAGAAGTCGGTGAGAGGGATCTCCTCACCGCGGCCGTTGCCTCCGGTGATCGTGACCCGCGTATGCCCCCAGTGGTCCGGGGAAGGCGGAATCCCGACGATGGGGGAGTTGTCTTCCCAAGCGGGCAACCTATATCCCGGAACAGGCATAGAACACCTCGTCTGATTCAGGCAGCACAAAGGCCCCGACCGATCCGGTCGGGGCCTTCGCTGCTACCGCTTACATGCCGTACATGGTCTCCACGTACTTGAGGCCGCGAATCACCGCCTGAGTGGTGTCTTCGCTCTTGGCCTCATGGATGTGGATCTCGTAACGGGAACCGAGAAGGTCTCGGGTTTCCCCGTGGTTGTAGACCCGCTCACCGCCACGGAAATTGATCAACTCCGGCCCCTTCTCGCCCACGAGGGCAAGACCAGGCGACGCGAAGTTCGTCCCGGTCCAATAGCCCTTCGGCGGCTTGCTGGGGTCGGCCTGCTGGACATTCGAGATGTCCTTGTAGCGGGACTTGATGTAGTTGATCGCGGCAGCGATGTTCGCAACCGGGTCAAAGATGTTCCACGACGTACCCGACTGGTGATACGCCTTGAACGTCGAAGGGACCACCTGCATCAACCCTGAAGAAGCGTTGCCTGCCTTCGCGTTTGAGTCCCAGTTGTTGACGGCCCTCGCGTTGCCTCCGGACTCGCGGCGAATGATCGTCGCGATGCCATCGGCCCACTTGGAACCGCTCACGCCAGTGAGGCTCATGGCCTTCGCGATGGCCTGAGCGATATCGCTATCTACTCCGCCACCGAGCGTGCCCGAGAACTTCGGAATCGAGCCTGGCCACGCGTTCAGGACAGGACCGTCACCCGAGGTGTTTCCACCAGTCGGCCGGAGAGCCGCGGTTGCATTCCGCCAGTAACCTCGGGCCCGCTTCAGCGAGTTGGACTCGTTGCCGCCGACGGTGTCGTCCGAGCCGGTCTTGATGTTGATGTGACCGTTGCCCCGGTACGTCAGAAGGTCACCGGGCTGTGACTCGGAGACCGGAACGTGACGCATGGCCGCGTTCCAGGTCGCGACAGCCGGCCAGCGGTTCTGCGGTGCCCCCTTCGGGGAGTTCCCGTAGGACGCATTGGCCCCGGCCTTGTCGACGACGTACGAGACGAAGTCAGCGCACCAGCTCTCCCCGTTGCCGAGGTTGTACTTGGCGCCGCCCACCATCGGGGCCTCGGTGCGGAATTCCTCCAGAGCGACCTTGACGACCTGGCCGCCGCCAGAGGTGTGGTCATCAACCCACCTGGTCCACTTCTCGGCCCACGGCTGGGCCTTCTCGAACCCCCGCTGGTCGAGGTCACCGGAGACGCCGAAGGAGCGGGAAACCGTGTCGAGCATCGGCTTGACGACGGCCTTCCACCCCGCCTTGAAAGCGGCGGTGTAGCCCTCGTAGTCGTCGTCCTTGTGCTTGGTGACCCAGTCCCCACCGGTCTGTCCCGGCCAGTTCCTCTGACCGACGACACCGCCGTTGGCGTAGACGTGGCCGCCCTTACGGGCCTGGTCGTTCCAGCGCAGGATCGTTTCTGCACCGAGCGCGCGAACAACTTCCGGACGAAGAACACCTTCGCCCTTAGAGAGCATCGCCGGGACCGTATCGACGCCGGGCTGGTACCCCGGCACGATGCCACCGGTCGCGAAGTGCACCGGAGCCAGTGGGGAGCTGGTACCAGCGAGCTTCGCCATGGCGGACATCATCGAGACGGCGCCCCGGTTGTAGGGGCCGTTCACCGTGCTCCTGGTCGAGCTGTCCACGTAGGACATCGCGGAGCGCCACACTTCCCGAATTCGGCCCGAGGCCGACTCGAAGAACTGCTTGGTGCTGTCCAGGTTCGACCGCAGCCGGGTCAGGGAGCTGGACACGTGGGAGACCGACGAGCCGACCTGGGACTGAACGTCCGACCACACGGCGCGGTTGGTGCCCTGTAGAGCCCGTTCGGCCTGGCCCAGAGGCCCCTGCATGTGCTGAATCCAGCGCTGCTGAGCGGGCTTGATCCCGCTGTCCACGGCCGTGCGGACCTTGGCAGCCACCTGGTCCCAGTCGGCCGTGGCCGACGCGCGGTGAGCCCGTACGGCCTTGCTCAGGGAATCGAGCGCTGCCCGGATCTTCGCTGCCGCCGCCTCGTACGCTTCCGCGTCAGGGACAGGAGTGTCATATCCCAACTTTGGGGCCGCAGAAAGAGAGCCCTTCTTCGCGCCAGAGTTGAGCTGTCGGACCATCGAGTGACCCAGGAACCGGGCCGCCTCCGGACGCAGGACCGCTTCGCCAGGCGACAGCATCGCGTGGACGCGGTCGTTGCCCGGCGAGTAGCCGGGAACGATCCCGCCGTCCGCGAACTGGAAGAGACCCTTGGTGTTGGGCATCAAGTCCCGTACTCGAACGATGAATTGGTCGAAGACCTCTTCGGCGTATTCGGAGGGATTTGACCAGATCGCGTCAAGTAGGCGAACCATCTCGCGGACTTGATCGACTATTCCCGTGAACATCTGCTTCACTGACGAAAGCGCGCCATCGAGGAAGCCTGCCGGATCGGAGATCGCATCTTTCAGGGCACCGACAATTTCGGTGCCAGAATCCCAGAGATTCGATACAAGATCCTTCAGGATCTTGGGAATTGACTTCACCAGGTCGGTCGTGAACTGACCGCCACGCTGAAGTACGTTGCCTTCGCCCTTCCAAACGTCGTCCCAGAAAAGCTGGCCAGCAGTCGGGGCGATACCGCCCGCGGCGATGCCGATGAGGTTACCGACGCCGGTTGGAGCCTTCGTCAGGAACGAGGGGACCCGTTCGAGAATGAAGTCCTTCATCTTGCCGAAGCGGTTGTTGACCAGGCGGCCGGCGCCATCACCGCCCGCCTGAGCGCCCCAACGGCGCACGTTCGAGCCGGTCTTGCCGCCGATCCCCTGACCCGCGCCAGCCATGCCGATGCCGCCCGTGAACGCTCCGATTCCGGGCCCAACGTTCACGATGTCGGTCAGCTCCTCCAGGATGGAGAGAGGCCATGTACCGGACTTGGGCGAACCCTTACCTGCCTTGCCCTTCGCATGTCGAGTGATGTGACCTCGGGCCGCAGCAGCGTTCCAGGAGTTGATGGTGTCGGAACCGAGGGCGTTGGCGACCTCGGGCCTGAGAACCGCCTCTCCCGGAGAGAGAAGCGCGTGGTAGTTGTCCACGCCCGGCGCATAGCCGGGGATGACACCACCAAGGGCGTGCTTGTTCGGCTTCGACTTCCCGTGCTTGCCACCGCCTGATCCACCGAACCCTGTGAGCTGGTTGACCTCGGCCAACTTGCCGCCGAGCCCCCCGGCCTTGCCTTCGGCCTGATCGAGCGCGTCACGCAACGTACGGACCTTGCTCGTCACCGAGCCCAGGCCGCGGCCGTTGATGTCCTTGATCTTGCCGTTCAGGTCCTTCGCCTGCGCATAGGAGCCCTTGATCGCAGGAGTCAGAGAGCCCGAGAACTTGGACTTGATCGAGCCCAGGCTTCGGCCGTTGAGGTCCTTCACCTCACTCGACACGGCATGGACGCCCCGCTTCGCGGTGTCGGCCTTGTCCTTGAGGTACTGCACCTGCTGACGGACCAAGCCCAACTTGCCGTCGTTGAGACGGATCACGGCCTGGCGGACCTGCTTGATGTGCGCCTCGGCGGTCTCGGCCTTGTCCTTGAGAGTGAGGAGCCGCGCGCCCAGCTCGGACACCTTGGCCTGGTTCAGCTCGCGTACCGACGTGCGGGTCTGGTTGATCTCTCGGTCAGCGCTGCTGGCCCGTCCGCGAACCGACGCGCCACCCTCGCCGCCCAGCTCCGCAGCGACTTGCGTCAGCCGCTCCTGGTTCAGGTTGCGGATGCGGTTCTGGATCTCCTGGATCTTCTGATCCACCTGCCGCAAAGCGGCTTCGGCCTCGCTGGTCTGAACGTTGAGCTGCGTCGAGCGGCTGTCCTGCCCACGCATCCGGTCCAGACCCCGTCGAGCCAGGGACCGGTCGTCCCCGTCGTGGTAGTCGGCACGACGCTGCCGGTAGGTCTCACGGAAATTGCCCCGGCCAGCCGCAACACCGGAGAGCAACTGATTGCCGGTCCGGAACGCACCGCGGACTCCCTTGGCGAGCCCACCAGAGAGCTTGATCAGGGGAAGGAAGGACTTTCCGACCTTGCCTATGACCTTGGTGGCCAGGCCGATCGCGATGGCCAGAGGCCCCATGACGGCCACGACCTTGACGGCCCCGACGACGAGGTTCTTCGCCCACGGGTGGTCGTTGAGGAAAGCCTCAGTCTCCTCAACCCCGCCCAGGAGAAGGTTGATCGCTTTGATCAGGTTCCCGGACATGCCCCCGGCGAGTTTCTGAAAGTCCGGGTCCTCAACCAGCTCACCGAGACGTTCAGCGAGCTTGTGAGTGTTCTGGCCCAGCTCGGTCCACTCGAACTTTCCCGTGTCCTCGTTGAATTGCCCGAACAACTTGCCCAGGTTCAACTGGGCCTGCTCCTTGACGGCCGTGAAATGACCGCCGATCGAACCAGTGCCAAGTGCTTCAGCAGACCCCTTGACGCCCGGAGCACTCTGGTACGCCTTGATGAACTTGTCGAAGAACTCGCGGGAGTTCACGCCGCCCTTGGGGTCCTGCACATCCTTAAGGAAGTCGGGGCCGCCCTTGTAACCGGCGATCTTGCCGATCTCATTCATCGGGATTCCGGTGCCGCGAACGAACTGACGGAGGTACCGAGTGGAGAGCTTCCCCTGGTCCATCATCATGTCCGCGGCCAACATGCCGCCCTTGACCTTCTCCGGGTTCGTGACACCAAAGGAAGCTGCGTAGTCCGCAATGCCCTTGATCAGGAGTTCGGACTTCTTCAGAGACTTTGAGGTCGAGTTGCCGTAGCTCTCGAAGTTGCGAGCAACCTGCGAGAACTTGTCGGTCATGTCCTCCAAGCTGAAGGGAGTACTTACGGCGAAGTCCTGAATGGACTGAATGCCCTTGGCGACTTCCTTCTGGTTGAAGCCGGCGCGGTTCAGGCCCTCCGAGGAGTAGAACTGCATATCGGCGCTGGTAGCGCCAATCTTGGTCATGAGACCCGCAGCCGCGGCCAGTGGCATCACGAGGTTCTGGGTGATGCTCCGACCGACCTGTTCCAGGTTCTGACCGTAGGTTTCCGTGGACTGCGAGAGCGACTTCCACTGCTGACCCGCCGAACGGGTCGAGGCGCGGTGCTCGCGGTCCCAGGTGGCTATCTGGCGCCGGTTACTGGCGATCACGTCCGCGTAGGTGGAGCGGGTCTGCTGGAGTCCCCGAAGTTCCTCCTGGAGGAAGCCCTTACGGGCCAGATGGGCGGCGCGCTCCTCGGCCAGCCGCTGGCGTGCAGCAGCAGCCAGGTCCCGTTCTGCGGCCTTCTGCTCGGCAGCAGATTGACGGGCAGCCGCAGCCACCTCCCGCTTCACTTGCAGGACCTCGGCGGCCAGGGCGCGTTCCTCAGTCCTCTCGGCCTGGATGCGACGACGGTTCTCCGCCATGGATTCCCGCCGCAGACGCGCCTTCTCCTGCTCCTGCTGCCGTGCCTCCCGAAGCGTCTCCTGAGTGGCCTGACGATTCGCTTGAACCGTCTCGTTGATGGCCTTCCTCGTCGCCCGGGAGGTCCCCTCCTCCAGCTGCTCGCGCTGCTTGGCCAAGTTCCGGTAGGCGCGGAACTGCTTACCGGCCTCCTCGCCGTGGAAGCGAGTCAGGCTCCGCTCGATCTGGCGAAGTTTGTTGGAGGTATCGACGGCTTCCCGCTCCGTCGCCCGCCCGGCCTTCTTCGCCTCCTTGGCGGTGGCGGAAGCGATGCCCGTCAGCCCCTTGGTGAACTGCCGACCGGCGGCCTCGCCCGCTGCCTTCATCTGGCGGACGAGATCGCTCGTCATCTTCGTCACTGCCGTCTTGGACAGCATGGGGAAGATTTCGAGGTATCCCGAACCGACCTTGACCGGTGCCCTTCCGCGTGTAGCCATACAGCCTCCTAGAGATCGCCGAAGTGGGTGAAGAAATCAGCCACCTCTTCGCCGGAGGCGAGAGCGAGTTGGGGTTTCGGCTCCTCAGCGACCTGGCCCGGCCGGGGAAGTGGCTTCGGAGGTTCAAGGTCGTCCTCCTCCGAGGAGTTGGCCTTGATGAAGAGGTAGTTCGACAGCTCCAAGCCGTCGCTGATCCGGGCAAGAAGATGGTTGGTCTCAGTCCAAGAAGTTGCCTCGTCCAGGTCGAGGAGAAGGAGAGATTCACCAGGCTTCTTGAAGAGACCCTGAATGAGGACGTGAAGGCGCTGGACAGGGAGCGGGAGTACATGTTCCACGACCCCTTCTTGTTCTTCGGGGCGTCATGCCGAGCGGCGGCAGCGATCTCGGAAGCTTTCTGGGACAGGAGCTTCGCGGTCTCCGCTGAAGACATCGCCTGCTCTAGCGCGTGCTCGTTGAGGACGAGCCTGAATCGAGCGGCCATCAGTGCTCCACCCTCCAAGCTCGAATGCGTACATGCCGAAGGGAGAGGTGGCGCCATTCCAGCGGATCACCGTCTACTTCGTAGGTCAGCCCGTGGTACTCGACGCGGTCGGCGGAGTCCACATCCGTTCGGGCCGGCAGGTAGACGAGCAACCGTTCCTGGGCCGTCTCGCGCTCCGGGGAACGGACCTCAAAGGCGCGGTCGGGCTGAACGCAGGCCAGGCCCTCGAAGACCGTCCGGGCGTTCTTCCAGTCGCGCTTCTTGGCGTATGGCCCGTCCTTGATGATGTCGGCCCGGAGGACGCGAACGGGGTCGGTGAAGAGGTGCTTCATCGGCCCCCCACCACGATCCCGTCCCAGGCCGGTGTATCGACCTGGAGGGGGACGGAGGCCAGCTTGCGTCGGTAGCGCTTGAGCGAAGTACGGGCAGCGGGGGAGAGGGACTGCGTGGTGGCCGAGGAGCCAAACTCGACTGCCACGTCGCCAACCTTCTCCGACACGATCCCTGGAGATACGGCTAGCCAGCGGATGACCTCGGCGCAGATGACGGCCCGAATGCCGGGCGAGTCCTCGCGGTAGCCCGATCCGCAGTAGTCCGCCACGAGGGCGGAGGCGTCCGTGATGAACGCCTCCACCCTTGGCTGCTCGTCGTCCTCGATCTTGCGCCCGATCCGGACCTCGATGTCCGCGGCAGTGATACTCATGTGTCACATCCCAACTTCGGGCCAAAAAAGAGAGCGCCCTACTTCGAAGGGGCCGGGGTGCCGCCAGAAGTGACCTTCTCGTTGTGCGCCTTCATCGCGGCCTCGACGCCGGTCGCCACAACCAGCTGCTCGGGGCGGATGACCTTGGCGTCGTAAATGACCCGGCTCTTGATCGCGTCGGTGAAGGACTTCTCGGGCTTGTACGCCTCCATCTGCGCGAACGGGATGACGAGCGAAGTCGCTGCGGTGGAGCCCATGAACATGTCCACGGAGTTGAGCGCGTCGTGGCGTCGGCCCTTCACAAGGGTGTTCTTGACGGGGGCCTTGTTGCCCAGGGTGTTGGAGACACGGACCTGGACGCCCAGGATGGAGCCGATGACACCGGAGGGCATGACCGCGTTGGCGCCCCAGTGGGAGGCGTCAATGAACTTGGCGTCACGCAGCAGCAGCGAACGCAGCCGCGGCGAGATGAACAGATAGCGCGAGTCCGGAGCGTTCTTCAGGTCCAGGTTCTCCAGCATCGCAACCACGTAGTCGTAGACGCCGACCTCGGCGGCCGGGTCGAACTCGGCATCCTCAATCGAGTCCACCTTGCCGTGCAGGGCCGGAAGGCTCGAAGGCGCTGCGTCCATGTCCTCCGACCCGTTGAGGTCCTTGCCCGCCATGGCCGCAAGCAGCGTCTTGGCCAGCATCCGATCGATGGAGACGGCGGCCTGGCGGCCCCGCTGACGGACCAGCTCCGACATCAGATCGATGCCGCCCTTGGTCTGGAGCTGGTGGAGGGCGTCAATCTCGATGTGGAACGAGGAGCCCTTGCCCACGGTCATCGGGATGTACTCAAGGGCCGCATGGTCCTTGTCGCCGATCTCGCCGTACGCCTTGATCAGCCCCCGATCCTCCACCGTGTCGAGGAAGTGCGGAATACGAATGCGGTCGCCCTCACGCCGAAACTCGCCTTCGTAGTTCCGGTTGGTGATCTCCGCAGAACCGAGGATGAGATTGTCCTCAAGGTCCTGAAGAAGCTGAGCGGTCCAAAGCTCCGGAACGAAAACGCCGTGACCCTTGAGAGTCGGGTCGGCGCCCGCAGGGCCGCCAGTCAGAAGACCGGAAGCTGCCTGAGTGGTGAAGTCATTACCAGCCATAAGTTACCTCTTTTGGACATAAAAAAAGGCCCCGAAGGGCCCGTGAGTGGAGAGGCTGGTATCACATCCCAACCTCATGGCAAAAAAAGAGATTAGATCTCTCCCCGCATGAGGGCGTCACACTTGCCCGCTGCACGGGCCTCATTGATCTCCCTCGGAGACATGCGAGCAAGGTCCTCGCGGGTGAGCTGGCCGGCGGCCGGGCTCCCCTGACGACCAAGACCGATGTTCTGCGCGTAAGGCGCACCCGAACCGGACTTAGGGAGAGACGTGACGAATGCCTCGATGCGGGCGGAGTCCGGGTTACCGTCCTCGTCCATGAACGAGCCGAGATTCAGGTACTCGGCACCAGGAAGGGCCACCCCAGCCGCAGAGGAAGCGGCACGCAGCTCGGCATTCACGAGCTTGTTACTCACCTCGGAGAGAGCCGCATTCCGCGCCTCCACCTTGGCGGCCTCAATGGCCTTCTCGGTGTCAGTCATCTGGGACTGTCGGAAGCCTTCAAGCTCCTGAGAAGCAGACTTAAATCGGTCCTCATTCTTGCGGGAGAGGGCCTTCCACTTGTCGACTTCCGCCTGAAGCGCCGCCGCATCCGGCTGCCCATCCCCATCCGTACCGGCCTCGGGGGAAACCTGATCGTTCTTGTTCTCGTCCATGCGGATCATCCATTTCGGATCAAGTTGGAATGTCACATCCCAACCTGTCGGGTAAATAAAAAGCCCCCGTTTCGGGAGCTGCGGAGGAAACGTTTCTGCTACTTCTCGAACCTCTGACGGTTCGCGTTGCCAGAGTTGCCCTGCGGAGGCTTCGCGGCATCCTTCTTGGCCTTTGCGGCGGTCATGGCCGACTGGTCATTGGCGCCTTGCTGGGCGATGGCAAGCTCCTGCTTCTGGGCCTCGGTCTGGTACTTGTCGGCACGCTCCATTTCGGTGCGGGCCTCTTCTTCAAGGAGCTGGTTGAAGCGGGCGATCTGCGACGGCGTGTAGCCAGCGTCCTGCCAGAGCTGCTGCTTCGGCACGTTGAGCTGCTGGAGCTTCAGAAGGGCGTCGATGTGCTGGGCCTCGGTGCGGTTCTCGGGGTCACGCCAGATGACTTCCGCGGCCTCGTATTCCTCCTGGGGACTCCCCTTCTCGACCTCGATGGCGAGACGGATGATGGCCTCCCATGCCTCACCGAAGTGCAGCATCCGTTCCTTGGTCTTGGAGACGAGGCCGGCTTCCGCAGAGGTGATGGCGTCACCGCTCGGGGGCTGGCCACCCTTCAGCATGTAATGGAACGGGACCCTCGCGACCGATGCCATGTGCATGGTCAGCATGTCCACCAAATCCACATAATTGCTGAGGTCGGCGGCGGCAAACTGTCCAAAGCTCGCAGCGGGGTCCTCAGCTTGGAGCAACTTGTCCACCGCAACCTTGAAAGGCTCGATTGGATTGCCGTGCTCATCTTCTTGAATTTCTAGGCCCGTTACGTACCTCTGTGGCCATGCCGCATACTCGCTTGCCACGAGAGAGTCAGCGACCGTCTTGTTGATCGCGTCCTGAATGGGGATGACCGTGGAGAGGTCCGACATGGGCTCGCCCACCAGGCGGGCACGATTCTGAATCGGTACCACGGGAGGCCGGCCCAGCGGGTTAGCCTCCGTGCGGTCGATCGAGTAACCGCCGATCTTCCAATCTCCGGTGTAGACCTTGTCGCCCCACCACAGGGTGCAGAAATTGCGGCCCCAGTCGTCCACGTAATACTTCGCAGCGGCCTCGATCTCGTGCCGTGATCCCGGCCTGTACTGAACGACCATGTGTTCTGCGGACTCGATGGAGATAACGGCCTTGGTGCCGTTCCCCTTGTCCTCGCCCCACACCACTGCGTAGGCAGCGCCCTGGATCATCGCGTCCAGGTGTGCCGAGTTGGACTCTGAGTCGAGCCTGTTCCGCTGCCAGATCTCACGGGCGATCGTGTCCTCGGTCGGCTCCTCCGAGAGGCGGAACCCGTCGATGAACATGCGCTCGTTCACGCTGTCGATGATCAAGCCGCAGAAGTTATCGTTCCACCGCTCAAAGATGTGAGCGAACTCGGTCCTGTACTTGGACTGGGCGAACAGCATCTTCTGGTGCTTGCCATCGTAATACTCGCCAAACCGCTTGTAGGTGCCGGATCGGGAAGCGAGCTTCGACGCAAGGTAGTCCATCCACATCTGCGGAGAACTTGGAGGCGAAAGGACTCCATCGGAACCAGGAGTATCCAGCGCAGCAGTAGGCATATGGGCCCCTTTCGAGCGGGGCTCAGAAACCGACTACTCGCCTCCGTTTGATCTGGAGACGTCCATCCGCAATCGCGTCAGCGCGTGCTTCAAGTGCAAGTACGGCAGCCACCGCGATGTCAATTTTGCGTTTGGATCGAGGAGAGTCTTTTACGATCAGATCGCCTTGCGGAACTTCCCGCACAACTGCGTTAAGGACGTGGCGAGTCATCTCGGGTTCCCCGACATGAGAGAGGTCTCCGACCATCACGGCCGTGCGGAATCGCTCGACGGCCTGAACCATCCTGGTGGGTTTGTTGGTCCAGTACTCGAAGACGTAGTCGTCGCCCCACTCGACCGCCCACCGGCCGATGTTCTCCTGCCACCAGGGAGGGTCGGCGTACATCCACTCAACCCGGTAGGTCTCGAAGGCGCGCTTCACCGCGGCCTCGACGGAAAGTACGTCAACTTCCCAATCATCCTTGGCATGTTCTGATCGGAGCCACTGCCCGAGAGTGAACAACTTGGCGTCGTGCAGGCGGATTCCGACCAAGGCTGTGCCGTCTCCGCGGACACTCCCATCGAAGCCAATGGCTATCTGCTCGCCGGGCTTGATGTCGTTGATGGACTCGCAGGCATCCCACTCGGCCTTGTTCATCCAGCCGTCGCTGGACTCAGCGATTTGGTTGAAAAAGAACCGGCAGTACGTTGAATCCGGCGTCGTACGGTCGTACAGGATGGTCTTGGTCAGGCCGTCGATGTCCGCCCAGTGAGCATCGCCGTACGCCTCGATGAGCGCGGCCCGGACCTTCTCCTCGTCCCGGATGTCCTCGACCTCGATCGAGCCTTCGAGGCAGTCATAGAGCCAGAAGCCCTGTGCAACCATGTCGGACTCGAAGATGATCTGCGCTACGGAATCCTCGTTCGGATTGAACGCGTTGGTGGTGGTAACCCACCTAGAACCAGCCTTGGTTGTCTTCTCAATATTGCGCTTCAAGGTCTGGTAGAAGTCCGGGCCTCCCGTGCTTCCCACCCAGTGATGTACCTCGTCCATCACGCAAAACGATGGCCGGTTGCCCTCATTTGTTCGGCCGGCAGTGGCCTTCGGAGAGATGCTTCCTGGCTTGCCAGACTTGAACTGAACCATGCTCTTGGAGATCTCAAGGCCGTACTCCTTCTCGGCCGGACTCTCCGACAACATGCCTCGGATCATGTCCAAGGTCTGCTGCGTCTGGTCGAGCGCTGTGGCGCCGAGCTGAACCACCGGAAGCGGCACACGCTTCGCCACCGGCATCCCGTTCTCATCCCAATGTGAGAACCGGCAAGGGCCGATGAACTCAACGATCGCCAACGCAGCGAGGAGCGGGGTCTTGCCCTAAGCCCCAGCCCTTAGCACGCCTTAGCGTGCCGGCTGAGTACTTCCACCCCCCGCTCTCGTCAATGGCGTAGAACCAGAGCACGAACTTCAACTGCTCCGGTGTGAACTTGAACGGCTCGCCCGCGGAATCACCGTCGGGCTGGACGATGTACCTCTGCGCCCACCTGATGATCTGGTATCCGAGGGTTTCGTTCGGCGCCGGAACTCCCTTGGGCAGGTTGCCCGTCTGAGCCACGGCACATCACCTCTAACCCTCTGAAAGCAGCTTGAAAAGCTCCTTGTCCATGTCTTCATCTGTGAGCCTCTTGGGCCCTTCCTGGGCCTTCTCGATCTCAACGGACTGGTCGAAGGACATGCGAAGTCGCGCCCTGTCCTCCGTAGTTGCACCCCACTTGCCGACCCGCTGACGGATCTCACCGGCGTACTTCATGTCACCCAGGTAGAAGGCGTCCACGAGCTTGGTGACGATCTCCAGCTCAGCCCAGTCGGTCTCCATCCAGTCCTCGGACTGGGGGGAGGCGGCCCACGTGCGCCAGAAGCGCTTGGCCCCAGCCGTCGAGATCCCCAGGGCCTTCGGCAGCTCCCTGCCCTCCCCGGCCTGGCCCGAGAGCTTCTTCTCACCGAGGGCGTGATCCTTGTTGCGCCGGATTGCGTTCGGGCTCGGTGCCGGCCCGCGTCGCGACGCCATCAGGAACCACCCCTCTGGATACGCCAGGGGGTGATGGAGGCGTTTCGGACGATGGTCATGACGGCCTCGGGGTCGTGTCGGTAGCGAACCAAGTCCGACCAGACCCGCTGAATCTCCTGGTACTGCTGGCCTTCCAAGCGCCTGGTCATCAGATCGCCCCCTTCAGCAGCTCGGGGGAGACCCCGTACAGCTCACCCAGCTCCTCCAGCTCGACCACCGCGGACCTGTGCCACTCGCGCTTGAGCGCGGCCTTCGAGGGGCGACGGCCTCGGAGGGGGACTTGCTCCTGGTCGTACTCGACGGCCCAGAGATCGGGGGCGGTCATCGCATCATCACTCCATGAATGAACTAACCCGGCCTCGACCTCTGAAGAGACCGGGCTTCGGGGTCGGTGAACGAGCCGTCAGACAGGCGGCTGGTCGGTAGGCTGAAGAGGCCGCTCGACGAAGTCCCTGGCTCAAACGGGGACTTCGCAGGCCCTTGGTGTAAGCAAGGACCTGCCGTACGGGTAGAGGCCCCCGGCGGCAACGGGGGCCTCTGCTACGTGCGGTCCTCGTAGTACGTCTTGAGCGCGTGGCACTTGCCGCAGAGCACCCAGAGGTTGTCCAGCTCCCAGGAGCCTCCACGGCTCACCGGAACGATGTGATCGACCTGGAGGTTTTCCCTGGTGCCGCACTTCTGGCAGGTGAACCGATCGCGGGCGAACACCCGGGCTCGGCGAGACGACCAGTCACCAGGACGGGCCTTGTTCCGAGCGGACTTCCGGTCCCAGCCCTTGCGGGCCGGGGGCGCGTGCTCCTCGCACCGCCCAGAGCGGACCGTGACCTTGGTGCAGCCGCTGACGTAGCAGACACTCTTGGCACGAGGCACGAGCCCACCCCCCTCTGAAGTTGGAATCCCGACGAGACCGGACCATCCGGTTCAGATGTCTGTGTGTGATGCGCTGCTGCATCGGGATCGGTGAATCGACAGGGACTCGAACCCTGACCGCCTCCCGGAAGGGGAGGAGTGCGCGCCTACACCGCGATTCCAGCCGGTAGCTACCCGACCTTGGCCAGCCGAAGGGGATCAGCCTTGGCCGGTTGAACGAGGGCCCCGGCTGGTTTCTGATCTGGCAGCCGGGGCCAACACCTTCTTGGACCTCTACCGGAAGATCTCAACGGGAGGTCAGACAAGAAGGAACCTTGAAGAAGAACCTTTAGAAGAGCAGGTCTGGCCTGGCCTAACCTGTTCTTTAAAGAGCTTCTAACTAGCTTCTTCTCTCTTTCTTCTTCTCACTATAAATGTCGGTGTCTTGGAGGCGGCCAGGGGACAGGAGCAAGTGGGGATGTGACATAGATCTCTTGCCGCTAGCCCTACCGGGTGAGTACGGTGTGATGTACGCCGCATTTTGGGATGTGAGCGCAACCGTCTGGTGAAAGATCCACATGATCGAGTGCTATGGTCAAGACCAGTCAAAGAATTGTTGAGCAGACAAGCAAGGAAGCGAGAGTCGGGTGCGCAAGGTTCTTCCGGACCTCAACGAACTGATCCGCCTGAAGGAGCAGGGGTACACGGATGATCAGATCGCTGAGCCGTACGACGTGAAGGGCCAGGCCGTGAACAAGGCCCTTACCATCGGCGGCTACTACACCCAGGCTGTCTCCCGGAAGGCGATCGAGGAGGTCATCCCTTGGACCGTCAAGCGCACCGAGGGGGCTGGCAGCCACCACAACACCTACCTGGGCAAAGGCGTCATGGCCTTTCTGCGGGTCGCCATGGGGGATGAGAAGGCCAAGGACAGCCACCGCATCGCCGCGAAGCGCCTGAATGCGAGGCTGGTCCGGGAGAAGAAGGTCATCGACTACGACCCCACCAGTGCCGAGGGCTTCAAGCTCGTCGACAGGGAGGAGCGGGATGGCAACTTCATCTTCCGGTGGCCTGCGGACAGGGCGCGACCGGAGGGGGAAGTCCTCGAAGCGATCACTCTGTTCGATGCGTGACCGCTCGCGTGGGGGTGAAGTGGTAATCCGGGAACTGTAAAGGCCCTTGGCTGTTAGCCAAGGGCCTTCATGCTTTCAGCCTCTAATGAGGATCGGCTTGGGGGAGACGACTCTGTAGTCCCACATTCATCTATCCCGCGAACGCCATGATGGTTTCTCGCTCGCTCTGCTGGAAGCGGCGAACTCGGTTCGCGATCGAATCGAAGCCGGCCATGAGGGTGCGGGACTCCACGTAGACGTCTTCGCCGTCCTTGATCTTGCAGCGGATGGTGAAGGAGGCACCCCTCACGTCCTCCACCCATGCCTCGATCGTGACCGGCTCCTCGCGGTAGACGAGCGGCCGTAGGTATTTCAACGTCTGCTCTCGCACCACGAAGTTGCACGCTAGCCGTTCGGTTGGGTCGCCGGGAACGAGGTCGGAGAACATCCGAAAGCGGGCGTCCTCAAGGTAGTTGTTGTAGACGGCGTTGTTCATGTGGCCGTTGGCGTCCATGTCGGCCCACCGGAGCGGGCACAAGTAGTTGTAGCGAGGCACTACTGTCCTTCAGTCGTTCCGAGGATTTCAAGGTCGTCCATGCCGTCTCCCCACGTGAGGAAAACGAGTCGCAGGGTAGGGAATTTTGCCGGCGTGCACACCTGGCTAATCACGTCGGTCGGTTTGTTGTCGTGGTACGGGACGCGAACGCGGAAGTGGTGACCATCCCGGTTGCTGACGACGGTCGTCTCTTCCTCCCAGAAGCCGCCAATGAGGGGGTCTTCCAGCGCGGCGAGCAGGATGCGTGCAATGTCGATGTCCGTGCCGCGGCGCGCGATCTCCATACGGATCATGCCGAGGTAGACCCGGCAGTGCTTTTCCCAGCTTTCAAGCTGGACGCGAGCGTCTGGATGGAGCAAGGTCCAGCGCATCAGGTTCGCGTTTGGTTCAGCAACCCACGGAAACCACTTTCCCATCACTGTGTTGAAAGCCACGACGTTCCAGTCCTCATCGGAGACGTAGGCCGGGCGCGTGCCCTGCTGGTCGAGAATCCAGGAGATTGGAAGTAGCTCGGGGTCGTCGCGATTCGATGTGACTCCGTGCGGCGAGGGGACGCCCATCGTCATCAGGAAGAGCGTCATCCGCTCTGCGTGGTCGAGGTCGAGGCAGTCTGCTATGCGCTGAAGCACGACAGGGTCGTGCTTGACGGGTAGGCCGGCCTCGAAGGTTCGGTACCACTTATCTGACATACCGCTGGCCTGCACGACATCCTTCTGCGGCAGGGCCCTCCCTAGCCCCAGCTCGGCCCCTCGTGCCGCTCGCCACGCCTTCAGGTATCGCGTGAGGTTCGAAGCGGCGATCAGGTCGGCCATGCCGTACCCGTGGCCCCCACCAGCACACATCCTGGACCCCTCTCCTCAAGATCGAACATTCGATCGAATCTTAGCTTGATGCCCCTAGGGGTCGGATGGGGGCCTTTGGGCCCTGACGTTCGGGACTAAAGTCCCAAAGGGGCCCTACTCCACTCTAAGCGAGCTGGGACCGGTAACTACTTACCGGTAAGCACTTACCGGCCCCCTTCTGATATCACTGATCATCCTGCGGTCAGGGGGGCGTGTGATCATCACCACGGTTGGGATGTGACACTTTCCAATTGGGGTGCCTTAGAGTGGTTCTACGGTTGCTCCAGTGCGACTCGGCCCGCATGGACCCAACGAGTGAGAGGCCGTCAAAGAGGTGTTCCAGAGCTTCAAGAACCTCAAGATCAGCGAGCGTGCGGGCGAGATCCTGAAAGCGATAGCGAAGGCAGATATCACATGCGATGGCCGTGAATACACCGCGGCTTCGGGGGTGGTGACGATGACGGCTCACGGCATTGGAAACCTCATCTGCGTCACTGTCGGGGACTCCATGGCGGAGGGCGAAAGGAAGGTGATGCGGGGCCTTGAAGGGCGTATCGGCTGTGCCATTGGGGACGCCGAGATCATCCTTCTTGAGGAGTACGACCGGCCGCACCCGCGCATGAAGGACTCCAGCAGTTTCATCCAGTTCGAGATATTCGAGGAGTGCGCATGACCGTCGAGGACAACTACCGGCGCTGGGCTGAGATGCCCCGATCCGTCACTCAGGTCACAGAGTTCGAGGAGTGCCCGTACAAAGCCTGGCTCAAGCGGGTCGAGCGCATAGAGCCCAGGCCGGCTGCTTGGAGCACCCACGGCACCGCCTTCCACAGTGCGGCCGAAGCCTTCGAGAAGTCCGGGCGGGAGCTGACCGCCGACCAGGCCGTCACCGTTTTCCAGGACGAGTACAGCCAGGGCATCAACCGCGACCTGGGCAAGCTCAATGACATCGACCAGTGGATGCGCGCCAACAAGGGCACCGCGGCCGACGACTTGGAGGAGCGCTACGAAGCGGGCTCCCGGCAGACCCGCGAGTACGTGGAGTACGTCCAGGAGCACGCTCCTGTCCTGTGGTACCCGAAGGAGCACAAGCGCGAGGGCGTCTGGCAGCTCGTCAACGGTGCCCCGGCGATCGAGCTGTACTTCATGGCCGAATTCGGCGGAGTCAAGGTCCGAGGCTTCATCGACCAGGTCCTTTTGAACAAGGACGACAGTAAGCGTGTCAGGGACCTCAAGACCGGCTCCACCAAGAGCAAGTTCCAGCTCCACGTCTACGGCCTGGCCGTGAACCAGCTCTACCCCGACGAGGCTCCCGTCACGAATGGCGACTGGTACCTAGCCAAGACAGGCAAAGTGTCCCGGCCGGTCAAGATGGCCGACGCCAACGAAGAGGAGATCACCGAGCGCATCGTCGCCATGGACCAAGGCGTGAAGTCCGGAGACTTCCCGGCGAAGCCGGGGTTCGGCTGCCGGTTCTGTGATGTGTCTCATGGGTGTTCTTTTTTTCGCTCCGCAAGTTGAGATGTGACACTCTGATAGGGAGAGAGATTTTTTGTTCAGCCTCAATCAGTCCATCCTCGTCAGGGGTGCGGCCGGCGAGCCCATCCCGTCCCCCTACCGCGGGCTCCAGAAGCTCGAAGTGGAGTTCCGACGTGGGGACTTCAGCGTCGTATGCGCGGGAGGCGGTACCGGGAAGAGTCTCGTGGCCCTCTTCCTGGCCACCTGGTCCAACGTGCCGACCCTGTACTTCAGCGCGGACTCCACGGCGGCCACGCAGCTTTCCAGGGCCACGGCCATGATCACCGGTGACGGCGCCCGAGAGGTCAAGAAGGCCCTCGTTGCCGACAACGGTGAGTTCGGCAAGTACGAGGAGGCCCTGAGTAAGCGGTGGTGGCTGCGGTTCAACTACAGCGCCAGGCCGACACCCAAGGACATCGAAACGCATCTTGAGTGCTACAGGGAAGTCTTCGGCTGCTACCCCCACCTGGTCATCATCGACAACATCACCAACGTAGACGGGGGAGGCTCCTCGAATGCCGAGGAGTACACCTTCGGACTTGAAGGGCTCTGCGACTACTTCAATGAGATGGCCAGGGAAACCCGAGCCCACGTCATGGCCATGCATCACGTCGTAGGCGAGTACAGCTCTGGCATCAAGCCCATCCCGCTCGACGGCGTGAAGGGCAAGATCGGCCGCGTCCCCTCCGTGGTGCTGACCATCCACGCCGAGGTGGACGGAATGCAGGGCAGGACCCTACACATCTCGCCGGTCAAGAATCGCGAGGGGTTCACCGACCCTTCCGGGGAGACGTACGCGTCTTTCGAGGTGAACACGTCGAACCTTCAGATCACCGATCTGGATGACGAAGTGTTCTGACTCACTCTCTTTTTATTTGCCCAACAAGTTGGGATGTGACACTATGGGATCAGTAAGGAAGCGGGCATGAAAAAGCCCCAGCGCGGATACCGGCCCTGCATGGGGTGTCAGAAGAATCGAGCAGAGCGATTCTTCACCTCCACCAGGGCGAGGATCTGCACCACCTGCCACAAGAAGAGGCGAAGCTCCGCCTCGCATGAGGCCCGAGTCCAAGCCATCTACGGCCTTGAGGCCGGTGATTACGCCAGGCTCCTGGACGCCCAAGGGGGCGTCTGCGCCATCTGTAAGCAGTCCAGGACGAAGCGGCTCGACGTAGACCACGACCACACCACGGGACTCGTGCGCGGGCTCTGCTGTGCCAGGTGCAACCGGCAGCTGCTCGCCCGCGGCCTGCGCGATAACCCCCAGGTCGCCCGCAACGCGGCCGACTACCTCGAAGACCCCCCAGCGATCCGCTTCATCGGCAAGCGGTACCACCGAGAGGACGGCAAGAAGTGATCTCGTACGACGGCGGCCAGCTGCACGTCACCCTGACCCGCAAGGCCGGCCTGACCAAGCTCGCGCGACTCCTGGAGGCGGAGGCCGCCCTTGGAATCCACGAGGAGGCGACGGTCGTCTACAAGTGCCGAAAGGGAGCCCTCCGTCAGGTCATGCCCGTCGAGGCCCTTGCCGAGATGGTCAAGCGGGAGGTCGAGACCATCAAGCAGCTCCGCCTTGAGCGCGCGGTCAAGGTTGGGATGTGACATGTGGAAGCCGGATATCGCTGATGTTTTCCGGCGCTACTACCCCGAAGTGGAACTGAAGGTCCGGGACGGCTGGCAGAAGATCCACTGCCCTGAGCATCCCGAAGAGAACCCGTCAGCGTCGGTTAGTTCATTCAAGAACCGCTGGCACTGCTTCGCCTGTGACATCAGCGAAGACAGCTACGACGTAATCATGAGGAAGGAAGGCATCGGGTTCCGTGCTGCTCAAGAGTTCGCCGCAGGCCACTTCGATGGTGGAGATAGCTCAGAGGTACAGCAAGAGCTACCAGGGAAGCCCGGCCGAGCAGTACAGCAACCGCCGCGGTTTGGGCAGTCTCGCAACGTCTCTGGGGTTCGGGTACGTCGCGGCCCCCGCTACGGGGCATGAAAGGCACTTCGGCCGCCTGGCCATTCCGTACATCAGGCCGGCCGGTGGCGAGCACGCCGTGGCGACCATTCGGTTCCGCTGCATCAACGACACGTGCGTCAAGCACCCGGATGGCTCCTGGCGGGACGAGGAGCTGCACGAGGGGCACGGCAAGTACCAGAGCCTTCCCGGCTCTAAGCCCCTGCTCTACAACACGCGGGCCCTCATCAAGCCGTCCCGGTACATCGGGCTCAGTGAGGGCGAGTTCGACGCCGCAAGCGCCGAGCTGGCCGACATCCCCACCGTAGGCGTTCCCGGCGTCAGCGGATGGAGGGAGCACTTCGACCCGGCCTTCCTCGGATACGAGGCGGTGTTCGCCTTCACCGACGGAGACGAGCCCGGCGAGAAGTTCGTCCACATGCTGGCCGAACGCCTTCCCAACCTCGTTCCCATCCAGTTCGGAAAAGGTGTGGACGTAAACCAGTTCGTGAACAAGAACGGGCCTTTGGCCCTCCGAGAGAAGTGCGGGTTGGAATGACTTCCCGAGACAACGTCAACTCCCCGGACCATTACACGCGGGGGAAATACGAGGTCATCGACATCATCCAGGCATCCATGAGCCACGAGGGCTTCCAGGGATACCTACTCGGCAACATGACCAAGTACCTGATGCGGTGCCAATACAAGCACCAGGACGGTGGCTCCGAAGACCTGAAGAAGCTCATCTGGTACGCCGAGAAGTTCATCGCAAACATCCGAGTGGAGAAGTAATGAAGCGAATCGTAGTCCTTCCGGACGTTCAGGCTCCGCTCGAAGATGGTCGTATGGTCCGTAACTGGGTCAACTTCGTCAAGGACTTCAAGCCCGACGAGATCATAGGTATCGGAGATACCTGCGACTTCACAGCCCCTTCGCGTTGGAACAAGGACACCAAGGGCGAGTTCGAGAACGATGTGTTCGAGCAGGCCGAGTACACGAAGCGGAAGGTGCTGAAGCCCACCCGCGAAGTGTTCGACGGGAAGTTCGGAATCCTCCGCTCGAACCATGGGGACAGGCCGCGGGACTACCTCCGGAAGTATGCGCCGGCCCTGTCCAAGACCGAAATGTTCGATGAGGCAAAGCTCCTTGATTACGAGGGGCTTGAGATTAACGATCTGGGCGACTTCTACGACTTCACCGACGGCTGGACCGCCACGCATGGTCACCTTGGGTTCAGCGCAAGCCGGTATGCGGGCGGAGCCGCGATGGCAGCAGCCCGCCGCATCGGGAAGAGCGTCGTCATGGGGCACGTACACAAGCTCGGGCTCATCAACGAGTCGCGCGGCTACAAGGGCAGCCTCCAGACCCTCACGGGCGTCGAGGTGGGGCACTTCATGGACATCAGCAAGGCGACCTACCTAAAGCACGGCGCAACGAATTGGCAGCCCGGATTCACGGTCCTCTACGTCGGGTCGTACGGCGATGTAACTCCGGTTCTGGTGCCGATGGCCTCCGATGGTTCATTCACCGTTGAGGGTCAGAGGTATGGCGCGCTGAAGCGAGGAGCCAACGGGAAGTTCACGAAGAAGGTGGGGAATTGATGGAAGAGAAGCAGATCGACTGGGCATACCTGTCCGATCTGGCAGGCAAGGTCGCCTACGTCATTGCTGACCGCTGGCACATCGTTGAGGCAGACGACGTCAAGCAGGCCATGTTGGAGCACGCGCTTCGGGAACGGAAGAACATCGCTCCTGTGGCCGACAACGAGCGCATGATGCGCAAGATCTTCTACACGGCCGGCCAGAGGTACGCAGCCAAGGAGCGTGTCTACCGCGACCTCATGGACGGCGAATACTTCTACACCGCGGACGAGGCCAGGAACGCACTCAAGCTCCTGATCTACACCACGGATGAGTTCTCCAACATGATCGGCAAGAAGGACACGTTGAACCACTGCGAGATCACCGACAACCTTCACACCGCGCGTATGGAGGCAGAGGCCGGCCTCAAGAAGCTCAACGACCGCTATCAGCAACTCCTCATGTCGCACTACGTCTTCGGGCTGCCGATCGGTAACGAGGCTGACAAGAAGGCGTGCCAGCGAGGTGTCATAGCCCTCTCGTACGAGATGAACCGTTCGATTCGCAGGAAGGCGGTCCACGCATGATGGAGACCATCCTCAAGTACCAGCGCGGCGACGTAGACATTCAAGTCGTCTACGACGACGGAGCTTTGAGTCCGATCTACCTCGGGATCAATTCCCCGACCGAATCCTTCGAAGTCAACATCGATCGCCAGGACATCGGTGCCGTGCACCGGATGCTCCTCTCCGCCACACGGACCGACCTCAACCTCTAAGGGAGAGCACTTGTTCAAGACTGAAACTGCCGAGACCGTATTCAAGCGCACGTACTCTCGCAAGAAGCCTGACGGTTCCATGGAAACCTGGCCTGAGACCGTACAGCGGGTCGTGGACGGCAACCTCGCCCTAGTGCCTGAGCGCTACATCGAGGAGGGGGAGCGCCAGGCCCTCATCGACCTCATCCAGAACTTCGGCTTCCTGCCCGCAGGCCGACACCTCAAGAGCAGCGGCGTCGCAGACTTCGCCCTCAACAACTGCTGGGCGTCCGGCTGGCTTCCTGCCGATCCGGCCGAGCACTTCCGCTTCACGCTCCTTCGCCTGGCCGAAGGTGGCGGCGTCGGCGCCAACTACTCATCTCGGTACTTCCACCAGTTCCCTGTCGTCGAGAACCGCGTCATCGTGCACATCGTCTGCGACCCGGCGCACCCTGACTTCCTGGATTTGGTCGAGGCCGGGGTCATCAGCACGGAGTACGACTACGAGTGGGCGGGCGCCTACAGCGTGGAGGACGCCCGTGAGGGCTGGGCAGAGGCCCTGGGCGATCTGATCGACACGGCGCACAATCCGGAGACCAAGCACGAGAGCCGCGTCTACGACGTTTCCCGAGTCCGCGGCAAGGGGGCCCCTCTCCGATCCTTCGGCGGTACGGCTTCCGGGCCCGAACCATTCGCACGGATGATGGTCGAAGTCGGCAAGATCCTGACCGACGCGGCAGGGTGGCCGATGAACGGCATGGACGCCATGGCCATCGACCACCAGATAGCAATGGCCATCGTTGCAGGGGGCGTTCGACGATCCGCGCGCATGAGCATCATGGCCTGGGATGACCCGTGCATCTGGGAGTTCCTGAAGTCCAAGGGTGACCAGCTCGCCATGTGGACGACCAACATCAGCGTGGAAGTGGACGACCGCTTCCTGAAGGCCGTCGAGGACGGCCAGGAGCACGCGGTGAAGGTGATGCAGGCCCTGTCCGAGGGTGCCCTGAAGAACGGCGAGCCGGGCTTCTGGAACTCGACGCTGACCGCCGAGGGTGAGGTTGATGGAACCTTCACCACTAACCCCTGTGGCGAAGCCACCCTCAACGCGTGGGAGCCCTGCAACTTGGGTGCGGTGAACCTAGGGGCGTTCGTCCAGCACGGCAAGACGGACACGGCCGGCCTCTACGAGGCACACCGACTCGCGACCCGTTATCTGATTCGGGCCACCTTCGCGAAGGTGGCTGACCCGAAGTCGCGGGAAGCTATTGCCAAGTACCGCAGGATCGGCGTCGGCCACCTCGGGTTCGCGGACTATCTGTTCAAGCAGGGCATCAACTACAGCCGGGCTCCCTACAACCCGCGGGTACGCGCGGACCTGAAGTTCTTCGCACAGACGGTGGACCAGGCCGCAGCCGAGTACGCCAACGAGCTGCGTATCCCCACCCCCGTCAAGAAGCGGGTCGTCGCCCCCACCGGCACCACGAGCAAGCTGGCATCGGTCTCAGGCGAGGGCATCCACGCTCCGTTCGCTGGGTACTTCCTGCGCCGGATTCGCTTCTCGGATCTGGAGCCCTCGGAGAGGGCTCAGGTCGAGGAGTACCGGAAGAAGGGATACAGGGTGGAGCCGTGCGTCTACGGTGCCAATACCTCCGTGGTCGAGATCCCGACCGTTGACCCGCTCCTCGGGGAACACCCCGAGCTGGCCGACGCGTTCGAGCACGCAGGGGAGCTGACCCTTGTGCAGATGCTCGCGGTCCAGGAGCTGTATCAGGAGCTGTGGGCGGACCAGGCAGTTTCCTACACGGCGAGCGTCGATCCCCAGGAGTATGACCAGGACGATGTCGCCCGCATCATGCACGGGTTCATGTCGACCCTTAAGGGGACGACCATCTTCCCCGAGATGAGTCGACCTCAAACGCCCTACGAGCGGATCTCGAAGGAACGGTATCTCGATGAAGTCGCCATTGTTGGCGAGGCTGCATCGGATACGGGTTATGACGAGGTTTGCGCTTCTGGCGCCTGCCCAATCTGAGATCCACTTCACAGCTTCTCAAGTTGAGATGTGACACTCGAATCTGAGAGGATTCACTTATGAGCGAAGACCCCTTCGGAAACTCCCCATGGGACGAACCGAGCGCCGAAACCAACACCTCCGAGACTTCTAAGGAGTCGCCCGTGACCACTGCCACTTCCCACACTCAGGAAGGCGTGACGCTGAGCTTCAAGGGTGGTGAGGGTTACGACTCCTCGCTCCTCGTCCTGCGTGCGGCCACCATCTCCGACATGGACAACATGCTCGACGAGGAGGCCGGCACCCTCGCGTCCCTCATGAAGCGCATGGCTAAGATCCAGTCCTTCAATTCGGAGCTGAACTACAAGGACAAGGGTGCCAAGGTTAAGCCCGCAGGCAAGAACAGCTTCTCCGGCGGCAAGGTCCAGAATTCCGGAAGCGGCGAGCATCAGGGCGTGACCGACTGCGAGCACGGCCGCACTCACGTCGCCAAGAACGGCTGGGAGGCGTACTTCTGTGACGCCGACGAGCGCAAGGGTGAGGATAAGTGCCCGCCCGCCTTCCTCAACAAGAAGTCCGGCAAGTTCGAGCTGAAGAACTAGTCGCTTCGTTAGCTCCACAAGTTGGGATATGACACCCGGGGGCCGGTTTCCCGGCCCCCGGCTCCCTGAAAGGCAATCGTGAAGTTCAAGAGCAGCATGGACGTGGAGCTGGTGCAGCAGCTCGCCACGGACCGGATGATCGGCATGGCGGCTCGGGTCAGCACCATCGGCAGCAAGACCCAGGAGTACAACGAGGCGAAGGACCAGGGCCTCATCAACTTCCTGATGCGCGACCGGCACGGCAGCCCGTTCGAGCACGGGTCACTCACGTTCCGGGTCTCCGCCCCGATCTTCGTCGTCCGCGAGTTCATGAGGCACCGGGCCGGGATGTCGTACAACGAGGAATCCGGGCGTTACAAGGAGCTGGAGCCCGTCTTCTACATCCCGAGCGATGATCGGCCCTTGGTCCAGTATGGCAAGGCCGGGGCCTACAACTTCAAGCTCGGCACCTTCGGGCAGTGGTGGACAGCAGACGAGGCCATGCGTACCGCATACGCCGTCGCCTGGGAGCAGTACCAGCGGATGCTTGCCGACGGCATCGCACGCGAAGTCGCCCGCTCAGTACTACCGGTTGGCACCTTCAGCACCTTCTATGTGACCTGCAACCCGCGGTCGCTGATGCACTTCCTCTCGCTCCGAACCAAGAGCGACGAGGCGAAGTACGCGTCCTTCCCCCAGGTCGAGATCCAAATGGTTGCCGACCAGATGGAGGCGGAGTTCAAGCGCCTCATGCCGGTGACGCACGAGGCGTTCGTCAGGCACGGACGAGTCGCCCCGTAGTGGGCGAGTTGGTCAGCCTGCTGGCCTTCTACGTGTGCCCCTGTGGGGAGTCGTTCGTCATCGACTACCCCGCCGACGAGACCCCCGAAGAACCTGCGGCCTGCCCGGCCTGCGAAACCCCAGGAGTGAACGAATGAGCTACATGTGGACCTCGAATGCCTACGAGGCCGGCAACTCGGAGATGGACCTCAAAAACGTGCCGCTGCACAAGGTGACTGTCGAGGTCAAGGAAGAGAACAAGGCCCTGGTCGAGTCCCTGCGCAAGGAACTCGCTGACGCGACTCGGAAGCTTCGTGAGGTCGAGGACGGCAAGCGTTACTGGCTCAAGCGGTACGAGGCCGAACGTGACTCCGCGCGCCAGCTCGGGGAAGACGTGGCCAAGTTGAAGCGGGAGGCCCAGGGTCAGCAGGCCGGCAGCGGCCACCGGTACGTGCGCCTGGTGAAGCACCTCGCAGACCGGAAGCGTCACCTGGAGCACATCAAGGCCGACGCTGCCCGCGAGATGGCCTGGGAAGAGGGCCTGGGCGCTGAGGAGCGGTTGAACGAGATCGAGGCGGCCCTTGGAGCAGCCGGTGTTCGATAGCTGGGACGAAATCCCCATCTGGATCTATGACCACAACAACATGACCGTCGAGCGGCGCATCGGCCCCGATACCCCCGAGCCCGAGTTCCCCTCGGTCCTGGAAGGAACATACTGATGAGTGATTCCGTGACTATCCGTCTGGTCGTTGAAACCGGGTTCGTCGGTGCAACTTACGAAGACTACGCCGAAGTTCCTCGCGATGAATGGGACGCGATGAGCCCCCTGGAGCGAGAGGACTACATCGATGAGGAGGCCCGCACGCTGATGTGGAACCACATCGAAACTTATGGTGAGGTCGTGGGCTGATGCTCGGCCGGAAGACAGAGCAGATCCGTCTTCTCCGTGCGGAGGTCGAGTTGGCCACTCGGCGAGCAGGTCACTGGCAGAAGGTGAACGGGCGGCTCAACGAGTACATCGATGGCCTAGAAGCCGAACTGGACATCGCGGTCCGGGAGTACACGGAGCTGGAAGGCAAGTTCAATGCCCTCGTTGCAGAGCGCAAGGCTTCCCGAGCCGTAGAGACCTCTTTTTTTGCCCATGAAGTTGGGATGTGACATCCGGAGGAACTGAATGAAGATCATCGACTACGACATCAACGGCTCCGAAGTTCGCATCAACGTCGTTGAGACTGAAGACGATCTTCCCGAGTTTCGCCGCTTTGTAGTTGCCAACCGGCGGGCCCTTGGCTTCGATACCGAGACCGATGGCCTCTCCTGGTGGGAGGACGGATTCCGTATCCGCCTTGCCCAATTCGGCAATGCGCACGAGAGTTTCGTCCTCCCCACCGAGAGGGGCGGCCTCTTCCAGGAAGACGCCATCAAGGCCGTTGGCTGGGTCGAAAAGCTGGCCATGCAGAACGGGACCTACGACATCCTCTGCATGGACCGAGTCTGGGGGGTGCCGGCCGAGTCAGTCTTCCCTCGGCTCATCGACTCCCGCATCGTCGCCCACCTCGTCGACAGTCGAGGCCGGAAGGACGGCGGCATAGGTCACTCGCTCGAAGAACTCACCCGCCACTACGTCTCCGTGACGGTGGCCGATGAGGTGAAGGCGAGCATGACCGTCATCGCCAAGGAACTGGGCGTCAAGAAGGCCGACGTGTGGCCCGTGATCCCGCTGGAGCATGAAGGCTTCAACCTCTACGCCGGGATGGACCCGATCCTCGCCTACCGCCTGGTGAAGCTCCTCAAGCCCAAGATTCCGGCCACGGCCCGCAAGCTCGTCCAGTACGAACACGACCTTGCAGCCGCCTGTGCCTACATGGTGCGCCGCGGCATCAAGGCCGACGTGCCGTACATCGAGGAGCGAGCAGCCGAGCTGGCCTCCACGGAGCACCGCTACAAGGACGTTGCAGCGAAGCTCGGGCTGGAGAACATCAACAGTCCCAAGCAGGTCGGGGCGGCAGTCATCAGCCGGGGCGTCATCCCGACTGAGAGGACCCCGACCGGTCAGCCCAAGGTGGACGATCACCTTCTCAAGGCCCACATGGACGACCCGCTGTGCGAGGCGATCTACCTGGGCAAGAAGGCGGCCAAAGCCAAGTCGACCTGGTTCGACAACGCCCTGAACAACCGCGATGCGGAAGACCGGCTCCACCCCGATATCCGATCGATGGGCGCGCGGACGGCCCGGATGGCGATCTCCGGGGCCATCCCGGCGCAGACATTTCCCTCGGGGGATTCGCTGGTGCGTCGCGGGTTCATCGCCGACGAAGGCATGAGCATCTGCGCCGTTGACTACAAGGCGCAAGAGCTTCGTGTACTGGCAGCCCTGTCGGGAGACAAGGCGATGAAGAAAGCCTTCCGTGAGGGGGCCGACCTTCACCAGATCACCGCTGACTCAGCAGGAGTTGATCGGCCCACGGGAAAGATGGCCGGGTTCCTGACCGTCTACGGCGGAGGCTGGGCCGCACTGGCTTCCCAGGCCGGCGTCAGCGAAGAGACAGCTCGTCGAGCAATTGACGGCTTCTTCGCGGCGTTCCCGAGGGTCAAGGAGTACTCGGAGGAGCTTCAAAAGGAAGCTCGCCGGAACGGTTACATCACCACCATCACCGGCCGACGGCTGCTGGTGGACAAGCGGCGCCCATACGCCGCCTTGAACTATGCGGTGCAAAGCGCTTCTCGGGACGTGACGGGGCGGGCAATCCTCCGACTCCAGAAAGCCGGATACGGGCCCTACTGCCTGCTCCCGGTTCATGACGAGGTGATCTTCCAATTCCCGGAGGAACACGCGCTCAAGGCCACAACGAAGGCCGCGCAGATCATGAAAGAAGTCATGAACGGCGTACTCATCGACACAGACGTTTCGGTTTACGGAAAAAGCTGGGGTTGCGGATACATGGCTGAGGGCCAGTTCTGTGACCTCTGTGGAGTCATTCACAACGAGATGGAGTTGGCAGCATGAGTGAAATGGACGGCTTCGAGCAGTTGATTGGCGACTTCGCCAAGGAGATGGAGACCAAAGCCCTGGAGCAAGTTGCGGAGACGGCCTTGAAGGCTGCTCGTCTCTCTGGCCTGGTCATGAAGGAAGCCAAGGAGTGGGGCGTCTCCAAGGACCTGGCCGAAGGGATGGCCGCGGACGTATGGCAGATCATCATGCTTCCGAGCGGCGTCGATGTCGTGGAGGGCGGCGAGTGAGCTACACCGACTACTACGTGGAGGGCGACGAGTGCGGGTACACCGCCCTCATCCACGACCCCTCTGGCGAAACGGTGGCCGAAGGCGGCTGCACCTGCTGTGGGGGCAACGAGGTCACCCTTCAGATGCTGCTCACGGCCGCTGACCACGACCAGGAGAAGCGCGAGGGCGTGACGAGTGAAGGACCTTGATGCACGCCCCGACTGGGACACGTACTTCCTCGGAATCGCTACGGCTGTCGCTGCACGAGGCGATTGTTGCCGGTGTCGCGTCGGAGCTGTGGTGGTCGGCGCTGACCGGCGAATCGTTTCTACGGGATACAACGGATCGTATCCAGGTGGCCCGTCGTGCAGCGCTGGCCAGTGCCCGCGATGCCTCTCGGAAGCCCCCTCCGGTACCTCATACGAGGACTGTCTTGAAACACATGCCGAGGCGAACGCGCTGCTTTATGCCGACTGGGCGTCATGCCAAGGGTCCACGATCTACATAACGCGGTCAGCCTGTGAGGATTGCCTGAAGCTGATCAGGTCCGCCGGGTTCCGCCGGATCGTCTGCCAGGATCACGGAAAGGTTGTCGAGCTTCACCTTCGGTAGGTAGGCTGCGCAGACTGCACCGCAGTTGGGTTGTGACACTTCACTACGGCCCGCCTTACCGCTTGGAGTACTCGTGGAAATCGTGCAGGTCATCAGGCTGACCGTCGAGGGTGATACCTACCAAGGTGAGGTCGATGATCTCGAAAAGGTGAAGCAGCTCACCAAACTGGAAGAGGCATACAACAAGAGCAGGAAAGCTCTCCTCGATGCCCTCGGGGAGTACGGGATCGGCGTCGCGGCCCCCAAGGGGCCGTCCTTCACAGCAAGGCCGACGTCCGGGAAGAAGAGTGCGGCATCGTCTGGCCCTGACGCTGTGGACGTACGGTCCTGGGCCGCGAGGCTCACCAAGCCGTCTCTGCCTCTCTCGGCGACAGGCCGCATCCCGGGCTGGGTCAACGAGGCGTATGAGCAGAAGCTCACGGGCAACGCTCTCGACAAGCACGTTCGCGAGCATGCCAATCCCGACTTCCTGAAGCGGTACGACGAGGACAACAAGAAGAAGTGATCTCGACAGCGCGAAGGCCCCCTCTCCAGAGGGGGCCTTCGTTGTTGTCCTTGCCTGGCGCAACCGATGAGCTACCCGAGGTGAACGGTCGGCACGCTCCAGGAAACTCCGTCAGGGGAGTGATGCCAGAGCGTGTGTTGCCCATCCCGGCCCACCGTGAGGCCGAACTGATCCCAGGTCGGCTTCGAGTTCGCGACCCACCAGGCCCACATCTGCTCCACGGTTTCCCAGAAGCCTTGGCCATGGTCCTGGTAGGTGCCCTGCCCCTCATCGTCTTCGCGATAGGTGACTTCGCCCCACCGGCCGTCGGGCAGGCTCAAGTGGCGCGTCTGCCGACCATCTTCCATGCCGTACTGGAGGTCCAGCCCCGGCAGCCGGGCAGAGAGTAGGAACTTCAGGTGGTAGTTGTCGAAGTCCTCAATGGGGATGCCAGATACTCCCTCCGAACGCTCGCTGAGATCCAGCTGTCCGGGCTTGGCGTCACGCCTGGCCGGCATGAAGGACCCGCCGTCCTTCGTGAAGCGACCCGTGAGGGTTCCATCGGGTTGAGCTTCCAGAAGAACGAGACCGGCGCTGAGGGGGCCGAACAGGTTCGCGATGAGCTTGCCTCCAGGTGCGAGCGCTCTGCGGATCGAGTTCGTGACGTACGGCAGGCCGAAGGAGAAGATGATTTTGTCGAATTGGCGCTGCCACCGTCGCGAGGTCGCGTCTCCTTCGCTGATCTCGGGCAGATAGCCCAGATCCTCCAGACGTTGGCCAGCGGCCTGCGTGCCGCTGAGGTCGCTTGCAACGAGCCGACCACTCCTATCCACCAACTTCAGGATGAGCGCCGCCTGATACCCGGTCCCCAGCCCTGCGTCAAGGACGCTGTCGGTGGGCTGGATGTGGAGGTCTTCGAGCATTCGAGCAGTCAGGCTCGGGGCGGTGCTGGAGGATGTGGGTACGCCGTGCCAGCCTCCAGCCGTCTCCTGGCGGGACCCCAACTCGGTAACGAGAGTTGCGTTCGAGTAGATCGGGTCCGCCCACATGGCGCCATCTGCTTCAGTGCGTTCCTGCCACAGCGTCGGTGCGCCGCCAGCGTTGTGGAAGTACCTTGGCAGGAAGGCGTGCCGCGGAGTCGCGGCAACGGCCTCGTAGACCCGCTGCGACTTGATGTCGCCGGACTCGCGCAGCATGTCTGCCAGCGAGCGTGCCTTCGGTCCCCAGTTCAGAGATTGCACCATTCCTCCAGTACGGTCGAGATCGCCTTAGCCACTGGTAGATCAGGTGAATTGGCCCATGCCCACTGCCCAGACGGGTTGGCTTCCAGGAACACCCAGTTGCCTGACGGCTGCACGATGAAGTCGGCAGCGAAGTAAGCTAGGTCCATCACAGCGGCGTACCGTTGTAACGCTTGGAGCAAGGGCTTTGGGATCTCCATCGGGGTGAGCTTGATGGAGTCGTAGTCCGAGCGCCAGTCGATTCGAGCTTGGGCACTCGCGCTGTCGATGCGGGCACAGAAGCATTCGTCCCCGATGAAAACCGCCCGAACCTCGTAGTCCTTTTCGATCTGCTCCTGGAACATGTGAGCCGTCGAATCAACGCCCTGAAGCCTCTCAAGGTCGGTCTCTCGGGTGTAGACGGACTCGTACCCCTCCTCGTGGGCGACGACGGGCATACCGAGGGCCTTGGTGATGATCGGGCCATCGATCATGTGAGAGAAGCGTTTTACGGCCTCCGCGTCTGTCGTCACCAGCGTGCGGGGGACCAGAAGGCCGGCTGCGCTCGCCACCTGGAGTTGGCGCGGTTTGAACTCCGCGGCCGATGCCTTGGACGGGTGATTGAGATACGGAACGTCCAGGCTCGTTACGACACCGCCGAAACCGATCCGGGCGGCCCCTCGGGCGTAGTGCTCGTCCGACTCGGACAACCGGGAGAACCTGAAGGTGCCCGGACGATTCCAGTACACGGCCTTGATGGCTGACAGCTCCACGGCCCGCTCGCTGTCGGCAAGGATGCCCTCCCACCGGCCCCCGTTGAACGTCGCGCGGAAGTCGAGTGCGGTAGGAAAATCAGCCATGTCCATGCGGAACAGTGGGACCCCCGCCGAGGCCAGCTCGCTGACGATCAAGTCAGTGCCGGCCTCGAACGGGTTGTCCACGATCAGGACAGTCACTCGGTGAACCCCGGATCGCTGCCCTCGTCGTGAGGCGGAGGGTTCTTCGGGTCGCCGTCTGGGTTGGTCTTCTGGCTCGTGGCCATGGCGATCAGGGGCGTACCATCCGCCATACGCGCCGTCTGCTTCACGCGGTCGTACACACGTGTCTCCTCGCGCGGCGCAGAAAGGTCGGCCGCCCTGAAGCGGGCCCCCTGAAGCGCGTACGGGCGGACGTGCCCCGGTCGTTCAGCGACCGGCGACGGCCTTCCCAGCGGCAGTGCCTCAATGATGTTCAATTTCGTCCTTTCGATCGTCATGAACGGGTGACCGTCCTCGACCCGAGAGCTAGGTCTTCGAGCCGAGGACGGAGCTGATGGGGCGGAAGATCTCACGCGGGGATGTCATGACCCAGGGCCCATATCCCTCCAGGATCAAGACGCGGGCCGAGCCTGCACCCTTACTGCGCATGTCATTCACGCGGTAGAAGGTGTAGTCCAGGAGGACGTAGTCACCCACGTCCATTTCGTTGGGAGCGCGGACCGTCGGGCGCGTGTCGCGCGGTGGGGCCGGGCGGTTCTCGGGGGCGTCGTCCACGAGCGTGCAGCGCTTCTCCAGCACCGTCCACGTGTAGCCAGCTCTATTCTGAAGATGGAGCAGGTCCCCCGAGCGCTTCCACACCCTTCCCTGCGCCGCCCGCGTGTGGTCTCTGACCACGGCTCCTACGGCGAAGGTCATGATGCCCCTCCCTCCGAGACGCCCGCCTCTTCAACGTTGTCCGGGGCTTGCTTAGCGGAGGAGATCTGCTCCAGGACCCCGATCAACCTCTCGGCAGTGGGGATGTTGACGGCACCCAGGGCGATGAGGGGGTTGGTCGGACCGTTCTCGCGCAAGGTCATGGTGCGGAGGTTGATGCCCTGCTCCACGAGCAAGGTGTACAGCTTGGTGTAAGCGGCCTGGGCGCGTTCGAGGGGGATGTGCTCCAGGTGGATGTCACTGCGCTGGGGTGTGCGCTTGGGGAGGGTGCGCTGCGGGGGCATGATCGCTCGCTTCCTTGGGGGGTGAACTTCCCTGTTCTGCACCCAGCTTGGGGGCGTAGTCTTACGATCACCAGGCGTAATAGATTCGGTTTGAGAGAGCGAATTAATGGAGCTGCGCGCATGGGAAGGCCGCCCAAGGAGCTGACGCCCGAGAAGAGCGTGGAAGACCTACTCGGGGCGAAGGTGCGGAAGTTGAGGCTTGCCAAGGGCTGGGAGCCAGCGGAGCTGGCTGACCGGGTCTTCGTGTCGCCTGGCCGCATCATCTCGATCGAGACAGCCAACGACCCGCCCGGGAGGCATCTCACCGAGAAGCTGGACCAGGTACTCGATGCCAAGCGCGCCCTCATCGAACTCTGGCCTCTCATCAGGTCCGAGGCGTTCAAGGACTACGCCAGGCTCTTCCTCAAGGCGCAGTCCACCGCACGCACGATCCACGAGTTCTCGCTTGCCGTCCCTGGGCTGCTCCAGACCGAGGGGTACGCCAGAGCCCTGATGGGGATCGACTACCTAGAGAACTCAGCAGATCTGGAAGACGCCGTCATAAGGCGAGTCGAGCGTCAGATCATCTTCGAGCGGGAGGACCCCCCGTGGCTGTGGGTGGTCCTGTCGGAGTCGGCACTTGATCAGGTGCAGGGGAGCCCCGAAGCGATGGCGAAGCAGATCGATCACCTGCTGGCGATGACCGAGCGGCCTAGCGTCAACATCCAGATTCTGCCCTTGAGCAAGCCTTCGGTCCCTGGTTCGATCAGTCTCCTGACCGCTCCAGACGGCGAACGCTCAGCGTATGCAGAAGGTTTCAAAACGGGCACGTACTACCAGGAGCCCGAGGATGTCGATAGGTTGCAGAGGATCTACGATCAGCTCCAGGCTGGCGCGTTGGACATCGAGGCGTCGGCGCAGGTCATGAGGGACGCACGAAGGAAGCACCAACAATGACGCAGAAGTCCACTTGGCACATCAGCTCTTACAGCGGAAGCAACGACAACTGTGTCGAGGTGAAGGTCGCTGACCAGAACCTTCCCGGTGTTGTTCGGGTCCGCGACAGCAAGGACCGTGCCATCGCGGAGCTTCAGGCTCCGAGCGCTGCGTGGTCCGCGTTCATCGACTGGGCGGCGCAGTCGTAGTGCGCCTCCGAGGAGCCCCCCGGCACCGCCGGGGGGCTCCCTTGTGTCGGCTTCAAGGTGACTAGCGCCGGAACGGGTGGTCCTTGCGTGACCTGGTGTCCGCCCGCCCTCGGCAGGGGTTACTTCATGTCCGCAAGTCGGGATGTGACCTGCGACTTCTCGGACTCGGGGTGCTTGAGGATGCCCGACTTGTAGAGTGAGTCCGGGATCTCGATCGAACCGAACTGGGCCTTGAGGACCTCCGCCATTTCCGGGTCATCGAGCAGCGAGGGCTTGGTCCAGTGCGGCGGGACGTTGTGCGAGACGGTCACCCAGTCATCCGTGTCCGCACCGGAGACGCCAGCCGATTTCGCCAGTTCTTGTAGGTCTCCGAAGTGGATCACGACCCCCATGTCCTCCATACCGGTCAGGTCAGGGTGGAAGACAAGGATCTTCACGTTGTTGTCCAAGAGGTACTGGCGCTGCTCGCTCTGAGGCATAGCGTTCCAGACGTCGAGCCAGCCGCGGCCCGTCTCCCTGATTTCTACCGTGGCCGGGGTGGAGGGGAGCTGTCCGAGATCCTTCTTGCGGGCCTTGAGCGTCTTCAGGCGGTCGCGGTACTGGTCCTCTTCGTCGTCGAAGTCTCCGGCCTCGAACTGGCGACGGAGGCGCTTGATGCGCTTCTCTATGTCAGCTATCTCCGCTGCGTGATCCTCGCCAGCGATGGTGACCTTCTCGAACTCGCGATGATCTGCGAACCTGTCCTTGATCGTGTCCAGGAAGAACTCCTCGAAGAACTCAGTCTCGATCTTCGACTTGTGCTCACACTTCTTGCCGTAGTACTGCGCCTTGCCTCGGCACCTGTAGTGGTCGTACCGGTAGACCTTGCCCCGGCTGTGCACCGTGTCCTTGTTCCGGTACTGGGGCCCGAGACAGTTCCCGCAGCCAGAGACGGTGGACAGCAACGCGGCGCCACTCCTTTCGCGAGTCTCCTTCCTCTCCTTGCCCTTCAAGACTTCCAGGACGGCCGACCACTCTCCGTATGACAGGTGGGCTTCCTCCGTGAACAGCTTGTACTCGCCCGTCTCGTGATCTTCGATGGGCTTGCCCTTGTGCATCTGGATGCCAGCCATGGCGGGGCTCATCAGCATCCGCTTGAGGGGCGACACGTGCCACGCCGAGGTCTCCTGGCCGGCCCGCATGGAAACCGATCCCAGTTGGTTCTGACGGACGTAGCTAGACCAGGAGGGGATCTCCTGCTCGCGCAACTCGCGGACCGCCTTGGACAGCGAGTACCGAGGAGTATCGAGGAAGTTCATCGCCACGTTCCGCAGGATCGGGCTGAAGTAGCCCTCCGCCTGGAGCGTCTTGTGCTCCGAGGTCACGTCCAGGACGGGAATGTACCCGGCCGGCAGCCAGCCGCCCCCGTAGAAGCCCTTCTCGCGAAGGTATGCCTGGGAGTCCATGATTCGTTTCGTGATCCTCTCCAGTTCCTTGGTGGCCATCGTCGCCTTCGCGTAGGCGATCATGCGGCCCTCGGGGGAGAGGATGTCGAACGAGGGGTCATCGATGATGATGATGTTCTTGCCCCAGTCCATGATCTTTTGCACGAACGCCATGAACTGAAGATCGTTGCGGGACATGCGGTCCTGCGTCGAGACCGCTATCAGGTCCCACTGATCGATAGCCTCGGGGGCGAGCCACTGTCCGAGCTTCGGCCGCTTCCAGGGCGCCATGCCGCCAGAGACGGATCGGTCTTCCACCTCTGCGACGACGTGATGGTTGCAGTCGATAGCCCAGGTTCGGAGGACAGCTAGCTGCCGCTCGATGGAGGTGGACTTGTCGCCGTCGCGGCTCAAACGCGCCGACAAGATGACGCGCTGCGGTACGGGTGGTGCGTGGAACATGCCTGCCAGCTTTCTGACCTTGGTCCCACTTCGGTAGGGACTTCGGTCCTTGGTGACTACAGGTGTGTTCCGAAACACGTCGGCTAGGTCCGGCGTCGAATCTCCGTTCGGGACCATCCACGGAGCGGATGATCTGGTGCCCACGCGAGGTCACGCGAGAGAATTCACGGCGACTTGAGCCAGGGGCGCGGGTCGCGGACCATGTGCAGGCGTCCGGCACCAATCGGACGATCGGCACCAAGAGAGGCACCACCCCGCCATGCTGACGAGGCGACCCACGACGCCCGAAACGGCCCCTGACCTGCAAGTTTCCAAGCCATACACGTTTCGGATGTCCCTCCCAGTAGCGACCGCC
>NZ_JBVHPV010000027.1:0-54288 GCF_055567715.1 Streptomyces sp. NPDC026377
GAAGCTGACGTTCACGTGAGCTGGGAGCCAGACCACGAGCCCGGGACATGGACCGCAAACGTCGTCGCTGATGTCCGCCTTCCGAGCGCCTGATCGCGCTGCACCCACCCACGGGGGCTGCCCAGCCTTCATAGGGGTGCCACCTGGGCGCAGTTCGTGCCGACGACGACGCTCCGCTCCAGGCGGTTCACGACTACGGGCCGCTCGCCCCAAAAGCTACTGGCCACTCTCGGGTGGGAGACCGCGGGGCAGCCCACGGCTGCGTCGACGTAATACTTGCGGATCAATGGGCCGAACCTCTTCGGCTCATTGCCGAAGAGCATGAGTCTGATGTGCGCGACGGCCTCCGCGTGAGTGAGCGCGGGCGCCTTCGTCGTTGATGGCTTTCCTTGTCGTCCACCAAGGGGAGCTGAAGGTCCGGTCAGCGGCAGACCATCGGCGGGCAGGGATTGCGCAGGTCGCGTCTGTTCACGCGCTGGTTCTACTCGTATAGACCACCACGGTGGTGTCATGCCGTCAGGTGCCCCGGGATCCCTGCCGTGGGCCCGACGTGACGGAGACCCCCACATGCGCATGATCCATCGACTCACCCCTGCTGCGGCCGTGTTCACTCTCACCGCCGTCGCCCTCGGTCTGACTACCGGCACGGCCCCCGAACTCCAGCTCCCCGACCGCCGTCACGAGTGACCGTTATTCGCCGCCCACGCATGCCCGAGCCAACGCATGCCCGTGCTGCTGGCCACCAAGCGTCGCGCCTCCGCCTGCTCGTGCAAGGCGAGGCGCGACGAGGGTTCCGATCAAGGGCGGTGTCCCGGTATCCTCCCGCGTGGAGTTGGGATGAAGGCCCGTGGTCGCACCGGCATCCCAGCGCCCCTGCCTACGCAGTACCCGCACGGCGCTGTCCGGATGCCTGGGACTTGCTGGAGCCGCATCGGCGGGCACGCCGGTGATCTTGTCCTGCGGGTTTGTGAACCCGTCATGGTTGTTCAGCCGCGGGAGGGGACCTCGGCCCGTGGATTTCGTGATCATGGGCGCATCGCCCGCATTCGAGGAGGGGCTGTTCGCGCTCATCGCCGAGCACGCGGATGATCTGACGATCGAGGCCGATCGGCAGTGGGCCATCGAGCGCGCGAAGGACTTCGTCCGCATCATCACGTCGGCCGCCCGAACCCAGCTGCACGACGTCCTGAACGGCGGGGGATACCGGGCGGCCGCCAACCTGCGCGACATGGGCCGCGACCTCGCTGGCTCCTCCATCGCCCTGACCAAGACCCTCACCAAGGGCGTGGTCGACGGGCTTTGGACCTCCGGGATGCCCGCGCCCATCACCACCGACTACGGCCGCGAGAAGCCGCAGAACAAGAAAGTCGAGGGCTACCTGGCAGTTGTCGGTGCGGCCGGCGGTGCCGGCGTATTGGCGCTGGACCCCGGCGGAAGTGGTGCCCTTCTTGATGAATCCGGTGTCCTCGATGATCAGGACACCGTCGTCCTCGCCGAGCCTGTCAGCGACGTATTGCTGCAGGTCATCTCGGATGTCGTCGGGCTCCCACTTTGCGCCGGCCAGCAAGTGCTGAAGACCGTCGGGAGTGGCGTGGCCCGCCTGCTCGGCCAGCTGTTCTTCCGGGCGACCGGGGCCAGCAACCCGCGTACGTAGTCACGCATCCGACGCCGAAGCTCCACCCGGCCAAAACGATGGCCGATGCTGACGAAAAGATCGTCGATCTCCAGGTCCCACTGCGCGACAGAACGCTCGGTCAGCACGAGGAGACCTTGCCCTTCGTCGCTGTCATTACCGGCGGTGTTGTCGCACGTTCGAAGGGCGGCCTCCGTGAGACCGTCCCTGACCTTGCCCCAGCCCGCTACACTCCAGCCGCCCAGTCAAAACCCACAGGTCAGACAGTGAAATCCTGCTGGAGTACTAGTACTCCAGCCGTAGTTCGCGATCACGGCGAGTCGCTGTTCACGACCCGTAGACGAGATCCGCGCCCCCACTGGCCTCAATCAGCCAGGACAGCGAACCGCTTCCGAAGGGCCAGCCGGTGGTGGCCACCTGCACCCAGCCGCCTGACTCGTCGGTTCCTGCGTGCCACCACCACCAGCTGCGATCGTCTCCCATTCCTTCCTCAGTCGGGTCGAAGTAGTACAGCCATCCCGAGAGCGTCCAGGGCCCCTGATCGACGGCCGCTCTCTGCTCTGGCGTCATTGCCCGCCACTGACGCAGCCACGCCTCAACGTCGAAGGGCTCGCCACGCTCCGGTTCCGGGGTTTCGGGCGCGCACCGCTGGATGAACCAGGTCGGCAACAGCTGCGGCCAAAGCTCATCCGTCGGCCAGTCGCCCGTCTGGGCGACCACACATGTCAGCACCGCACGCGCGTTGTCGACGACCTGGGCTGGGTCCTCTGCAGTGAACCGGAGGCGCACGAGAAACGGCTGGGGCTCCTCGTCATCCTCGGCCCCTAGTCCAGATCGAAGTCGCCGCAGCTCGCCTGTCATGATTTCCACGGTGAGGAAGTATGCACCGGCACCGACCTGGCGACATCTCAATATCGCCACGGGTCAAGGGACACGATCCTCTATGGCTGGACCGTTGCTTGTCGCCGGTAGTGGCAGGCTCGGGCGCAGGCTTGGTGTCGGCGTCGCCAGTGTGACCAGCGCAGGCGGTGTGCGAGGTCGTGGACCGGGCTGACCATGGCGGCGAACAGGTGCTGGATCTCGTTGCCGGTCAAGGGAATCAGGCTGTCGAGAGTCGGCCGGTCGCGGCGTTCGGTGGCTGCGGTGACGGCGAGGAAGGCGTGGGCGAGCATCGCGACCTGCGGCGTTGCTTGGGGCACGGACGCAGGCACGTTCCCGGGCTTCTGCTTGGGGAAGATGCATCGGCAGCCCGTGAGGGTGAGAGCGTCGATCTGCCGCTCGAGGTTCTGTCCTCGGGTGCTGACGCGGGCGTAGCCGATGCCGATCTCGGTCGGGTGGAGGGGGAAAAGGGGCCAGGGGGTCATCGTCGACGGTGTTGCAGGCGCTGAGGCTGTCCACGTGTCGATCGTGCCTTTCCTGAACGCTGCGGTGGCCGCGTGTCGGCGTACACGTGAACGTCCCCAACCGCGTACGGATGAAAAGGGACAGTTGCTCATGCGTTGAGACCTGCTGCTCGGCACTCTGCTGCTTGGTCGTTGAGAGGTGGCGGAAGGCGGTCGGCGGGGTCCTGGATCCGCATCGTTGGTTGGAATTGCGGCGCTTCCGGGGTCTGTTGGAGTCCGGGGCGATCAGCCTGTCGGAGGTGGCCCGAGAGACGGGGCTGGACCGGAAGACGGTCCGCAAGTATCTGTCGGCTCCGGGTCCGGCGACCCCGCCGCGCCGTTCACCGAACGGGCGGTCGAAGGCGAGGGTGATCGACGAGTTCGCTCCGCTGGTCGATTCGATGCTGCGGGCCGAGATCTTGATGAAGGCCGCGGTGATCCACGGGCGGCTGGTGGCGGAGTACGGGTTTACCGGCAACTACCAGCGCGTCAAGCTATACGTTCAGGAAGCCCGGCCTCGGATCGCCGAGGAGCTCGGCATCATGCCGAAGGAACTCGTCGGCATGCACCGCCGGTTCGAGGTGATTCCCGGCGCCCAGGCCAGGTGGACTGGTGCGACGAGGGCAGGATCCTCGCCCACATGGGCATCCCGAAGGTCCATTTCCTTCCACATGACGCTGTCGTACTCACGAGACCCGTTCTGCTGCTTCACCACCAGCCAGGACCCGCAGATGTTCTTCGACTGCCACCGCCGGGCCTTCCCCCACTTCGGCGGCGTCCCGATGACGATCGTCTACGACCGCACCAAGACCGTCGTCCGACGCCACGTCGCTCCGCGGCGGCCGAGCACTTGAATCAGTCGTTGATCACCCGCTGAAAGATCTCGGAGAACTCGCCGTTCTCGATCAGTCCGGCGATCACGTCGGTCATGTTGTCGATGCCGGGATCCCTGACGATCAGGCCGTCCGAGACCCAGAAGTACCGGCCCCCGAGGGCCTCGCCGGTCCCTACCCAGAGTTTCATCAGGCGTTCGACTTCCGCGACGGTGAACACGGTCGCGGTCCAACGAGATCCATCCTTCAAAGCCACGAAGACATCGACGTTGCAGACCTCGTCCAAGTCCTCGTCGTCGCTGGGCAGGAACGACGCCTGGAAGTCCGCCATGCGGACCCGATACCAGGGCTCGTCCCACCCTCGCTCGATCGATTCAGACAATGCGCTGTGACTCATCGGGCGAGTGTCCCTGGTCGGGGCATCGATCTCAACCGAGATCCTCTGCCGTGCTGCCGCTGCCTGCGGTCAGAGCTGGGGACGTTCGTCCGTACGCAACTGGGGAGAAAAGTCCGTACGCCGACACCTGGGATTCCGGGGAAGTCAGTGTCAACCTGCGCAGGCCCCGCCGCTACCACCGCGGTCTCCAACGCGCGCTCTTCCTCTCTGCTCGGGTCAGCGTGTTCTGGTGCCCGATCTCGAAGGCGTACTACGACTGAAAGAGGAAGGAGGGCAAGGGGCACAAGCAAGCCGTCCTCGCCCTCGCCCGGCGCCGCGTCAACGTTCTGTGGGCCATGATCCGGGACACAGTTGCCTTCCAAGCCGCGCCGTCGTGCGTGAAGCGCAGCTGAGCGTCATTCCTCCGGGGGCAGGGGCAGCAAGCTGCCGCTCCAGCGTTCCTCTCTCTCCGCGGCCGACGTCACCCGGAGCCCGAAGGCATCTTCTGCGAGAGCCAGGACGCTGTGTATTGGAGCCGACTCCCTCGGAACGAGGCCGAGGGGGCGCATGAATGCCTCAAGCCGGTGGGGGTCCAGGCCGGTCGGGTCGAGCGGCTCAAGGGTGTGGAAGTCGACGACGATGCCGCCCTCGACCGCGTACTTGAACCAGTACATCGGCTTCTCGTTGTAGTGCAGCGCCACGGCCTCCGTCCCATGGGAGACCCTGGACAGCACTCCCTCGTCCAGTCCGTGCATGCCGCCCTGCTCCCACGCCCAGGTCCACAGGCCGTCGCTTCCAGTTGTAACCACCGGCTCGTCCTCGTCGAGCAAGGTGTCACCGAATTCGTCCACTAGGTCCACCGAGTCGCGGAGCGCCACGGTCTCGGGATCCGCCCCCATGCGTCCCAGCAACTCGGTGGGAGACAAGCCTTTGGCGAAGGTGAGGGTGTAGATGGGAATGTCCGCACGAAGAACGTCCAGACCACGAGCCTTATCAGTACCTGACATGGTCAAATCCTGGCATGCCTCACTGACACACCGAGCGTGCAACAACGCTGCTTTCGCCTTGACATCGAGATTGGGAACTTACCTTCGGAAGCTGGAGCCAGGCACGCACGGCAATGACGGCCGCCCGTGCCGTCCCTGTGACCGTCCCTGTCCTGGCCGTCTGATTCCAGCCGACGAGGACGATCTGTGCGCGGTCGCGCCCACAGGACCGTGATCCTCATTCAGGGGCGCAGGCATGTTCACGTGGGACTGCCGTTCAGCCCTCGGTATCCATTGGGCCGCACGTCCGCCGTGTGGGCCCCGTTCCGCTCAGATCGCGGCACAGCCGAAAATGGCGGTCGTCATCGTCTCCCGGGCGGGATGGAAGGGCCGACGGACGAGTTCGTGGAGGCGGGCGCAGTACGGCGGACCCAGGTGCTGGCTGACTCCGCAGACTTCCAGCCAGGCGGGCAAGTCTGTCGCCACCGCTGGTTGGGGCTGTTCAGCTGTGGTCCGGATTCTTGGGTGGGCGGCTTGTGATCCTGGCGAACAGTGCGAACACCGGGCGGCGGAAGAACGCGAGGATGACGCCGGCAGCTGCGATGACCGCGCCGACAGCGATGATCCATTCCTTCATCTCGCCCACCCGGTACGCGAGGGTGGTCTTCGCGGTCAGTTCGAGGGCAATGGGGGGTGTTGTCCGTGCCAGCACGTTGGTGGTTGCACCCTGGTAGGTCTCGACGACGAGGTTCAACCGGTGGCGCCCTGGAGTTCGTGGGGTGAGGTTCCACTGCCATGCGACAGCGTTGTCGCGCGTGAGCAGTTGGTGGTTGGAGCCGTTGAGCTGGATGTCGACGTCCCCGTCCGGGGCGGTGAGCTCGGCGCCCTGCACACCGCCCACCAAGAGGCTGCGGCGCGCCACGATGTGGTCTGGCTTGGGTTGGTCGCCGCCGAGGGCAGCGAGCGTGACCGTCAGTTCGGTGGTGTCACCGACGTCCACGGGCGAGGGCGGATCGTACCCCAGTTGCCCTTCGAACAGCCCTGCCCTGTCTCGCTCGGCTTTGCGCTGGAAGACGACTTGGTCCGAACCGCTCCCTTCCGCCACACCGCCACTCACCGCACCGCCGGAAGTGGCCAGGTCGGCACCCGAAGTCTCCTCTGGAGGACCGCTGGAGGTGTCGGTCTCGCTCAAACCACCGGAAGCATCCGTCTCGCTCGGACTGTCGCTGCTGCCCGAAGTGCAGGCCGTGAGGCTGTTCAGTGCGATCAGGAGGCTGACGATCAGCACTGCCACGCACAGCCGGAATCGGCGTCTCGGTAGAGGCACGAAACTGACCCTAGTGCTCCTCCAGCTCGAATACTGCGCTGGTCACCGTGTGTCGGGCAGGTCCCTGGGTGAGCGCGCGGTGCTCAGGCGGCGTGTGTGAAGCGGCTGCGCAAAGCACGCGGGTGGCTCACCCGCCCTTCGCCTTCGTGCTCCGCGGGCCGCCGCATCCGGCGGGCGAGGCGTGCCTGGTGGACCAGGTGCTGGGTGTCCGCCTGGCGCAGCAGCTTGCCCTGGTTCACCTTGTACATCTCGTACTCAAACATCGTCGGCTCCCGGGCGACCCTCGTGTGTGTGTGGGGGGCTCAAATTGGTGGTTCCTCGCTCCGTGCGATGCCTCAACTTTCGTCTCACAGGGAGCTTGGGGCATCGGGAGTGCCTCTCGCCTCACCATCCTTGCGCTTCTGCGACGCAGGTCACGATCCGATGCACTGTCGATCAGCTCAAGTGTCCCTGTGGCCAACCTGAGAACGCATTCCGGCCTCGGCGCAGCACTGTTGGAACAGCTCGACGGGCGGCGGCGGACGGATGCTGCGTTGACGGCCCCCGCCCCCGCCCCGCCGACGAGGACGCCGGTCAATATTGCGTTGTCGGTCCCGGTCGGCCTGCGGGAGCATCCCGTGCATGGACGAGCCCGCCGAGAACCTCAGTTGTGGCCAGGTGGAGCTGCGCCGGCGGCGCAGGAGCGATCTCGACGCCCTGGAGCGGGCGATCTCCGAGTCCCTGGACCATTTGCTGCCGTGGATGCCCTGGGCAGCCGACACCAGCAGAGGTCATACCTCCGATTTCCTGGCCCGCTGCCAGGAGGAGTGGGAGACCGGGCAGGCCTTCGGGTATGCGATCACAGCAGAGGCCACGGTGATCGGCAGTTGCGGCCTCATGCGTCGCATCGGGGCCGGCGGCCTCGACATCGGCTACTGGCTCCACCCTCGTTGGACCGGCCGGGGGCTGGCCACGATGACCGTCACGGCTCTTGCCCGCCAGGGCTTCCAGCTCGGGGGCATCGACCGCCTGGAGATCCATCACGATGCCGCCAATCCCGCCAGCGGAGCCGTTGCCCGGCGTGCGGGATTCACCGAGGTGGAGCGCAGACCAGCACCCCAGGGTGCGGCAGCTCCGGGCGAAGTGGGAGTGGACGTCATCTGGCGGATGACGGCGGGCCAGTGGGCGACGAGGGGGAGGACATCTCAAGGGTCGTGAACCGGTGGGGCCCGGACGTACGCCTGGCTCTGTCCCGTCCCCCGTGCGGCGGCCCCGGGGGCCATGGGTGCGACTGCCGCGCCGGGACTACTGGAACGTGCGGTGTGGCGTGCAGTTCGTCGAGAAGCCGGGATGGAGGTCGGCGAGATCGTCCTCGATGAGCCAGTGGCCGAGCGCGGCGCTCAGGTGCAGGTCGGCCGCCCTCCCTCTGGAGATCGCGCGATGCTCGCCGAGTCGCAGCAGCAGGGCATCACGTGGTCCGGGCCGGTGTCCGGCGCGCCATCTGTCAGCGGGGTGGAGTGGCGTGACTTCTACCGGGCGCGGGGTGGCGTGCCCTCTACGAGGCGTGAGTCGGCGAAACACCAGCGCAGCCACAGCACCGACGCGACGTTTCAGAACGGCGCGCCGAACGTCCTGTACGCCCAGTACGAAGCCGTTCCATCTGCGGCTGTACACGTCCACCGCTGCACGGGACGGCGGGCCGGGCATGGGGCGGATGTACCTCGACCAGGGGTCGACTCTCCATCCCCGGCCCTGGCAGAGGGGGGCTGGGCACCCGGAGAGCTGAACCGCTCCCGGGCCAGGGCGGGGTGCCGCTGCGGCGCCAGTTCGTGCGGGCTGGCGCCGATCCACTGCTGGCGGCTCGGGTCGAGAGGACCCAGAAGGAGACTCCTCTCGTCCCGGGCGAGCCGGTCGAGCAGCAGGCAGCGGTCGGCCATCTCGTCCGCCTCGAGGCCTCGGAGGGTTCGAGGACGGCCGTACCACCGGCCGGGGAGGTCATCTCGGGCTCGGTCCACCGTGTCATGCCAGAGGTGAAGTGGCGCAGCGCGGCGCCCGCGCCGGCGGCCGGACCAATGCCCGCGTCAGTGACCGGCTCCCCGACCGCGCGGTCGAGCTCCGCCACCCACAGGCGCACAATCCGCGCGGTGATGGGGCGCACGCCGGACTCTTCCCGGGTCCGGTGTGGGCCGGTGGGCCGGATGGCCCGGTGGGCTCGGGGTCCCGGAGGCCCGGCGGCGCCCTCGCAACAGAGCGCGCGGGGGCGCCCTACCGGTATCCCGGCGTCAGCAGTGGAGAGCCACTTCCCGACCGAAACCATTGGAGGGGGCGGTCGGCGGCCGGTAGCCAGGCGGGAAGACGACCTTGAAGTACATCCCGCCGCGGTACTTGCCGGGGCTGCACCGTACCGCCGCGTTGTTCTGCGCGGAAGCGGTGTTCCTCTGCGTCCTCAGCGCGAGCTGGTTGACGAGGTGTCCGTTCTTGTAGAGAGCGGCCCGCGTGGTGATCTGGGGCACCGGCGCGGTGCAACGTACGTCCTGGGCGCCATCGTGTTCACGCGGCGTGGCTGACGTTCCCCTTTCCACCGCTCCAGCCTGTGCACGCGGCGACTTTGGATGTTAGCGATGTGCACGGGCGGGTCAGCGACCTCACCAAGGGATGGCGCCGGACTGCCGGAAGGACACCAGGAACCAGATCGCCAGAGCGAGGAGAATCAGGATGAGGCACCCCAGAGCCCGGGCCCAGGTGGGCGTCCCTCCTCGTGGTTCGGTTGGCATGTCGCCTCAGCGTTTCGTCGTAGGGCGGGTTGATTGATTGACAGTAGTCGGCGTTTCCCCGCCGTCGGGGTCGCTTCTTCCGAGGGCGGCAGACGCTGCCCTCGCGTGCGGGCCTGCTGGTCCGACCCTGCGGAGGACCGCAGCACGTCTGCTGACGCAGAAACGGGCGCCCCCTGCCTCGTTCTCGCCTGCTGGCGGACCTCTCCCTGCTCGCCTTGCCCGTTTCCGAGCAGGGCCCGGACCCCGAGAGAACCCGGAGACCTTCGACCGCTGGTATAGCGGCTGGCTGGAGAAGGTCCCACCGGCCGGGGCGGTTTGCCGAGGCGGGGCCGGGGCGCCCGTGTGTTCGTCATGCCGGGGGAGACCGTGATACCGCAGTACCGCCGGGGCCCCGGCGCGCCGTAACGTCGTGGCCGGGACCGTCGCCGTCGCCGCGATGGGCTGCGTGTCCGGCCGGGACACCCCGGTCGGGCCCAACTGGCGCGGCGAGCGCGACAGCGGGGCGTTCCTCACGGTTCGACGGCGCCGCGGCGCCGCCACCGAGGTGCAGGCCGTGGCATACCCCCGACGACGACCTGTCGGGATACCAGCCGGGCCCGCCGGGCCGGCTTCATTTGCGAGGCCTCCCGGACGGCCCCGCAGACCGCAGGGTCCCCACGCCGCCGTCCCGCCACCGAGCCCGCCGCGCATAGGCAGACGTCCGGGAGACCCGCAGCCGCCGTGCGACCTGCGGCACGGGTACTCCTCGGGCGAGTAACACGGCCGTTTCGAAGCTACTTGCTCGCGGCGGGTATGCTGCCCGGCGGTCAGGCCGCCGCCATCCGGATGGCGCATCTTCCCGGGATACACCACCCACCCGCAGACCGCTGGTAGGGCGTGGACATCGGCCATCGTCACGAAAGCCGGGTTGAGGTCGACACCGCGCACCACCTGCCCATACGTGCGGAACCTTGCGAGGTCGCGGCCCGGACCGCATCCCGTGTCGAGGATCAGCGAGGGCTTCGGCAAGGAGCCGGCGAACCGCTCGACACGATCCGCCCGCGTCTTCGGAGCATGTACGGCCCGCATGGGCGGCAGCGTGATCGCTGTGGACGGCGACTGACTCGGCGACAGGATCCAGCCGTTCCCTGCCACCCGTGGTACGTGACCTCGTCCCACCCATGCTGACCAGCTCATGCGTCGTCGCTGACCATCGACCAGCGCGCGAAGCGGGATCAGGCTCGTATTCGTACGCGTAGGCAGAACGGGCGTTCCCCTGGCACCGGAGCGTTGCTCAGCCCCCCAGCGCCCGAGTCCGAAGCACCTGGTACAACTCGACGTTTTTCGTCGTCCCGAAGCGAAAAGATCATAGTCGGAACCCGTGAGGCTCGGCAGCCTGGTGGCTTCTCGTCGGTGGAACCTGCTTGTTGACACCAAGTGGTTACGCCTCTCGCTACCGACCGCGAGTTGACGATCTTCTTCTCGCCAGTTCGCTGTTAGCTGTCCGCTTCACCGGCGGCGCCCAGCCACACCCGGTGACGCTGGAGGTCGACCTGACCGTCCACACAGGGCCGCGCCACTGGTGTAATCCCAGCATGGACGGAACTACAGCAACCCTGATCGGTACCTCCATCGGCACGATCGGCGGGCTGGCCGGTGGGCTCTTCACCGCCTTCCTCAGCAGTCGGCAGGCGCGAGCCCAGCGTGAGGTGGAGGAGCGGCGCCGCAGAGATGACCTGCGGCGTGAAGCATGCAACGCCTTGGCCAACGCAGCGCACCAGTATCGGATGCGCTGGTGGCAGTTGAACCTCAAGTTGGACAGGGGAGTCGCCGATCAGGAACTGTTCGACGGTAGTGCGGCGCTGTGGACCGAGGTGACCGCGGCACACAGCCGAGCGGCGATCGCTGGGCCAGCGAGTGTCGCGGAGGCCGCTGACGTACTGCTGGCCCAACTGCATGCGATGGATGATGCTGGCACGGAGTGGTTCTTCACTGTCAATACCGGTTCTCAGCACAGTGTGGATGTACTTCGGGACAAGCTCCTAGTCGCGAGGCGTGCAGTCCGGGTGGGGGCGTTCGCGTCCGTCGTTCGGCGAGAACTCGCCAACGACGAATCGTCTTACGTCGGCACCCGCCCACAACCACGAGCGGCTGAGGGCACCCCCTCGCCTCGTGAGCATCCCCTCGCCAGCCCAGACACGGCCTGAATGGCGCCCGCCGGGACGTCCAAGGGCGTTGCGGCTAAGCGGTGTTCGGGCTCGGGGCAGCCCGTCGCGAGTGTTGCTCCCGGCCAAGCGGCTCTCCTGTGGGACCGCGAGGAGGGCAGTGAGGTTCAGGGACTGAGCGGGATGCGGGACCAGACGGTCTTTCCCGGTGGCGGGGGGCCCGCCCCCAGGCGGAGCTGAGTGCGGCGACGATCTGCAGCCCGTGCGGGGGGCCGCCGTGACGTGGGGGCGGTAGGAGGCGGGGGGGGGCTGGGGTCGCTGACTGCGCAGATCAGGTCGGAGACACCTAGGTGCAGGGTTAGCCAGAAGGGGGTTGTGAGGCATTGTGCCGTGGGGCTTGCATGGCGCAGGGCGTTGGTCATGAGTTCGCTGACGACGAGTTGAGTGTGGTGGGCGAGATGGCCGTCGTCGGGCTCGTGCGGGGAGAGCCTCCAGCGGGTGAGGCAGCCCAAGATGAATGCGCGTGATTCGGCCACGCTGCGGGGTCCGGCTTTGAACTGGTGTGCGGCGCCCCACCTCCGATGCACCCGACGCACCCCTCACCACCGACCGCCAGTGCTTCACCTACGACGCCATGGGACAGCTCACCGAGGCCTGGACCTCCCCCAACCCAGGCTGCCTCGCCTCCGGGCAGACCACGCGAGCCCCGCTCGTCAAGGACGCCTCCGGCGCGGTGACCGGGACCAACGTCACCGACGCAGGCGACGGTTACTGGCAGACCTACAGCTACGACGCGCTGGGCAACCGCACCAAGCTGGCCGAGCACAAGGCTGCCCCCGCCATCAGCGGCGGCAAGGTCGACACCACGAGCGACGTCACCAGCGCCTACGCCTACGGCATCGACCCGCCCGGCTCGGGGGTGCGCAAGCAGCCCCACGCGTCACCGGTATCACCAGCAACAGCAAGGCCATCGACAGCGCTGCCAGCCTCGGCTACGACTAGTCCGGCAACACCACGAGCAGGATGTACGGAGGCGACATCCAGACCCTTGCCTGGACCTGGGACGGCAAGGTCGAAAAGGTATCGGGCTTCGGCAAGGACGGCGAGGGTCAGGTCGTCGGCTTGGCAGGCAAGTGCCTCGACCTCGACCTGGAGCTGTCCTCGTGCCATGGCATGAAGTCCCAGCGCTTCCAGCTCGACCTCGCCACCACCAGCGGCGCCACCACGGGTGCGCTGAAGATTCTCGCCAACTGTGTGATGCCCACCAGCGGCGGCACCACCCCCCGGCACGCAGGTCGCCCTCGCCGCCTGCACCGGCGCCGCGAACCAGAACTGGACCAAGACCCCCCGGCGGCACCCTCAAGCACACCGCCTCGGGCCTGTGCCTGGACGTCCTGGGCGCCAACAGAGACGACGGCGCCATCCTCCAGCTCGCCACCTGCAACGGCAGCTCCGGACAACAGTGGTCGTTCGCCGATGAGACGAGGTACGTCTACGACGCCACTGGCAGCCGTCTAATCGCCTCGGCCCGGGGCGCCCACACCCTCTACCTCGACGACAACGAACTGAGCACCGGCGCCGCAGGGGCGTGTCCTACTGCCAGCGCTACTACGGCAACGTCGGCGCCACCGTCATGCGCCAGTCCCTGCACGGCTCCGCCACCACCACCCTCACCGCCCTGGCAACCGACCACCACGGCACCGCCATAGCCTCCATCACTCTCGCTGCCGGCCGGCAAATCCAACGCCAGAAGAGCGACCCCTTCGGCGTCGAACGCGGCCACACCAGCGGCCAGTGGTCCACCCACCGCGGCTGTGGCGTCTTGACGAGCTGGTGGGCCCCATTGATCAGCGCAAGGGAGTCGCGCTCGCTCATACTGCGACGCCTGCCCTTGTGTCCCGCCGGGTGAGAGAGCGACCGGTGGCCCAGCCGGGTCCGCGAGCCGGGCGGCACCGCCATCAGCCCGGCTACCGACAGTCGCCCCGAGCGTCGTCCGCTGACCGTCACCACCGGAGTCATCCGCGTCGACCCCAAGTGCGCCCCTTGTGCGGTCTGCCAATCAAACCCGGCTTCGTCCTCGAAGCAGAGGTAACCCCCGCAGGCCCGCCCGGGCTCGTTTACCTCTGCCCAGGCCGCCCGCGCCGCGGTCCACACTTGATCCTCCATCCAGCCGTGAGCGCCGGACCTTCCCCCAGAGACGCGGCAAGTCTCTCCAGACACCGGGCGGACCAGCGGCACCGGTCGCCACAGGGGCCTCGTGAACCAAGCGTGTCAGCTCCGTCCTGCCGCCACAGTTGCTGCCACTGGCTTCACCGATGATCACCCTGACGAGCCGAAGTCAGTCATGCGCGGCGGTCGCGCCGTTGGTCTTGACGCGCCGCTCCCGGCTATCAACCGACGAAGCCGGCACGGGCTCCGCTCGCGGAAAGGCTCGCCGGTAGTGGCTCGGTGAGACTCCGATCTGTTTGAGGAAGTGGTGGCGGAGGTTGTTCGCCGTGCCGAGGCCGCTCAGCTCTCCGACCTTCTCGATCGGCAAGTCCGTTGACTCCAGCAGGCTTTGGGCCCGCCCCAGGCGCTGGTTGAGGAGCCACTGCAGGGGGGTGGTGCCGGTGACCGCCTGGAGGCGTCGGTACAGGGTTCGCGGGCTCATCGCCGCGCGCTGGGCCAGGTCTTCGACCGTCAGGGGCTGGTCCAGGTGGGCACGGGCCCAGTCCAGGACGGGCGCCAGGCTCGTGTCGTCGGTGGTGGGAACGGACATGTCGATGAACTGGGCCTGGCCGCCGGGCCGGTGGGCGGGTACCACCATCCGGCGGGCCAGCTGGTTCGCGACGTGGGCCCCCAGGTCGCGGCGCACCAGGTGGAGGCAGAGGTCGAGTCCGGCGGTGAGTCCGGCACTGGTGAGCACATCGCCGTCATCCACGTACAGCACCGAGTCGTCGACGTCCACCTTCGGGTAGCGCTCGGCCAGTTGAGCGGTGTGCATCCAGTGGGCGGTGGCCCGCCTTCCGTCCAGGAGCCCCGCTTCGGCCAGGGCGAAGGCGCCGGTGCACAGGGAGACCATACGGGCCCCGGCGTCGTAGGCGCGGCGCAGGGCTGCGATCAGGGTCGGCGGCAGGGGTCTGCCCTCCTCGACGCAGTCATCGGGCACCGAGGGCACGACGACCGTGTCGGCGCCGACGAGGTCATCGAGCCCGTAGCGGGTTCGCAGCGACAGCCCGTTCACCGTCGCGGAACCGTCCTGCTGACTCTGGCCTGTACTGCACAGCCGCAGGTCGTACCAGGGGTCGGCCAGGTCTGGTTGCGGCTTGCCGAAGACGGTGCAGGGGATGCTCAGCTCGTACAGGTCCCACGAGGGGAGTGCGATGTCCTCGGTCACGACCACAGCTACGGAACCAGGGTTCATACCTCGAAGGGTATGGCAGGAATTTGGTGGACGCCGTCATCCGGGTCACTGTGCTCGGCCGACGCCCGCTGCGATCTTGGTCCTACGTGACCGACCGCCGCAGGCGGACCTACAGGGAGTTGTGGCATGCATTCTGACCGTCCGGCGGTAACCGTCATGGGCCTGGGCTCGATGGGCACGGCACTGGCCGCCGTGTTGCTGGAGCGGGGCCACCGCACCACGGTGTGGAATCGCTCGGCCCACCGTGCGCAGGCGCTGGTCGAGCGCGGTGCCCGGCTGGCCGCGACACCTCGGGAGGCGATCGCGGCGAGCCCGCTCACCATCGTCTGCGTACTGGACTACCAGGCGCTGCACACCGTCCTCGACCCCGTCGCGGGTTCCCTCGCGGGCAAGACGCTGGTCAACCTGACCTCCGGTTCCCCGGAGCAGGCCCACGAGGCCGACGCGTGGACCCGGTCGCACGCCGCCGACTACCTCGACGGCGCCATCATGACCACCCCGCCGGGGGTTGGCGACCCGGAGATGATGTTCCTCTACAGCGGTTCACACGCCGTCTTCGAAACCCACCGTCCCACCTTGGCATCCCTGGGGGACACCTTGTATCTGGGCGCCGACCCGGGCCTGGCGTCCCTCTACGACGCCGCCCTGCTCGGCCTGATGTGGTCCACCATGACCGGCTGGCTGCACGGCACCGCGCTGGTCGGCGCGGAGAAGACACCGGCCGCGGCCTTCACCCCGATCGCGATCCGCTGGCTGAGCACCGTGGCCGGTTTCCTGACCACCTACGCGCCCCAGGTGGACGCCGGCCGCTATCCGGGTGACGACGCCACCGTCAACGTACAGATCGCGGCCATCGACCATCTCATCCATGCCGCGGCGGCCCGCGGTATCGACAACGCCCTCCCCGAACTCCTGAAGTCCGCCATGCAGCGCACCAAGGCGGCGGGCCACGGCTCCGACAGCTTCGCGAGCGTGATCGAGGTCCTGAAGAGCCCGGCGGACGACAAGTGACCATGACCCCCACAGCCACCACTCACCCCCTACCGGCCCCGACGACTCCCTTCGCCACCGCGCCGTGGACGGACCTCCTGGCCGCCGCCACCGACGACTGCCTGGGCGTCCTCGTCAAGGGAGACGGCCAGGACTGGTCGCGCCGCGCCGACGGCCTCGACTGGACCTGCCGTCAGACCCTCGACCATCTCGCCCTCGGTCTGGTCGGCTACACCGGACTGCTCATCGCCCGCCCCGCCGACCGTTACATCACCCTCTTCGCCTCGCTCGATCCCCAGGCCCCCGTCCCCGCCTGCCTGGACGGCCTAGGTATCGCCTCGTCGCTCCTCGCCGCCACCGTCCGCGACACACCTGCCGAGGTACGGGCCTGGCACCCCTGGGGCCACTCCGATGCCACCGGATTCGCCGCCATGGGCATCACCGAACTGATCGTCCACACCTACGACATCACCCGCACCCTCGGCCTGCCCTGGACTGCGCCCGACGACCTCAGCGCGGCCGTCCTCGCCCGCCTCTTCCCCGGCGCCCCGCCCGGGCACTGTCCGTCCGACACCCTGCTGTGGTGTACGGGCCGCACCCCGCTTCCCGGCCTGCCCCGGCGCACGGAGTGGCAGTGGGACGGAAGGGTGCGCTGACCGCGCTGCCCGGCCGGGGCGACGGGGTGTGAACCCGTCGGCCCGGCCGCCTGTTGGGCGCTGTCAGCAGGACAGGTTGGAGCCGGTCGGAACACCCAGGATCGAGGTGAAGCTCCGGTAGGCGTTGATCCGGCTCTGCACCTGGGCAGGGTTCCTGCCGTTGCACTCCAGTGAGCCGTTGATGCTGCGGATCGTCTCGCCGAAGCCCGCGCCGTTGACCATCGCGTTGTGCGCGGTCATGGTGCCGGGGCCGTTCTGGGTGTTCCAGTACCAAAGGCCCGTCTTCCAGGCAACGGCGGAGTCGGTCTGCACCAGGTTGGGGTTGTGGAGGAGGTCGATCCCGAGCGCGTCGCCGGCCGCCTTGTAGTTGAAGTTCCAGCTGAGCTGGATGGGGCCGCGCCCGTAGTACGAGGCCTGACCGGCCGGGCACCCATAGGGCTGGGTGGTGTCGCAGTAGTGCGGGTAGTTGGCGGTGTTCTGCTCGACTATGTAGACCAGTCCGCCGGTCTCGTGGCTGACGTTGGCGAGGAAGGCCGCGGCCTCCTGTTTCTTGCCCGTGTCGCTGCCGGTGTTCGTGAAGCCGGGGTAGGCGCTGAGTGCGGCGGTCAGTCCGGCGTAGGTGTAGAAGGGGTTCCTGTTCGGGAACATCTGGTCGAACTGGGCTTCGGAGACGACGAACCCACTGGGGTTGGTCGGTGGGGTGGTCGGGGTGGTGGAGCCGCCACAGCCACCCTGGTCGGCCCAGACGCCCGAGCCGCCGGTGCTGGGTGTCTCGCCCTGGGTCCACCACTTGGCCGACCAATTGTGACCGTTGTACGAGGCGGTCATGCCCCCGGTGTAGACGGCGGAGGCCGTGTAGGGGGCGGCGCAGCTCGCCGCGTGGGCGGGCGAGGCGAGCGGGACGAGGGAGAGGAGGCCGACGGCGGAGGCCGCCGAGGCCAGCATCGCGAAGATCCGGCGCTTGGGCATGTGCCACTCCTTGTGTGGGGGAAGTGGGGCACCGGGCACTCAAGCGGATTGGTCCAGACCTGTCAATAGGTCTGGACCACGCGGAAGTTGGCCGCCGACTGCGGCTCCACGGCCCCAGGCAGCCCGAAGGGCCAGGCGGGTTGGCGGCTTCGGAACCTCACGGCCCAGTCGTGAGCGCGGCCAGCGCGGTGGTGCGTACCGCGACGGCCGCGGCCGAGCGGAGCAACAGTCCGGCCAGGTTGTGCGGTGGAAGCGCTCACCACTGGGAGCCGCGGCCGCGATCCGGTCCAGCCGGAAACCCCGGCCGGCCCGTCGCGTACGGCATCAGGAGATGAGGTACCACCGGTCGTCGGCGGTGAGGAGTCCGGCCGGTTCGACGACCCGGGCGGGTCCGGTGGTCGAGGCCGCGATCTTCTGCGCGGCGGTGCGCGCCGGGTCAGCGCTCGGTGCGGGTCGGCGCTCGGTGCGGGGCAGAGCGCACCCCCAGCCCGGGTGGTCGCGCAGGCCCCGGTTCGGGTGGGCGTGGCACAGTCCCCGCGTCGGGTCGGCGTCCTTGTAGGACCCAGACGCTGTCGCGGCGGATCATCTGCTGATCCCTCCCGTCGCGCGCCCGGCCGGGCGCGGTCCTCGCGACGGTACAGAGGGCCTGATCGACTGTCACGGCCGTTTGGACGGTGTCCCATATGGTGAGGCGGACGAGGCGTTTGTGGCAGCACAGTGCGGCGGCGAAGCCGAGAAAGGCCCAGGTAGTTGCGGGGTTGGCGCGCGTAGCGTGGGCTGAGCCCGCGGTAGCCCGAGAGTCGCGAGAGGGTGCGTTCGATCACCCTTCTGCGGCGGCCGAGGCGTGCACTGGCCTCGATGCCTTTGCGGGTGATGCGGACGCCGATGTGTTTGCCCCACAGCCATTTCCGCAGCGGCGCCGGGAGCCGGGCGAAGGCATCGCACTGGTCGGGACGGCGGCGAAGGCGGCGTTCACCGGTAGGTGAACGGTAAGAACCGATAAATGATCGGGCTTCCGGCACCAAGTGGTCTAGGCTTTGAGGGACTTGACGATAAGCAGGCCGGACGATGGCGTTTCCTTTACCATTTTCGCTGTGCGCCCCGGGGCCGGCCACGGAAGGAGCGCAGTGCCTCCCGTACGCCCGAATCGCCGTTCCCTCATAGCCGGTGGCCTCGCAGTAGCCGCCGCAGCCGCCGTTCCCCTGCCGGTGTCCACGCCCGCAGTGGCGGCCGGTCTCATCCCCATCCGGCTGGCCGGGCCGACCGGTCCCGCGCCGGTGGGCGCCGTAGAGCTGCATCTGGTCGACCCGTCGCGGACCGACCCCTGGTCGGGGCAGCCGCGCGAGGTGATGGTGACCGTGACGTACCCGGCCGCCGACGTGCGTGGCCGCGCGATGCTGCCCTGGCTGCCGTCTGGTGCCGAGCGGGCCCTGAAGGCCCGCTTCGGAGGCGCGGTGGACGGCTACGCGCTCCCGGTAACCCACAGCGCGGACCGCGCGCCGGTCCGGCCCGGCCGCCGGCCCTTGCTGCTCCACTCGCCGGGATACGCCTCGGACCGCACGTTCAACACGCTGGTCATCGAGGAGCTGGCGTCCTGGGGCTATGTCGTGGTCGCGGTCGACCATCCCTACGACTCGGGCGAGGTGGAGTTCCCGGACGGCCGCGTGGTCGTCAACCGCCCCGACGACGCGAGCCACGAGGCCCGCACGGCCGCGGTCGCGGTGCGCGCCGCCGATCTGCGGTTCGTCCTCGACCAGCTGACCGTGCTGCAGCGGGGCGGCAACCCCGACGTCGAGGGGCGTCCGCTCCCACCCGGGCTGCGCGGGATGCTGGACCTCACGCGGGTCGGCGCTTTCGGGCACTCCCGGGGCGGCGCCGCGTCGGCGGCGCTGATGTATCTGGACGAGCGGGTGCGGGCCGGCATCGATCTGGACGGCGCGCTGTACGGGCCGGTGGTTGAGCACGGTCTCGACCGGCCGTTCCTGCTGATGGACACGGCGGTCCACGACGGGCTGAACAAAGACGGGTCCTGGCCGCCGTTCTGGGCGCATCTGAGCGACTGGCACCGCTGTCTGCGGCTCGCGGACGCCGACCACAACTGCTTCACCGACATCGTGGCCATCGCCCCGCAAATCCCCGAGCCGGTGCGCAAGACGCTGCAGACCGGCACGATCCCCGCCGACCGGGCGGTGGCTGCCGTACGAGCGACCGTGCGGGCCTTCTTCGATCTCCACCTGCGCGGCCGCCCGGATGCCGGGCACCTGCTGTGGGGGGCTTCGCCGCGCTACCCCGAGGTCGACTGCATCGCCGGATAACGACCGGCGCCGAACGCCCTCAGACCGTCCGCCTGCGACCCCGCCACAGGACGACACCCGCCACCAGCAGCACCCCCGACTGGGCGGAACCGCTCGGTAGGTACGGGGAGGAAGGCCCGGAGCCGGAGAAGGCGGACCAGGGGCGGGCCCGCCACGGAATTGCCCTGCCGTTCCGAAGACCAGTGTCTGCCTTGGGGGAGGGCGCCTCCTCTCAACTGGCCTTCCGATGGCCTTCCGATACAAGGAAGCTTCCGAGTCACGGTTCGTGGTCGTATGGGGGCTCCTGGGAGTCGAGGCCCGCAGCACAACGAGGGGTTCGGCGTGTTCGGGCTGCGGGAACGGGTCGCTCGGGGTTCATACCCCCTACCTGCGGTTTCCTGCTGATGGCCGGGCTCTACCACCAGTGGTACGCGCGCTGCGCGTCATGGCTGTCCCTGGGTGCATCTCCCAGTCCGCACATCCGGTCCGAGGGAGCGATGCCAGCCCCTCCGCCGTTTCCCGACCGTCGACCACGTTGAGGATGATGCGGGCTGGTTGTGGCACCGGGCTGCTCGGATCCCGTCTCGTACGGTCTGATGTCGCGGCCGCCCCCCGTCCGCAACGGATCTCACCGAATCCAGGGGTGCCGCCGGTATGGCCGAAAGATCTGAACCCATACCGAAAATCAGGCCGCGACGAGCTCCTGCTCGCGGTCCGGCGTCTTGACCTTGGGCTTCTTGTTCGGCAGGGAAAGCCGGAAGACCTTGTGCCACGCGGAGAACACTTGCTTGGGCAGCGGCCCGGTGACGTACTGCAGCTCGTACTTCTCGAACAGCGCGCGCACCTTCACCGCGACCTCGGCGTACCGGTTGCTCGGCAGGTCCGGGAACAGGTGGTGCTCGATCTGGTGTGAGAGGTTGCCGGTCATGAAGTGCATGGCCTTGCTGCCGCTGATGTTCGCGGAGCCCATCATCTGGCGCAGGTACCACTGGCCGCGCGTCTCGCCCTTGATCGACCGGCGCTCGAAGACCTGCACGCCCTCGGGGAAGTGCCCGCACATGATCACCGAGTGGGACCAGATGTTGCGGACCAGGTTCGCGGTGAACGTGGCGCCGAGAGTGGTGAGGAACGACGGGCCCGACAGCAGCGGGTGGATCACGTAGTCCTTGAGCACCTGCTTGCGGATCTTGCGGCCCACGGCCTTGGCCTGCGCGCGGAACTCCGGGTTCTTGCGGCGACGCTTGTTGAGGTTATTGCCGAGCTCCAGGTCGTACGCTGCGATGCCGTACTCGAAGAAGCAGGCGTTGAGGAAGTTCCACAGAGGCTGGCCGAGGTGGAACGGGTACCACTTCTGGTCCTCGTCAACGCGCATGATGCCGTAACCGAGGTCGTTGTCCTTGCCGATCACGTTGGTGTACGTGTGGTGCAGCTCGTTGTGCGAGTGCTTCCACTGCTCGGACGGCGAGACGTGATCCCACTCCCAGGTGGTGGAGTGGATCTTCGGGTCCCGCATCCAGTCCCATTGGCCGTGCAGGACGTTGTGGCCGATCTCCATGTTGTCCATGATCTTCGCCACGGACAGCCCTGCGGTGCCGATCAGCCATGCGGGCGGGAAGATCGAGAACAGCAGCACGCCCCGGCTGACCAGCTCGAGCTTGCGCTGCGCCGAGATGACCCTACGGATGTAGGCGGCGTCCTTCTCGCCGCGGTCGGCGATCACCTGGTCGCGGATCGTGTCCAGCTCGCGGCCGAGCTCCTCGATCTGCTCCGCGGTCAGGTGGGCGGTGGGGTCGATGGCGGTCAAGGTGCTCCTACCGTTCGATGTCGCAGGGGCCCGCGGCGGCGGACACGCAGGTCTGGATGAGGACGCCCGGCTCTGCCTCGGTGATCTCGCCGGTGCGCAGGTCGCGGACGGCGCCCGCCTTGAGCGGCGAGACGCAGCCGAAGCAGATGCCCATGCGGCACCCGGAGGGCATGAGCACGCCGGCCTCCTCACCGATGTCCAGCAACGGCGTGGCGCCGTCCGCGTCGACGGTCTTGCCGGAGGCGCTGAACGTGACCTCGCCGCCGTCGCCGGCGACGACGATGCTGGGGCGGAAGCGTTCGGTGTGCAGGCGCTCTTGTACGCCGTATTCGCTCCAGTGCTTTTCGGCGGCGTCGAGCAGGCCCGCGGGCCCGCAAGCCCAGGTCTCGCGGTCTGCCCAGTCGGGCACGAGTTCGTCGAGACGGGCGATGTCGAGCATGCCGTGTGTGTCGGTGTGCACCTCGGTGAGCCGCAGCTTCTCGTCCGCGACCAGGTCGTGCAGTTCGTTGCGGAAGATCACATCCTGCGGCTGTGGCGCGCAGTGGACCATGACGACGTCGTCGAGCTCGGTGTTGCGCAGCATGCCCATCACGGGCGTGATGCCGCTGCCGGCCGTCAGGTAGAGCACCTTGGCGGGCTTGGTCTGCGGCAGCACGAAGTCACCGGTCGGCTGGTCGAGCTGGATCAGCGTGCCTGGTTTCGCCCTGCGGACCAGGTGATTGCTGACCTTGCCGTCCGGGATCGCCTTCACGGTGATCGTCAGGCGGCCGTCCTGGCGGTTTGGCGGTGAGGTGATGGAGTAGGCACGCCACAGGCGCACCCCGTTGATGTCGACTCCGATCCGCACGTACTGACCGGCTGTGTGGCCGCGCCAGTCCCGTCCCGGCCTGATCACGATGGTCGCGGCGTCACCCGTCTCGGGGTGCACGGCCTCGATGCGCCCACGCAGGTCAGCGCCCGCACGCAACGGACTGACCAGGTCGAGGTAGTCCGACGGCAGCAGCGGCGTCGTGACCATCTCCAGCAGTTTCCACGCCCTGCTGCGAAGGGCTGCGCTCGTCATGACTCCAGCTTGCTGCGCCTCAGGGCGTAAAGTCCTGACCGTAGGACGTGAATCTGGTCGGCTGAATTGTTCACAGGGAACAAAAACATGAGCCATGCAATCCAAAGAGCCAGCGAACTGACCCTGGATGAGACGACGGTCACAGCACTGCGGGCCGCGCTGAAGACCACCGCCGACGAGGTCGTCCAGGCGATCATCGACGAGGTCCCTTCCTACGCCAACGCCCTTTCGGGCCACATGGGCGCCACCATCCGCCGAGCCGTCCGCACCGCCCTGGGGCACTACCTGGACCTCGCGAGCGGAAACGCCACCGGCGGTGACGCCGGTGACGCAGCCTACGAACTGGGCCGGGGCGAGGTGCGCGACGGCCGTTCGATGGACGCCCTGCTCAGCGCCTACCGGGTCGGCGCCCGCGTGGCCTGGCGATGCCTGGCAGCGGGTGCCGTGCCCGCAGGTCTGCCCGCCGCCGAGGTCGCCAAGTTCGCCGAGCTGACCTTCGCCTACATCGACGAGCTCTCCGCCGCGAGCGCCGCTGGCCACGCCGACGAACTGGCCGCCCGGGGCAGGGCCCACGAGCGTCACCTGGAACACCTGGCCCGCGACCTCCTCGTCGGCGCGAGCCCGGACGTGCTGCTGGCCTCTGCTCAACGGGCCGGGTGGCAGCCTCCGGCCTCGCTGACCGCGGTCCTGCTGCCCGCCGCGCAAGCCCACCCCGCCTACCGCACGCTCGACCCGAGCACCCTCGTCCTCGACGATCAGCCGGACGCCACCGGTGTGCTGCTCGTCCCCGATGCGGACCGATCACATCTCTTGCGGCAGCTGACCGATCGCACAGCCGTGGTCGGCCCGGCCCGGCCATGGACTCGTGCGTCCGCCTCGTACGCACGAGCCGCACGCGCGCGCTCCCTGTCCTCCGATATACGCGACACCGAGGAACACCTGCCCGAGCTGGTGCTGAGCGCCGACGCGGACGCGTTCGCAGACCTACGTGCCCGAGCCCTCGCACCGTTGCGGACCTTGCCTGTCGCGACCGCGCGGCGGCTGGAGGAGACGTTGCGGGCGTGGCTGCTGCACCAGGGCAGGCGGGATGAGGTGGCGGCGGCGTTGTTCGTCCATCCCCAGACCGTCCGGTACCGGATGTCGCAGCTGCGGGAGCTGTTTCCGGATCTCGCATCGCCACACCGGGTCCTTGAACTGACGCTCGCGGTCGGTCTTCGGGTCAGCTGACGCGTACTTCGACCGTCCACGACCGCGTCCGCGCGCGGCCAGGAATCGTGCCTCGTTCTCCGTGTCATCTACTGGCTCATACGGCCCCGGGGAGAGCGGTATGAGCCAGCTGAGACCGGATGTTGAGGGTGAAGACCAGACAAGGCCTCGGGAAGCCCGTCGGGGGCGCTGTCCCTGAGAAGCGCGGTGGTGGATACGGCTCGACTGGATCCGGTGGACGATGCGCACCGGCCCGCTTGTCGACGCGCTCATCGAGCATCTGGTCGTTGATCCGGACTCCGAGGCTCTGGAAACGGCTTTCATGTCGTCGTGAAGGGCGCTGCCCTGGCACGAACTGACCCACGGACGCGCGGCGGGCTGCAGCTGGGTGACCGTGGGGCGGCCACGCCGGGTCCCCAGGGGACCGGGCCCGCTCGCGCCGGGGACCGCCGTGGTCCTGCGAAGGCCCCGTGCCTGCCTTCCGACAGGTCAACCGGACGGCCGCCCGTGTCGGCCTGGCACTCCGCGCGAGGGATGATGGGGGATGGAATGACGGAACGCGAGGTCAGGAGCTTGCATGGCGAAGCGGGTGCACCGACCCCGTGAGGACGCGGAGTTCAATTTCATCCTCGGGATGAGCGGAGTCCCGGTCCTCGCGTACTTCGCCGGGACATGGCCCAAGGCAATCGAGCCCTGCCGGGTGATGGACCTCGTCGTGGGTAGCATCGCCGACGACTACATGGGCCGCCTGACGGCCGTCCGCGTCGAGATCACGCGTTGTCCGGCCACAACCGAGCGATACGGGATCACCGGAGCCCCGTCCTGCGTCCTGCTGAAGGAGGGAGAGGCGGTGGCGCACGGCACGGGGCCTATGACCATCGCCGAGGTACGTAAATTCCTGGACGGCCACCTCTGAGCGGCCGCAGGGGCACGTGGCCGCGACGCCCGTCACGTCTCGTCTGTGGGAGCTGCACCGCCGGCGGAAGCTCGGGGCTCGCGGTGGACGCCGCCGGCATGGGCTCCGGCAGCGACCGAGAAGAGCCGAGACACCTTGGGGCTGCCCCCCACACAGGTCACATAACCCCGTCCAGCTACCGTGGCGGTCGAGGGCGTCGAAGAGTAACCGCGGATTGGTGATGGTGCGCTCCGTCAGCGGCACGGGTGCGTAGCGGGCGAGGTGTTGCATCCGGGCGGTGAAGTCGAGGTCGGCCAGGAGGGCTTTGCCCACCGCGCTGGCATGGCCGGCCTGGGGGAAGGGCGCTTTGAGCCGTACCGGGGGAGCGGTGGTGCTGTGGGAGGACTGCAGCACGTCGATCTCGCCATCCGTATATCTGGCCAGATAAACCGATGGCGCCGATCTGATCACGCAGGCTGTCGAGGACCTGCTGCATCAGCTGCTCATGATGGTCGGTGCGGGCGGCCATCTCCAGGACGGGCCCGGCGAAGTGGGCTCCGCTGACGGTTTTGATGAAGAACTGGGCGCGCAGCCAGTGCAGGAGCCAGGAGGTGTCGGCCATGCTGATGCCGGTGCGCCGGGCGAGGTCGCGGGTGGTGATCCCGCCGGCTGTCTGGATGTCCAGGACGAGTTCGAGGGCCCGGTAGGCGGCTGCCCGAGGACGGTGATCGAAAGCCAGCTGGACGAGGACCTTTTCATACCCCTCGACAGCGACAGCCATTTCAGCGTGGAACTCCCCGGCACAGAGCCCGAGCCGAACCTCATCGCCTTCCGTGCCGGCCAGGGCGACGGGGCCTACCCCGTCTGGACCGGCCGCACCGATGACGGACAGGTTGGTTGCGTCGTCGTCGACTTCCGTTCCTGGTCGTAGCGCTAGGAGACACGGGTGCCGGTGCGCAGCCGGTCTAGCGGGGGAGCGTTTCCCTGCTGACGATTACTGGACCGATCCAGCCAAGCGAGTGGGTTCGTTCCGTAGGGGAGTCATCACTCTGGAGTGACAGCCTTGGCTGTCTGTGTCTGTGTTGAGGCTGGGTTCGGGGCTGCGCGACGAGTGGCGGGTGGTTCCGGCCATGAGCCTCTCCGTTGGTCAACTCACTTTACGTTCCCTTCACTTGATTCTGACTTTTGCCGCTCGTGGGGCTGTGGTCGTCGGCCTTGCCGCTTGGTCGAGCTGCTGTCATGTTCCATTTGGAATAGTGGATTCCGCTGGCCTGAAGAAGACCATTACTCGACATATGGCGGATACGGTCATGGCGACTGGTTCATCCGGTTGACGGGGGGTACGGGGTGAGCGGGGCGGTTGCGCCCCTTCATGCTGTGTGCGCCCGTCCTGAAGTTCGTTGACGGGGGTATGGGGGATGACCCTGAGCGGGGAGTCCATGCGTGCGGTGGCGGCTGTTGCCACACGGATAGTGCAGCCGAACTCGGGTTTCCCGCAGGTCAGTGCCGTGACCCTGGCCACGCAGAATCGGCCGCCTGCCAATATTAATCGCGCTCATGCCACGTTCACCGGGCAGAGTCCTGGCCTGTCGGCTCGGAACACGAGCGACGTCGGCAACGGCCCCGGCGACGTCCGGGCCGCAGTACTCGATACCCCCGTGAGGCGCTGAAGCGCTCTTTCATCGGCGAGACATTGCTCAGCGGCCAGTCAGGCCTTCCGGGAAGCAGTATCACGCGTCCTGGTCGTGCGGGCTGATTTCACCGCGCGTCCGAGAACTACGAATTCCGCTCGGTGGGCCACTGGTGAGGTGCCTACTTCGCCGTGACCACTCTCCATATATCGGGTCACCCAGCATTGGGACCAGAGGGGTTTCTGACACAGCATGCACAACAGCCACATCACCTCCGCGCGTTTGCGGAAGATCGTCACTCGCGGCATCGTGGCCACTACCGCGCTGGCCGCCGTGACCGGAGCCGTCGTACCGGCCACCGCCGCCGAGCAGCCCGCGAAGACGAGTGCCCAGGCCGGTGCCGTGGGCACAACTGCCGAGCAGCGTATCGAGGCGGCGTCGAAGGTCGACTTCGATCCGCCGTCGGAGGTGCTCCTGCTCAGCGACTACGACTTCATCCACGTGCTGTGGCAGAAGGCCAGGGACGCGGGCGAGCGCATGGCGACGGTGCGTACCGCCGCGGAGGAGGCGATGCTCAGCTCCAAGTCCGAGGATCACGTGCGGTTCATCACGACGGGCATCGGTGAAGCGCGCAAGACCGACCAGAAGCGCGAGCGAGACAAGGCGGAGGCCGACCGTGCGGCCAGGCTCGCCAAGTCCCAGGCGTTGCTGGCGGTTGGTATCCCAAGCAGTCCGGAGCTGCTGGAGCTCAGCGATGACAACTTCGTGCGCGCCATCGTGAGGCACTCGGCTTCGGGGCCGGAGGTGCGGTCGGCGGGTGCCCGCGCGCTGGCAGGTGACGCGCCCGACTGGCACGAGTTCATCGTGAACGGCGCCCGTGAGGCCCACAAGCGCGACGTGGCGAACGAGCTCAAGGAGATCGAGGAGAAGAACCGCCAGGAAGCCGAGCGCCAGCGGCAGCTGGCCGCCCGCAAGAACGTGGCGGCGCTCTTCCGCGTGACGCCGAGTGAGGCCATGCTCGGCCTTCCCGACGACAACTTCATCCGCGAACTGCTACGTGCTGCCCCTGCCGACGTCAAGGGCACCGAACTCTTCGCGGCCGCCCAGCGGGCACTGCTCAGCTCCGACCCGGCCACGTGGAAGAAGTACATCGACGCCGGGGCCGACGAGGCGTACAAGCGTGACGACGAGAACCGCCGAAAGAAGATCGCCGAGGAGAACCGTCAGCTCGCCCGGCGCATCCAGGCCGCAGCGGAGAACGGCGGTGTGAACCCCAATCTGGTGGCCGCCGCGAAGAGGGCGCTGGCCGGGACGGACGAGGACGTCGCCACGTTCCTGAAGGACGAGAACCAGCACCGGGCCCGGCGGCAGTCCTTCATGTCGTCCTACGTCACCGACATCGGCTGGTACATCCGCAGGAATGCCGCCGATGGCGACAAGGTGTTCATTGCCCCGATGAGCCACGGGTTCAAGCAGGCCGACCGTGAGGACGCCACCTGGGTCATCGTGCCAGCGTTGGCCAGCAACCCCGGCTGCTTCTCCTTCGAGTCGGTGAGCAAGCCCGGGTACTACCTGAGGAACGAGCACCAGGGCGAGAACGTGCTGGTCGCCGGGGACGACGGCAGTGCCGAGTTCCGGGCGGACGCCTCCTGGTGTCCGCGCAAGGGCTTCAACGGGTACGGCAAGTCCTTCGAGCTCGCGAGTAAGCCGGGTGTCTGGCTGCGGAACGTCCAGGGGCGCCTCTACGCGAACACCCAGTCCGGCACGGACTTCGACCGGGACTCCACCTGGCTGGTCATCGAGCCGTACGCGGACTGAGCGCCTTCTGCTTGCTTTCTGCTCCCGAACCCTCCACAGAGATGAACGGACTCCACATGTTCCGGACCGTCAGAGCCACGCTGGCCGTCGGTGCCAGCGTCGCCGCCCTGGTCGGCAGCGCTACCACCGCCCAGGCGGATCCGTCCACGTCCCACGCCTCGGCCGGTGCGCCGTCCTACATACGGCTGCAGGTCGAACGTAGCGGCAAGTGCCTCACCATCCAGGACGGCGCCATCGGCAATGGCGCCTACGCGGTGCAGTCCACCTGCGACGCTGACGCGGACCACCAGCTCTTCAGTCTGAAGCCCGTCGGGTCGGGGACCTTCGAACTGCAGGCCCAGCACAGTGGCCGATGCCTGGCCGACTCTGACATCGAGGTCGGTCAGCAGTGGTGTTTCGACGATTCCAGCCAGCGCTGGCGGGTGATGCTCGTCGAGGTCGCCAAGGACCTGTACGAGCTGAGGCCTATGTCGGCTCCCGACCGCTGCCTGAGCATCCATTTCTGGCAGCCCGAGGAGGACGGCACGCGCGCGATGATCTGGGAATGCGGCCGTGACCTCGCCCGCTGGCGCCTGCTGCCGGCCTGACGCCCACCACCTAGAAGAAACGGAATCACGATGGCAAGACTCCTCCGTCGCGCGCTGGCCGTTTGTGCCGGTGCTGCCGCGGTGGCCGCCGGCGCGCCCACCGCACACGCCTCGGCGAACACCGGTGCACCCGCGTCCGCCGGGACGATCGTCACCCTCCAGCTGGTGGGCAGCGACATGTGTCTGGACCTCTTGGGTGTCGCTGAAAATGGTGCGAAGGCCATCCAGTGGACCTGCGACGGGACCGACACCCAGCAGTGGCGCATGATCCCCGTGGACAACTCCTCCTTCGAACTCCGGTCGATGCGCAGCGGCAGGTGTCTCGAAGTCGAGAACAGCGGTACGCAGATCGGAGCCGCTGTGCAGGTGTGGGACTGCACCGAGGGCAAGCAGATGCGCTGGCAGGCCGCCCTGGTCGACTTCACCAACAAGAGCTACGAGTTCCGGGTCACCCACACGAGCGGGCGCTGCCTGGACATCAACAACGGCGGCTTCCTGAACGGCGTGCGGACCAACGGCGTGGGCGCGCAGTCGTGGTCCTGCAACCAGAGCGACGCCCAGCTCTGGCAGATCAAGGCGGTCAAGTGACCGTCCGCGCACATCGGTGGCTCGTGCCCGTCCTGACGGCCGGATTGCTGGCGGGCGGGGGAGTGGTCGCCGAGGCCGGGCCGGCCCGGGCCACGGTCACCGCTGCGGGCGACGAGGCGGCCGACCAGCCCTTGCCGGTCAGGTCCGTAGCGGCCCAGGCGGCCCGGGACCGCGTTCTGAGGATGGCGATGTCGAATCTGCCGTCCGAGATCCGCGTGTCGGCCTGGCTCGCGCTGCGCAGCTCGCGCGGCGACGAGGCGATCACGGAGTGGCTGGCGCCGGGCGGTGGGTTCGAGCTGGCCATGCAGCGGATGAAGGAGACGCGGAGCCGTAACCGCGCGTTCTGCGAGCGGGTGGCACGAACTCACACCGCGACCTTCGCCCCGGAAGTGCACGCGGCCGCGGAACGCGCCGTGAAGGGATCGGATGTGGACCGGGCGCTCTTCGTCAAGTCTGGATATGCCGAGGCTCAGAAGCGCGACAGGTCGGTTCGGGAGGCGGATGCCCAGCACCGGCGGGACATCACGGCCCATGACAAGGAGTTCGTACAGGACGTCGCCGAGCGGGACCCGGGGGAGAACGTAAGGGTCGCGGCTCGATGGGCGTTGCGGCCGTCGGCGACCGATGCGGACGTCGCGGAGTTCTTCGGGTATGGCTGGGCGTCGGGCGCGGCCCTGGATCTCGAGGGTTACCGGCTGAGGGGCGCGGAGGCTGAGACCGTACGGCACTACACCTTGTCCCGGTTGGTGGAGAAGGCCGTGGCTGCCGAGGCCGCGTTGAAGGATGCGGCCGACGCCGCGCAGGCGCGGGACGAGGCGGAGGCGGCGTGGAAGACGGTGGCCGACCACTCGGATACGGCCCGTCAGAGGTGGCTGGGCGAGCAGGAGGCGGCACGGGCGCAGGCCGAGAACTGGCGGAACATCGCCAGGTTGGCGGATGACAGTGCCGACAGCCTCTGGAAGCACATCGCTGAGCCAGCCGAGGCCAACCAGGATTCCTGGGCGAAGGAACAGGCGGACGCGGCCGGTACGGCGGCGTTCTGGAAGGACATGTACGACCGAGCCCAGGACGGAGAGAGCCGCGTCAAGGGCTGACGAGGCGCGGTCGGCCGGGTAACCCGTCGCCCGGGCCCCGTGATGGTCCCCGCGGTTTCTCTCGCTCCCCCATGCCCCTGCCCGTGTGTGCGGGCAGGGGCTTCTTTTTCCCTTTTTTCAGGAGGATTTCTCGTTATGCGCAGATTACGGCTATGGGGCGGAAGAAGACGCGGCGCCGCGGGCGCGGTGGTGGGAAAGACGGTGACCACGGCGGTCGTCGTGGCGCTGCTGGGCGGCACGATGCAGCAGGCCGTCGCCGCCACCGACCAGCCCGCGACGCGGCCGCTGTCGGCCCTGGCCCCGCGCACGGCAGGCGCGCCGGCCGCTGTCGCCAGGACCGCGGCCGAGCAGGCGAGTGACGAACGTGATCGTGAACTGGTCGACATCTATGCGCAGTTCGACGAGGAAGAGGAGGTGAGAGAGGCCGCCAAGAAGGCTCTGGAGAGCACCGATCCGCAGGCGATCCGGGCGTTTCTGGAGCACGGCGAGGCCGAGGCCCGTCAACGCGCCAAGGAGAAGAAGGACGCCGCGGACGCCGAGAACCGTCGGACGATCGAGGCGATGCGCGGCACGGGCGGCTCCTTCTTGGAGCAGGAGATCGACCGGGTTCTGAAGGGGTCGCGGCAGGACCGGGCCGACTTCATCGCCTTTGGCGCGGAGATCGCGCGGCAGCGGGACAAGCAGACCGGGCAGAACGACAAGAAGCGCGCGGAAGAGAACCGTAAGCGGGTCGAGATGCTGGCGACGTCCGGCGGTCCGGAGGTCAAGAAAGCCGCTCTGGCGGCCCTCGCGACCAAAGACGACAAGGTGATCGCGGAGTTCTTGGAGAAGGGCTATCAGGCCGCCGCGCAGAAGGATGCCGAGCGGCGGGCCGCCGAGGAGAAGGCCCAGAAGGAGGCCCAGGAGGCCGCCGAGAAGTTGCGGAAGCTGGCGGAGAACACCGCGCGCGCCGCAGAGGCCCGTACGAAGCTGATCGCTGCCCACGGTGATGCGGTCAAGGCCCTCAAGAACGCCTCGAACGCCATGAGTTCGGCGGCCGCACAGGCACGCCAGGCCGACCGGATGCTGGCTGCCGACCGGGCCGGCAAGCGGTCGTCGGACTACGGCCCGGTCAAGGCCGAGATCGCCCGGCAGGTCAAGAACGCGGACGAGGCGGCCAAGCAGGCGCAGGTCGCCGCAGGCCGCGCGAGGGCGCAGGCCGACGTCCTGGTGGAGACCGGTCTGACGCGCGGCGCGCAGTGGGCGGAGGTCGCCGCGGGCATCGCGTCGGCGGCCGCTGCCGCGGTCAAGGCCACGCAGACCGCTCAGCACGCGGTGGAGGCGACGGCTGCCGACGCGGCAGGCCTGGGGGCGGAAAACCAGGCGGAGTTGCACGAGGAGCAGGCCAAGCAGTGGCGTGCGAACGCCGAGGAGCACGCGAAGGCCGCGGCGCAGCTGGCCGAAGCGGCCGGTCGTCAGGCGAAGGTCGCCGATGACGCCGCCACGAAGAGCAGGCAGGCGCGCATCGACGCAGAGAAGGCCGAGAAGGAAGCCTGGGACCAAGCCAGGAAGACCCGCGAGGCCCGCGTTGAGGCACAGCGCCAGGCGAAGATCGCCATGGAGCAGCGGGCAATCGCCGAGCACGAGCGCACTCTGGCCGCGGAAGCCCGTGGGCGGGCGGAGCGCGAGCGGAACAATGCCTCCGCGGCGCGGGCGCGGGCCGATGCCGAGGCTCGTACGGCCGCGGCCAAGCGTGCGGAGGCCCAGGCGGCCGCTGCTGAGGCCGCTGCCGCGCGGGAGCGGGCCTCCGTCCAGGAGGGCAAGTCTGCCACCGCGGACGAAGCCGCTCGCGGCGACGAGGAGAAGGCGCGCGAGGCGCGGAACAAGGCGTTCGACGCCGAGCGCGAGCACAAGGCCGAGGAGGCCCGGGCCCGGGCGACCGAGGCGTACGCCGCTGCGGCCCAGGGCACGCAGGACGCCGCGGCCGCACGGACCGCGGCAACCGAGGCGCGGACCGCGGCCAATGCCGCGGGCCAGGCTGCCGTGCGGGCCCGAACCACTGCCGACGAGGCGAGCGGTGCGGCCACGCGGTCGCGCTCCGCCGCCATCGCGGCCGAGGGTGCCGCCGCCCGTGCGCGGGCCGCGGCCGCCGAGGCGTCCGCGCATGCCGCGCGGGCGAACGAGGCGGCGAACAACGCGGAGGCCGCCGCTGCCGCAGCCAATCAGGCCGCGACGAGGGCCGCTTACGAGGCGTCGGCCACGCACGCCGCCGCCCTGCGGGCCGACCACAAGGCTGCCGAGGCGACAGCTCAGGAAGCCCGTGCGGGCATGGCCGGGCACGAGGCGGCCCGCCTGGCAGGTCTCGCGGCAGTCGAGGCCAATGGTGCCCTGCAGGCGGCCAACCGTACGAAGGACGAAGTGGACGGCGCCAACCGCGAGGCGGCGATGGCGCAGGTCCAGGCCACGGTCGCGGTGCAGGCATCGATGTCGGCGCGTTCGATGGCCGCGGGTATCGCCGATCCGGCGAACACAGCCATCGAACTGACAGCTCCCTTCTCCGGCCAGGACCTCGACGCGGACTTCGCCGCAACGGTGGCCAGGGCCGCTGTGGAGATGGGCGCGGAGCAGGTCAAGTCGGCCGAGGCCAAGGCCAACGAGGCGGTCAAGGCCGCCGAAGCCGCCGAGGCGGCGGCCAGCCGTGCCAACGCCCAGGTGGCACCGGCCTTCAAGGCCGCGGCCAACGCTGCGCGCTCGGCGGCGGACGCGGCCCGTTCCTCCGCCGCCGCCCTCAAGTCGGCGGCCCAGGCGGCCGAGGAGGCAGCGCAGGCCCGTGCGGCCGCAGCCCGCGCCAACCAGGCAGACGCTCAGGCGCAGGCGGACGCCCGTGACGCCCGCCAGGCGGCCAATGACGCATACGGGGATGCGAACGCGGCCCGTAACGCTGCCACGGCTGCCGAGGCGGACGCCCAGCGTGCCGGCGACGCCGCCACCCGGGCGGAGAACGAGGCAGCCGCCGCCAACAGCGCCGACACCATGGCGGAGAAGCAAGCGGCCATCGCCCAGGGCGCGGCCAAGCAGGCGGAGAAGGACGCCGCCGACGCGAGCAGGCTGGCCGATTCCGCTGAGGAGCACGCCAAGTCGGCGGAGACAGCAGCGAAGAACGCCGACACCTACGCCAAGGAGGCCGACGAGGCGGCCAAGAACGCCGAGCAGTACCAGCGCGAGCAGGAGCGCAAGGCGCGCGAGGAAGCCGCCCGGAAGGCGTCGGAGACCCACGACGTGTCCGCGTCGGGGTCGGAGCTGGACCAGGCGCTCAAGGAGCTCAACCTCACTCCCGAGCAGTACAAGGAGGCCAAGGACCTCGCGGGCAAGGATCTCATCGACTACTTGATGGAGAACGGGGCCGAGCTCCTGGTCGAGCTCTTCCTGGAGGACATCAAGGCCTGCATCGACGACCCCGACATCCCGACGTGCCTGTGGGCGATCGTCCAGAACATCGGGCCCGGCAAGCTGCTCAAGATCGGCAGCAAGCTCCCGAAGATCACGAAGGCCATCTGGGGCATCAATAAGTTCCTCGACAAGATCGCCGCGGCGAAGAAGCGGCTCAAGAAGGTCGAGGAAGCCGTCGAGCGGGTGCAGAAGAAGATTCCGGACTGCGACCGCGACAAGCCGAAGCCCAAGGGCAAGGGGATCGCCAGACTCGCCCGCAGCGGCGGCGCAAACGACGCGGTGAAGGACATCGCGTGCGGCGGGATGGAGTTCTTCACCGTCCAGGACAAGGCGGACGCGGCTCGACTCCGGGCCGGCGGCAACCCGTTCCCCACCGAGCCGCACCGGGCGCACTTCGGCCCCGGCGTCTATGCATGGGGGAGCCGGGCCGAAGCCGTGGCCTACGCGGCCAACAAGCCGGGCTCCGAGATCATGCGGTTCACGGTCAGCAACGTGGCCCTGGCCATGTTCCCGCAGGCCCACCTGGGTCTCATGTCGGACGACGCCGCGACGGAGTTCATGGAGAAGTACAGTCTTCTCTGGGACGGAAAACCCACCCACGGCCTGAGTTACATCACCCGACCGACGGCCAAGGGCACGGAGAACTACTTCGCGTCCACGGTCTTCCTTATGCTGAAATTCGACTGATGACAGAACCCAGAACCTATATCTACAAGCTCCTCAAAGGGCCCTGGGGCGTCAGGATCTCGCTCACAGCGCAGGTGGTGCACGCAGAGCCCTCGGAAGGTGAGCGCGTGTCCGCCGAGGTACCTGTGTGGATCGCCTTCGAGGAAACGGCTTCCGGACTCGACGAAGCCGTCAAGACGGGATTGCGTGACGGCCTCGCGGCGGTCGCGTCCGAGGTGTCGGACAGCGTGGGAGGCGCCCCTGCCACCGTAGTCATCCACCGGATGTCCTATGTCGAGTCGGACTTCCAGGAAGAGGGTGTCCCGGTGGCGATGTGCGGTTGGGCGGAGGAGGAGTTCAGTCTTCCTCCACGCCGGGTCGACGCATCGTTCGACCGGGTGGCCAACCGCTATTCCTTCGACTGGCGCTGACCCTTCTCCGGCGGTTGCCCTGCTGCTCCATTCGGCAGGGCAACCGCATTACCGTCGCCGCGAGAACAGCGGTGACGCGTTATGCCTCAGGTCGAGGCCAACAGGGGGGCGCCGGGGCAACAGTCCAGGAAGGACGGCAGGCCCATGAGCATCCACCGGCCGGAGAACTGGTCGCGGGTCTGACACCCGCCTAGTAGGAGGAGGCCCTTCGCGCCTTCCCCCGAGCACGCCGAAGCCGTGGCCCGCAAGGTCGGCACCATGACCCCCGAGAACATCGAGGCCCAGCAGCGCAGAGCGCACGGCGTAGATGACCCGGGTGGCCGAGCTCGATACGTCCCCAGGCGCCGCCGCGCCACGTCCTGTTCCTGCACGGGTTCCTGGCAAGGATCACCTCCGCGATGTACGGCGCTTGCGGAAGCCGGGCCCGCAGCCTCTTTCAGGACCTCGACGGGCCGGGGTGGGCCTGGCGGTGCCCCACTTCACTGCCGCTCAGGCGTACTTCTCCGCCGAACCGCACCGCACGCGCCGCACCGTGGCGGACGTGGAACGCGAATCGGTCGCCGCGATGCCCGCCGGCCGCTACGGTCACCCCGCCGGGTTCGCCGCTGCCGCCGCGTTCCTGTGCAGCGCCCCTGCGTCGTACGTGACCGGAGTCGCCCTGCGCTGTGACGGCGGCCTCGTCCGCACCCTGTGACACCCCCCGCCCATCTCCCCACTGTCGAAGGAAGCACCGCCATGCCCACCATCGCCCGAGCCGACGTCACCGCCGCGCTCGCCGAGATCATCAGCGAGATCACCGACGTCCCCGTCGGCGACATCTGCGTTGTCCATCTTCTCCACGAGGGGCTCGGGAACGGCGAGTGAGCTTTCGATGGTCGCGACGATCACCGGTTTCCGCTCGATGACCCACCTGCGGCGCCCGAGTCGCTCGCTGGACTCGATGCCTTTTTGTTCGCCGGGGAGCTGCCCACCGCAGTTCCAGGGCCTCGCCGATCTCGTCGTCCGCGACGGATGCCAGCGGCCGACCCCTGCCGAGCTGTTCGGTGGTCTCGCCCACTCTGATCCCGTAGTTGCGGACCGTGTTCGGGTTGCCGAGAGAGTCGAGGAAGACGCCGGCCACCGCGCAGCTCAGTTGGCAAATTGGCACGCTTATTGGCAAATGGGGCCGACGTTGTTGCTGGATGGCCTGGTGTGGTGGCGGTGCGGGATGGGATGGGACGGCGTAACCGTTGTACCTTCTGACGGTTATGGAGACGTGATCAAGTACATCGCCGCTACTGCGGCCTTCGCCACCGTCGCTCTTGGAGCCTTCGCCTTCCCTGCCCAGGCAGCCGACGGCATCAACGATCCCGTCGGCTCCGTCATCCACGACACGGTCAACACCACCGTCGTTCTCGTGTCTCACACCATCACCGTGCTGCTGCCGCCCGGTCAGGTGTAGCCGCCCACCGCCCTGCCGGTCTGACCCGGCGCATGAACCTACTGGCTAGCTAGCTGCCCTTGCGTCGTCCCGTGAACCTGCCTTCTCGCAGGGCTTCCGTCCGGGCAGTCTCAAGATCGCCCGACAGGCCACAGCCGCACCAGTACCACCCCGGGGGGCCCGCCAGGAGCGTTCAATTGGCTTGAGATCAGCGTGTTGCCGCCAGGCCCCCGATGGGCTGCCCAGCTGTCTTTCCGGATCGATGGCGAGGAAGTGCTGGCAGCCGCGATCGGAGAGGGAGGCCGCGGCCCCGTTTGCCGAGAAGGTATTGCCGGTCGATGGCCAGGATTCCCTGTGGGCAACCGGCGAGGGACGACGTGTAGAGCTGGGTGAGCCCGAGTGCACGGGTGGATGCTGTGGCTACCTGTCCGTGTTCGTGCAGCGTCACGGCGGGATCGTGGAGTGGTGCGACTGGCAGGTGCCCGTTAACGAGGCGCGCCCTCCGGCTTTTCACTTCGACGCGGAGCAATACGACGCCGCACTGACCCGCGCGCTGACAACGTTTACCTCGTGACGGTCTGCCGCGTGGATGCTTCCCTGCGCGGCGGACCGGGCCAGAGAGGCCGTCGTCGACAAAACAGACGGCGCCTGATGCGGCATTAGGCCGTCTATCGAAATTGGATCTTGGACTGTGAATGATCACGGTTCATGCGTCGGGGAGATCTCACGGACTAGCAGTGGGCAGTGCTGGAGCCGTTGTTGGGGGCGAAGGCGCGGCCACCTGTCTGGCCGCGACGACAGCTGATCGACGGCATATGGTTCCGGAGCCGGACCGGTGTTCCGTGGCGAGACGTGCCTGTCGACTACGGGCCGTGGGGCCGGGTCTCGACCTGTTTTGTCCGTGGCAGCGGAACGGCACCTGGCACGCATCCTTACCCGGCTCCAGTCCTGACCGACGCAGAGAGTGCGATCGTGTGGGACCTAACGTCGACTCCACGGTCTGCCGTGCCCACCAGCACGCGGCCGGAGCCCGAAGGCAGGGTGACCTGCAGAAGGAACCACCAGGCGGTGTCCATGAAGAGCCCGGAGATAATGGACCGGAACGGTCGCGCGGCGGGTTCACCACCAAGCTGCACCTGGCCGTCGAGCAGGACCAGAAGCCCATGGCGATCGTGGTGACCGCCGGGCAGCGCGGGGACTCACCGCAGTTCGAGCCCGTCCTGGCCAAGGTCCGCGTGCCCCGCATCGGGCCGGGCCGGCGACGCGTCCGCCCCAACCGGGTCCGCGCGGACAAGTCGTATGCCTCCCGCAAGAACCGCGCCTACTTGCGCCGCTGCGGAATCCGCTGCGCCCTCCCCGACAAGGCCGACCACGCCCGCAACCGCCAGAAGCTCGGCTCCCGCGGCGGCCGGCTCGTTAATGACGGCGCTGGAGGGCGCGCTCGCGCTCGGCGGCGGATACTCCACGCTTTTCCTGATCAGTCCCCGCAGTCTTGGGTTCGGAGACGTCAAGCTGTCGCTCCCACGCGGGGCTGTGCTCGGCTGGTATGGCTGGGGCGCCCTCGTTCTCGCCACTCTCGCCGGGCAGGTCCTCGCCGCCGTGTACGGCCTGGTCCTGATGGCCCCGCGGAAAGCCAGTGCACGGCCTTACGGCCCGTTCCTCATGGGCGGTGCCCTGGCCGGGGTGCTGGCTGCCACGGTGATCCTCCCGGCTGGCCAGTGATCGCATGGGCACTGCTGATGGACACAGTCCAGAGGGACCGTGTGTACAACGTGGGGCCTGTACGTGGAAATAATTCGGTCGAACGTCTCTCGACCTCCACATCCGACGACCGCCCACTCCGGCTCCCTGTGACTAGGGCGGCAACCGCGGAGATGATGCTGGCGTCGACGGCCCGGTCGGCGCGCAGCCGTTCGCGTACAGCGAGGCGGCAATCGGATGAATGTCGCCCCGCAGACCGCCACACAGCCCTGACAGGGGCGGTCCGTGAGTTGGTTCGCCGGCGGTGAGTGCACCCCCGGGAAGTAGTCCTGCGCTTCAGGGGGTGGCGCCTCCAGGAGTCGGCCCAGGTCGGTGGCGAGACCGCAGCGACGCATGTACGGGCCGCCATCTGTGCGCCAGACTGGCTCTTGCCTGGTGACGGCGGACAGTACCGTTGGCTCGTCGATCAGGTCGTACCTGGGGAGAGACGCAATGGCCGTCCTGCTCTACTATCCGCTGGTGGTTCCGCCAGTGGAGATCGTGCACCAGGCGCTGCTGTACTGGGACGGGATCTCGTCGGTCGTTCCGCGTGATCCTGAGGTGTTCCAGGCGGCGGTCTCTGCGGAGTTGCTCGAACTCCAGCAGCGGGAGCTGTATTCGCCCGTGGTCTTCGGCGATTGGACCGGGTATTCGGGCGACTCCGACTATGCACGTCTGATGCGCGACTGGGGCGCGTCGTCGGTGCTGGTACGTGAGCTGGAGCGCATGGCTTCCAGGCCGCAGCCGCCGCGGCCGGCTTCCCCGCCCGACAGCTTCATCTACCGGAGTAAAGTGAACGAGTTGCTGATCCGGCGGCTTATCCAGCTCGGACTCGCGGAGCCGCTGCCCCAGTCGTTCTCCGCGGTTGCGGTGGCGCAGGAGGTCCAGCAGACGGTCATCGGCACCATCGCGCGCCACCTGGCCCTGTCACCCCCGGACGGCGGCGCTTCGGGACGACGAGCCTATTTCCCTTGTACGGACCGGGAGGATGCTTATCGCCTCGCCCATCAGCCACTGGGCCAGGCGCGCAGCCTCTCCTGGGAGGTGGAGATCGGGCGGCTTCTCCCGCTGCCCGTACCCGGCACATCAACGGGCGACGTGCTCGCCTTCCGCGAACGGTACACGGACGAGCGGATACGGCTGATGCGGGCAGTCCACCGGCTGCTCGGTGACCTGCGGCGGGACTACGAGCATCCAGCCGACGTCCTTGCACAGCTCCGCCGTGAATTGACGGAGGCGGTGGAGGATTTCCAGGCCGCGGCCAAGGGCTCCCGCATAGTGTGGATCAACCGCTCGGTGACCGCGGCAGTCGCGCTGGGTGCGGCGGCTGCAGGGTCCCTCCTCGTGCCCGACCTGGGCTGGGTCCTGGGCACCGTCGGTGCCTATGCTCTCAACGTGGCGACCCGCGAGATCCGTCCGGTCACCAACGCCGCGCAGCGCCACGACTTCAGCTACTTGCACCGCGTGCGCACACAGCTCGCCTGAACGGAACCCCGACCTTGATGGATGAGGACGCCGAAGAGGTGGTGGCCAGGGTCCGGGTTGTGCCCGGCGACCCGTGGCGTATCGAGGTCACCCACCCCAACGGGCACATCGAAACCGCTGTGGTCTACGACAGCGGCGAGACCGACGGCGTGGTGCGGGCCTACCGCGACCCCGCCTTTCCGCCCTCTGATTACCACGTCAACAAGGCGATCAGATACCTGGGCTACTTCGTGAACGGATACAGTCGACTGCCGTCGGCGATCAGTGAGGGCTTCGAGTTGCCGCTTCGGCACGAGTGGCCGCACCATACCGAGCAACGCCTGCGGGAAGAGCCGCAACGCATCGCCGCGGCCTTCGCCGACCCCGGACGGGAGGGCATGACCCTGTCGCTGCCCACGGCCGACCTCGGCGACCTCCTGAGGGACATCCGAAACGCGGTGCCGTACTGCTTCGAACCAGCCGGTGCCGCACTCCTCAAGGGGCTCGCCCAACGCATCGACGAGGCCGCACCGACGCCCGTAATCCTCCCAGCCGAACTCGACTACCAGCTGGTGCAGGCGCTGCGGACGTCACCTCTTCGCGGCATCCGTGAAGAAAGCAACACCCGACTGGACCTGCTGGCCCGGCTGATCGAGGATGGCCGCCCCCTCAGCGGCGCATGGCCGGCCGTACGCGAAGCCCTCGGACAGGCACTGCACGAAGCACTGGCACGAGCCGGCGCGGAGGGAATCGCCGCACGCGACGAACTGCTCGCCATGGTGCGGCACTTCGCCGACCTTCACCAGGACGCGACCCACCCGGACGACGCAGAACAACAGCGGATCCAGGCCAGGACCGGGGATTGATGTCCGTTTCGCGGTTTCGGCCGGGAGCCGTTTCATCAGTCTGTGGGGATGCGAGTTCGCCGGTTCGGTCCAGAGTGCGGAGATAGCACGGGCGCCGCAATGCTGTGGATGCCGGACCGGGCTTTCACGCTTTGATGACGGTCGATGAAAGGGCTTGGTACCGGTGGGCCATGCGGTGGGAGCTGACGGTGCCGATGAGTCCTTCGGCCTGGTCGAGGAGTTCACGACCTGGTCGTCGTGGCCGCACTTGTGGACGGTGTCGGCCAGGTCGAGGACGGCGTGGAGTCGGTCGCGCGGGTAGCCGGGCGCGGTCGTCTCGACGCGTCGGCTCAGGAAGGGAACGGGCCCGTGATAGGAGGTCGCAGGCGAGCCAACGCGGGTCGGGGAGACCAGGGCCTGCGGCACCGGAGCCTGCGCGGCGGTCGCCGCCCATCGCCTGCGCACACAGATGCGCCGCCCCGCCGACTACCGCGTCGACCTCCCCGGAGGACAGCTCCATGTCACCGTCCACACCAGCGGCCGCATCACCCTCACAGGCCCCGCCCACATCACCGCTCACGGCACCCTCACCGACCTTCCCGCGCCCCGGCCCGCCCCGCTCGTTACGGCCCCGCTCGCCTCAGCCACAGAACCAGGCTCTGCCCCCGCCCGGACACAAGGGGGCACCGGTGAGAAGCCGACTCACTCCCCACATGGCGCCACAGCACTCAGCCGCCCGCCGGTTCCCCATCAGCAGCTGTAGCCGCAGAATCTGCCGCCCCGCCCTGCCCGTGCGCATTAATGCGAGGCTGCGCCCGATCCCCAGGCAGCCGCGCCCTGGGGCGGATGCTGCGATCCGGCCGGATTGCGAGGTTTTCCGGACACGCTCGTGTGAGCAGTCCTAGCGTGGCGACATGGCCAAGTCCCAGTCCCCCGCAGGTTCTCTCCTGTCTCCGCGTGACGAGTCCCGGCTCCAGCTGGCCGCGATGGCCCGCCAGCTCGCCGATGCCGTTGCCGAGCTCGTCCCTGTCGCCACCGACCCCGAACCCGGCGCCCTGCTCAACGACGCAGTGGCCCTCCACGGACACTTGGAAAAATGGATCAAAGCCGCGATTGTGGCCGAGCGGGAACGCGGTGTAGCTCACCGCCACCTCGAGCACTCTCCCCACCGCTACCCCGCACCGAATCACCGCACCAGGGCGGAGGCCGTCGACGAGTGGGTACTGGCCGGGCGGCGCAACACCCAGGACATCGCGGGGCCTGCCCTGGCAGCAGACCTGGACGCCTGGTATGCCCACCGCCACCCCGACCGCGAGCGCGCGGTCACCGATGCCCTGGACGCCACCCGCTTTCCGGGCTCGGACACCTACGAGAACCACCGCCGGCAAGCGGGTGACCCGCTCCACGCGCGGCTGAAGCAACTGCAGGCGGACCAAGACGCTGCCTGGCAGGTACTGGCGGGGGTGGACTTCGCGGACGACGACTCCGGCGCCGCCCACCCGGCGACCGCGGCCAGCGTTGAAGTGATCAACCAGCTCGTTGCTGTCTACCGTGAACTAGCCGAAGCCGAGCCCGTCTTCGCCGACGAACACGAAAGCCGCGCCTCCTGGTGGCAGGAGCGCGCCGAGGAGTTGACCACCGAGGGGCCCAATCCCCAGGCCGACCCCCTGTATCCGCTGATCAGGCGCAGCGCCTCCTAGGCACGGCCGCCCGCTCGGCTCGAAGAACCCACAACCCGCCACCCGCTACGACGTCGGACGAGTCCTCGCCACCGCCGAGTCCTACACCCGCCCCGCGCACCACAAGCAAGGAACCAAGCCCCGGCGCACTGGCGAGACGACCCGTTCCGACGCCTAATCCTGGGCGCGAAGCCGTCCCCGGATCTGGCATGCTGGCCCCGTGAACAACAAGATCAGAAAGGGCGATGCCGCGTAGTCGGCCGTCCCAAGTCCGCACCTGCGGACGTCACTGGAGGCGGCAGGCGCATGAAACACCAGCACCTGGGCTGCCGCGTGGCTCGGGCAAGCTTGCCGGAGCGGTTTCCCGCCTCGAGCACGATCGGCTCTGGCCTGGGGCGATAGCCCAGGCCTTGCAGCAGTGGTCGCGAACAGCCCACCGCCCCAGTCGTGCTCTCGCCGGCGGTTGCGGTTGCCCTTTGTGCAACCCCTTCTACACAACCGACGAGCGGGGCGTTCTGGAAGCAGCCATGCACGCTCTTCCGCGAAAGACGGCGCGTGAACTGCGGCGTCTGGTGAAACCGCTCGACGACCTCTACATCACCAAAACCTGGCCCGACCCCTTCGCCTCGCCCGACGACGGATGGTGGGCAAGACGCTGTTGGGGATAGGCACCAGTGGCGAAGCCGCGAAGGAGTAGCTGTACACGCCCTTCCCGTCGTTGTTCCAGTTCAGGAACAAGGTGGCGTCGCCCAGGCTCGGCCCGCTCACCTGGTGAGTGAGCGCGGGTGTGGTGTACGAGCCGCTGCCGCGCTCCATCCGCTCATGCAGATCGAATTCGCGTGACGAGACGATGGGGTCCGTGCCACGGACGGAGCGCTTGATCTCCGTCTGGAGTCCGACGGAATCGAACGTATTGACCTGGTGTGCCGCGTAGGGAGCCTGCCACCGCACGGAGGAGTACGCGGTGACGGCGTTCCCGCTGCGCCGGGCACAGATGGTCACGGTGAACGTGAAGTTATCCGGCCAGGGCCCGGAATACTGCGGCATGTCCAGCGTCCGTGAGCTCGTTGTGCACCGGTAGCCCCCGCGGGCCGGTGCTGCCACGGCGACTGCCTGCACCAGTGTTGTGGCCAGGAGTGTCGCTGCCGTCAGAGAGATGAATCGCCGCATGAGCGGATCAACGCCACGAGCACGGGGACACATCACGGCCCACACTGAAAGATCACCCGCCAGGTAACGGCCTGACGCGCCCTTGCCGATCAGTTCAACCGGCTCGTTCCGAGTCCGGGTGGACCCGACTGTCAGACCCCGCCCGTAGCGTCGTGAATGTGGGCCTGGAGCGGCCGGGCCTCTTGTGCAGGGGAGCAGCCCATGGGTGAGATCAACATCGGCAGCACGGACCTGGACCGGCTGCTGACGGACAGCGCCAGCGCCTACGGAGCTTCCTACCAGCAGACATTCATCCAGCTGGCTGACTCACACCGCGGCTGGCCCGCCGCCGACATCCTTCCGCTCCTGCACTGGCTTTGTTCACGAGAACGGGCAGTGGATGTTCACCACTTCGGGAGGCACCCGGCAGGTCGAGAATTCGAACGGGATGCTGCGCGGTGTGGCGGTGCGCGGTCTCGCGCTGCGGATGAAAACACGTTGGCCGGCCCGCCCTGGAGATGCGACGATGCCCCCGCTTCTTCTCGGAGGATATTTGTTCGTTTTCGTGTGTGCGGGGTGTGGCGCTGAGTTGACCATCCCGCTGTCCCCGGTCGCGCTGCCGGCCCATGCCCATCAGAAGTTCGGGAACGGGGTCCAGCTCCCGGTGCTGATGGAGTCGGGCACGTTCGCCGTGGAACCCGAGCGCTGGGGGCCGCCATGGCGGAGGTGGGAGGACGTTGACCCGGACGAGGCGGCGGCCCGCGGCATCTATGCCCCCCTCTTCGCCTTGTCCGACAGCGCACCCGGCGCCGTCGTCATCGCCCCCGGGGATGCCCGCGGCACCGTACTTGTCCCGGACAAGGCCGGTGGATACTGCTGCGGCCTCGACTGGGGTGACGGCCCCAACATGGCCTGTGAGGCGTGTGGCCTGCCTGTAGCGAGCCGGATCGACGACTGCTCGCTCTGGCAGGCGGTCTGGTTGTCGCCGGATGCCGTGCACCGCCTCCCCATCGACGGTACCACCTGCGAAACCGCAGTCCTCTCCTGGGCGGAGCTTCTGAAGGAGGGGAAAGCCACGCCCCCGGTCGAGCCGATCACCAGATGGGGCTCGGGCGGCGGGCTGGACCATTGGTGGTCATGGAGCCCGCAGTGGGAAGCAGCAGGCGGCCGGGCCTTGGCCCACTTGCTGGCAGCCTCCGACGGCCGACCGGTGACCGTCCCGCACGGCTTGACCACGGAGATGTTCCAACGCGCCCTCGACGCCCTGCTGCCCACGGACCAGCCGGGGCGACGCGCCGTCCTGGCCGGACCTGGACTGGCCGCACCGTGCCCGGACGCTGACATCATGCTCGTGCCGACGCACCCACAGACGGGGGCAACATGGCGCCCGGCCGGACCGGCGTCAGCACATCCTGTGCCGCTGCCCTTCGGGATATGGATGTGGATGGCCTTCCCCCAACCGCACCTTCGCCTGCCGACCTCGGGAACCATGCCCGACGGCGTACTCCGCGACGACCCGCCCCTGCCACGCCCGTACTGCATGTTCCGAGCCGACTCCGGAATCTTTGAGCACACCCTGATCCGACTTCCGGCCGTCCGCATCCCATGGCTGCGGGAGATTCTCGACAACCTCACCGGACACATGCGCGCCGGCCTCTTCTAGCCGACTGCTAGACATCGTCGGCACACGCTCCGGAACCGCCCATTCGAACACCCACACACCAGTGGTGCCTCCCGAAGTGGTGAACATCTGCCGCCCGCTCTCGTGAACAAAGCCACTGCACCGGGCGGCGGACCAGGTCCGGCTGGGGTTCACACACGACGACCTGATCGAGCAGGCCGAAGCGATCAGCGCCGGCAGGCAGTACGTCCTGCGCATCACGGTCACCTGATCGAGAAGATGGCGTCAGGGCCCTGGCTGATGCGGGCGTCTGGTCAGAAGGCCATCAAGAGCGGTGTCGCCCCGAGGGAGACGGCCCTGTTCTCGTATAGCTACCGCCAGGTGGCTTGGAGCGCTGAGTAATTACTTGGGGCTGTGGTCGCGCTGCTGAAGGGCGGCGAAGTCGGCGTGCGCCGTCTCGACGGCCTCCGGGTACGCCTGAGTCTTCTCGTGCCCCGCGAGCGCGCGGTAGATGCTCGCGACGCTGGGGGGCTGGCCCCTGCGCTTGCCGGTGGGAATGATCAGGTCGGACTGGATCTGATCGACCGACTCGCCGTTCGCACGGCGCCGGAGCACGGTGTGCAGCATGTCGTCGGTGATGACGGGCGGCCGGCCGCCGTGCTTGCCCTTGCGGGCCGCCGCGTCGAGCCCTTCGAGGGGCGACTCCCGAATGTTCTCCCGTTCGGTCTCCGCCATCGCCGCGAAGAACGCGAACAGCAGGCGTCCGGGCCCGCTGGGGTCGTACATCCCGGGCAGCGGCCCTGCGAGCATCTCCAGCACTAGGCCGTGGGCAGTCAGGTGGTCGGCGAGCGCGGTGAGTTCGGCGGCGTCGCGGCCCAGGCGCTTCATCTCGTAGACGGTGAAGATGACACGGCAGTGCGGGGCGTGGGCCTTGATCTGGCGGGCGAGCGCGAGCGCGGCCTCGAACTGGGGCCGGACCCGTACGCGGGTGCTGATCTTCTCGGAGAACACCTTGTCGCGAGGGATGCCGTGCCCCGCGAGGGCGTCGAGCTGGGACTGGAGTTCCTGGGTGAGCGTCGAGCACCGGGCGTACCCGATGCGGATGTCGGCGTTCGGGGTGTCCGGCGCGAGGGCGAGCGGAACCAGGGTGCCGGGGCGCCACGGCTGTCCGGGTCCGCGGTCGGCGGGGGTGGGCACGCGCAGGAGCTTGGCGAGCCGGGGCACCTTGGTGAAGCGCCCGGTGTGGTAGGTGAGCATCGAGGGCCTTGCCCCTGTGCCCCGGGGCACGATACGCGCGTCTCGGAGGCACGTTCACACGTCGCGGTGCCGTACGACGATCACCGCGAGGGCGACCGCGGCCAGCGGCCAGAGCGCGTAGACGATCCAGCAGCCGGGGAGGGTGGCGGTGTAGCCCAGGGATGCGGGATCGGGCTCCCAGGTCTGGACGAGGCGGGTCCAGGCGGCGGAGATCATTGTGTGTTTGATGTCGGCGGACCAGCGGTTGCTCTCGGAGAACATGGTGGACAGCATCAGCAGGGTGAAGGCGCTGGTGAGCATGGTGGCGGCGGCATGGCGGAGCAGGACGGCGAGGCCCAGGCCGGTCAGGGCGCACACCGGAGCCAGCAGCGCGGATGCCACCAGCGGGCGGAGCACATCGGGGTGGGTGATCGGGACGGCGGCACCGTGCCCGTCCAGGATGGCCTGGGAGACGAGGAAGGAGCCGATGGCGGCGGCCGTGCCGACCGCGGTCCACAGCAAGGCGGTGACGACCGCCTTGGCCAGCACGACCGCGCCGCGGGCGGGGACGGCCGCGAGGGTGGTGCGGATCAGGCCGCTGCTGAACTCGCTGACGACGGTGAGGGCGCCCATGCTTCCGGCGACGAGCATCAGCGTCATGTAGCCGGGCGAGGAGAAGGTGTCGTAGGCCAGGAAACTGGTGGGTTCGGAGCCCGCGGCCTTGTCGGAGAGCGTGGCCACGGCCGCGGACCCGATGACGAACAGGGTGATGAGCGCGAGGGTCCACGGGGTGGAGCGCAGGGACCGTATCTTGATCCACTCGGAGGCGATCAGGTCGCGGAAGCGGGCGGGCGGCTCGGCGAGGGAGGCGGCCGAGGTGGTCGCGGGGGCAGGGGCGAGTGTGGTCATCGGGGCTGTCCTGCCTGGTATTCGACGCTGTCGGCGGTCAGTTCCATGAAGGCCTCTTCCAATGAGGCCGCCCGGGTTGTGAGTTCGTTGAGCAGGATCCCGTTCTCGAAGGCGAGCGCGGCGATCCGGTCCGACGGCAGTCCGGTCACGACGAGCTTCTCGGTACCCGCAGACCCCTCCGGCTCGACCGATGCGCCGGCGGCGGTCAGCACCGCCGTCAGCTCGGCTGCCTGCCGCGTGCCCACCACCACGCCGAGGCCGGCGCCGCGGGCCGCGAACTCCCGCACCGACTCGGCGGCGATGAGCCGGCCCCGGCCGATGACGACGAGCTGGTCGGCGGTGTTCTCCATCTCCGACATGAGGTGGCTGGAGAGGAAGACCGTACGGCCCTCGGCCGCGAGGCGCCGGAAGAGGCGGCGCATCCAGAGCACGCCTTCGGGGTCCATGCCGTTGACCGGCTCGTCGAACATCAGCACCGGCGGGTCGCCGAGCAGGGCGGTGGCGACCCCCAGACGCTGCTTCATGCCGAGCGAGAAGCCGCCGATGCGGCGGCCCGCCGCCTCGGCCAGGCCCACCTCGTGCAGCACCTCCTCCACCCGGCGCAGGGAGATCCCGTTGCTGCGGGCCAGGGCGGACAGGTGGGCCGCGGCGGTGCGTCCGCCGTGGACCTGGCCTGCGTCGAGGAGGGCGCCGACGTGCCGCAGTCCGCGCGGGTGGCTGCGGAAGGGGATGCCGCTGACGGTGGCGGCGCCGCCGGTGGGCGCCTCCAGGCCGAGGATCATCCTCAAGGTGGTGGACTTGCCGGCTCCGTTGGGACCGAGGAAACCGGTGACCTGGCCCGGTCGCACGGTGAAGGACAGCTGGTCGACGGCGGTCTTGCCGCCGTAGCGCTTGGTGAGTTCATGTACTTCGATCATGTGGACAACACTGCCGGGAGGGACCCCGGCCGGTCATGGGGCCGCAGGCGGCAATCGCGCGCCCGGGTGTTCGCCCGTGGGCGGACGCCCGTGGGCGGACGCCGCAGGTCTCAGGGCTGGATAGTCTCGCGGGATGGATGCCATACCGACCACCGCCTCGCCCGCGCGCGTCGCACCGCGCGGCCTTCCTCTGGAGAGGGCGCACCGCCTTGAGAGGGCACATCTGCGATGACGAGAACGAAGGTCATGGCCTGGGTGGGGGGTGTCCTCTACGTCCTCGCGGTGGGTCTGCTCGTAGGAGGTGCGCCGCGGGCTTCGGGCACGGTCCACGGCATCGGGGCACTGCTGGCGGCGAGCCTGCTCGTCGGCGTCCTGCGACGCGGGCCGATCCTGGCTCTGGCCATGGCGCTCTTCGGATCCATCGCCGTGGTGGTGGGCCCCCCGAGCTCCGCCCCGGTGGACCTGTCGGCTTCGTACCAGAACCAGTTCCTGCCGTTCCTGGCGGTGGACCTCATCCTGGGGTTCATCGTCGCCACCCGCGCACGGCGGGCTTCGGCCGTCGCCGTGGCCACCTCCCTCGTCGTCCAGGTGCTGTGCGTCGGCGGCTTCGCGCACGGGGACGGTCTGACCGTCAACCTCGTGATCGCCCTCCTGGCGATGGCCGCGGCCTGCACGGCCGGTCTGCTCATCCGTGAGCGCCGCGAGCACGCGGTGGCGCTGCGCGCACAGGAGGTGGCCGAGGCCGTCGTCGCCGAACGGCTGCGGATTGCCCGGGAGTTGCACGACATGGTCGCGCACAGCATCGGCATCATCGCCATCCAGGCCGGGGTGGGGAGCCGGGTTATCCAGACGCAGCCCGAGGAGGCCCACGAGGCGCTGCAAGCCATCGAAGCCACCAGCAGGGAGACCTTGTCGGGCCTCCGGCGCACGCTGGTGGCGCTCCGTCAGGCCGACCCGGACGCGGGGGCTTCGGGGCGGGCACCGCTCGCGCCCTCGCCCGGTCTGGCGGACCTCGAACGGCTGGCGGCGACGACGGCGGACGCCGGGGTACGGGTCGACGTGCGCCGCAGCGGGGAACAGCGCCCGCTGCCGGCCGACATCGACCTGTCGGCCTACCGTATCGTCCAGGAGGCGCTGACCAACGTGGTCCGCCACGCGGGCACCGGGCACTGCCGGGTGGCCGTCAACTACGGGGACGAGGAGCTGTCCGTGGAAATCGTCGACGACGGGCGCGGCGCCACCGAGGACGGCCCGGCCCACGGCTTCGGCATCGTAGGCATGCGCGAGCGGGTCGCCCTGCTGCACGGCCGCATCAGTGCCGGACCGCGCCCGGAGGGCGGCTTCCGGGTGGCGGCGCGGCTGCCGCTGCCCGAACCCGTCGGAATTCCGGTGGAGGCCCGATGACCGGCGGTCCCGTACGTGTCCTGCTCGTCGACGACCAGCCGCTGGTGCGGTCCGGCCTGCGCGTGATCATGGCCGATCACCCCGACCTGGAGGTCGTCGGTGAAGCCGCCACCGGCGCCGAGGCGGTCCAACTGGCTGGGGACATCCACCCCGACGTCGTGGTGATGGACATCCGGATGCCCGGAATGGACGGGATCGAGGCCACTCGCCTGATCACCAACGGCCCGGCGACCACCCGCGTCCTCGTCCTGACCACCTTCGACGAGGACGACTACGTCTACGGCGCGCTCCGGGCCGGAGCGAGCGGCTTCATGGTCAAGGACATGGCGCTCGACGACATCCTCGCGGCGATCCGCGTGGTCGCCGCCGGCGACGCGCTGATCGCGCCGGGTGTCACGCGCCGCCTGATCGCGGAGTTCGCCGGGCGCCCCGAAGCCGCCCCGAAGCGATCCCCGAGGCCGGTCGAGGGCATCACCGAGCGGGAACGGGAGGTCCTGACCCTGGTCGGGCGCGGCCTGTCGAACACCGAGATTGCGGAGGGCCTCTTCATCACGGTGGCCACGGCCAAATCACATGTGTCACGCCTGCTCACCAAACTGGGTGCCCGGGACCGGGTCCAGCTCGTCATCACCGCCTATGAGATGGGGCTCGTCACTCTGCCCGGTTGACCGGGTCCCTGGGTTCCTTGGCGGAAGGCAGGAGTGTCGTGCCGCCTCCGCATCACCTACTCCACCCGCCGCTGGCAACCAGCTCATTCGTCTTCACCGCGGTTCCGGCCAGGCCCGGACCGTCACGTCGGGGTGCTTGCTGCTTCCCTCTGTGGAGTGCGCGGCCTGGGCACCGCCGCCCGGATGGACAGGTCCAAATCGAGGCGGCTGTTCATGTCCAGCTCGAACCTGCCGTACGGATTCACATGGGTCCAGAACAGCGGCGACAGCGCCCTGCGGTCCGCGTCGGTGAGTTTGTCCGCCCACTTCGGATCGGCCAGGGTCTCCTGCATCAGCAGCGTGTTGACGTGCACCAGAGCGGACTGGAGCAGATGCAGCACGAGCATGCTGACCTCCTGGGACTCCTTGTCCGCACCTGCCAGATCGCCATCCTTGCCGTAGAAGAGGTCCTTGTTCGCGGAGTTCCAGTTCTCCACCACCTGCAACCCCTCGTGGATCTCTTGGCGCATCTCGACGTCCGCGAGGTAGTCGCATACGAACGAGGTCCGCACCGCCCGACCCAGCTCCTCGATCGCCCGGTGCGTCGGGTGCTTGGGCCCTCCACGGGTGAAGCGGCGCAGGACCTGCTCGGCCTCGGCGGTGCCCAGCCGCAGGGCGGCGGTGTACTGCACGATCTGGTCGTACTGCTGGGCGATCAGGTCCCAGTCGATCGTCTTGGTGGAGAGCACCGGGCCCAGGTTCGGCCACTGCTCGTCCTGACCGGCCGCCAACCGGTACAGCTTCGCCGAGCCGATGTTCTTCAGTCGCGGCATCAGCTTGAAGTCGAGCATGTGGGCGAAGGCGAACCCGACGATGGAGGCACCGTGCGTGTCGGTGTACTGCCGGTCCACCTCCATGTCGGTGCAGTGCCGCAACACGCCCTCGATCATCGAGGCGACCTCGGAGGCCGAACATGACTTGAGCTGGGAGTAGATGCAGACCGACTTTCGCTCGATATGCCAGTAGATCATCACCCCGGGGCCCCGGTAGCGCTGGTGCCACTCGGTCATCAGGTTGCTGGACCAGGCGCCGAACTTGCGGCTGTCGGAGGCACACGCCGTACCGGTGCCCCACCACAGCTCATCCCGGATGGCGAAGGTGGCGTTCACCAGCTTCCGCAAGGCCGCGCGCATGTTGGCGCGGTTGACGAACAGGTGCCGCACCCGCCTCAGCGTCGCCTCGCTCTCGCCATGCTTGCCGGTCACCGCGACCCGGACCGTCCAGGACACCACCGGCAGGCCGCCACCGCTCTCGGCGTGCGCGGCGGACACCAGACGGCACAGCCTCGCCCAGCCGGCCGCGGTCTGAGCGAGCAGCGCGATCCGCAACCGGGGCTCGAGTACGTGCGCACCTCCACGCACGGGCGTCCGCGCCCGGCCGGCAGCCGGGTCCGGTGCGCGCAGTGGGGCAACGGCGACGTCGACCCCCAGGATCGGCCGGATTCCGGCGGTAGCTGCGCTTGCGGCGAAGCGGACCGTCCCAGCGACGGTGTCCCGGTCGGTCAGCGCCAGCGTCGACATGCCGCGCTCGGCGGCACGCTGGACGAGGGCGCGGGGCAGAGAGGCGCCGTAGCGGGCGGAATAGCCCGAAACGACGCGGAGGTGAGTAAATCCACGACCCCACACCTCCTGCCTCTCTCGTATCCCTCCCCTGACCTGGTTCCTCTCCAGGTATCCGCGTGGCGCTGGCCGTCCCGGCATCGCGGCGTGTTGCTCAGCCGGCTGCGGATTCGTGCAGTGCGTGCCAGCGGAATCGGGGCTGGTTCGCCTGGACGGTCAGCACTGCGGTCGTCCAGCGATCGCTGCGCTCTCCGTTGAGGTGGTGGCGCTCCATACAGCGGATCCCCCTGACGTCGCCCTCGGCGAACAGCACCTCGAAGTCGGTGATCTCGATGCGGAGGCCGGGCTGGGAGTTGCGTTTTTGCCGTAGTCCGTCCAGCAGCTGGGACTTGGTGACGGGGACGCGGTCGATGCTCAGCATCGTGAACGTCTCGGACTGGGTCGCGGCGACGCGGTCGAGGATCTCCGGGTCTGCGTCGTCGGTTCCGAACCAGGCCGCGAGGAGCTGGTTGGCAGCGACGACCTCAGCTTCCAGTTCTGCTGCGTGGGTGTCGTTCATGCCCCGCAGGCTATGCGAAGCGCAGCGTCGTCGCAGTTCAGGATGGATGCGGCCCCGGCCGGGTGTCAGTGGTGCGTGGCAGACTCAGGGCCATGATGCCCAGGTCGAGATTCACACCGCGCCCGAACGTACGGCAGGAGTACACCGAGCCCTTCCCCCCGCCGTCCGAAAGCCGTACGGGGCGGGCAGCCGGGGGCTTCGGCGTGACCGTGAGCGGGGGATGAGATGGCCGATTTCAAGGATGAGCTCTCTCCGGATCTCATCAGGCGTCTCGCGGGCGACCTCGCGATGGTCTCGGCCTCCTTCGACCGGATGGCGTTCGAGCAGCGGGCATGTACCGGCCTCGGTGACCTGGAGCTGAAGGCCCGGATCGACTGGATCGCCCAGGCCCTCGCGGCGACGCTGCCGGCCGGGCCCGAGGAGGCTGACCGGCTGATCCGTGCCGCCCTCGACCGAGGGGGGCTGAGGGGGTGGGCGTCCATGCCCGTCAACGCCTACGTCGCCTCGGTCATGCTGGAGCGGCCCGATGTCGCGCTGCCGCTGCTGGCCGCGCTCACCCCCCACTACACCGCCGAGTTCGCGATCCGCCCGTTCGTCGACGCCCACTACGAGCACACGATGAACCAGCTCAGGACCTGGACCAACGACCCGGACGAACACGTTCGCAGGCTCGTCTCGGAGGGCACACGGCCCCGGCTGCCCTGGGCACAGAGAATCCCGCGGTTCATCGCCGACCCGGCTCCCGCTCTGGCGCTCCTGGAGCCCCTCGCCGACGACGAGTCTCTCTACGTGCGCCGGTCCGTGGCCAACCACCTCAACGACATCAGCAAGGACCACCCCGAAGTAGTCCTGGAGACCGCCCGGCGGTGGTCTGGCAGCAGCACGCACGGTGACTTCGTCGTGCGCCACGGTCTGAGGACCCTCGTTAAACGAGGACACCCACAGGCGCTCGCGATCCTCGGATTCGATCACCAGGCTCCGATCGAGATCACCGACCTCGCCTGCTCACCTTCCACCATCTCCGTCGGGGAAGCGACCACCATCACCTTCACGCTGCACGCCACCGACACGGCAACCGCGGCGATCGACTACCTGGTCCACTACCAAGGGGTGCGCGGTCCCAAGGCGGGAAAGGTGTTCAAGCTGACCGTCCGCAACCTCCCCGCGGGCCAGGCGGTCCACTTCTCACGCCAGCACCGCTTCGCGAACCTCTCGGTCCGCACGATCCGCCCCGGACCGCACCGTATCGAGATCCAAGCCAACGGGCGCATTCTCGGCGCGACCGAGGTCCACATCACCGCCACCCGACCACCACAGGGATCGACCTGACAATGACATGGCGTTCGCAGATCCGGATGATGCGGTGGGTGCGGGCCGCGGTCAGGTCATGGCTGCGACCGGGCAGCGCGGGTGAGACCCACAGCAGCTTGCCGGTGGGGCCGGCGACGACCTGCACGTTCACGCCGTGACGGCGATGCTTGTGGGAAAGGTCAGCCCGGCTGTCGCCGACACGGTCGCACTCGACGAGCGTCCCGTCGAGCAGAATGTGATCAGGATCGGTTTCCCGCAGGATCCGCAGCAGTCCAGGCGCCCGCGGGGAGAGGTGGCCGACGACGGCCGTGACGTAGGCGTGGGCGGTGCCGACGGATATTTCCCGAAGCTGGCGGCGATCTGCGCGAGCGTGTCATGCCGGCGCAGGTAGACCAGGCCGACGAGCGCACGCTGGTGAGGTCGGAGCTTGCAGCGGCGGTCACCCTCACGGGTGATGATGAGCATGGATACCCACTCGACCAGGGCGTGAGGCAGGTCGAGTGCGGCAGGATAGGGAACCAACGAGGCTCCTGTGCTACTGAGTTGAGACGTCGAACACCTCTCTCAACGGCACAGGAGCCTCGTGCGTTGCGGGACACCGGCCGTCACCCGATCAGAGGCCACTCTGAAAAAGCTCACTGCACCCTTATCGGATTCGGCAGGGCAGGACTCGCTGCCCTCGCCCTACCTGCCTGGCTGCCGGGCGGGCCGCCCAGGTGTGTCAGGGCGCCATGCCGGTGTTCTTCAGGCCGGACAGCCAGAAGATCTCGTGGTAGCCGTTGCCGTCGAAGTCGTCGGCGTAGAAGAGGT
>NZ_JBVHPV010000028.1:0-50483 GCF_055567715.1 Streptomyces sp. NPDC026377
GCACCATCAGACGCTTCGGCATGCCGAAGGGCGGCCGCTTCCTGCTTGCTCGCTTGCCTCTCACTACGTCACCGGCTGGAGGCTATCGCCGCGGCGCCGCGCTGGGAGCGCGGCGTCTTCTCCCCCACCCAGCGGGGTTCGATGGCGCGAGGGTCGACCGCTTCACCCGGGGCGCCTTGCTCGTAGACGCCCTCGGGGTCGCTGTCGCGGTCGTGCGGAAGGAGGAAGAAGACGCGGCGCAGCTGCAAACCGCTGTCGGGGTCCGCTTCGGCATCGGGGGCGAGTTCGCTGTAGCCGACCATGCGGCCGTCACGGGCGTAGCGGGGCTTGCCGCGGCGGCGGGTGATTTTCTCCAGGGCCTGGCGGACGTAGTCGAGGCGGTCAGTGTCCTCAAGCCAGACGACGTTGTCCTCGTGGGCCAGTTCGCTCTCTTGCAGTAGCGAGCTCATTCCTGCGGCCCCTTCTCGTCCCTGTCGTTGTGGCTGGTGAGCGCCGTCATGGCGGCCTGGTCGCTCTGGTAGGCGGATGGTACGGCGCGGCTTTCATCGTACGTGCGCGCGGGGCGGGTGGGCAGGGCGTGCGGGTCAGCCATGCCCGCTCCCGTCGGTCGTGGGCCGGAGCGGCCTCGGCCCGGCTGCCAGGCAGTGCGATGGCTGAGCTGGCCCAGACCGTCGACGACGTCCTCATCGGGTTTTGAAGTCGCCGGCCACACAGATCAGCCGGGGCGCGCTCCACAGGATCTGGGAAGCGGCCGGCACCCCGAGCCGGTCGCGGACAGAAAGCGTCTTTGTGATCCGTGAACCAGGACATGTAGTAGAGGCCCTGATCGATCACACCGGAATCGGTGCCGCGTTTGTACTCGACGATCACAGGCGCCCCGTTCTCGTCGAGGCCCAGCGAGTACGATCCGTCCACCGTCGACACAGTCGATGACGTACTCGCTGGCAAGGAACCTGACGCCGAGCATGGTTTCCATGTGCGCCTCGACGAGGCCCTGCACATCCGCCTCGACCACAGCAAGACGCGACGTGACCTCAGCGACTTCGCTTTCGCGTTGAACAGCTTCAGCCCCGGCATCGTCCCCCTCCTGATCTTTACAGTGCCGAGGACAAACGCGCCGAGTTGCGCGAATATTTCTAGGCGTCACCCGGGGCCTTCACGGGACGCGCGGGATGCGGCACATTGGACATACGCGCACGTTCCGGAGATTTCTACGTCGCGGAACATGCGCGGGACCGCCTCACTGCCGGGGCGTCAAATAACGCGACGATCTGCGAAACGTCCAGGAGTGCCACGGCCTCCGGAGCCGTGAGCGCAGGTTCGAATCCTGCCGGGGGAGCCGCACCCATCCGAGCCGGCCAAAGCAAAAGATCCGCCGCGCCGGCGAGCAGGACATGGCCATGCCGAACCCCCGAAAGTGGTCGTTAGGTTACGGGATCATGAATTAGTATGTATCATAATTTGCGCACGGCCGATTCTCCGGCGTGCGAATTCCGAGGGGGCGCCGCGTGCGCACTTTTGGCGAGACCTTGGCGCGCGAAAACTTCGTACCGTGCAACGAAGCAGACCGCGCGGTCGTCGCTGATATACGCGCCTTACGGCTCGCAGGCAACGACCTCCAGTCTCGTTGCATCGCGCTCAGCAACCTCGCGATATCTCTGTATTCACGTCACCGCTGCCAGGGTGACCAGCGTGATCTGGACGCGGCGATCGGGCACCTGCGCACCGTGCTGGGGCTCCTGCCGATCAGCCATCCCGAGCGCACCACCGCACAGGGGAACCTGGCGATGATGCTAGCGGCCCGCCGCACGCGCGAAGACCTCGACGACGCGGTGGATCTGTGGCGGGCCGGCCTCACCAGAGAGCGGTACGGAAGCCAGGAATGGGCCGCCTCCGCCGGGCAACTCGCCCAGGGTCTGTACGAGTTATTCACCCTCAACGGTGACGCCCGACTGCTCGACGAGGCGTTGACCCTCCTGGAGCGAGCCGTGCGGGACCTGCCGGGTCACGGGTACGGCGACACCCTGCGAGCCAACCGTGCGGTACTGCTCGCCACCCGTCACCAGGTGGCGCGGCCCGACCCGGACGGACTCGACGAGGCCATCACCGTCCTGGAGTACTTCCTCGAACGCGCCACGGACACCACGGATCCCGAACGGGCGGACTGGGCCGCCGCCCACCTGGCGCAGGCGCTGACACTGCGTTACACGGACCAAGGGAATTCATCGGATCTTTCCCGTGCCACCGCAGTCGGAAAGCGTCCCGGCACCCCGCCCGGAAACTGCGTCGCGCCGGGTTCCCGAGTGGGAACGGGTGCGGTGATCGGATCCGATATCCAGGCCACTATCGCGCTTTTCGAATACATGTCCGACGCGCGGCAGGCAGATGTCGACCAAGCCATTCTCGATCAGCGAAAAGCAATCGATCGGTGCGGTGACGATGTCGTCCGACGCGCCCCGCTCGTCATCAATCTCGCGCTCACCCTGATGGTACGTCACCACGCACGCCGAGGAGCCGGCCGCGCGGACGTGGGCACATCCGCCGGGGCCGCCTCCTCGGACCTGACACGCGCCCTGGACCTGCTGCGGGACATGGACGACGAGAAGGTGTCCATCCAGCACCGGGCAGGGGCGGCGGCCCTCAGCGGCATGCTGCTTCTGGAGCGCTACATGACGGACCCGGGCCGACGCGCGGCGGACTTGACCGCTGCCGAGCCCCTCCTGCGTGGCGCCCTCGACGACCCGGGCCTGGACCATCGCTCCAAAAACGGCGTGAGACTGCGACTCGCCTACTGCCAACTGGCGCTCGCCCGGTCCTCCGGAGACGCGGCGTCGCTGGAGGCGGCGGCCGATCTGGCGCGGCGCGCCGTCGACGGCATCCCGGATGGGTCCCCGCTGCGCGCCGGGGCGCTGGGCTGCCTGGCGGACATCCTGCTGGCGCGTGCGGAGTCGACCCGGCTCGCCGCCCACCAGAGGGAGGCCGGCGACCTGTGCCGACAGATCTGCCGCGACCACGCGGGCTCCGACCGCGCGGCCGTGTACCTCGCGGCGCGGGAGTGGTCCCAGTCGGCGTGGCGGCGTGGTGCGATGGACGAGGTAGCCGAGGCGGGCCGGGCTGCCGTGCCGCTGCTGCACGACATCGCGACCCTGCAGCTGGGCCGTGACGACAAGGCCGTACCCCTGCGGCAGGCCGAAGGACTGGCGGCCCGTACGGCGTTCGCTCTGGTGGCGACGGGTGAGATCGCCGCGGCCGCCACCACCCTGGAGGCCGGCCGGGCGGTGATGCTCGCGGAGGTGATGCAGCGCGCGCATCCCGATCTGCTCGGGCTGCTGGCGAGCGAATACCGCAACCTGTCCTCCCGTTTCCGGCGGGCGGCACAAGAGCTGACAGTGCTCGAACGGCGGCTGCTCACCGAGCCCTCGGGCCTACCCGTGGTCAACGGCATCCGCGAGACGTACCGCGCCCGACTGCGGGAACTCGACGACGTGGTCCGCGACATCCGCAGGCTGCCGGGGTTCGGCACGTTCCTGCGGCCGCCGGCGATGGCGGACCTGACCGGCACGGCGGACGTCTGCAAGAGCACCCTGGTCTACCTGGCGGCGACCGACAGGGGCGGAGTCGCCCTCCTGGTCCCCACCACCGCCTCCGGAACGAACCGCGGTACAAACGCGGGCACGGACTCCGGTACGAGCGACCTGTCGGCACGAGCCGTCCGACTGCCCGCGCTAACCACCAATTTCGAGCAGCGGTCAGTGGCGATGCTGCGGGGCGCCGTCGCGCTCAAGGACCTGGACGAGGCCGAGCGGCGCATGGACGTGCTGACCGGGGAGCTGTGGGAGTCCGTGATGGCTCCGGTGGTCCACGCGCTGGGGACCGGTACACCGACGATCCTGGTACCCGACGGCCCCCTCGGCATGCTTCCGCTGCACGCCGCCGCCCGCACCGACCCCCGGGCACCCACGGGACGTCGCTTCGTGATTGACGACCTCCCCGTGGCCATGGCACCCAGCGCCCGCACCCTGAGCGTCGCGGTCGCCCGGGCCTCGGGTGCACCGGTGCGCCGACTGCTCGCCGTACGCGACCCCGCCCCGAGCGACGAGCCTCCCCTGCCGGGAGCCGCGGCCGAGATCCAGCGTGTCCGGGACGCCCTGCCGTCGCGGCTACAGGTCCGCGAACTGCACGGTGCGACGGCAACCCGGCAGCAGGTCCGGCAGGCGCTCGCCGAGGCCGAGATCTGCCACTTCGCCTGCCATGCCCGGGTGTACGCCGACCGTCCGCTCGACGGAGGGCTCTGCCTCGCCGGCGGTGAACGGCTCACCGTGCGCGACATGTTCGCCATGCCGACCCTCTCGGCGCGGCTGGCGGTCCTCTCGGCGTGCGACAGCGGCAGTGTGGACGAGAGCCTCCCCGAAGAGGTCGTCGGGCTCTCCACGGGATTCCTGCAAGCGGGTTTCGGCGCGGTGATCGCGTCGCTGTGGCCCCTCGAAGACGCGCCCGCCGCGGCCCAGACGGCACTGACCTATCGGTACTGGCTCGGCGAAGGGAAGACGCTGCCGGCCGCGGTGGCCGGCGCTATGGCGTGGCTGCGGGACAGCACGAACGCGCAGAAGCTCACGGACTTCCCCGAACTCGACTTTTTCGACTCCGAGGACTCCATGTCCGCTGACGACCCCGAGTGGTCGGGTGCGCGGGACCACAGCAGCCCGCTGGTCTGGGCCGCCTATATCTGCCTGGGGATCTGAGGGGACGCCATGGACTCGTTCCAAGCGCTGCTCGCCACCCTGCTCGGTGTGGTGCCCGGGGCCCTTTACACATGGGAGTTGGAGAAGCAGGCGGGCGCCTGGGGAGTGAACCTGTCGGACCGGCTCCTGCGCTTCCTGGGCGTGTCGGTGCTGTTCCACCTCGCGCTCGCGCCGCTGTCGTGGTGGCTGGTGCAGCAGGGCCGGCACGGACTGCTCCGGACGGGCACCTCGCCCTGGCTGCTGTGGCCGGTCGTCGCCGTCTACGCGCTGCTGCCGGCGGCGCTCGGCCACGCGGTCGGCGTCGCGGCCCGGCGTCGACGGTCCTGGACCCGGTGGCTGACCGGCCCGGCGCCCGCCCCACGCGCCTGGGACCAGGTGTTCTCCCACGAGGAAAGCATCTGGCTGCGCATCCGGCTGAAAGATCCCGGCGGCGGGGACAACGGATGGTTCGCCGGCGCTTTCGCCCCGGCCCGCCGGGGCCCGCACTCCTACGCGTCGGGGTTTCCGCACGACCAGGACATCTATCTGGCGGAGACCGTGGAAGTCGATCCGGTATCGGGGCACATCCGTCTGGTGGAAGGCCGGCCGAAGTTCCGTGGGGCCGGCGTGCTGATGCGGTGGGAGGAGATCGCCTACGCCGAAGTCATGTCCGTCGAGGGGGAGCAGCCGAGGGGAAGCAGATGAGCGACAAGGAAGCAGAGACGGGCGTGACAGGCGTGCCGCCCGAGCCCGGGCCGCCGCCCGTACGGCGGCGGCGTAAGGTACGCAGGCGCGGGGGGTACATGCCGACGGGACAGACGGCTGCGGACATGGCGGCGCCGCCGGCCTCGGTGACGATCTCAGACCATCCGGTGGTGCCGTCCCCCGAGGCCCAGGACACCGAGGAGCAGGGGGCGGACGCATGACGCCCGGCTCCGATCTGCCCGCCATGGCCAAGGACACGCGCCCGGCAGACCTCGCCGGAGAGGTGGACACCACGGCCGACGAGTACGGCGGCCGCCATGTTCCCGCCTGGCTGCGGGAGACCCGCACCTGCTTCCTAACCAACCCGCAACTGGTGCTGTACGGCAACATCCGCGACAACTACCTGGTCCCGCACGGCGAATCGTGGCAACTGCCCGACGTCCGGGAGGCCCTGTGGTGGCTCATGAAGCCACTGGGCTACCGGTTCCTGCTCGTCGTCGACCCCGTCGACGGGCTGCACGTGCTGCCCGGCAACGACGAGGAAGCCGCGAAGAGCGTCGCGGAGCTGACCTCGGCCGCGGTCGGTAACGGCCGGCCGCTGAGCCTGGACACCCTGCTCGACGTGGTGCGCGCAGTGGCGGGCAGCCGGACCACCCGGGCCGCCGTCATGGTGGACTACGCCTCGCGCCTGGTGCGCGACGTGCGCCAGCTCTCGCCCGAGGAGCACTACTTTTTCACCGCCTGCGAGAAGCTGTCGCACACGGCGAAGCCGCTGCGCGACCGCGGGGCGGCACCGCGCTACAACCCGGTGCTGTGGGTGGCCAACAACGACCGGGACCTCCCTGCGTGGTTCACTGCGGACACCATGGCCGTACGGCGGATCGCGATACCGCTGCCGGACCTCGGCGACCGCAAGGTGGCGGCCGAGCTGCTCTCCCAGGGAGTCGCCGCGCACATGCTCGGGGGAGCCGCCGACGACATCGCCTACCGGTTCGCGGAGCAGACCGAGTCCCTGACCGTGCGCAGCATGATGGAGATCATCCGGCTGGCACGCACCCGTGAGGGCGCAGTCGACTCCATCGAGGCGGCCGCCCGATGCTACCGGGTCGGCATCTCCGACAATCCCTGGAGCAAGCCCTTCCTCAGAGAGCGGCTCACCACCGCCGCCGAGCGCATCCGGGAACGCGTACGCGGACAGGATGAGGCCATCGAGCGGTCCGTCGACATCATTATCCGCTCCGTCATGGGCCTGTCGGGCGCGCAGGCGGCCTCCAACGCTTCACGGCCTCGCGGGGTGCTGTTCTTCGCCGGGCCCACCGGCGTCGGGAAGACCGAGCTGGCCAAGTCGCTGACCGAACTCATCTTCGGCGATGAGCGGGCGTACATCCGCTTCGACATGACGGAGTTCTCCGCGGAGCACTCGGCGGCCCGTCTGATCGGCGCGCCGCCCGGCTACATCGGGCACGACGCGGGAGGTGAACTCACCAACTCCGTTCGGGAACGGCCGTTCAGTCTCATCCTCTTCGACGAGATCGAGAAGGCACATCCCCGCATCCTGGACAAGTTCCTCCAGATCCTCGACGACGGCCGCCTCACCGACAGTACGGGCTCCACCGTCTACTTCTCGGAGGCAGTGCTCGTCTTCACCTCAAACCTCGGGATGTCGGTACTGGACGAGCGCGGCACGCAGGTGCAGAACGTCAGCCCCGACAACACCCGTGACGAACTGGTCACTCTGATCTCCTCAGCCGTCAGGCGGCACATCGCCGAGGAACTGGACCGGCCGGAGCTGCTCAACCGGCTGGGTGACAACATCGTCGTCTTCAACTTCATCAGCCGGACCGCCGCGACGGAGATCTTTGACCTGCTGCTCCAGCGCATCCTCGGCTTGGTCAAGAAGGAGCGAAAGGTGCGGTTGACCCTCGCGCCCGAAGCGCGGGAGACGCTGCTGGCGGCGGCGACAGCGGACATCGCCTTCGGCGGTCGCGGCATCGGCTCCACCCTGGAGACGGCCCTGATCAACCCGCTGGCGCGGGAACTGTTCGCGCAGGGCCACGAACCGGCGCCCGAGCAGTGCATCAGCGACGTCACTCACACGGCGACGGGCTGGCGGGTGAGTCTGCGATGACCGCCGAGGAACCGTCCAACCCGCTGGAGACCCGGCTGGAAGGGATCGCACGGGCGACACCGCCCCCGGGAGAGGCACTCCGGACCCGACTGGAGTCACCGGACACCCCAGACACGCCGCCCCCGGAGGAGACGCTGACCGTCCTCCCGAAGCAGTTGGCGGCCCGCTTCCGCCTGGTGGGCGAGGTCAACGCGGAGGGCGCCGAGGCCAACCTGCTCCTCGTCGCCGACGCACACGACGAGCACCTAGTCGCGAAGATCTACCGGCGCACGGGGTGCCAGGCGTCGCGCGAGGTGTGGGCCAAGATCCCGCGACTGAACAGCCCGCACATCGTGCGGTTCCTGGAGACCGGCGAGACCGGACAGCGGGACTACGAACTCATGGAGTACGTGCCCGGCGGCAACCTCGCCGATCTCGTGGGCCCGACCTCCGAAGACCCGGCACCACTGGTCACCGAGACGGTACGGCAGATCGCTGAGGCCCTCGGCGCGCTGCACGGCGTCGGCATCATCCACCAGGACCTCAAACCCGAGAATGTCCTGGTCCGGTCCCGGGCCCCCCTCGACCTGGCGCTGACCGACTTCGGCGTGAGCCGCGTACTGGACCAGACCCGGGCGGCGGCGGGCGCGGCCGGCACCCTCGCCTACCTGGCACCCGAGCTGCTGCTGAGCAGCGGCGGCCAGACGTCACGCGCCCGCGACTGGTGGGCGCTGGGCATGGTGGCCCGCGAGCTCGTCCTCGGGCATCGGCCCTTCGAGGACATGGTGAAGCCTGCCATCGACGCCGCCGTCATGCTCCGCGGCATCGACCTCGACGGAGTGACAGACCCCCGCCTGCGGATGCTGTGCGCGGGTCTGCTCACCCGGGACCCCGCGGACCGGTGGGGCGCGTCCCAGGTGGCGAGCTGGCTGGCCGGCGGCAGCCCTCCGGTCAGCTACACCGCGCCGCCCGAGGTCTCGCAGCGCACCAAGAGGGCACTGCCCCTGGTGCTGCGCTCCGTCCGGTACGCGAAACCGGAGGATCTCACCACCGCCCTCGCCGAGCCGGAGGTCTGGGACGCCGCCGCCCACGCCTACTTCACCGACATGGGTCCCGCACACCACCCCTCCGAAGGGTGGCGCGCCCTGCGCAGATGGCTCCGGCAGTTCGACGAACCGGACGAGTACGACGTCGAGACACTCCAGGACCTGATCGACCACCAGCTCACCGACCCCGCGCTCGGCCCCGACGCGCGCCTGGTGCGGCTGGTGCGCGTCCTCGCCCCGCAGACCCCGGCCATGTGCCGCGGGCTGCGCGTCGACCACGAGAACCTGCTCACTATCGCCCGGCACGCCGCCGCCGCGCAGAGCCCCGACGACGATCACGTCCGGTTCGTCGCGGCCCTGTGGCAGCAGAACCTGCTCACAGAACTGGCGGAGTACCCCGACTCCTCGCAGCTGCGCCGGATCGACGAGGCATGGCACACCACACAGGCCCGCAGCGACGAGACGTTCGCCCGGCTGTGGCCAGTGCTCCCGCCGACCGCCCAGCAGGCCCTCTCCGTGGCCCCCGACGCCCGCACAGTCCTGGCGCCCCTTCTGTGCCTGGCTCTCGGCGCCGAGGAGGACGGCACCCGGATGTGGCAGCGCCTCGACCAGGTATCCGCGTGGACCGCCGCCACCGTCCCTTGGTTCGGACAGGCCCGTCGACAGGCCGGCGGCGGACCTGCGGCCCTCACCGCACTGCGACGGCTTGTCCCCGCCGCCTACGCGGAGGCCGAGCAGACAGCACGCCGGACGGCGGCGGCCCAGGCCGCCCACCGTGACCAGACAGCCCGTTGGCAGTACATGGAGACGGAACGCACATCACCCACGGCTCTGACGACGGCCACTGCCCGCGCCGTCGGACCCTTCGCGGGCTACGGGGGAATCATGTTGCTGGCCGCACTGATCGGTACCCACTCCCCCGGCGGCAGGGAGCCAGCGGTGGCCAGCCTGGTCATCGGACTGGTCCTGCTGCTCGTCCACATCCCCGTCGAGGTCATCCTCGCCCGGCACATCGGCGGCCCGTACGTGCACGGATACACGCTGTTCAGCCAGTCCGGCGGCGCCTTCCGCCGCGCAGGCCGGCCCCGGGGCGCAGGATTCGGCTGCCTGATGCTCCCTCTCCTCTGCACGGTGTTGATCTTCCCCGCCATCGCATACGCGATCCTGCTGATCCTCCATCTGCGGTCGGTACCGCGCCGGCGGGCCCTGTGGGACCAGCAGCGTGCCGCCGCCTACGCGAGGGTGGTGACCCACCGATGAGCGGGGGCTCCGCGCTCGGCGTCGCGGCGCCGCTGGCGGTGGGCGCCGTCCTGGGATACGCCGCGGGCGCAGCCGTATCGCTCGCTCTCACCTCGGGCCTGACCACCATCGGCTCCGCCCTCGAACGCCGGCAGGCGCACTGGGAGCGCGAACGGTGCGCGGAGGCGGTGTGGGAGGACGCCGTGGCCGACGTACTCACCCGCAACGCCCGGATCGAGGTGACACGGGCCGCGCTCGCCGCGTACGGCACACCCGGGGGCCCCCTACCCCAGCCGCTGGTGCTCTTCCGGCAACAGATCCAGGAACTGCGCGACTGGACCGCCGCCACGGACCGGGCTCTCGCGGCGGCGGAGAGCCTGCTGCTGGACCAGGACGCCGTGCGCGCGGCGGCCTGGCTGACGACGGAAGCCCCGGATGGTGAACGGCCGACGCGGGCGGCACCTGGCCCGGCCACCGGTCCCGTCCGCGCGCGCCGCGAGAGCGCGCAGGTGCCGGTGTCCGACCGCATCGGCTCCGAACGGGAGGCCGCCGCCCGGGCGTTGCGTCGTCTGACCCCGGCGGTCCCGCACGACGAACGGCTACGGATCACAGCGGCGGCCGCGCGGGTGGGCGCCACCGCCTCGCCGACCGAAGCACGAAACCGGCTCGACGACCTGCGCTCCCGCGTCGACGGCGCCCGCACCGACGCCGACCGGCGGATGGCGGACGCCCGGGCGGCAGCCGCCTTCCTCCAAGTGCTCGACCACGTAAAGGACGAGACGGCCGCTCCGCTGCGGGAGACGCTGCTGGCGGTCGTCCGCGCGCAGCGTCCGCTCGCACCGGACGTACGCGACGAAGCCCTGAGGTGGGCCGAGACGGTCCGCGACGCCGCAGAACGGCACCACGTGCGACAGGTACTCCTGGAGTCGCTGACGGACATGGGGTACGAGCTGTGCGGGGACTTCACCACCGTCACCGTCGAGGACGGCGCGTTCGCCGTCTCCCACGCGTCCTGGCGCGAGCACGAGGTCCGCATGGTCTTCGACCGGGCCGAGCGGGAGCTGCGGGCCGTCGTGGTGCGGACCGGGGGAGCACAGGGAATGAGCAGCAGGCGCGCGGACTTGGAGCGCGAGGAGCAGTGGTGCGGCACCCTGGAGGACCTGCGGTCCCGACTGACCGAGCGGGGCGTGCGGGTCGACGTCCACTCGCTCACCCCCCCGGGCTCCCGTCCGACTCCGGTGACTGGCACCGTGCGGACCGGCGGCGACGAGGAACAGCGGCACGCCGGGACCGCCCCGCAGACCGAGGGGCGGGGGCGGTGAGATGACGGGCCTCGCGATCAGCAGGCTGCACCACCCCGTCACCGTGCTCGGGCACGGCGTGCGGGCCGGTGTGTGGGTCCAGGGATGCACGCTGGCCTGCCCCGGGTGCATGTCGCGGGACACCTGGGAACCGCGGCCAGACACGGAGGTGGACGTCGAGACCGTGCTCGCCTGGATTCGCCGACTACCCGGCCCCCTGGACGGCGTCACGGTCTCGGGCGGTGAGCCCTTCCAGCAGCCCGGTGCGCTCGCCGAACTCCTCCAGGCCCTCTCCGAATCGACTTCTCCCGGTGGCTCCCCCCGTGACCTGCTGGTCTTCTCCGGTTACGGGTGGCCTCGGCTGAGGGACGGGGCCGTGTACCAGCCGGCGCTCGCATGGTGCGACGCGGTCGTCGCCGGCCCTTATGTGGCCCGCCGCAACACCGGCAGCCCGCTGCGGGGTTCCGACAACCAGGAGGTCGTAGCGCTGACGGCTTTGGGCCGCGAACGGTACGGCCCCGAGGCACTCGCCCGGTACGGCGAGCGCCGTCTGCAGATGATGACGGACGGCGGCGGCATACGCGTCATCGGCATCCCGCACCGCACGGACCTGGCCCGATGGCAGAGCGCCTCCGAGGCCCGGGGCGTGACATGGAAAGGAACCACGTGGACAGCCTGAGCTGCACGGCCTGCGACACGGAAGTGGGCGATGACGAAGTGGTCTGCCCCGAGTGCCGGGCCGTGCTCACCACCGAGGGCGCGGTACGTGTCGTCGCCGCCGGGCCCACCACCGGGGACGCGCCGGACGCCGTCCCCGCCGACACCGCTCGCGTGCCGCCCCTCGCGTCATCCGAAGACCCCGGCGCCCCACCCGCGCCCGCGGAGCGGACCAGGTGCCCGCACTGCAGGGCGCCGGTCACCGAGGCCGATCTGATCTGCATGGCCTGTCTGCGGGAACTCCGCCCCGGTGCACCTCGCGAAGAGGCGCTGCGGACCACCCTGGAACAGGATGCGACGCTTCTCCGGCTCAGCTTCATCACCGGAGAGATCGTGGTCAGACCCGGACAGCAGGTAGTCCTGGGCCGCGACCCCCGCCACACGGCTTCGGCCGCACGCTTGGCCCCTTTCGACAACGTCTCCCGCACGCACGCCACCGTTGGCCTGACCACCGACGGCGCCGCCTGGCTCCGCGACGAGCGCTCCGCCAACGGCACTTGGACCGACGAGGAACCCGTACCAGTCGGCCAGACCCGGCCGCTCCGCGACGGCAGCGTGATCCGGCTGGCCTCCAACGTCACAGCGAAGGTAGGGATCGTGAGCAGGCTGTTCCCGCCACCCTCGGACGGGCCGCGGGTACCCGCGGGGTGAACCGCTCGGAATCAGGCTGCCGAGATCCGTGCCTTCTGCCAGGCAGCCCCCGCTCGAACCGACGACGCTGCGATTCCGGCTGACGAGACGGAAGGGCTGAAGTAGGTGGAGACAGAGCGGGTCGAACCATGAAACAGCTTCAAACATACACGCCCGTTCGGCCACGCCGCGCTCCTGAGACAGCGCCTCCGACGGGCCGTTCTCCCGTGCCACCACAGCCTGCCGCAACGGCACTTGCTGGGGAAAATCTTCTGGGGGGTTTCGGCGGCACTGGGGAGCGGGTGGGGAGAAGCCACCGCGCAACACAGCACGATTCTGAAAGACGCTGAAAGACTCATCCGCGCAGGTCAGGGACGGGCACAGCCTCATCAACGCTGGTCAGCGGCGCCAGGGACGAGAGGGTCTGCCTACGGCGCTTCGTACTCCGTGGGCATCGTCAAAGGCGTCATCTACTGCCCTCAGCACGTGTACACCTCACGGAGCCTTCACCAGCCTTCTCGGGGGTGACTCCATGCTGGAGGGGGCGACGATCCCGTCTAGGTGTTGGGACTCGTGGTGTCGTAGAGCGGTGGCTGCCTCGCCGCAACCGGCCGACCCTGACATCTGCCTAGGCAACGCCACGATGCCACGAGTCCAAGCGCGACGGGACTCATCACGCTGCACCAACCGATAACCGTCCGTTGGGATGTCGACGCGCCGAGCAGGATACGGGCCCACCAGATCGCGCAGTTCCCACCGACCGAAGCCCTTCGGCTGCCCCTCTACCTTCGGCATCAGCGGCTCGATCATCGCCCACAGCTCAGCCGCTCCCCGCCGTGCGGTGAATCACGGTTCACGGTAGGTCAGCGTCTGTGCGTCGAGGTCAAGGTCAAGGTGGCCTGCGCCGTGTTTTCGCAGCTGCCGCCAGGCGGCGTAACCAGTTGTGATGGCCTTTTCCCAGTCGGCTGCGCGCAGCACGTTCACCTCGAGGTGGGCAGTCATGTGGTCGATGGTGATCAGGAGTTCGTGGTCGACGTGGCGGATGTTCTCCAGGTAGTGGTGGCGGCTGGCGTAGGTGAAGACGAGGGCGCTGATGCCCTCTTCGATAGCGATGGCGCGTCCTCCGTCTTCGGCTTCGTCGGTGCCGGGGCGGCTGCGGCGTTTGCGGCCGAGCAGGAACCGGGTGACGGGTGACCAGCCCAGAACGGCGGCGTGGGCGAGGTGGAAGGCGTCGTGGAAGCGGTAGTCGTCTTCGATGTGGCTGGCGCTGGTCAGCGGGCTGCCGGCCGTCTCGCCGTCTTCACGGGTGACGACGATGACGGTGCGGCCGTCCGACTGGGGGGTGGGAGTGAAGGTGACCGTGGTGCGGCGCGGCAGCTGCTCGTGGGGTGGGAAGTGGGCGTCGAAAAGGGGGCGTTCAGTGTCGGGGGTGGTGCGCCAGCGGTCCTTGGTCTTCTCCAGGCTGGCGGCCGCGATGTCCTCGAGGTCGAGGTCGAGGCGGTGGGCGACGGCGGCGACGTACCACAGGACGTCGCCGAGTTCTTCGCGCAGCTGCTGCTTGGAGGGGGTGGCGTCGGCGCCGTCGCGCAAGCGTTTCTTGTAGGCGGTGGCCACCGAGCCGGCCTCGCCTATGAGCCCCAGGAGGGGGACGAGAACCGGGTCGGTGCCCTCGGCGGGCGACTGGAGGGTTTTGAGGGCTGCTTGCTGATAGCGGGCGAGGTGCACGCACACTCCCATGAAGGATCTTCAAACAGATCTGTTGGATTTTCCGACAACGCCTTACAGTAGGTCACCTCGGGCTCGCTGTCCGGGAGTTGAGTGGAAGGGCCGAAAGCAGCGAATGTCGTCGCAGAGCGTCCAGGAGATCGTCAACATCGTCATCGACCTGCTGGCCAGCCACCAGGGGCGGCCCGTTGAGGACGTGCATGGGGAACTGGCCGCTTGTGGGCAGGAGTTGCCCGTCGATTCGGTCCTGGTGATGGAGATTTTGGCGCGCGTCGAGGAGCGGTTCGGCGTGTCCGTCCCGGCCGACGCCGAGGCGGGGCGCTCGCTGCGCTCGGTGTGGGCGTTCGCCGAGACCGTGCACGACATGATGCAGTCGAGGGAGCAGGGGAAATGAACGCCAAAGCAGAGTCCGATGCCAACGTCGGCCCCGAGGTCGAAGCAGCGCAGCGCACGCATTTGGGCCGACGGCTGAAGGACACGCGGGAGTATCTCGGGCTGTCCCAGCAGCAGGTCGCGGAGCGGACCGGCATCGTGCGCTCGGCGGTCAGCGACATCGAGCGCGGGGTGCGCCGGGTGGAGGTGATGGAGCTCAAGAAGCTCGCCCGCCTCTACCGGCTATCTGTGTCCTACTTCCTCGACGAGGACGAGGCGGCCGATGCCGGAGAGCACGCCATGGCCGGCCTGCCGCGTACGCACAAGCCGCTGAGCGAGGGCGACCGCATCGAGGTCGCAAAGTTCATCCAGTACCTGCACGCCAAGCGCGACGCGGAGGAGCAGGAAGCCGCCCAGGTGCAACGGCAGGGACCGGCTGAGTGAGCTGGAACGACGCCCACGGGACGGCGATGATCGCGGCCGCCCAGGCGCACGAGCAGCTCGCGGTCCGCTGGGACGACGGCTACATCGACGTCTTCGCAGCGCTGCGCGCCGAACGGGTCGAGGTCATCGGCAAGCAGCTCGGCGGGTTGCTCGGCCTGTACGTGGACACCGTGGACGGTGGTCCGGCCTGCCTGCTCAACGCAGGGTTGGGCGAGGTGAACCTGCGGCACACCGCCGCACACGAACTGGGCCATCACCGCCTGGCCCACGGCACCAGCTACGACCATCAGGAAGCGGCGGCCGGGCGGTGGGGCGAGGGGTGGGCGCAGGAGGAGAAGGACGCCGAGGCATTCGCCTCGTGGTTCTTGATACCCCGGCCCGCCGCTCACGTCGCGCTGGCGCGCTGCGGCCTGCTGCGGCCCGAATCCCCGCTCGACGTCTACCGGATGGCCCGCTGGCTGGGCACTCCCTACGCCACCACCGTCCGCCACCTGGTGCGCCTGAAGATGATCAGCCGGGCGACCGAGGCACTCTGGCTCAGGCCCTCCCCCGGCACGCTCAAGGCCGAACTCCTTGACGGCCTGCCCCTCGGAACGGGAGGCCATGTACATGTTCTTGAGTCCGCCGCGCACCAGGCCACCGTGCACGTGCAGACCGGCGACTGCCTGCTGCTGCGCCTGCCCCGCGGCCGCTTCGACCACGTGCCCGCCGGCATGACGGGCACGCCGCCCGATGCGACGGGGCAGATCCCGATGCCGTACCCCGAAGGCGCCACCTCCGCCGTCCAGGCGGTGTGGGTCGAGGAGGAACTGGACGCCCCCTGCACCCTGACCGCCACCGTGGACGGTCCTGCGGCCCCCTTCAGCGTGCACGTCCACCGCGCCCCCGACCGGCGGGGCTCGGACCACTACCGCAACTGAACGGCCCAATCTTCATCGCCCATGTCCCGCCCGCCCGCCCGCCGAGCAAGGAGTGAGCTGTTGCAGACCTTCACCGTCGAGGCCGCCGACGTCTCCAGTGCGTGGCTCCAGGCCTGTTCACGGCTGACCGAGCTGCCCGGATCGCGGGCGTTTCACACCGTGGTGCGCATCGCCGAGCCGCTGCGGGAGGATCCGCAGCTGCGCAGCGAGCTCGACCGGCGCCGCGCGGTCCGCACGCACCCGCTGTATCCGATAGCCACCGTGGTTAACACGCTCTTCCCCGTCGAACTCGCCGCGACGTGCGACACCCATGAGGAACTCGCCGAGCGCTATCGGGCGCTGTACCCGCGGCTGCGCAAGGTCAGGCGCAACGCCCACGGCACCTACTTCGGCCGGCTCATCGCCTATCCCGGCGCCGATACGAAGACCGAGCCGGTCGACCAGCTGGCCCGCGTCATCAAGCGCATGGAAGCGCTGCGCACGACCGCCCGGTGGGGCGCCGTCTACGAAGGGGGGACCGCCCATGTCCTGGACGCCGAAGGGCCCGGCGAGGACGAGGCACCCGAGACGGGCGTCGAAACCGAGGCGGTGGTCAGGGCGGCCGCGCTGGACACCCAGCCCCGGGACTTCCCCTGCCTGAGCCACTGCTCCTTCCAGTTCGACTCCGCCACCAACAGCGTGCATCTGGCCGCCTACTACCGCAGCCACTACATGTTCGAGCGCGCCTACGGCAATTACCTTGCCCTGGGTCACCTGTGTGCCTGGGTGGCCCACCAGGCACACCTGAACCCCGGCACGCTGACGGTCATGGCGGGCAGCGCCCGCCTGGACTGCACCAAGACCGAACTGCGACAGATCCAGGCCTCCACGGCCACCCCGCTGTTCCGCCTCGGTGCCTGAGTCACTCAGTTGTTCAGGCCCCACTTGGGCGGGAACCACGCCCGTAGGGGCGTGGCGTCGCGCCGGTAAGCCTGCTTGATACGGCTACGTCCGCTGATGCCCGCGATCTTGGGGTGCGCCACCCGGGCGTACTTATCGACCTCGCAGAACAGGTTCTGGCAGTCAATCAGCTGCAGCGCTCTGCCCTTCAACCCGGCAAAGGGCAGATCGAGGCGGGTGAAGTGGTCCTGCTGCGTCTCGGCCATGTAGCGGATGATCTCGGCTTCGATGCCGTCGGCCGAGCGGCCGAAGCACTTACGGATCCCGTCCCGGGCCCCGGGTCCGGGCACCACGAAGTCCATTTCCGAGAAGCTGAGTTGCGCGGCATAGGCGAGGTCGACGGTGTACTGGTAGGCCAGGAACGGGCCGAGCGCCGGATAGCTGAGGAGGGCCTCGTAGGCCTCGCGCATCGTCGCGGCGTCCGCGATGCGTCCCGGCGCGCCCGTGGTCATCATCATCTCCAGCAGCCGCAAGTGGTTGCGGTGCTTTCGCTCCTCCCCCAGCTGCGGGGGCGGCACGATGTAGGCGGCCGAGTACAAGCGCTCGCCCTTCACGAAAGCCGCTGACAGCACCCCATCGAAGGCCTCGTAGTCGTAGCTCTCCCAGCGCACCTCACCCAGTTCGCGGGTCAGCAGCTGCCAGGTCGACTCCTTGTTGAAAACCTTGAACAGCAGGGTGCGGAAGAAGACCTCGTCCCATTCCTGCGGTCCCTGGTAGATCACGTCACCGATCAGCGTCTGACTGACGCGGTCGGCCGCGCGGTAGCAGTTGGTGAAGCGGTACTGGGTCAGAATCGGGTCATCGGTCCACGGCTGAGGCCGTCCCGCCAGACGCGCTTCGTACACCGCCTGCCGCGCAGCGGCGAAGCGCCAATAGGTGTCAAACACCGGCGTCGCCTCCAGCACCCGCCCCGCGACACGCACCGCCGCAGGCGCGAGATCGCTCTGCCCGGAGGCCCGACGGTCTTGCAGCAGCGTCACCATGTCCGCAATATATATTCGTTATATGTCGCCTGTCACCGAGGGGGAACCATGGAATTGTTGTGGCAGCAGCAACGCCGTATGACCTCGGTTACGTGGCCCGCGAGTGTCAACGACCGGCTCAACATCCTGGTCCGCGCAGCCGCCGCGGCCGGTGAACACACCTCCCGCGCCGAGCTGTTGGCCGCCCTGGTAACCGCCACCGAGGTCGACCCCGAACAGCTGGCCGAACTCCTGCACCGCTACCGGCGCCTGCCTACCGGCGCACTCGACGACGGCAACGACCGCGACGACCTTCCCGTCGTGCGCACCCCCGGCCCTCAACGCGTCGCTTCGTCCTAACGATCCGCCGCTGGACAGGTCACTCTGGTGGAGTTGCGCTGCAGAAGGGATCGGGTCAATGGGCTGCCGTGTCACGCCACAGCATGGCGAAGAGCCGGGCCCACAAGTCGTAAGTCTCCCCTCGGCGGTACTTGAGCACCGGTGTGTCCCAGCCGTGCTGATCCGCCCGGTAAGGGGTCACAAACACGACCCGCTCAGTAAGGACGATCCGGGCCAGGTGTGGAACGTTGTAGCCGCGCACTTCGAGACCAGCAGCGGTCATGGGTTCCAGGAAGTCGTATGTCCCACTGATCTGACGGCGCAACAGCCCCGCGCCGAAAGCCGTGTCGAACGCCTGCAGTTCCTCTTCGCGGTCCTCGATCCAGTCGCTCCCGCCGATCGGCACGTCCAAGCGCGGGAGCAGCACACGGCACCGGGTGTGACCTGCTTGGCAGCTGCGCCACAGGTCGTGGAACGGCTCGCGCTGCAGGTCCATGCCGCGACTGGTCCAGATCGATACATCGCGAGCCGTGCACAACTCCCGGGCCAGGTCCGTCGCCGCCTCACGGCTACTGGAGAACACCTCCTCCACATCGAGATGCAGCAAGTGCGCCGCCAACCCGCGCAGCACCCGACGCGCAGCCTTGGACAGTGCCCAAGCAAGGGCAACGAACAGAACACTGGCCACCAGTGACACCACAATGTCCCGCGCGAACGCCATCTCCGCCCCCGTCCGTCGGTACGTACCGTCGCAGCATTGCTGCTCCTGGCGCCCATGGATACCCGCCGAACCCAAGCGACAGACCGGCGATGGCCTTCACAGTCAAAGACCTTCTGCTTCCAGACGAAGAGCAACCGGCCTCAACCGGCCATGGGCCGAGCTGGCGTTGCACACCCCGCTCACACCACCTGAGCAGCGCAGACACCGCAAGAACCTCAGGGCATTCTCGGGCTAAGGGTTGTCCCGGAATCTGAGGGCGGAAGGCGGCAGCCACTGGTCTGGTACTTGTGTTCGATGCCAGCTCCAGAAAGAGTCTCGCGAACGCCGTTCGGGTGATGCTGTGAAAGCAAGGGCAGTAGAGATGCATGTGATGGATGCGGCGGTCAAAGAGGCGGCCCTCGCTCGGTTCCTCCGTGAACGTCCGGAGAGGGAGCAGGCTGCGTGCGACCATCCCGCCCTGCTGGGTAGCGCCAATGTTGACTGGTCGCACATTCCGGGGTGCCGCGCGGGCATTCCGGTCCTGCTCCACGATCTCCTGGACGAGGCAGTCGGCCCTGAGACCCTGCCCGTACTGGAGAGCCTCCTGATGAGCAGCGGCTTCCACATAAGCACCCTGATGCCGACTGCTCTCCCCTTTCTGATCCGTCTGGCAGCCGTCCCCGATATTGCGGCGCGGTCAGACCTGGTCCGCCTCCTGGCCCTCGCTGCAAAGCTGTCTTCGTCCGTCGACGCCGACGACGAACGCCAGGTGCTGCTGGTCGGGAAAGACTCCGATCACCCAGAACGCGCATGGTGCAGGACCGTCTTCGCCGCACAGGCTTCCGCCCTGCGCGCGTTGCTGGAGGATGAGACCCTCCCGGCAGGACTGATCAGCACAGACGACCGCGAGTGCCTGCTCCGAGCCGTGGAACCGGAGCGACATCCTTTCCTATTGCCCACAGGCCGACGGCGCTCCGGCCCGTGAAAGATCTTGCGGTGGCTGGTGTGATTACGACGTCGGAGCCTTCCTGAATAGCCCCATTCACCAGGCTGAGTCCCCGCTGCTTCGGCACGTTGGTGACACAGCTGCGGCGTAAAGGAGCTGAGTTGGTCCGCAGAGGCCGGCCGTGGAGCCTGCCGCTCGAGGGCCGGGTACTGCTGGTCACGGGGTACTGACGCACCAACTTGACGCTGCGGCAGCTCGCCCCGCTGTTCGGCATCTCGAAGTCCGCGGCTAACCGCATCATCAGCCACCGCGGGCCCCGGCTCGCGCTCAAACCCCGCAAACGGTTCCGCAAGGACACGGTGCTCACCGTGGACGGAACCCTGGTCCCCACCCGCGACCACACCATGTCCGAGCGGTCGAAGAGCTACCGATACTCCACCAACCACCAGGTCGTCATCGACGCCGACAACCGCCTGGTCGTCATGGTCGGCCGGCCGCTCCCCGGGAACCGCAACGACTACAAGGCATGGGAGGAATCCGGCGCCAAGGCCGCCGTCGGCAAGACCCTCACGATCGCCGACGGCGGCTACCAGGCACCTGACTCGTCATCCCACACCGCTGGCAGCGAGACCAGGCCGAACACCCGGACGGGAAAGAGGAACACAACAAGTCCCACAGCAGGTCCGGGCCCGCGTCGAGCACGTCTTCGCGCGCATGAAAACCTCGAAGGGCCTCGCGACTGCCGCTCAAGGAAGACGGCGTCCACCACGCCATGCTCGCCATCGCACGGATGCACAACCTCGCCCTCGCCGGATAGGCAAGCGGGCCGCAAGGCGGCCACCCGCCCGAGACGCCTTCAAGGCCTTTGCGGGACAACCCTTAGGCATGCCTTCTGACCTCTCCCTTTTCCCCTGATGTCTCGCGTCGTCTTTGTTCAGAAGACCTGTCAGCGGCGTCGCATAGAGTCTTCTTTGCCCGGCTCCGGCGCCAACCGGTCGCTGTCCGCGCGTAGTCCACGACGGGTCTTCACCACCGAGGTGACGGGCATGACTACGCCCCCCACCGACGGGGGACCGTACACGTAGCCCCAACGGATCTCCCACCCATAGTTCGATAACATGGACCGGCGTGACCGATCCGTTGCTAGACGGAGCCTGAGGGCCACGAATCACACGCCACGGGCAAGGTGAGCAGGTGGCTTCGTGCCGTCCGCGAAGCGACCTGAGCCGAGACGGCGGGAGGCCCAGAGCTGGACCTCCGGTCAGCACACGTGCCACCGTCAGCCGATACCGCTTGGGCGGCAGGCGGGCGGGCTGGGCATGTAGCTGAAGAGCGAGCCCGGCGTCTCGGCCTTGATCAGATTGGTTGCCCGTGCCATGCCTCGTAGATGGCGATGACGGTCGTCACGGTGGTTGCCACGACCGGTGTCCACAGCCTTGCCGCCCCGACCCAGTTCCGAGTCGCGCGCCGTTGTTCGGGCCATGTCTTGTGGTGTTCTGGCTTGTTGCCGTGCATCTGTCTCTCCCGTTGGCTCCGTCCTGGGTGCCTTATTGGGTCCAGCGTGTGTCCGCAGCATTCCCACAGTCACGGGAGTGTCCTACCGGGGGCATGGGAGGTGCAGGTCATGGTCCTGTTCCGAGGCCTGCGGTGCGTGCCATGGTGATGAGCTGTGCGCGGTCGGTGGCGCCGAGCTTGGCTTTGATGTCGGTGAGGGCGTTCTCTACCCGTTTGGTGCTGATGCCGAGGCGGGTGGCGGCGCTGACGGTCGTCTGCTTCGGAGTAGCGAGGATGTTGAGGATCTCCCGTTCCCGGGCGGTCAGTTGGGGGAAGGCGGCGTCGCGCCGTGCGGTGCGCAGGTCGTCGAACCAAGGGCGCATGCGGGCGGTGTCGGACAAGTTGAAGATCCATGCGCCGGCGGCGACGTCGCGCACAGCGCGGATGATCTGTGTGACGTCTCCGGCCTTCATGAGGAAGCCAGAGGCGCCAGCTCGCATCGCGGCCAAGACGTTGGGGTCTGCCTCGTATTCGGAATGGACGAGGACCTTGGTGCCGGGGCGGGCTCGCTGGATTTCCTGAGTCGCCCACAGTCCGCTGCCGTTGGGCATCCGCACGTCCATGACGACGACGTCGGGGAGGAACCGCAGGGTCTGTTCCACTGCTCCGTGGCCGTCGCTGGCTTCAGCGACGACGGTGATGCCGGGGTCGGATTCCAGCAGTACGCGCAGGCCGTAGCGAGTGAAGGCGTGGTCGTCGGCGATGACGACACGAATATTCTGGTCCGTCATGTGATCCTGCCCTCCACCGTCTGTGGGCTGTGTTCTCGTTCTGCGCCGGGCAGGGAGAGCGGCAGGCGCGTGACGACTTCGGTGCCGTGGTCGGCACGGGGATAGATCTGGCAGGTTCCGCCGATCTCGGCGGCACGTTCGCGCATGGATCCCAGCCCCACCCCGGGGCGGAATCGGTCGGGAAGCCCCCGGCCGTCGTCCGCGACGCTCAGCACGAGAGCGTCGCCCAGTTCGATGGTCACCCAGCAGTTGGTGGCGCGGGCGTGCCGGAGGACGTTGGCGACCGCCTCGGCCAGGATCCAGTAGGCCGCCTCCTCAGTTGCCGCAGGCAGCCGTGGGATCTGGTCGGGCATTACGGGGTGCACGGTCAGGGACACGCGTGCGAGATGAATCAGAACGGCTTCCCTCAGTCCCAGCTGGTCGACGGGTGAACGCAAGCCCGTGGACATCCGGCGCAGGTCCTCGGTGCCCTGGCGCATGTGGACCAGGGCGGTGCTCAGCAACTCATGTGTGGCGTCGGGGTCGCTGTGGAGCTTGGCGAGGGCCGCTTGGAGAGTCCAGGTGGCTCCGGTGAGTACGGGACCGACCCCGTCATGGAGTTCTCGGGACAGCCGACGGCGCTCTTCCGCCACCGCGGCGACAGCGCGCTCTTGCGCGCGGAGCAGGGCCAGCGACAGCCGCACCGCTGAGGCGGCCTGCGCAACATGCCGGGCCACGTCCTGCAGCAGGCGCCGGTCCGCCGCCGAGAAGCGCTCGTCAAAGGGCCGGGGCTCGACGATCAGAGTGCCGATCTCCTCGTTCTGGTGCACCAGGGGCAGTGTCAGCGGTTTCCGGGTCTGGGTGCCGTGGGTGGCCGCGCGAATGCGGTCGATGCCCGTCGCTGACGTGTTATCCAGTTCGATGGCCACGTAGGGCAGACGCAAGGCTTGGGCCACTGTCGCAGCCGCCTCGGGCAGGATCTTTTGTGGATCGCTCGTTGCCTCCATACGGCGGGCGAGCAGGGCCAGTGCCGTATAGGGGTCATCCCGCAGACCGTAGACAAGCCGGCCCACCGAGCGTTGGAGCAGCGTGCGCAGGGGCTGCAGCAGCGCGGCAACCACACCTGTTGCCAGGAGCGGCGCCAGTCCAAAGGCAGAACGCTGTAGCAGTAGCCCGAATACGCTGACGGTGCCGATGTACAGGCCAACCACCCCGGCGGTGAGTCCCGTGTAGATGACGGTGTTGCTGAGAATCCGGTCGATGTCAAACAGGTTGGGGCGCAGGATCGCGATGGTGATGGCCGTGGCGAGGAGTATCGGCACCAGATCAACAGCGATTGACCCAACGGGGCTCCCCCCCACCGGGACCTGTAGGGCCACCAGGAGGATGGCCATCGTCGTGGCCCAAGCCACCCAGTTCAGCTGGTGACGCAGAACCCCGGTGGAGTGCCGATACCGGAACAGCAACGAACCAACCGACAACACAAAGGGGGCAAGGATCATGACCACCGACACGAGGCCTATGTACGTCGCGATGAACGACAGTGCTGCGATGCCCAGTGGGTTGGAAACCGAAGGGAAATACCCAAACCCCAGTGGTCCTGGAGCGCGAGCCCCGATGGCCACGTCAATGAGCCCACATGCAGCCATATACCGGGCGGCGAACCGCCAGCGCGCGGCAGGCAGATGACCGTTCGGGAAGAGCAGGAAGAGGAACATCAGTGGGAAGCTGAAGAGCACGAAGGCCCAGCTGCTCATCCAGGCGGCCAGCCCGCCGGCCGGCAGCCCTCGAGGCAGCGCGTAGAGCCCATAGAAGTGACTGAGAAGGCCGAGGGTTGCGCCGAATCCCGCAGCCAGTAGAAGCCAGCCCGCCAGATGCTGAGGGCGGCGGTTTGCCACCAGCAACCCGAGGGTTGGGAGCACCAGGGTGATCGGGGACTCTGCGGCAATCAGCCACCACGGATGCCAGTCGGGGCGCGGGGTTGTACGCGACAGGACCGCGAAGACGCCTGCAGCGAACGTGGTGAGCACCGTGCCACTCCACCAGGTCCAGGCTGTTCGCTGTGTGGTCGCACGTGAGAACCGGCCCGCTGCGTTGGGAGTCGCGTGGGCCGTGTGAGCTCCCGTGAGCTCGTTCATGGCTCACCTCCAGCCTCATCACCCTCGTGGTGGCGGGGTCCCGGCTGCAAGGGAGTCGCCTCCCGGGTGCCCGGGAGTCCTGTGCCAGACAGGCTGCGGGGCAGACAGGCGATAAGCTCGGCGCCTCTGCCGGGACGAGCACGGGCTTCGCAGACACCCCCGATCGCGGCAGCACATCGCCGTATCACCGCCGCTTCGCCGCCCGGCCGGGCGGCTCCGGGCGGGCCCTTGCCGTCGTCGGCGACCGTCAACGTGAGGTGCCCGTCGCCCAGTTCCAGGCGGACCGTGCAGCATGTGGCGCGGGCGTGCCGGAGGACGTCGTCCACCGCCTCAGTCAGGATGCGGTACGCGGTCTCCTCGACCGCCGGGGGCAGCGGGGGAAGCTGGTCGGGCAGGTCAATGTGCACGGTCAGGGGGACGCGGTTGAGGTAGGCCAGGACAGCCTCGCGCAGCCCGAGCTGGTCGACGGGTGAGCGCAGCCCCAGCGCGATACGGCGCAGGTCATCGGAGCCCTGCCGAAGGCGGGTCAGTGCTTCGCCCACGAGGTCCCCGGTCCCGGCAGGATCGGTGTGTACTGATGCGCAGGCCGTTTCGACGGCGGAGGCGGCGTGGCCGAGCACCGGGCCGACACTGTCGTGGAGGTCCCGGGCCAGGTGCCGGCGTTCCTCGGCGCGTACCGCGACCTCTCGCTCCTGCTCCTGAAGCAGGGCCAGCGAGAGCCGTACGCCCGCTGCCGCCTGCGCGAGGTGACGGGCCACATCGGCGAGCAGACGCAGGTCAGCGTTAGAAAAGGAGTCTTCGGCCGGTCGCGCCGCGATGGCCAGCGTGCCGATCTCCTCGCCTTGATGAATCAACGCGAGCCTCAGCGCCACGGGGCGCTCGGCTCCGTGTACGGCAAAGTGGGCCCCGGTAGCGCCGTATGCCGCCGCACCCTTTACTTCGACGGCTACGAAGGGCAAGCGCAAGGCCTTGGCGATGGTCGCGACGGCCTCGGGAAGCAGCTTGCGGGGGGCAAGCACCGTCTCAAGGCGGCGGTCGAGGCCGGCCAGGGCCGCGTACGGATCGTCCCGCAGCCCGTAGACCAGGCGACTGACCAGGCTCTGCAGCAGCGCACGCAAGGGATGAAGGAGGACCGCCACGACACCGGTCGCAAGCAGCGGAGCCTTTGCGGTGATGAAACGCTGCGACAGCAGTGCGAACAGGCTGACGGAGCCGATATAGAGTCCGGCCACCCCCGCGGTCAGCCCCAGGTACAGCAATGACCGGCTCAGGAGACGGTCGACGTCGAAGAGGTTGTGGCGGACGATCGCGATCGCGATGGACACGCTGAACGTCACGAGGATCAGATCGATGGCTACGCTGATCCAGGGGTCCTGGAGCAGCACACCCCCCGCCAAAACGACCAGGCTCGCCAGCGCAGCGAACGCCACCCATTTGAACTGCTGCCGGGGCACTCCGAGCGAACGACGGTAGCGGGCCAGGAGCGAGAGTGCGCAGAGCACAAAGGAACCGGCCACCAGCGGCAACGACAGCACCGCCTCGCGCCGGGCGAAGAACTCTAGAGGACGGACACCCAGCGGGTTGCGCACATCTGGGAAGTCGGAACGGTCAATTGGCCCCGGCGCGAGGACGGCAGCCAGCGACACCAGCACCCCGCCCACGCCGACGTACCAGGCGACGCTCCGCCAGCGGCCGGACGGCAGCACCCCATCGGGGAAACACAACAGCAGGAAATAGAGCGGGAAGAGGTTCAAAGCGAAGGCCCAGTTGGACACCCACGCCGACAGAACACCTGCCGGAAGATCCCGCACAGACGCATATTTGGCGTAGGCATCCCCCAGAGCATCGAGCGCGCCCCCGAACCCGGATACCAGCAGCAGCCACCCGATCCGGTTAGTGGGGTGTCGCCGGGCCACCACGAAGCCCGGGTAGGCGTAGGCGACGAGCGGCACAGGCTCCGCCACGGCGAGCAGCCACGGGTGCCATTCAGGCCGGGGCTCCCCGTAGGTCGGCACTACGCATAGCAGGGTGAGGATCCCCATGCCCACCGTGAGGATCCACAGCACCCCCGCGGCCCGCAGCCTGACCAGCCACCCCCACGCATCCCAAGTACCTGAGGGCAGGACGTGTACCTTTTCTGCCGATTTGTTCACGATCCATCCCGGCACTCACAGTCCGCACAAGAGATCCCGCCCCCACGAGCAGGTGCTCACGTCACGTGACGAACCTCCCAGAAGCACGCCCTTCCAGACAAGAGAAAGAGGCGCAAGTACGAAAAAAGCCATCCCGCCACGCCTCCACCAGGCCGGGAAGGGCCGACAGCCACCCTCCCAGTGGTCGTCGGTCTGTTCCACAGCCGCTGACGGTGCTTCCCCTCCCACGGGGTGGAGGGGCCGCTCACCCCAGGGCCCCGCCAGGCGCAAGCAGGCTGAAGCGGTAGCTGGAAGCCGACGGAAGGCGAACGGCGGATCGTACTCAGCAGGGGAGCCGGAGGCCCCCGTGATGACCGCGAGGGCGAGGGCGGCGACGAGTGGGTTTGATTCGGTTTGACGGACATCGGAGATCAGGGGCTTCGGTCCCGGAAGGATGATGTCCATCATGGAGAGCATGGGAAGGAAGCCTCGCCCTCGCGGTCGTTCACGCCGGAGTTCAAGGCCGAGGTAGTCGAGCTGTGCGGGCGTCGTGACCGCTCGGTCGGTCAGGTCATCAAGGGCTTCGACCTGACCGAGACCGCGGTGCGGAACTAGGGTCCGTCTTCAAAGATCGTTTGAGGTGTTGGATCCGCGCCTCGCCCACGCCAAAGACCAGCATGAAGCCAGCACAACGGGCTGACCCGACAGGCGGTCACCCGCCGTCGGCCACGTCGTCAACCGCGTCGAGCAGCGCATCCACCAGTTCTTCGTGACGCTGCCGTTCCACACTCCGTGACGGACTGGACAGCACGATGCCCTTCGCCTCGCCCAAGGCAGTCGGGCCCGCGCCGAGCAGCTCTCGCGTGACAATGATCGAATCCATCACCGCCACTCGGCGGTCACTCAGCAACTGCTGCACAGCGTCCATCCCCGCATCTGACCCAAGCAGTGGCCTGCACTCCGCGACGGGTGCGGAAACCCGCTCAACGCGAGCCGGATCAAGCGCCATCGGCTCCTCATCCCTCCGTCCGATGGGGCCAAAATACCCTGTCCGACACCTGATCCAAGATCCACAAGTGGGGCCAAGTCAGACTGCCGCCCGGCGCCAGTCAAGACTGCCCAAGCCAGACGGCTCCGCCAGCTACTCGCAAACAAGGATCAGGGCGTCAGCGACTCCTGACATGGACCGTCACAGGCGCAGACTCCGCACCGGATCAGCAGACCCTCCGCGTCCGGCGCACCGGGGCAACTGAAGCGGGACGGGACCGGCCAAGCGCAGGAAGTCCCAACAGACGCCTTCCCCAGAGCGCCGTGCGCCTGCAGCTCAGCCCACAACTCGCCCTCCAGCAGGCTCACGAGCCCCGCCAGTCGACGGCGCATCGCCATACAGGCCCGATGCCTCCTTGATGCGCACGCCCGACCTGCCCACCCCCCGCGATGCGACCCGTCCACGATCGGCGCGCCAGCGGCGAGCCGGACGGAAGCCGCGGTGCAGATCGGAAACCAGGTGGGCCCGCGCAGTGCACTGCGGTAGGGGAGACCCCGCCCATGGTGCATATCCGATACGTCGACTCGTGGAAATTGTGCACCCCTGCCATGGCTCGGACCCTGCCCCAGTGCCTAGGTTTGCCCTGCACCACAAACCCCGCACCGCCGTGGGCAGATGGGGCGGGGGATCTGTCGCAACACACACCGCCCTGCGCCGCCCGCCGACTCAGCCCGTGTGTATCCGATCGCACCAACAAGCCGCCATTCAACCAGGTTGGCAGCAGCATGCCCTGCGCGAGCCCCGGCACTGCCGGAGCCTGCGGCCCGGCGGACGGTGCCGGCGGTGCTCGGAGCAGCACCCCCCAAGCCTGGGACGACACATGACACGGCACCTCCACCCACCCGGCATGCCAGCCAGCCACCACGACCCAGTCCGCCCCCGCCACCGCTCTCCCCTCGCCACCCGGTGTACGCTCGGTGGACGACCGCGATGAGCGTGACCGAACCGACGACAGCCGACGCGGCCCGGCCAAGTACCCCCCTCGTACCACGCGCACGCAACAGACCGACCAGCCTGCTCGATTCCCTCGGTACACTCTCCCCGCGGATGCACCAGCTGCTGGTCGAAGGTGACCGGCACGGTACCTACAGCAGCGCTTCCCTGCAGCGCGGCGGCACCAACACCGCCGCCTCCGCCCACGCCTGGGCCCTCACCCGCGCGGTGGCAGTCGGCGCGGTGCGGGCGGGCTGGAGCCGGCCGGCGTTCGTGCAGGTTCTCCTCGACGGCCCCTACAAAGCCGGTCAGGCTGCCCGCGCGCTGCAGCACCGCCGCGGCTACGACACCGCTGTCGCCTGGCTGCACCGGGCCTTCGACGGCGCTCAGCAACACTTCCACAACAGTGACCCGCTGCACGGGCGCCAGGACTTCCACGCTGCCCTCGCGCGCTTGCGCACCCGCATCGAGCGCACACCCTGGCACGGCACCGCCGCCAAGACCGACCTGCGCAACCTCACCGCCCGCCTCGACATCTGCTCCCGCGCCGGGGGCTGGGACCACACCGTGTCCGAACGGGACCTCGCCGAACGCATGGGATGCAGCCGCACCACCACACGCCGCTCCAACCGACGTCTGCTGGGCCTGCGTCTGCTGCGCCAGCTCGATCACGGCACCGCAACGGACAGTGCCCGGTGGATACTCATCTGCCCAACGCGCCTGAACCTGTCTCACGAGGACACCACTCCCCATGGGCCGCAGGCTGGGGGGGGCCATGAGTGGACTCATGCTGAGAAACAGACCTGACGGCGACGGCCACCTGGAGAGCGACGCCGACCTCAACTCCCATACACTCGCCCGATTAATGGGCCTCGACGCGTTCACCCATCACGGGCTCAGCTCCAGCGGCCTCGCCATCCTCGCCGCCCTGGCCGAACAAGACGGCCAAACCCTCACGGAACTCCAAGCCAGCGCCTCCATCTCCCGCGCCACCGCCTACCGTCAACGCACCACCCTCACCCAACTCGGCCTCATCCAACGAGATGGTGAGCTGCTTCTCCTCGCCCCTGCCGCTCTCGACGGGACCGGCCAGAGCAGCCCCCGCTGCCCATCCCCGGCAACCGACTGGACCGATACCGCACAACGACTCGGCGTCCACGGCGTGACAGAGCGCCGACGCCGCCTGCACGCCGCTGAACGCCTCCACTGGCAGCACACACAAACCCAACTCGCGCATCGGCGCAAACAGCCCCACCGAACAACAGGAACACTGCCGATACAGCCAACCTCGCGCGCTCCCGGTGGCGCACCGACCAGCGCAGACGGCGGACCTCGGCAAGAACAGGCAGGCCCGCGCGTGACAGACCAGGGCCCACCCACCGCAGTCACCAGCCCAGGTACCGGCGCCGATGGGGACGAGGAGGCCACTACCGTCCACGACCCGCCCGCCCACCCACAGCCCACCACCCGCCATCGGCCAAGGCCGACTTCATCGTGCCGCGGTGCCTGCGGCTGACCGCCCCCCGCCCGGCGCCCGTCGTAGGTCACTACAGTGACCGCACCAACACGCGCGCGTCGGCTGGATGATCGGCACCGACATCACACTTTCAAGCTCAGTAGGTCGCCACCGACCACTCGGAGCGCCAAGCGACACCACCCAGGCAATCAAGCGGGATTGTGGGACTCGGACAGAGAAGGTCGGACTACTGCGAGGGCTCAATTGCCGATGAGACCCGGAGCTGAATCGTGCGGAGAATCGGCAGACGGTGTTTCAAGCGGTGAACCGGATTCTATGGCGTGCCCCGTGGTGAGTTCTCTGTAGTGGCTGTTGTGAGCGAGAAGGTGCTCGTGGCTACCGGAGACTGCTGTCCCGTCCTCCGTGAGCAGGATGATGTGCCGGGCCTTGCGGATGGTGTGCAGCCGGTGGCTGGCGACGATGACGCAGCGGGTGGCCGCTAGATAGTCGACAGCACGGGTGACGAGGCGCGCGCTGATGCTGTCCAAGTGGGAGTTCGGCTCGTCGAGGAGGAGGATGTCACTGTGTGTGAGTAGGGCGCGGGCTACGGCGAGGCGTTGGCGTTGCCCGCCGGACAGGTCGTGGACGCGGCCCAGGGGCGTATCGAGTCCTTGGTGGAGACGCAACACGGTTTGGCGTAGTCCGACCGTCTCCAACGCGTTCAGCAGGTCTGCGTCGCTGGGCGGTTCGGCGAGACCGAGTTGCAGGTTCTCGCGGATGCTGCCTTCGATGAGGGTGGACTGTTGGTCGACGTAGGTGACGCGTCGACGCAGGTCGCCGAGGGACCAGTTGCTGACGGACCTGCCCAGCACGCGGATCTCTCCGTGCTCGGCCTGTGCGAGGCGGTTGATCAGCGTGAGGACCGTGGACTTTCCGGTGCCGGAGGAACCGACGAGGGCGGTGAGCCCGCTCGTGGGGACGTGGAAACTCGCATGGTGCAGGACAAGTTGGCCTTGCGGAAGGCGGAAGGTGACACGACGGAAGGTCACTGCGTGGGTGTCGGAGGGGGGTCGGGGCAGGACCGGACTTGCGGTCGTGTCCAGTTCCGCCTCCGCTGGGCGAGTGAGGAGGTCGTGGAAGCGGCCTCGTGCGGTTCGTCCCGCCTGTAGATGGCCGATACCCAGCGCGACGACTGTCAGGGGCGAGGTGAGGTGCAGCAGATAAAGGAAGAAGCCGCTGAAGGCGGCCAGAGACAGCTGTCCTCGCGTGATCTGCTGTCCTGCTGCCAAGGCGACGGCGAGCACGGCAATTTGCTGGCCCAAACTCACGACCGGGCCGATGAGGCACTGCAAGCGGGAGGCGGGCAGACACGCCGAACGAACGGCGTCTGCGGCGTGTCCTAGTTTGTGTGCGGCCTCGCTCTCGTAGCGGCAGGCTTTGACGGTGACGAGTGCGACGAGATGGGCGGTGAGGCTCTGCCCGAGCTGCCCGAGCGCGCGCTGCTGAGCGGCTGCGAGATGTTTCATCCGGTTCGTCATCGGGGCGAGGCAAGCTCCGGTGAGCCCGAAAGCTCCGACGGCGACCATGGTGAGGCCAGGGTGGATGATGACCATGGCGGTGAGCGTGGCCGCCGTGGCGATGAGCCCCACCGGGAGGTGGACGAGACCGGTTTCAATGAGCAGACGCAGGAGCGCAGCGTCCGAGGTGACCCTGGCAGTGAGGCTGCCAGGGCCCTCGTCGCGTACCGCGCGCAGCGGCAGCCGCAGCAGATGCCCCATGGCCAGGCGGCGCAGACGCAGCACGGCGCGCTCGCCGACTCCCGCCAGTAACCACCCGCTCAGAGCCTGCAGTCCGGCCGCCCCCAGGACAGCGACGCTCATGCCTGCGGCGGCAGGGGTGACTGGCTGGTGCCGGGTAAGAGCATGCATCACGCCCATCGCCAGCCACGGCACCGCCAGACTGGCTGCAGCCGAAGCAAGGGACAGAACGGCTGCCAGGGCAAGCAGCAGTCGGTCGCCGCGCAGGAGGTCCCGGGCGATGCGCAGCCCTGGAAACCCCCCGCAATCGCGAGTCAGGGACCGGGGCGACGATCGCATGCGGGCGGACGGAAAGGTCATGTCGCGGTGCCTCGTTTACGAAGACCGGGCGAGGGAGGAGCGGATCGGCCGCAGCCCGGAGCTCTGCTCCTCGTGTCGCGGAAGACGAGGAGTACTTCCGGTTCCGGGTCCCGCCACGGGTGGTAGCGATCACCGGTCTCAGCGCGGGGCACGGCTGCCTTCGACGGTGGCATGCTGCTCTCTGCTGGGTTCCGTCCAAGGGAGGGAGCCAGGGGGATGTCCGCTCATACCGGCTGCGGGACGTCGTCGGGTGTGAAGTGCACGGCCGTGGCGTACAGGTCGAGCAGTCCTTCGAAGGGCTGGGTGGGCAGGCCGGGCTTCCACAGTTCGACGGCCATTTCGCCGTGGTAGAGCAGGGGCCAGCGCACATAGGTCCGCGGGTCGGCCGGATCGTTGACGGCGTGTGAACGGCGGACGGTGTCGCGGGCGATCTCGACCGTCAGGTCGGTACCGCAGCCGAAGCCGTAGGGGAACTGTTCGCGGTCCGCCTCGACGGTTTCGATCACCGTGTGGTCGCTGGAGACGACGCCGACGTGGGCGTGAATGCCGGCCCGGATGAGCGGTACCTCGCGTTCTCCGTCGGGGTCCAGCACCCAGGTACCTGAGGGGTCCTTCGTGACCCGGACGGTGGGGCATGCCTCCACCAGGGCGCAGATTTCCCATGTCTCCACCGATGGTTGCATCGGCAGCATGCCGCTGGGGGCCAGGACGCGCAGGCGCCGGCCGTCGGCCAGACGCGGCTCGACGGCCACGGTCTGCTCTCGAGTCAGGCTGCGCTTGTCGACGTCCCAGGAACCTGAGGCGCTGACCACCAGGCAGTTGAGGTCGGGGTCGAAGGCGAACAGCATGCCTTCGCTGAAGCCCCGCATTCCCATGTAGACCTCGTACATGTTGGCCAGCTGCTGGGAGACGAAGTCGGACACCTTCACCGGCGCCGGCAGCAGTCCCAGCTCGCCCATCCGACGGCCGGCATACGCCAATTTCTCCGGCGCGGTGCTGGCCTGCCACGCCTCGGCGGTGATCGCATCCCGGACGGTGTCGTAGTCCTCGGCGACCTGCCGGGCGCACGCCGCAGTGACCAGCCGATCACGCATGCGGTCGGCGATGTTCATCATCTCGGTGGGATGTCCGCCCTCCATGTTGCAGAAGGTCACCTCTGCCACCTGACCGGGAGCATCTCCGCGGGACACGAACAAGACCTTGGCCGCGCCGAGCCGGCCCATGGCTGTGCGGGCGGTGGCGACGACCTCTGCGTGGGGCAGCACACTGAGGCGTTCGGGCACCTCGACCACGGCGACGACATGACGGGGGTTGCGGCGCAGGCCGTGCTGGTGGCGCAGCGTGGCACTCAGCGGCGGATAGGTCTCCAGGATCCTCTCCCGCAGGGGTTGCGGTCCCTCGGGGATCTGCCCGCACATGAGCATCAGGTCGACGTCGCCATGGGAGCGGTCCAGGACGGTGTGGCCCTGTACCTCGAAGGAGGCGACCAGATGGTTCAGGAAGGACCGCAGCGCCTGCTGCCCCGCCGGCACCTCGCCGATGACCTGGACCGTGCACGGACGCCACCAGCGGCAAGCGGTGACATCGGTTTGGACGTCGGGTACAGCGACCGGTGAACTGCTCATGGCCTACCTTCCGGGAACGTTGCGGCCCCCTGAAAGGGGCCTTCGTGGGCTGGGTCGCGGCGCGCGAAAACATGAAAGTGACACGTTTGTTGCTGTGGACGGGCAAGAAGAGGCATGCGGGGGACCGGATCAGGACATCGGCGACCATACCGGCGGCCTGAAGGATCACCCGTCTACCACCACTCTTTCTGGGGCCCGACGGGTGATCCGTTGACGTCCGCGCGATGTTTTTGCACGTCAGCGCCCTGGAGGCGTCACGTACTTCATGCACATGGGTGAAGGGAAAAACCTGCCCTGAGCCGCAGGATCTGCCAAATCCACCCCCTACGTGCTGCAGATTTGCCTTTCGCGTTCACCCGCACGCCCTAACGCGTGCCAGGACTGTTCGCCGCTCTCCCTAAGATCACCGCGTCACCGGCAGCGGAAGCGCTGTTCGCGTGCCATCACCTGCAAGGCGTCTCTGCTGCCCCCTTTTTTCTTGTGCACTGGGAGAAATCTGTGACTGTGGCCCCCACGAACCCTGATAGGCACGCCGTGGCGATCGTGGGCCTCTCGTGCCGGTTGCCGGGCGGCATCGATGGACCGCAGGACCTGTGGGAGGCGCTGCAGGGGGGACGTGACCTGGTGGGTGAGGTCCCGCCGGACCGTTTCGACCCCGAGCGGTTCGTCGACACCGAGCGGCGCAGGAGCAACAAGAGCTACACGGCGGCGGGCGGATTCCTCCAGGACGTGACCGGTTTTGACAACGGCTACTTCCAGCGGGTCTCACCGCGCGAGGCGGCGCGCATGGATCCGCAGCACCGCCTGCTGCTGGAGATGGCGGTCGAGGCCCTGGACGACGCCGGCATCGACCAGGCCGCCACCGCCGACTCCGACACGGCGGTGTTCGTCGGCATGTCGAGCCACGACTACGCCGACTTGCAGTCCACCGGCGCTGACGCACCCAACGCGTACTCGATGGCCGGGCTGGCGGCGACCAACGCCGCCAACCGGATCTCCCACCTGCTTGACTGGCACGGGCCGAGCATGGCGGTGGATACTGCCTGCTCCTCGGCCCTGACAGCCCTGCACCAGGCGTGCGAGACGCTGCGTGCGGGCCGAGCGCGTATGGCTCTGGCGGGTGGAGTGAGCGTCCTGCTCAGTCCGTTCGGTTTCACCGGCTTCTCGGCCGCCTCCATGCTGTCGCCGACCGGCCGCTGCCGTGTCTTTTCGGCTGAAGCCGACGGCTACGTGCGTGCGGAGGGTGGCGGCGTCGTAGCCCTCAAACTCCTGTCCGATGCGCTCGCTGACGGTGACCGCATTCACGGGGTGATCCTGGCGAGCGGCGTCAACAGTGACGGCAGCACCACAGGGCTGGCACTCCCCAGCGCCCAGGCGCAGGCAGCATTGCTGGAGCAGGTCTACACCCAGGCCGGCGTGAGCGCCGATGACCTGTCCTACCTGGAGGCCCACGGTACGGGAACACCGGTGGGGGACCCGATCGAGTGCGACGCCATCGGCCGGGCCCTGGGCACCCGCCGCACGGTCGGACCGCTGCCGATCGGATCGGTCAAGAGCAACACCGGTCACCTGGAGGCCGCTTCGGGCATGGCCGGACTGGCCAAGGCCCTGCTCGTCCTGCGTCACCGCCGCATCCCGCCGACCCTGCACGCGCATCCGCTCAGTCCGCACATCGACTTCGCGGGCTGGCAGCTCGATCCGTGCACCGAAGCCCGGCCGCTTGCCGGGCAGCGGCCCGTGGTCGGTGTCAACTCCTTCGGTTTCGGCGGCTCCAACGCACACGTCGTCCTGGCCGCCCCGCCCGTGGTGCCCGTCAACGGCCCGAGCAAGCCCCCCAAGGGTGTGCTGCCGGTGGTGGTCTCGGCCCGCACGCCGGAGGCGCTGGAGGCTGCGGCGGCCCGCATGGCCCAGCGGCTGCAGGAGGAGACCTCAGAGGGGTTCTACGACGTTGCATGGACAGCCGCCCGTCGTCGCACCCTGCACCCCCACCGGGCCGTAGTCCTGGCTCCCGACGCCCGGCAGGCAGCCGAAGCGCTGGAGGCCGTGGGCCAGGGGACACTGCCCCTGCCCGCCGCCACTGCCACAGGACAAGGGGTGGCAGAGGGCCGAGTGGTGTTCGCCTTCAGCGGCAACGGCTCCCAGTGGGCCGGCATGGGAGCGGACCTGCTGCGCGAGGAACCCGTGTTCAGGGCAGCGCTCGACCGGGTCGATGACGCGCTCCGGCCCCACCTGGGCTGGTCGGTGCGTGAGGAAATGGGCGCGGCCGACCCCGCGCGTATCGAGGCCACCGAGATCGCCCAGCCGCTGCTCTTCGCCTTCCAGATCGCTCTGGTGGAGCTGCTCAAGGTCCGCGGTATCCGTCCGGCCGCGGTTCTGGGCCACAGTGTCGGCGAGATCGCCGCCGCCCACATCGCCGGTGCTCTCGACCTGCCCGCCGCCGCCCGGGTGGTAGCTGAACGCAGCCGTGCTCAGGCATCCACGCGCGGCCGAGGCCGCATGGCCGCAGTCGGCCTGTCCGTCGAGGAGGCGGCCAAAGAACTCGCCCCGTACGCCGGCGCTCTGGAGATCGCCGCTGTCAACGGCGACCAGGACGTCACCATCTGCGGTCCCGAGGAACACCTCCAAGCCCTGGGCACCAACCTGGAGCTGCGCGCGGTCTTCTTCCGCATGCTGGAGCTGGACTACGCCTTCCACAGCCAGGCCATGGACCCCGTAAGGGATGACCTGCTCACGTCCCTGGAGGGGCTGCGCCCTGCCGCCACCACTGTTCCGTTCGTCTCGACGGTCACCGGCACCGTCTGCCCGGGCGAGGAGCTCGGAGCCCACTACTGGTGGCGCAACGTCCGCGAGCCCGTGCTGTTCGGACCGGCCCTGCAGACGCTGCTCGATGACGGTTTCGACATTCTCGTCGACATCGGTCCTCACCCCGTCCTGCGGCCGTACTTGCGTAAGGCGGTCAAAGAATCGGAACGCCCTGTGCTGGTCACGGCTACCTGTGCCCGGGCCGTGTCGGGGCCCGCCGCTGTCGACACCGCGGCTGCCCAGGTGCTGGCGGCCGGCGCCCGCATCCAGTGGGACATCTTCTTCCCGCAGCCCGGACGAACGACCGACTTGCCGGCCTATCCCTGGCAGCGCGAGCGGCAGTGGCACGGTGACCCTCAGTGGTGGCTGCGCGTCGCCGGTGAGACCACCCCCGTGCAGCACCCCTTGCTGGGAGCCCGCGTTCCCGTGCAGCAGCCATGCTGGTCCAACCTGGTAGAGCCCACCCGGTTGCCGTGGCTGGCCGACCACCAGGTCGCAGGCTCCCCCGTCATGCCTGCCGCCGCCTACCTGGAGATGGCCCTCGCCGCAGGCGGGCTCGTTCACGACGCCCCCGTCGAGGTCAACCATCTGCTCATCACCCGTGCCCTCGATCTGCCCTGGGATGACGAGGCCGCCGATGTACGCGTACAGGTCTCACTCAGCGAAGGCGACCAGGCTCTGACGATCGCCGCACGTACGGGCGACGACCTGCCGTGGCAGCCGTACGCCCGGGCTCGCGTGCGGCGTATGCTCGCCGCCGCGCCGCCCTCCGTCGACCTCGCCGCCCTGCGCTCGCGCCTGCACACCCCCATGGACGTCATCGAGCACTACGCCCGTGCCCGGCGCGCCGGCCTCGTGTACGGCCCTGCCTTCCAGGTCCTGACGGAGCTGCAGCTGCATGAGGGTGAAGCCCTCGCCTCCTACACCCTGGGTGAACCCGCCGACGGCTACCACGTCCATCCGGCGCTCCTGGACGGCGCACTCCAGGCAGGCGGCTGCCTGACTGGCGTCGACGGCGAGTACCTGCCGTTCCTTCCCGTCGCCGTCGAAGCCCTGCGCCTGTGGCGCACTCCGCCGCAGAGCGGTCTGATCCACGTACGCCTGCGGGAGAACAATCCCCAGGAGACGTGCTGGGACATCACCCTGTGCGACGCCGACGGCCATGTCTGCCTCCAGCTCACCGGCTGCCGGCTGCGCCGCATGGGCAACACCCCCACCGAACCCGTGCAACACCTCGTCAACGTGCTGCGTGCCGCTCCAGGGACCGCCGACCCGGCACTGCCCTGCCCCTTGCCCTCGCCCACCGCCCTGGCGCAGGCGTGTCTGCCCCACCGCGACCGTCTCGAGGAAACCTGGCGCGAGGAGGGGCACGCAGCCGGGCTGCAGCGTCTGCGCGAGTGCTGCTCGCGCCTGACCACCGATGCCTTCGCCCAACTGCTGCCGGAGGGGCAGAGGGAATTCGACACCGGTGATCTGGTGGCAGGCGGCATGCAGCCTCGCCACACCCGTCTGGCCGAGCTCCTCGCCCAAGCCACCCGTGGTCTGCTGCAGCAAGTCCAGCAGGCCGGCGAAGGCCGCCCTGCCCGTTGGCGTCTTCCCGACACCGACGGCCCGCCGGCGCTGGAGCTGTTCCAGCAACTGGTCCGCGACTTCCCCCGGCAGGCGGTCGAGACGTCCCTGTTCGGCCGGTGCTGCCTGCACCTGGCCGACGTCCTGCGCGGCAAGCGCGATCCGCTGACGCTGCTCTTCGACGAACCCGACCGCCATCTGATCGAGTACTTCTACAGCGATGCCGTCCAGCCCCGCTTCCACAATCAGCTGCTGCTCGCTCTGGTACGTGAACAGGTCCGCACCTGGCCTGAGGACCGGCCGCTGCGCATCCTGGAGGTCGGTGCCGGTACCGGCAGCAGCACCGCCCTGCTCCTGCCACACCTGCCGCCCGAGCGCACCACTTACACCTTCACCGACCTGTCCGCCGGCTTCTTCCCCTCCGCCAAGGCGCGCTTCGCCGACTTCGACTTCGTCGACTACCGCTGTCTGGACCTGAACCAGGACCCGGCCGAGCAGGGCTTCACCGCGGGCTCTTTCGACGTGGTGATCGCCACCAACGTCCTGCACGCCACCCGAGACCTGCGCGCGACGCTCGCCCGCATCACCCACCTTCTTGCCGACGGCGGACAACTCCTCGCCCACGAGACCCACGAACCCGGTCTGCTGGCCCCCTGCTTCGGCACCCTCGAGGGATTCTGGGACTTCACCGACGCACCGTTGCGCCAGACTTCCCCTCTGCTGCCGGGGCAGGCATGGGCACCCTTGCTGCGCGAGTGCGGCTTCGACGAGGTCGCCCAACTCGGACATGACCAAGCCTTGCCGGAGCTCGAGTACTCCGTGCTCTGCGCCCGCCGCGCCCCCCGCTCCCCTGCCCTCCCCGTCCTGCTCGCGCCGCCCGCCTCCCCGAACGCGCGCTGGCTGCTGGCCGGGGAGAACCCCGACGGCGACCTGCTGCGTGACCTCGTCGACGTTCTTCTCGAGGCGGGCGCCGACGTCCGCGTCGCCGGCCTGGACCAGACGCCTCGGCAGTGGGCACAGGACGCAGGGGAACAGCAGCCCCCGCACACGGTCCTGGTCTTCGACGCCGATTCCGGCGACAGCCCCGCCGACATGTGCGACCAGGCCGTCGCCCGACTCGGTGTGCTGCGGGACCTCGCGGCAATCGGCTCACAGCTGCCGGCCGGAAGCGCAGCCAACCTGTGGATCGTCACCCGGCCCAGCGGCATCCACCCCGCCCCCGAACGACCGGGCGCTCCTCAGGACGCGGCGCTGTGGGGCGCCACCCGCTCCCTGGCGAACGAGATCCCTCAGCTGACCATCCGGCGCATCTCCCTGGATGCCGGGGCCCGGCCCGCCGAGGACGCGCGGCGTCTGGCGGCCGAACTGCTCCAGCCCACCGACGAGGACGAGGTCGTCCTGACCCGCGGCGGGCGCTTCGTCCCGCGCACCATCCCCCGGCCCGCCTCCAGCACCGCACCCGAGGCCCCCAGCTCAACGCCTTTCACGTTGCGCCTGCACGACGCCGGCCTGCGCCCCCGGCTCACTTGGACCCCGGACCGGCCGCAACAGTCCGCCGCCGACGAGGTCACCATCGCCGTCGCAGCGGCCGCACTCAACTACCGCGACGTCATGCTGGCCGTGGGCCTCCTGCCGCCGGGCGCGGAGACCCCGCTGCCAGATGGGCCGGCCCTGGGCCTGGAATGCGCCGGGACGGTCACCGCGGTCGGCGCCAACGTCACCCACCTGGCACCGGGCGACCGCGTCTACGCGCTCGCGCCCCGCAGTCTCAGCTCCCACGTGACCGTCAACGCCCGCCTTGTGGGGACCATCCCCGACGGCATGACGTTCACCGAAGCCGCCACCCTTCCGGTGGTCTATTTCACCGTCCACCACGCTCTCGAACGCCTCGCGCGCCTCCAGGCCGGCGAGACCGTCCTTGTCCACGGTGCCGCCGGCGGCATCGGCCTCGCCGCCCTCCAGCTCGCCCAAGCCCGCGGCGCCCACGTCATCGCCACTGCCGGCACCCCCGCCAAGCGCGACCTGCTGCGCATGCTCGGCGTCCGCCACGTCCTGGACTCCCGCACCCTGGACTTCGCCGAGCACGTCCGCGACCTCACCGGCGGGCAGGGCGTCGACGTCGTCCTCAACTCCCTGGCGGGAGAGGCCATCAGCCGCACCCTGGAGCTCCTGCGGCCGGGCGGGCGCTTCCTGGAACTCGGCAAGCGCGACATCTACACCTCCACCCCGCTGGCGCTGAGGCCCTTCAGCAACAACATCGCCTTCTTCGGCGTCGACGCGTACCAGCTCATCTCCGGCCGCTTGCCCCAGGCCGGGACCTGCTTCGACGAAACAGCCCAGCTCATCGCGGACGGAACCTACCGCCCCTTGCTGCACCTGGCCTACCCGGCCACCCGGATCAGTGAGGCCCTGCGCGTCCTGCAACGCTCCCGCCACCTCGGCAAGGTCGTCATCACCTTCGAGGAGCCACCTCCCCTGGAGCGCATCGACCCGCCCCTGCAGCTCTCCCCCCACGCCACCTACCTGGTCACCGGCGGACTCAGCGGCCTCGGCGCAGCCCTCGCCCACCGTCTCGTCGACCACGGCGCACGCCACCTCGCGCTCCTGGGCCGCCGAGGCTCCGAGACCCCAGGCGCAGCCCAGCTGCTTCAGACGCTCGCCGAGCGCGGCGTCACCGCTACTGCCCACGCGGCTGACGTCACCTGTGACGAGGACCTGCGCCGGACACTCGCCACCGTCGCCGCCGGCGGCCTCCCCTTGGGCGGAGTGATTCACGCCGCGATGGTTCTGGACGACGCGCCGCTGGCTGAACTCACCGACGAGCGTCTGCGTACCGCTCTGGAGCCCAAGATGCTCGGCGCGGCCAGCCTGGACGTGCTCACCCGCGAGGGCGACCTCCGCCTGTTCGCGACCTGTTCGTCGGTCACCGCCTGGTTCGGCAACGCCTACCAGGCCAACTACACCGCCGCCAACGCCTACCTCGAAGCACTCACCCGCACCCGGCGCGCGGCCGGCCTGCCCGGCACGACCGTGGCCTGGGGTGCCGTCGGCGACACCGGCTACGCCGCCCGCCACGGCATCACCGACATGCTTGCCCGCCTCGGCCTGGACAACCTCACCCCCGCCGAAGCCTGCACTGCCCTCACGGACGCCATCGCCCAGGACACCGACGTCACCGCCGCCGCCAGGATCGACTGGGCCCGCATCCGCAGCATGATGCCGGCCGTGCAGACCCCCCGCCTCGCCGGTCTCATCCCCCTCCACACCCCCCAGGACGACGGACCAGACCAACTGCGCCACCGTCTCGCCACCGCCACCCCCGACGAAGCACTCGCCCTGGCGGCCGACGCCATCACCCAGGTATTGGCCGAGATCCTGCAGACCGATCCTGCCCGCCTGGACCGCGATCGCCGCCTGGACCAGCTCGGCCTGGACTCGCTGATGGCCGTCGAAGCCGTCGTCGCAGCACGACGCCGCCTGGGTTGCGAACTGCCGACCTTGGAATTCCTCAATGCCCAGGGCATCACCGATCTCGCCCGCCGGGCCCTGATCCGTCTCGGCCACCAGACCCCCACCGTGCCGGCTCCTGCCGCGCCCAGTTCAACAGCGCCGGCTCTGCCCGTGCCGGGCCCGGCCGGGCCCGCCATGAGCGCTCACACCCCCTGACCTTACCGACCCATACACCTGTAGCAGAGAGGCCGATTGTGATGTGCGAGCCACCCCTGCACCGCGACCGCTCGCACATCCCGGGCTCCCTGGCCACGCTCGCCCGGTGGGCAGTACGCCGCAACCGGCTCGTCCTGGCCGCCGCCGCACTCTTCGTCGTCCTCATGGGTCTGCTGTCCGCCGGGGTCTCTGCAAACCTGAGCAGCGGCGGCTGGCTTGCCGAGAACACCCCGGCGGCGCAGGTACGCAACCGGTTGGCGCAGTCCCCGCACGGGGGTATGCCGCCCCTGTTGCTCCTCGTCCGCACCACCGGGTCCGTCGACGATCCGGCTGCGCGCACTGCCGGCACCCGACTTGCCGAGGAATTGCGCCAGGTACCCGGCGTCACCGGCGTCGACTCGTACTGGACGGGCCCTCTCAGCCCAACCGCCCCCGCTCGTACGCCACCGTCCCCGCCCGACCCACTGCTGCGCGCCGCCGACGGGCACGCGGCCCTCGTCACCCTGTGGCTCGACGCGACAGAACACGTCCGGCACAACGCCACCAAACGCGTCCTCGTCCACGCTGCCCGCCCACACAGGCCCTTGGAGATCCAGGCAGCCGGCGAGGCCGTCGTCACCCGCGAGTTCCAACGGCACAGCGAGCAGGACCTGCTGCGTACAGAACTCCTGGCCATGCCCGTCACGCTCGTACTGCTCCTCCTGATCTTCGGCAGCATGGCGACGGCTGTGCTGCCCCTTGCCGTCGGCGCCGTCGCCATCACCGGCACCACCGCGATCCTGCGCGCCATGACCACCGCCACCCCCGTCTCCACCTTCGCCCTCAGTCTCACTACAGCCGTCGGCCTCGCCCTGGCCGTGGACTACAGCCTCTTCCTCGTCGCCCGCTACCGCGAGGAGATCGCCGGCGGCTGTCCGCACCCCGAGGCCGTGATCACCGCCGTCCGCACCGCCGGTCGCACCGTGGCCGCCTCCGCCGGCGTCGTCGCCGTCTCCCTGCTGGGGCTCCTGCTCTTCCCGCTCCCGCTGATGCGCTCCCTTGGCATGGCCGGCATCAGCGTCGTCCTGCTGGCCGCCGCGGCGTCCCTGCTGATCGTCCCTGCAGCCCTCGCCTGCCTCGGCGAACGCCGGGCCGGGCACGACTTCCTCGCTCGCCGCCGGCAGAGCGCCCGGTCCGCGGCCCGCTGGCACAGCCTGGCGAGCGCGGTCATGCGCCGCCCGCTTGCCGTCCTCATGGCCACCGGAGCCCTGCTGGTTCTGCTCGCGCTGCCGTTCCGCGAGGTGAACCTCGGGCTGAGCGACGAGCGGGTGCTGCCCGCCGGCTCACCCGTCGTCACCGCTGCGGAAGAACTGCGCGCCGACTTCCCCCAGGTAGGCACCGAGGTCGACGTCTTCCTGCCCGGCTGGCGCCCCGCCAGCCCCGGCGATACCGATCGCCTCGACGCCTACGCCCGTCGCCTTTCCGAGCTGCCCGGCGTCCAGGGATTGCGTACCGCGACCGGCACCTACCTGGACGGCAAGTCCGTCGGCGACCGCTGCGATCCCTCCGCTGAACTAACCGCGCGCCGGTCGTGCGCCGGGGTACGACGGTTCACCCTTCCCACCGGGACGTGGCTGGCCATCAACGCCGCCCCCCGGCCCTACAGTGCTGCGGCTGCCCACCTCCTGGACACCATCCGTACGCAGCCAGCCCCCGCACCTGCCCTCACCGGCGGCGCCACGGCAGAACTCCTTGACACCCGCGACGCCACGTTTGAGTGGCTTCCCGCGGCCTTGGCTGTTGTCGTCGTCGCGACCTTTGCCTTGCTGCTCGTCTTCACCCGAAGTCTCTTCCTGCCTCTCAAGGCTCTGGTGATCAATTTCCTTAGCCTCACAGCCACCTTCGGCGCGATGGTCTACGTCTTTCAGCAAGGTCATCTTCGCTACTTGGCCGGTGCCTTCACCGTGACCGGCACCACTGACCTCGCACTGCCGTTCATCGCGTTCTTCCTCGCGTTCGGCCTGTCGATGGACTACGAAATCCTGCTCCTGGCCCGCGTCAGCGAGGCGTACAAACGGTCCCGCGATACCGCCCGAGCAACGGCCGAGGGCCTCCAGGCCGCTGCGCCTCTGTTCACCGCCTCCGCCGCCGTGGTCCTCGTTGTCCTGCTGGCACTCGCGGCCACAGACGTGACCGACATGAAGATCATCGCTGTCACGGTGGCCCTGTCTGTCCTCTTGGACGCGGCGGTGATCCGCCCCCTGTTGGTGCCAGCCGTCATCAAGCTGGCGGGAGCTGCCAACTGGTGGCTGCCATCTCCCCTGCGGCGCCGCCTTCCGCTGCCGCCGGCCCCCGAGCCTTTTGGGCACGACACCGTCGAGACCACCGCCTCCAAGCTCGCAACCGACGCACCCCTGGTCCCCTGACCAGGCGCGGACGAGCCCCGAAAGGGTCCCATGCTCCGCTATGACCTCACTGGACGCACCGTCGCCATCACCGGCTCCACCGGCGGACTCGGCTCTGCAGTCGCCCAGGCGCTGCGCCGCCGAGGGGCGCACCTCGCCCTCCTTGACCTCGATGGGACCGCTGTCGCCGCTCAGGCCGACGCGCTGGGCGGTTCCCGCGTTGCCTGGGCGGCGCAGGCGGACGTGACCGATCTCGACAGCCTCCGGTCGGCGATCAATGGCGCCGCCGCTCACTTCGGTCGCATCGACGTCGTCATCGCCAACGCCGGCGTGAGCGCCGTTGCCCCGATGGCCACCCTCAACCCCGAGGTTTTCGAACGCGTCGTCGACGTCAACCTGACGGGAGTCTGGCGGATCTTCAAAACCGCCTTGCCGCACGTCGAGCGTCAACGCGGCTATCTGCTGGCCACCTCCTCCATGGCGGCCTTCGTGCACTCCCCGCTCCAGGCCCCCTACACGGCCAGCAAGGCCGGCATCTGGGCGATGTGCAACAGCATCCGTCTGGAAGTGCGGCACCTCGGCGTTGGCGTCGGGACCCTGCACCCCACGTTCCTCAAAACGCCGATGCTGGACGCGATCCACGCGGACCCGGCAGGTCGGCGCCTGTGGGGCGGAAACGAACGGGGACTGTGGCGGATGTGCACCGTCGACAAGGCCGTCCGCAGCATCGTGTCAGGCATCGAACGCCGCGCGCAGACGATCACCCCGTGCCGCACCCATGCGCTCGTCGCGGCAGCCCCCGGATTCTTCCGGCCGTTCATCGACCGCCTCGGGTTCACGACCAGTACCATCACCGAGGCCAGCGCTGCCGCCTCACCCAGCGGCGGCCTTCCGCCCACATCCTCAACCGTTAGTTGTGAACTGAACGAAGCCATCGCGGTCCGCCGGGACCCCGGCGAACCCGGAGTCACAGCCCGGATCTACGCCGACATCCTGCGCCCAGGACGTGAGGGTCTGTAGACAGCCCACTGGGCAAGCCCACCAATGGCGGGACTTGTCCAGGCTCCCCTCATCCGTGCCCAGCCGCTCAGACCCAATCGCCGTTGGCCCCACCGGGCCATCCGCTCAGTCACGGAGATCCGTTAACCACGAAGGCCCCGTCACCCGCCTTTTGGGTGCCCCTGAGCGGCCAACGGCGGCGACCTGCAGAGCTTCGCTCCCCGACGTGGAGCTCGTACCGGAATTGCCCCCTACAAGAACGGGGGCCGTAAGTGGGGGCCGAAAGGCGCTCCGGCCCAGGTCAAGACCCATGACTTCCTGGACCGGCAGGAACTGGGCAAGGCGATCCCGTACGGGATCTACCACGTTGCCGCGAACACCGGCTTGGTGAAACGTCGGCACCGACCACGACACGGCAGCCTTCGCCGTTGCCTCCATCCCCGGTTGGTGGCAGGCCCGTGCGGGCCACGGCTACCCGCACGCCACCCGGTTGCTGATCACTGCGGACGCTGGTGGCTCCAACGGATACCGCACCCCCACTCCTGGAAGGCCGAACTGGTCGCCCCGCTGAGGCGGGCCTGAAAATCATGGTCTGCCGCATGCCGCCGGTCGCGTTCACGGCTGCGGTCAGGCACCGGCCGTGTCGGCATCACGTTGCCCGGGCCTGATCGGCCAGCCACCGCTTCACTTCGTGCCAGGCGGCCCGCTCTTGCGCCTTGGTGCCCCACCACCAAGTGAAAGGCGAGTCTTCGGGCGTCAACTCCTCCCGCCACCAGCCGAGACAGTCCGCCAGGTGACGGCGGGCTACAGGGCCTGTCTCCGCCTCCCAGCGGGCAAGCCACGGGGTGACCGACGAGCTCGCGGTCACGCAGCTCTCGAACACCGCACACGCCGGAATGGGCGGCGACTTCGTCCGCAGGGTCTGCGTCCACCACGCGTCCAGGAAGCCGGCCACTGCCCCTGCCTGCTCGCGGGGCCACCGTGACCAGCCTGCCGCGGCCAGTCCACGGGCCCATGAGATCGGTCTCGGCCTCGCCCCCGGCGAGCAGCGTGACGAACTGCGGCAGAACCCGACGGATGATCGCGGGCCGGTCGTCCCATTGTTAAGGATCTTTCTGTGCGACCCGGCGAACAAGGTCCGGCGGGAGCGGGACGTCAGGAGTCCGCAGCAGCTCGACCTCGCCCGCATCGAAGCACCGCCCGCAACTCATCCCGTCCGCCTGGGCCGTCATGCCGGCGAAGGTCTCCGCGACCTTCGCTATCGCAGCAACAAGAACACTGCCATCACAAGAAGTCACCATGTGTCCCGTCAAGACTCCAGCAGGCTGCCCCAGCCGAAGAGAGCGACGCTACCAGGCGACAACTCAGCCATCAGAAGAGGGCCAACCGTGCATGACGCGACGCTAGGGCGTGTTGCGAAAGTGCTGGTCACAGCGCCTCGTTGAGGATTGTGACCAGCACGGTCGCGTCTGTGCGGCAAGGGGCTGGTCAGTTCACCAGTAGGTCGATCACTCCCGTCAGGTCCTCCTCGCCGCTGCCCTCGGCCAGGCGGCGCCGCATCAGCTCGAAGTACGGGCTGAGCAGTTCCGGGCTGACACCCTGCTGCTCGGCGGTGCTCAGGAAGGTCGGCGTGCCGGCCACCTGCATGGCGAGGTTGGAGACGACGCCCTTGGTGTAGTCACCGCTCCGCAACTGGTCGGCGGTCTGGTGAACTGTCGGGGCCATCGAGACGAGCCAGTCGGCGAGCAGTCGGGCGAGTGCCGCAGGGTCGATGTCCTCCTTGCGGATCAGGGCGAAGGCGTGCGCGGCGCCGGCGAACATTCCGTACATGGCGCTGAGAAGGGCCACGTCGTGCAGGGCTGCGAACCCTGCGTCCTCGCCGACGTAGGTAGTGCCGGCCGGGACGCTCAGGGTCTCCTGGTGCCGCTCGAACAGCTCCCGCGAGCCGCTGTAGAAGACGTAGCCGCCGGCCTGCGGGACACCGATCATTGGCGGGACAGCCATGATCCCGCCGTCCAGGTAGCGGGCGCCCCGCTCGCGGGCCCACTCGGCGCGGGCGCGGGCCTGGGCGGGAGTGCTGGTGGTCAGGTTGACCAGGTCCTTGTCGGTCAGGTCGGTGCCGGACAGCACCTCATCGACCGAGGTGTCGTCCAACAGACAGACGACGATCAGAGTGTTCGCTGCGACTGCCTCGGCGGCGGTCTCCGCGACCCTTGCACCGTCGGTGGCGAGCGCCTTGGCGCGGCCTGGGGTGCGGTTCCAGATGGTGAGCGGGTGGCCGGCGGCAAGCCAGGTGCGGGCCAGCGCGGTGCCCATCGCGCCGAGGCCCAGCATCGTGAACGGAATCTTCTCAACAATGTTCTGTGACATGTCGATTAGGCTGATCGCCGGCCCGTAGGTGATCAAGTACGCACTTGTTAGTGGGTGGTTACCTCGGGGTGAGCGAGCACGTCAGAAGGGTGGGGCATGACGACGCTGAACCGGCCGGGCACACCAGACGGACACGTCTGCGGGATCGACACCGCGATGGAGGTGATCGGCGGCAAGTGGAAGGTGCTGATCCTCTGGGCGCTCCACGAGCATCCCCACCGTCGCTTCGGCGAGCTGCGTCGACTGCTTCCGGGGATCACCGAGAAGGTGCTGGCCTCTCACCTACGTGAGCTGGAAACGGACGGCGTCGTGGACCGCGTCTCCTACGAAGAGGTGCCGCCCCGCGTCGAGTACTCGCTGACCGAGGACGGAATGCGCCTCAACGACGCACTCCAGCCGCTGGCCGCCTGGGGCCGCGAACGGCCGCCCATGCGACAACCAGAGGCGAAGGCAGGCTAGGTCTGTTGTGAACGTGCTGGTCACAGCCACTCGTTGAAGACAGCGACCAGCACGGTGGCTTCGTAGCGGACGGCGAGTTTGTCGTATCGAGTGGCCACCGCCCGGTGGCGTTTCAGCCGGTTTATGCCGCACTCCACCGCATGGCGCTGCTCGTAGTCCTCTTTGTCGAAGGCCGGTGGCCGACCGCCTCGGGAGCCGAGCTTCTTGCGGTTGCGGAGCTGGTCGGCCTTCTCCGGGATGGTCCATCCGATCCTGTGTCTGCGCAGGTAGGAGCGATTCGCGCGAGAGCCGTAGGCTCTGTCGGCACGGACCCCGGACGGTTTGGTGCGTGGTCGTCCGGGACCGGTGCGCGGGACGTGGATGCATTCCAGGACGGGCTGGAACTGGGGCGCGGTCGGTACAACGGTGCGGAGAGATCGCCCGGGGAGGGGCTGCATGACCGAGCACGACGACGCGCCCGAGTACAAAGCTGCGGTGGAGCGCGCGAAGCAGTACGAGGCGATGGCCACCCGGTACGTCAAGAAGGCGTTGGCGGGCGAGGCGGGCGCGGCACAGATGGCGCATACGTTCGCGTCGCTGGCAGCCGCTGCCCGGTGGAGCGCCTGGACTGGCGTATGCGGGTGCTGGGCGACCAGCTCGGGGACGTGAAGAAAGCGATGGACCGTCTTCGCCTCAAGCTGCCCGAGCGGTGACGTCCATCAAGCCGGCAGCGGCGCTGCTTATCGTGGGGTCGTGAGCACACCCTCCGCCGACGCAGCCCGGCCGGTGCCGGTGCGGCTCGTGCTGCACGCCGGCCCGGTGCTCGGGCAGCCGGAGCAGGAGGTCGTGGCCCGGTTGTGGAGGCGGCGGCAGACCGAGACCCGGGGGGTTGTACCTCGTGGGCCTGCCGTCGTACCGGGACCTCGAGGACGGCGGCGTGGAGGCCGCGGAGTACCGGGTGCGGGTCCGGGCCCGAGCACGTGCGGCCGGTCGACGGCGTCGACTACGACCAGGTCCCCACCGAGCCCCTTCCGCCGGCGTCGACGTCGGTGGTCCGCGAGGTCCTCGGGGAGCGCCGGCCTTCGGGTTGGGTCCTGGCGAAGGTCCGCGAGGGACGCTGCCAGGCCCGACGCTGCACCACCCCGGCCAGGTTGACCAGGCCTGCCGACGCGAGGACCTGGCAGCCTGATCGCCGCCGACACCCCGCTCGGATCCGAACAGGCCGTCGCCCGGCTCCGGGTACGGTGTTCCGACTTCGACGACATGGTGCGGCTCGGATGGGTCCGCTCCCCGCAGTCGATCCGGGCCCGCTTCGGCTCCAGCCGGGCCAGAGCCTCGACAACGCGCTCTACACCACGGCGTCCGTCGACGCGGTGCCCGACGAACACCCCGAAGCCGACTGGGAGCAGCTGCGCACGGTGGAGGAAGGCCGGCGCTCACCGCTCGCGTGTTGTCTCACTGAGTGGCAGGCTCGGCGGCGGGCGCGTGGCCAAAGTCAGTGGTTTTCGGTACCGGTGTGATCTGCGTGCTGCGGGTGGGCGACGGGGTCGTAGGCAGGGTGAAAGCGGCGGTGTGGACGGTACCGTGGGGCTTGAAGTCGAGGAATTGACGGTATGAACCGCTGGTCGGGGCGGTGGCCATGAAGGAGGTGGCGGGCCGGGCTGGGTGGTGCCGTCGCCGGGTTCGCCTTCGGGGTGGACGTAGAGGTAGGCGAGGTCTCCGGCGTGCAGGGCGACAAGATGGCCATAGGCACCGAGGTGGGGCTCGAGGTCAGTGACGGGTTTGCCGTCCTTCGCCACGTTCAGCGTCAGTCCGGTCATCTTGGCAGCCGCAAGGGTGCCGTTGAGGGTGACGGTGTAGCCATCGACTTCGGCTGTGGCTTTCCGCGGGGGCAGCTCTCGTGGCTGGTAGGTGCCGGCGGCGACGAGGTCTGCGCCCAGCGTGAGGGGTTTGGTGTTCTGCCCCGTGAGGGTGAAATCGGCGAAGACGCGGTAGTCGCCGGCCGCGGGCAGGTCGACGGGGGTGCTCCTGGTGCCGTCGGCGGCCCGGCTGGGATGCAGGTGGCGGAAGGTGTTCAGGTCGCGTGAGGCGACGATGAGGTGCAGTTCCTTGCCGTGTGCCCGGGCGTAGTTGGTGACGGCTTTGCCCGACTGGTCCCTGATGGCGAAGCGCAGGGGGTTTCCTAGCCGGCCGACAGACGCGGGGGCAGCAGGTCCAGGGTGTAGCCGTCCTGCGAGATCTGCAGTCCCCCAGGCGGCGTCGTGCCGGCGTGCTGGTCGCCGTGGTTCATCGCGTTCTCCTGGTATGCGCAGTGCAGGGCGGCGGGGTGCGGCCGATGGACGAGCCGGCTGCTGCTCCTGCACCGTAGGCGCCCGTGAAGGTCAGGGCGAGCGTTGCGCCGTAGAGGCCGATCCTGGCCGCCGTGTTGCCTGCAGCGCTTGGTCGAGGAGGACACCTACTGCATCGACGTCCTCAACCAGGTCAGCGCTGCCACCAGAGCACTGCAGTCCTTCGCCGTGACGATGCTGGACGACCACCTCCACTTCTGCGTCGCCGACGCCATCGCCCAAGGGGCGACCAGGTCCAGGACAAGATCACCGAAGCGTCCCAGGCGATCGCCCGCATAGTCCGCTCCTGAGCAGCGGCCGGGCGCAGCGAGCGTCAGGCGTGCGCGGCCTCACGGCGTGCGGCGGTGACCAGCCAGGAGCTGCTGCGCAGCCACACCGCGC
>NZ_JBVHPV010000029.1:0-48389 GCF_055567715.1 Streptomyces sp. NPDC026377
GCCGGCGGAACACCGCGCACGAAGCCGAAGGGCGGGTGAGCCACCTGCGCAACCTGCGTGACATACGCGACCGCTTCGCGCACGCCGCCTGAACGCCGCCCGGGAAACGTGATGACCTTGATCGTCCCCACGGGTGCCGCGACACCGTACGGCTGTGCGATGCTCGGCGCTGTGGAGACCAGGTCCTTCAGCCCCGTGTTCGTCGGCCGCGCCGGTGAACTGACCGCCTTGACCGAAGCGCTCGCCCGCGCCACCGCGGGCGAGCCGCAGGCGTTGCTCGTGGGCGGTGAGGCCGGGGTCGGCAAGACCCGGCTCATCGAGGAGTTCACGGGCGCCGCCTGCGACGCCGGCGCGGTGGTCGCCGTCGGCGGCTGCGTCGAGATCGGCGCCGACGGACTGCCGTTCGCCCCCTTCTCCACCGCGCTGCGCACCCTGCGCCGCCGGCTGCCCGACGAACTCGCCGCGGCCGCCGAGGGCCAGGAGGAGGAGCTGGCCCGGCTGCTGCCGGAGCTCGGCGAGGCCAGCCGGGAGAGCGGCGAGGACGGCACCGCCCGCCTCTTCGAACTCACGGTACGGCTGCTGGAGCGGACCGCCGCCGACCGCACGGTCGTCCTGGTCCTGGAGGACCTGCACTGGGCGGACGCCTCCACCCGCCATCTGCTCGCCTACCTGCTGCGCACCCTGCGGCGCGGCCGGCTCGTCGTCGTCGCCACCTACCGCGCCGACGACATCCACCGCCGCCACCCGCTGCGCCCCCTGCTCGCCGAACTCGACCGGCTGCGCACGGTCCGCCGCATCGAGCTGTCCCGCTTCAGCCGCGGCGAGGTCCGCCGCCAGCTCACCGGGATCCTCGCCACCGAGCCCGACCAGGCCCTGGTGGACGACATCTTCGCCCGCTCCGACGGCAACGCCTTCTTCGTGGAGGAGCTGAGCGTCTGCCACGAGACGGGCTGTGCCCCCGGCGGCCTCAGCGAGTCCCTGCGCGACCTGCTGCTCGTACGGGTCGAGACGCTGCCCGAGGACGCCCAGCTGGTCGTCCGCATCCTCGCCGAGGGCGGCTCCACCGTGGAGCACCCGCTGCTCGCCGCCGTCTGCCGGCTCCCCGAGGACGACCTCGACGCGGCGCTGCGGGCGGCCGTCGGCGCCAACATCGTGCTGCCCACCGAGGACGGCGACGGCTACCGGTTCCGGCACTCGCTGGTCCGCGAGGCCGTCAGCGACGACCTGCTGCCCGGCGAGCGCTCCCGCCTCAACCGCCGCTACGCCGAGGCCCTGGAGGCCGACCCGGCGCTGGTCCGCGCCGACGAGTACGCCACCCGCCTCGCCACCTACTGGTACTCCGCGCACGACGCCGCTAAGGCGCTTCCGGTGGTGCTGCGCGCCGCCGTCGAGGCCCGCAAGCGGCACGCCTACTCCGAGCAACTGCGCCTGCTGGAGCGGGGAATGGAGCTGTGGGACTCCGTCCCCGCCGACGTCCGCGCCGAGCTGCGCCCGCTGGACTACGCCGGCGCCTATCCCTCGTGCGACACCTGCGACCCCGCCACCACCCCGCTCGGCTACCTCGACCTGCTCGCCGAGGCCGCCGTCGCGGCCCGCTTCGGCGGGGACCGCGAACGGGCCCTCAAGATCGCCAAGCGTGCGCTGCGGATCATCGAGGTCGACGAGGCGGACGCCCGGCCCGGGAGCCCCCACGGCGACCCGCTGCGGGCCGCCTGGTTCTGGACCGAGCTGTCCAAGCTGGTGCAGAGCCTCGGGCGCGGTGACGGGTGGGACGAGATCGCCACCGCCCAGGAGCTGGTGCGCGGGCTTCCGCCGTCCGCCGTGCACGCGGCGGTCCTGGCCACCGCCGCGGGCTGGGGCATGCTGCACCGCCCCGGCCCCGAGTCGCTCGCCGACGCCGAACGGGCCGTGGAGTACGCCAAGCTGGTCGACGCCGAGGAGACCGAGCTCAACGCCCGGCTCACCCTCGGCGGCCTGATGGTCGACGCGGGCGACCTCGACGGCGGCCTCGCCCTGATGCGCCAGGTCGTCGAGCGCTCGCTGGAGCTGGGCCTCGTCGGAGAGGCGTGCCGCGGCTATGTGAACCTCTCCTCCAGCCTGGAGTCGGTCGGCCGCTCCCAGGAGGCCGCGCGGACCGCGGCCGAGGGCGTGCGCGCCGCGCGCAGGTTCGGCCTCCTCGACAGCGAGTGCTGGGCCGCGACCAACGAGGCCGAGGCATTGGTCAGCCTCGGCCGCTGGGACGAGGCCGCGGAGCGCGCCGAGTGGGTCCAGCGCGCCGGAGGAAGCGGCAAGCCCCGGGGCGGGGCCGCACTGCGCCTGTCCCAACTGGCCGTCGCCCGCGGCGAACTGGACCTGGCCGCCACCCGCCTCGCCGAGGCCGTCGGCTACTTCGGCGTCCGCGACTCCATCCCCCAGAACGCGCTGCCCGTGGCCCAGATCGAGCTCACCGTCGCCGCCGGGCAGGGGCGGTTCGCCGACGCGCGCGCCGGTCTCGCCCGCGCCGTCGAGGCCGGCTTCCCGCCCGGCACCCAGCGCTACGGCTGGCCGCTGCTGCTCACCGCCACCGCCGTGGAGGCCGATCTGCGCGGGCTGCCCGCCGCCGGGGACGGCCGGGACGAGGCGCTGGCCCTGATCCGCTCGGCGGCCCGGACGATGCCCACCCCCAGCCCGCTGGCCAAGGCGTACGCCCTGTGCGTCGAGGCGGATCTGGCCCGCGCCGAGGGCCGGGACGACGCGGCGCGCTGGGAGGCGGCCGCCGCCGCCCTCCAGCCGCTGGAGCGCCCGTACGACCTGGCCCGGGTCTGCCACCGCTGGGCCGCGGCGCTGCTCGCCGAGGGCAACCGGCGCGAGACCGCCGCCACGCTGCTGCGGCAGTCGCACGCCGCCGCGCTGCGGCTGCGGGCCCGGCCGCTGGTGGAGGAGCTGGAGCTGCTGGCCCGCCGGGCCCGGCTGCCGCTCACCGAACCGGACCGGCCCGCCGTCCCGGACGAGGCCGACGACCCGGCCGGGGCGCTCGGCCTGACCAGCCGGGAGCAGGACGTCCTGCGCCTGGTCGCGGCCGGGCACAGCAACCGCCAGATCGCCGAGGAGCTGTACATCTCCCCGAAGACGGCCAGCGTGCACGTCTCCAACATCCTGGCCAAGCTGGGCGTCTCGGGCCGGGGCGAGGCCGCGGCGCTGGCGCACCGGCTCAACCTCTTCACCCACAGCGCGGTCTGAGCGGGGGCCACGGCCCCCGCCCGGGCGTCAGGTCACCTCCAGCTCCAGGATCCTGTCGTCACCCGGCTCGGGCGTGCCCCGGCCGTCGGTCTGGCTGGTCACCAGGAGCAGGGTGTGCGGCCCCGTCGCCACCACCGTGCGCAGCCGTCCGTACGTGGACGTCAAGAACGCCTGGGGCGGGGCCAGCGGTTTGGTGCCGTCCAGCGGGACGCGCCACAGCCGCTGGCCGCGCAGGGACGCCACCCAGACGCTCCCCGCCGCGTACGCCACCCCGCTCGGTGAGGCGTCGGCGGTCCGCCACTGCTCCACCGGGTCCACGAACCCCGGTTTCTTCCCCTTGCCCTCGACCAGCGGCCAGCCGTCGTTCTCGCCCGGCCCGATCAGATTGAGCTCGTCCCAGGTGTCCTGGCCGAACTCCGAGGCCCACAGCCGCCTCGCGCCGTCCCAGGCGAGGCCCTGCACATTGCGGTGGCCCAAGGAGTACACCACCGAGTCGGCCTCGGGGTTGCCGTGCACCGGCTGTCCGTCCGGCGTCATCCGCAGGATCTTGCCGCCCAGCGACTTCTTGTCCTGGGCCAGGCCCCGCTCGCCCGTCTCGCCCGTGCCCACGTACAGCATCTTGTCCGGGCCGAAGGCGATCCGGCCGCCGTTGTGGATGGTGCCCTTGGGGATGCCCCGCAGGATGGTGTCGGGCGCCCCCAGCTGCTCGCCCGCCGGGCGCTTCGCGTCGTAGATCATGCGGGCGACGCGGTTGTCGGACTCGGTGGTGAAGTACGCGTACACCTGGCGGTCCGAGGCGAACGCGGGGGAGAGGGCGAGGCCGAGCAGACCGCCCTCGCCGCCCGGCTGGACGCCCGGGACACTGCCCACCACGGTCTTCTCGCCCGCCGGGCCGACCCGGGTGACCGTGCCCTCGTCGCGCGAGGCGACCAGCAGGCCGCCGTCGGGCAGCGGGGCCACGCCCCAGGGCGACTTCAGCCCCTGGGCCACGGTTCTGACGACCTTGACCGAGCCCTTGGCGGGCGGGAGACCGGCCGCGGACGCCGAGGGGGAGGTCTTGGGGGAGGCCGGGGCGGGCGACGAGTGGGCGCCGCCGTCGGGCCGCGGCGCGGTCCCGGACGAGCACCCGGCCGCGAGCATCAGCACGGCAGTGGCCAACAGGGCCGTCACAGCAGGACGTTGCACGGTTCGCTTCCTTTCGAGCGGCTGCGGTCCCTACCGTAACGACACCGCCCCGCCCGCCCGGGCTCCCGCGCACCTCAGCGGGCCCCAGGTGCGGAATCTGCCGCTCGAAGGGCCCGAACGCCCTCTCAGTCCCAGGACCCCCGCGCCGCCGGCAGCCGTTCGATCTCCGCCTCGTCCCGGGCCGTCAGCACCAGCCCCGCCGCCGCGGCGTTCTCGCGGGCCCACTCCGCGCGCTTGGTGCCCGGCACCGGGACCACGTGCGGGCCCCGCCCCAGCAGCCAGGCCAGGGCGACCTGTGCCGGGGTCACCCCCTCCCCGTGCCGGGCGGCGACCCGGCGCAGCCCCGCCACCACGGGCTGGTTGGCGGCCATCATCTCGGCGGTGAAGCGGGGGTGCCGGGCCCGTACGTCGTCGGGCTCGAAGCCCTGACCGGGGGTGAGCGTGCCGGAGAGGAAGCCGCTGCCGAGCGGCATCGCGGCCAGGAAGCCCACGCCCCGCGCCGCGCACCACGGCAGCAGCGCGTCCAGTGCCTCGCGCGCCCACACCGAGAGCTCGGCCTGGACGGCACTGACCGGGAAGACCTGCTGCACCCGCTCCAGTTGGCGGATCGTCATCTCATGGGGTGAGCCCGCCCGCCGGGCGACCGGGGCGCCCGTCGCGCACACCCCCAGCGCCCGCACCTTGCCCGCCGCCACCAGTTCCGCCATCGCGCCCCAGGTCTCCTCGACCGGCACCTCGGGGTCCGCCCGGTGCAGCTGGTAGAGGTCGATGACGTCGGTCTGCAGGCGCCGCAGCGAGGCGTCGCAGGCCCGCTTCACATAACCGGGCCGGCCGTTGGCCACCACATGCGCGTCACCGCCCACCAGCAGCCCGCACTTGGTGGCGACGAACGCCTCGCCCCGGCGCTCCTTCAGCGCCCGGCCCACCAGCAGCTCATTGGTGAACGGCCCGTACATGTCCGCGGTGTCCAGCAGCGAGGACCCGGCGTCCAGGGCCGCGTGCACAGCGCGCAACGAGCGGTCCCCACGCCGTTGCGAGGCGGTGTATCCCCAGCTCATGGGCATACAGCCGAGGCCGATCGCGCCCACCTCCAGGGCCGCGGCACCGATAGTCCTGCGCTCCAACTCCCCGTACCCCTCCGTACCGCCCCGGGTGTGGCCCCCAACCTAACCTCTGGCCCCCCCGGGCCCTGACATAGCCTCCGGGCATGACTGCAGACGTATGGCTCCCGCTCCCGGCCGACGAGGTCCCGGGCCTTCCCGACGGCCTCTCCTACCGCCTGTGGGACGGCGGCGCGGACTACCCCGCCGACCCCGCCGACTGTGCCTTCTACGTGGTCCCGTACATGAAGGGCTCCGAGACGGCCGTGCGGCCGCTCGCCGCGATGACCGGCGTCCGGGTCTTGCAGACGCTCTCCGCGGGCATCGACCACGTACAGCCCGGGCTCGGGAGCCTCGCCCCGGGCGTGCGGCTGTGCAACGCGCGCGGAGTGCACGAGGCGTCCACCGCCGAGCTCACCCTCGCGCTGATCCTGGCCTCGCTGCGCGGAATTGCCTCGTTCGTCGTGGGGCAGGAGAAGGAGGAGTGGCGGTCCGGGTTCTACCCGGCCCTCGCCGACAAGTCGGTCCTGATCGTGGGGTACGGATCGATCGGCGCGGCCATCGAGGACCGGCTCGCGCCCTTCGAGTGCGCCCGGGTGGCGCGCGTGGCGCGCTCCCGGCGCACGACTGCGCGCGGCCCCGTGCATCCCCTCACCGAACTGCCCGCACTGCTGCCGGAAGCCGACGTGGTGGTCCTCTCCACACCGCTCACCGAGCAGACGAAGCACCTCGCGGACGCAGACTTCCTGGGCCGCATGAAGGACGGAGCGCTGCTGGTGAACGTCGCCCGCGGCCCCGTCGTGGACACCGGAGCGCTCCTCGCGGAGCTCGGGAGCGGCCGTCTGCGCGCCGCCCTGGACGTCACCGATCCGGAGCCGCTGCCCGCCGGACACCCGCTGTGGCACGCGCCGAACGTTCTCATCAGCCCGCACGTCGGGGGCTCCACGTCGGCTTTCCTGCCCCGCGCCAAGTCGCTCCTCGCCCGTCAGCTGACCAAGTACGCGGCCGGGCAGCCGCTGGACAATGTGGTCATGACGATCGCGTAGGGCGCTCCCGCCTTCGATTGGCAACTCTGCGCAGTGGTTCGCGTGCGATCCGTGTCCTCAACTCCCTTCGTGGTCACGGAGAGTAGAGGAACTATGTCCCTGAGTGACGAGACTGGTGTATCGTCCCGACCGGGGGCTGCGCCGCGTGTCCGAAGCGCGGGGGAGCGAAAGTCACAGCGAGGGGGGCGACGGGCGATGCACGGCCAATGGACCAACGATCCGACGCGACGGAGCCGCCGACGGCTGCCCCGGAGCACCCGAGCGGGACTGCTGCGGGACCGCACCCGGCCCAGGGTCCGGAGCCGGGCCCGCACCCGGATGCCGGCCCGGCCCCGGCCCCCGGCCGGGGCGGCCCGCCCGCCCTCCCCGGCCGCCGGCCCGGCCGCGGCGAGGGCCCACCCGCCGGGCCGGGCGGGCGGCCCCGGGCCCCGCACCCCCACCGCGCCCCGGCCCGGAGGGGACCGGTGAGCGCCCCGGGGGCGGTGCTGCCCCGCCGGCCGCTCCCCGAGGGCGGCACGGGCCTGGTCTCGCAGCTAGTCCTCGCGGTGATCTGCGCGGGGTACGCGACGGGCGCGGCGCTCGGCTGGGGATCCCCGGAAGTCGCCGATGTGATGGGGGACTTCGGGCTGAGCGCCGCGGCGACCGCGGCCTCGGTCTCCTGCTTCCTCTACGCGCGCGGAGGCGCCGGGGAGGGGGAGAGCCGCTTTCGGCCCGCGTGGCTGCTGTTCTCGTTCTCCTCCGCCATGGCGGCGAGCGGCAACGGAGTCTGGGGGTGGTATCAGGTGGTGCTGGAGCACCCGGTCCCCTCGCCCTCCCTGGCCGACCTGTTCTTCCTGCTCTTCGCGCCGCCCGCGATCGTCGGTCTCCTGGTGCTGGCCAAGCGCCCGGTCACCCGGGCCGGCTGGGTCTGCCTGGCGCTGGACTCCTGGCTGATCGGCGGCTCGCTGCTGACCCTCTCCTGGAGCCTCGCCCTCGCGCACACCGCGCACTTCGAGGGCGAGAGCGTCGCGCGGGCCGCGCTGGCCCTGGCCTATCCGCTGCTCGACATCGTGCTGGTGAGCATGGTGCTCGCGCTGCACTTCAGGCGCTCGTCCGCCAACCGCTCGGCGATCAACACGGCCATCGCGGCGCTCGCCCTGACCGTGCTGTGCGACGCGCTGTACACCTCACCGCTGCTGCGCGAGCACTACCGCTCCGGCCAGCTCCTGGACGCGGGCTGGTTCGCCGCCTCGCTCCTGCTGGCCTACGCGCCGTGGGGGGCCGCCAGGCTCGCCCCCGGCCGGGCGTCCGCCCCGCCCCAGCCGCCCCGGCGGCCCGGCGCGCCCCCCGCGAGCCGGCCGATCGCCGGCTCCCTGGGCGCCCTCACGCCGTACCTCGCGGCCGCGGTGTGCACCCTGGGCATCCTCTACAACGTGATCGAGGGCCGCCGGGTGGACCGTGTGGTCGTCTTCACCGGCTGCACGGTGGTGCTGGCGCTGGTGGTGCGCCAGGCCATCATGCTGGTGGACAACATCGCCCTGACGCACGAACTGGCCCAGAAGGAGAACCACTTCCGCTCCCTGGTGCAGGGCTCCAGCGACGTCATCATGATCGCCGCGCCCACCGGCATACTGCGCTATGTGAGCCCGGCCGCCGCGGGTGTCTACGGGCGGGACGCGGAGGACCTGGTCGGCTCCGAGCTGGCCTCCCTCATCCACCCCGAGGACCTGGGCCGGGTCGTGCACGAGGTGCGGCGCTTCCTGGCCGCGCCCCCGCTGGAGGAGCCGACCACCCGGATCGAGTGCCGCTTCAAGTCGGGCACCGGCGAGTGGCTGAACGTGGAGTCGACCATCAACCGCCACCAGGGCGGCCTCATCCTCAACAGCCGGGACGTCACCGAACGGGTGCGGCTGCAGGCCCAGTTGCAGCACAACGCCGAGCACGACCCGCTCACCGACCTGCCCAACCGCGCCCTGTTCACCGAGCGGGTGCGCCAGGCGCTGAGCGGCCGGCGCGCCTCCGACCCCGGCACCGCGGTGCTCTTCATCGACCTCGACGGCTTCAAGCAGGTCAACGACACCATCGGCCACCAGGCCGGCGACGAGCTGCTGATCCAGGCGGCCCGGCGCCTGCAGGACTCGGTCCGCGCCGGTGACACCGCCGCCCGCCTCGGCGGCGACGAGTTCGCCGCCCTGATCCTCGGCGACGGGGGCCGGGACCGGGCGGCCCGCCAGCACCAGGTGCACGAGATCGCCGACCGGCTGCGCCTGACACTCTCGCAGCCGTACCAGATCGACGGCAACGAGGTACGGGTCGCCGCCTCCATCGGCGTCGCCTTCGCCGAGCGGGACGTCAGCGCCCGCGAGCTGATGCGCAACGCCGACCTCGCGATGTACCGCGCCAAGTCCGGGGGCAAGAACCGCGTCGAGATGTACGTGCCGCAGATGCAGGCCGAGGTGGTCCGCAAGACCGAGATCGCCGCCCGGCTGCGCACCGCGCTGCACGAGGGCGAGTTCACGCTCCTGCACCAGCCGGTGGTCGACCTCACCACCGGGCGGGTGGCCGCCGTGGCCGCGCAGGCGCGCTGGAGATCCGCCCAGGGGATCCTGTTCACCCCGGCCGAATTCCTGCGGGTCGCCGACGACAGCGAGCGCACCGCCGAGCTGGGCCGCCGCCTCCTGGAGGAGGCCGTCGAGCAAGCCGCCGAGCGCCGGGCGGCCGGGCACCACACCCCGGTCGCGGTGCGCCTGCCGGCCAGCCGCCTGCTCGACAAGTCCATGCCGCTCGGATCGGTGGAAGCCCTGCTGACCAGGTACGGGCTGCCCTCGGGCGCCCTGGTGATCGAGCTGTCCGACAGCGACCCGAGGATCTCCTTCGACGAGCTGGAGCGCCGTCTGGTGAGCCTGCGCCGCCTGGGTGTACGCATCGCCCTGGACGGCTTCGGCAGCGGCTACGCGGCGATCAACGCCCTGCGCCGGCTCCCCATCGACGTACTGAAACTGGACAGGGGACTGGTCGAGGGCGTGGTCGAGTCCGCCCGGCTGCACAAGATCACCAGCGGGCTGCTGCGGATCGCCTGCGACCTCGGGATGCAGTCGGTGGCCGACGGCGTGGACGTACCGGAGCAGGTGATGGCGCTGCGGGCGATGGGATGCACCCACGGGCAGGGCATGGCCTTCTCCGGACCGCTCGACGAGTACCGGCTGCGCCGGGCGCTGGTGCGGGGCACGTTCCCGGTGCCGGGCGGGGCCGCGCTGTCCGTGCTCAGCGGCCGGACGCTGCCCTCCGTCCGGGTCAATCACTCAAATAGTGAGACACCCGTCCCACCCACTTGACACGTCCGGGGCGCCGGGGGGAGGGTCAATGCCATGCGCACCCGAATTCTCGTACTTGGAAAGCGCGTCGGCTGAAGCCGGGCCCCCCTCGCGGGCCCAGTGGACCACTCCCGACGCGCTCCCCTCGCTTGCCTGACGGCACGAGGGGTTTTTTGTTGCACTGGCACCCCTGAAGCACGACAGCGATCCCGACCAAACCCCCGCACAAACCCTCAGCTTCGAGAAGAGAATGCCGATGACCGAGCAGGCCACCGGGGCCCACCACCCGCAGCCGCGGGCCCGTAACGGCGGACACCCGTCCGCCACCGTTGAGCACGTCACGGGCGCGCAGTCCCTCATCCGCTCTCTCGAGGAAGTCGGGGCCGAGACCGTCTTCGGCATTCCGGGCGGCGCCATCCTCCCGGCGTACGACCCGATGATGGACTCCACCCGGGTCCGCCACGTCCTGGTCCGTCACGAACAGGGCGCCGGCCACGCCGCCACCGGCTACGCGCAGGCCACCGGCAAGGTCGGCGTCTGCATGGCGACCTCGGGCCCCGGCGCCACCAACCTGGTCACGCCGATCGCGGACGCCCACATGGACTCCGTCCCGCTCGTCGCCATCACCGGGCAGGTCTCCTCCAAGGCGATCGGCACCGACGCCTTCCAGGAGGCGGACATCGTCGGCATCACCATGCCGATCACCAAGCACAACTTCCTGGTCACCAAGGCCGAGGACATCCCGCGCACCATCGCGGAGGCCTTCCACATCGCCTCCACCGGACGCCCGGGCCCGGTCCTGGTCGACATCGCCAAGGACGCCCTCCAGGCCCGCACCACCTTCTCGTGGCCGCCGCACATGGACCTGCCGGGTTACCGCCCGGTGACCAAGCCGCACGCCAAGCAGATCCGTGAGGCCGCCAAGCTGATCGTCCAGGCGAGGCGCCCGGTCCTGTACGTCGGCGGCGGCGTCCTGAAGGCGGGTGCCACCGCCGAGCTGAAGGTCCTCGCGGAGCTGACCGGAGCGCCCGTCACCACCACCCTGATGGCGCTCGGCGCCTTCCCCGACAGCCACCCGCTGCACGTGGGGATGCCGGGGATGCACGGCGCGGTCACCGCCGTCACCGCCCTGCAGAAGTCCGACCTGCTGATCGCGCTCGGCACCCGCTTCGACGACCGGGTCACCGGCAAGCTGGACAGCTTCGCCCCGTACGCGAAGATCATCCACGCGGACATCGACCCGGCCGAGATCGGCAAGAACCGCGAGGTCGACGTGCCGATCGTGGGTGACGCCCGCGAGGTCATCGCCGATCTGGTCCAGGCGGTCCAGGCCGAGCACACCGAGGGCCACACGGGCGACTACACCGCTTGGTGGAACGACCTGAACCGGTGGCGCGAGACCTACCCGCTCGGCTACGACCAGCCGGACGACGGCAGCCTCTCGCCGCAGCAGGTCATCCAGCGCATCGGCGAACTGGCCCCCGCCGACACGATCTTCGCGGCCGGCGTCGGCCAGCACCAGATGTGGGCCGCCCACTTCATCAACTACGAGCGCCCCGCCACCTGGCTGAACTCCGGCGGCGCCGGGACGATGGGGTACGCGGTCCCGGCGGCCATGGGTGCCAAGGCCGGTATGCCGGACCGCCCGGTCTGGGCGATCGACGGCGACGGCTGCTTCCAGATGACCAACCAGGAGCTCACCACGTGTGCGCTCAACAACATCCCGATCAAGGTCGCCATCATCAACAACGGCGCCCTGGGGATGGTCCGCCAGTGGCAGACCCTCTTCTACAACCAGCGCTACTCCAACACCGTGCTGCACAGCGGCCCCGGAGCCACCGGCAAGGAGCCCAGCGCCGGCACCCGCGTCCCGGACTTCGTGAAGCTGTCGGAGGCGATGGGCTGCTACGCGATCCGCTGCGAGCGCCCGGAGGACCTGGACAAGGCCATCGAAGAGGCCAACTCGGTCAACGACCGCCCGGTCGTCATCGACTTCATCGTCCACGAGGACGCCCAGGTGTGGCCGATGGTCGCCGCCGGCACCTCCAACGACGAGGTCATGGCCGCCCGGGGCGTCCGTCCCGACTTCGGCGACAACGAAGACGACTGAGAGAGCAGAGAGAGACCGCCACCATGTCCACCAAGCACACGCTCTCCGTCCTGGTCGAGAACACCCCCGGTATCCTCGCCCGGATCGCCGCGCTGTTCTCCCGCCGCGGTTTCAACATCGACTCGCTCGCCGTCGGTGTCACCGAACACCCCGACATCTCCCGCATCACCATCGTGGTCAATGTCGAGGACCTGCCGCTGGAGCAGGTGACGAAACAGCTCAACAAGCTGGTCAACGTCCTGAAGATCGTCGAACTCGAGCCCAGCGCCGCGATCCAGCGCGAACTCGTTCTGGTGAAAGTGCGGGCCGACAACGAAACGCGCTCCCAGATCGTCGAGATCGTCCAGCTCTTCCGCGCCAAGACCGTCGACGTCTCGCCCGAGGCGGTGACCATCGAGGCCACCGGCGGCGCAGACAAGCTGGAGGCGATGCTCAAGATGCTGGAGCAGTTCGGTATCAAGGAGCTCGTCCAGTCCGGGACGATCGCCATAGGGCGCGGCTCGCGGTCCATCACCGACCGCAGCCTGCGGGCCCTGGACCGCTCGGCCTGAACCGCCCCTCGCGGTGTTCGTATCGCGAGACTCAAAACTTCACCTGGCATCCCCGCCGTACGGTGGGACGCAACACCAGCACACCAAGGAGATATCCCAGTGGCCGAGCTGTTCTACGACGCCGACGCCGACCTGTCCATCATCCAGGGCCGCAAGGTCGCTGTGATCGGTTACGGCAGCCAGGGCCACGCCCACGCGCTGTCGCTCCGTGACTCGGGTGTCGATGTCCGCGTCGGTCTGCACGAGGGCTCCAAGTCCAAGGCCAAGGCCGAGGAGCAGGGCCTGCGCGTGGTCACGCCCGCCGAGGCCGCCGCCGAGGCCGACGTCATCATGATCCTGGTCCCGGACCCCATCCAGGCCCAGGTCTACGAGGAGTCCATCAAGGACAACCTGAAGGACGGCGACGCGCTGTTCTTCGGCCACGGCCTCAACGTCCGCTTCGGCTTCATCAAGGCCCCCGAGGGCGTCGACGTCTGCATGGTCGCCCCCAAGGGCCCGGGCCACCTGGTCCGCCGCCAGTACGAGGAGGGCCGCGGCGTCCCGTGCATCGCGGCCGTCGAGCAGGACGCGACCGGCAACGGCTTCGCGCTCGCGCTCTCGTACGCCAAGGGCATCGGCGGCACCCGGGCGGGCGTCATCAAGACGACCTTCACCGAGGAGACCGAGACCGACCTGTTCGGTGAGCAGGCCGTGCTCTGCGGCGGCACCTCCGCGCTGGTCAAGGCGGGCTTCGAGACTCTCGTCGAGGCGGGCTACCAGCCGGAGATCGCCTACTTCGAGTGCCTGCACGAGCTGAAGCTCATCGTCGACCTGATGTACGAGGGCGGCCTGGAGAAGATGCGCTGGTCGGTCTCGGAGACCGCCGAGTGGGGCGACTACGTCACCGGCCCCCGCATCATCACCGCCGACACCAAGGCCGAGATGAAGAAGGTCCTCACCGAGATCCAGGACGGCACCTTCGCCAAGAACTGGATGGACGAGTACCACGGCGGTCTGAAGAAGTACAACGAGTACAAGACCCAGGACGAGAACCACCTCCTGGAGACCACCGGCAAGGAGCTGCGCAAGCTCATGAGCTGGGTGAACGACGAGGAGGCGTAAGCCTTCGCGAGGGGCCGCGGCGGTGCGCCGCGGCCCCTCGTCCATCCCGCCGCGCTCATCCCGTTCACCCGTACGGGTGCAAATCCTTCCCCGGGGTCTCCACGACCTGGGGGAACCCCCGTCCCCGGGGAACACCGCCTTGAGCACCACTACACTGCTGCTCAACACATCGCGTTCAGGCCCACAGCGTCGTGCGTCTTCCACGCGGCCAAGCGACCCACCGCCTGCTGCGGCCGTCGGGACGGCAGTCCGCAGCACAGGAACTGTGAGGACTCACGTGAGCTCGAAACCCGTCGTACTCATCGCCGAAGAGCTGTCGCCCGCCACCGTCGACGCCCTCGGCCCGGACTTCGAGATCCGGCACTGCAACGGAGCCGACCGCGCCGAACTGCTGCCCGCCATCGCCGACGTGGACGCGATCCTGATCCGCTCCGCGACCAAGGTCGACGCCGAGGCCGTCGCCGCCGCGAAGAAGCTGAGGGTCGTCGCCCGCGCGGGCGTGGGCCTGGACAACGTGGACGTCTCCGCCGCCACCAAGGCCGGCGTGATGGTCGTCAACGCCCCGACCTCCAACATCGTCACCGCCGCCGAGCTCGCCTGCGGTCTGCTGGTCGCGACCGCGCGCAACATCCCGCAGGCCAACACCGCGCTGAAGAACGGCGAGTGGAAGCGGAACAAGTACACGGGCGTCGAGCTGAGCGAGAAGACCCTCGGCGTCGTCGGCCTCGGCCGCATCGGTGTCCTGGTCGCCCAGCGCATGTCCGCGTTCGGTATGAAGATCGTCGCGTACGACCCCTATGTGCAGCCCGCGCGCGCCGCGCAGATGGGCGTCAAGCTCCTCGGCCTCGACGAGCTGCTCCAGGTCGCGGACTTCATCACCGTGCACCTGCCCAAGACCCCCGAGACCCTCGGCCTCATCGGCGACGAGGCGCTCCACAAGGTCCAGCCGCACGTGCGGATCGTGAACGCGGCGCGCGGCGGCATCGTGGACGAGGCCGCGCTGTACTCGGCGCTGAAGGAGGGCCGCGTCGCGGGTGCGGGCCTTGACGTGTACGCCAAGGAGCCCTGCACGGACTCCCCGCTCTTCGAGCTCGACCAGGTCGTCTGCACCCCGCACCTGGGCGCCTCCACCGACGAGGCCCAGGAGAAGGCGGGCATCGCGGTCGCCCGCTCGGTGCGCCTGGCGCTCGCGGGCGAGCTGGTGCCGGACGCGGTCAACGTCCAGGGCGGCGTCATCGCCGAGGACGTGAAGCCGGGTCTGCCGCTCGCGGAGCGCCTGGGCCGGATCTTCACCGCGCTCGCGGGCGAGGTGGCGGTCCGCCTCGACGTCGAGGTGTACGGCGAGATCACCCAGCACGATGTGAAGGTGCTCGAACTGAGCGCGCTCAAGGGCGTGTTCGAGGACGTGGTGGACGAGACCGTCAGCTACGTCAACGCGCCGCTGTTCGCACAGGAGCGCGGTGTCGAGGTGCGGCTGACCACGAGCTCGGAGTCCCCGGACCACCGCAACGTGGTGACCGTGCGCGGCACGCTCTCCGGCGGCGAGGAGGTCGCGGTCTCCGGCACGCTGGCGGGCCCCAAGCACCTCCAGAAGATCGTGGCCATCGGCGAGTTCGACGTGGACCTCGCGCTCGCGGACCACATGGTGGTGCTGCGCTACGAGGACCGTCCCGGCGTCGTCGGCACGGTCGGCCGGATCCTGGGCGAGGCGGGTCTGAACATCGCGGGCATGCAGGTGGCGCGTGCGGAGGAGGGCGGCGAGGCCCTCGCGGTCCTGACCGTCGACGACACGGTGCCGCAGCCGGTGCTGAACGAGCTGGCCGAGACCATCGGCGCGGCCTCGGCCCGCTCGGTCAACCTGGTGGACTAGCCGTTCGGCTGCGGGTCCGCCGTGGCTGAGCGCGCGGTTCCCCGCGCCCCTGACGGCTTAGGGGCGCGGGGCTGTGACACATGCGGCTCCGCCGCGTGGGCGCGGCCGGCCCAGCACGGTTCGCGGCCGAAGGTCATATACGCTTGTCTTAGACATTCGTCTACCCGCCGGGTAGGCTCCCCGCATGGGACACCGTGAGGATCTGCTGGAAGGCGCCAAGCGCTGCCTGCTGGAGAAGGGGTTCGCGCGGACGACCGCGCGGGACATCGTCAAGGAGTCGGGGACGAACCTCGCGTCCATCGGCTACCACTACGGCTCCAAGGACGCGCTGCTCGCACAGGCGTACATCGCCCTGGTCGAGGGGGTCTCCGACGCCTTCGACGCGCCCGAAGGGGGCCCGGCCACCGCGCCGGGCTCGCTGGAGCGCTTCCAGGAGGTGTGGTCGAACATCATCTCCACCATGGAGCAGCCCGGCTCCATGTGGCACCTCAGCATGGAGATCATCGTCATGGGCGACCAGCTGCCGGGGGTGCGCGACCATCTGGCGCGGGCCCAGCGCGAGGGCGCGCGCGGCATCATCCCCATGTTCATGGGGGGCGAGGAGGCCGAGGTCGGTGACGACGAGGTCGACACGCTCGGCAAGTTCTACATGACGCTGATGATGGGACTCATCGCCCAGTGGACCTTCGACCCGGGCACGGCGGCGAGCGGCGCCGAGCTGACCGAGGGGCTGCGGCGGCTCATCCGTGCCACGGACACGGCCGAGCCCTCACAGGCGTGACGCCTTCAAGGCCATGTGCAGCAGCAGCCGGTCCTCGCCGTCGGCGAGGTCGAGCCCGGTGAGCTGCTCGACCCTGGAGAGCCGGTAGTAGAGGGTCTGGCGGTGGATGCCGAGCGCCGCCGCCGTACGGCCCGCCTGGCCCGCGCAGTCGAGGAACACCTCGGCGGTGCGGGCCAGTTCGCCGTGGGCCGGGGCGAGCAGGGAGGCGACCGCCGGGTCGGGCGGGGCGGCGGGCAGCGCGGTCAGCAGCCGGTACGGGCCGATCCCCGTCCACTGGGCGACCGGGCCGAACCCGGGTTCGGCGAGCACGGCCCGGGCCGCGCCCGCCGCCTCGTGCCAGGAGGCGGTCAGCTCGCCCAGACCCCGGCGGGCCGGTGCGACCCCGGCGGCGGCGCCCGGGCCGGCCGTGGCGCGCAGCCGTTCGGCGGCGGCCAGCGCGGGCGCGAGCGCGTCGGCCGAGCGCAGCCGCACCAGCGCGCCGAGCACCCGGCCGGGCGCGGCGCTCTCGTCCGCCCCCTCCTCGCCGGGCGCCCCCCACGGCACCGTGCACACCGCCGCCGTCCCCGGCACGGTCCGCACCGAGGGCGTCTCCCGGGGCCAGGGGCTGACGCAGACCACCGTGTGCAGGCCGTCCGCGTCCGGGCCGAGCGCCGAGCGCAGGGCGGTCGTCGCCATGTCGCGCTGCCAGCCCGGCCCGGCGGTCAGGGCCGCCCGGAACTCACGCGAGAGGTCGGTGCCCGCCCGCGCCTCGTCGGCGAGCAGCCCGCCTATCCGGGCGGCCACCTCCATCGCGGCGGCCAGCCGGTCCTCGGCCGGGCCCGGGTCGGCGTCGAGCAGCCACACGTAGCCGAGCACCACGCCCCGGTGGCGCACCGGCAGACAGATCCGGTCGCGGAAGACGCCGGCCTCGGGAGCGGCCGGGATACGGACCGGGCCGGTCGCGCGGGTGATGCCGAACCCCTCGAACCAGGCGCGCACCGCCGGGGTGGAGCGGCGGGTCAGGATCGAGCGGGTGCGCACCGGGTCCATGGCCGAGTCGTCCTCGGAGTCGTGCGCGCCGAAGGCGATCAGCCCGAAGTCGCGGTCCTCCAGGGTCGCGGGGGCGCCGAGCAGCGCCGAGATCTCATCGACCAGGTCCTGGTAGTCGCCCTTCACAGCAGCCATTCTCGCGCACCGCGACGCCTGCTTCAGACATCTGTCTGAGATGCGGGGCACGGATGCGTGACAGGTGTCGATGGCAGAGGATCGGACGGATATCTAGGTTTCACGGTGGTTCTCCGTGCCGTTCCCCGATCGTCGGGTTCCGGCCTCCTGCTACCCCTTTCCATGGAGGTGCCCCGTGCTGGGTCCCGTGATCCTCGCCGCGTCGCGCAGCGACAAGATGCGCCGTTTCGTCTCGGCCGCCCCCGGCACCAAGCAGGTCGTCGACCGGTTCATCGCCGGGGAGACGGTCGACGAGGTCGTGCCGATCGTCGAGGACGCCGCCGCCAAGGGCCTCGAGGTCACCCTTGACGTAGTGGGCGAGGACATCACCACCGTGGAGCAGTCCTACGCCGCGCGGGACGCCTACCTGGAACTGATCGAGCGTCTCAAGGGCCTGGACCTGGGCACCCGCGCCGAGATGTCGGTGAAGCTCTCCATGTTCGGCCAGGCGCTGGAGGGCGGCCACGAGCTGGCGCTGGCCAACGTCCGCCCGGTCGTCGAGGCCGCCGCCGCCATCGGCACCACGGTCACCCTGGACGCCGAGGACCACACCACCCTCGACTCGATGTTCGCCATCCACGAGGAGCTGCGGAAGGACTTCCCGCAGACCGGCTGCGTCATCCAGGCCTACCTCTTCCGCACCGAGGAGGACGCCCGCCGCCTGGCCGCCGCCGGCAGCCGCGTGCGGATCGTCAAGGGCGCCTACAAGGAGCCCGCCTCCGTCGCCTACCAGGACAAGGCCGAGATCGACAAGGCGTACGTCCGCGTCCTGAGGATCCTCATGGACGGCGACGCGTACCCGATGATCGGCTCGCACGACCCGCGGCTTGTCGCCATCACCCAGGAGCTCGCGCGGCGCGCCGGGCGCAAACTGGACGAGTACGAGTTCCAGATGCTGTACGGCATCCGCGGCGACGAGCACCTGCGGCTCGCGGCCGAGGGCCACCGGATGCGCGTCTACACGGCGTACGGCACCGACTGGTACGGCTACTTCATGCGCCGTCTCGCGGAGAAGCCGGCCAACCTGCTCTTCTTCGCCCGCTCCATCCTCACCAAGGGCTGAGCCCCACCACCCCTCACCAAGGAGTTCAGAGACTCATGGACGCTGTAACCCAGGTCCCCGCTCCCGTCAACGAGCCGGTGCACGGCTACGCCCCGGGTTCGCCCGAGCGCGCGCGCCTGGAGGCCAGGCTCAAGGAGCTGGCCGAGAACCCGATCGACCTGCCGATGACCATCGGCGGCGTCCAGCGGATGGGCGGCGGCGAGCGCTTCGACGTCGTGCAGCCGCACAACCACAAGGCCGTCCTCGGCACCTTCGCCAACGCCACCACCCAGGACGCGCAGGACGCCATCGACGCGGCCCTCGCCGCCGCCCCGGCGTGGCGTGCGATGTCCTTCGACGACCGCGCCGCGATCATCCTGCGCGCCGCCGAGCTGCTGGCCGGCCCCTGGCGCGAGACGCTGGCCGCCTCGACCATGCTCGGCCAGTCCAAGACCGCCCAGCAGGCCGAGATCGACACCCCCTGCGAGCTCGTCGACTTCTGGCGCTTCAACGTCCACTACGCCCGCCAGCTCCTCGCCGAGCAGCCCCCGGCGAACTCCCCGGGCGTGTGGAACCGCATGGACCACCGCCCGCTGGAGGGCTTCGTCTACGCGATCACGCCGTTCAACTTCACGGCCATCGCGGGCAACCTGCCGACCGCCCCGGCCCTGATGGGCAACGTGGTCGTGTGGAAGCCGTCCCCGACGCAGACCCACGCCGCCGTGCTGCTCATGCGGCTCCTGGAGGAGGCGGGCCTGCCCAAGGGCGTCATCAACCTCGTCACCGGTGACGGCCTCGCCGTCTCCGAGGTCGCCCTGAACCACCGCGACCTGGCGGGTATCCACTTCACCGGCTCCACCAAGACCTTCCAGCACCTGTGGAAGACGGTCGGCACCAACATCGAGAAGTACCGCACCTACCCCCGTCTGGTCGGCGAGACCGGCGGCAAGGACTTCGTCGTCGCGCACCCCAGCGCCGACCGCGCGGTGCTGAAGACCGCGCTGACCCGCGGCTCCTTCGAGTTCCAGGGCCAGAAGTGCTCGGCGTCCTCGCGCGCGTACATCCCCGCGTCGATCTGGAACGACGGCTTCAAGGAGGAGTTCGCGGCCGAGGTCGACGGCATCACCATGGGTGACGTCACCGATCTGTCGAACTTCATCGGCGCCGTCATCGACGAGCGCTCGTTCGCCAAGAACAAGGCCGCCATCGACCGGGCGAAGGCCGACGCCTCCTGCACGATCGTCGCGGGCGGCACCTACGACGACTCGGTCGGCTACTTCGTCCGCCCGACCGTCATCGAGTGCACCGACCCCGAGAACGAGGTCTTCACGACCGAGTACTTCGGCCCGATCCTCGCCGTCCACGTCTACGAGGACGACAAGTACGACGAGATGCTGACCCAGATGGAGTCGGTCTCGGACTACGCGCTGACCGGCTCGGTCATCGCGGGCGACCGCGCGGCGGCGGCGTACACGATGGACAGGCTCCGTTACGCGGCGGGCAACTTCTACATCAACGACAAGTCGACCGGCGCCGTCGTCGGCCAGCAGCCCTTCGGCGGCGGCCGCGCGTCGGGCACCAACGACAAGGCGGGCGCCCCGCAGAACCTGATGCGCTGGACGCTGACCCGCGCCATCAAGGAGACGCTGGTCCCGCCGACCGACTACACGTACCCGCACATGGGCTGACCTCCGGTCGCCTCTCGAACCCCGCCCCCGTCCTTGGTCCCCCAACCGAGGACGGGGGCGGTTCGCGTTCCCGGCCCGGGGCCGGTGGCTCAGACCTCCACCAGCACCTGCTCCAGGGACTTGCGTACGAGGTCGGGGACCTCGCAGCCCTCGGCCGGATAGCCGACCGGGACCACCGCGAACGCCTTCTCGTTCACCGGACGGCCCAGCACCTCGCGCAGGAACCGCATCGGGCTCGGGGTGTGGACGAGCGCGGCCAGCCCGCTCTGGTGCAGGGCGCTCAGGAGCAGTCCCACCGCGATCCCCACCGACTCGTCCACGTAGTAGTGCTTGTGCCGGGTGCCGTCCTCGGCCAGCCAGTACCGCTGCTGGAAGACCACGATCAGCGCCGGGGCGTCGGTGAGATGGCTCTTGACGGCGTCCGTGCCCAGCGGGCGCAGCGCCGCCAGCCACTCCTCGCCCAGCCGGCCGTCGTAGGAGAGGCGCTCCTCGTGCTCGGCCGCCTCCCGTATCCGGCGCCGTACCTCCGGGTCGCGGACGAGGACGAAGGTCCAGGGCTGCTGGTGCGCGCCCGAGGGAGCGGTCGCCGCGCACGCGACGGCGTCCCTGACCGCCTGCTCGGGGACCGGGTCGGGGGAGAACTGCCGGACGGTCCGGCGCTCGTCCATCGTGGCGCGCAGGGCCGCCGCCCGCGCCAGGGACTCGGCGGCGGGCATCCGGGCGGGGCGGTAGGGGACCGGGCGGTAGGGATCGCCGTGTGCGGGCGTCCACCGCCGCTGTGGGGAGGGTGACATGGAGCCGAGTGTGGCGCGGCCGCGCCCGGCGCGTAAGGGCGCGAAGCGGCCTGCCACAGTGGTCGTATGACTGAGTCCCAGCACACCGCGCACACCTCGCAGCTCGGCCCGGACGGCCTGCCGAGAATCCGTGAACTGCTCGACACCGCCTTCGACGGGGACTTCAGCGACGAGGACTGGGACCACGGCCTCGGCGGCGTCCACTCCTTCCTCGACGACGAGCAGGGCATCGCCGCGCACGGCAGCGTGATCATGCGCCGGGTGCTGCACGGCGGCCGGTCCTACCGCGTCGGCTACGTCGAGGCCGTCGCCGTGCGCGCGGACCGGCGCCGCCAGGGGCTCGGCGGGCGGGTCATGGCCGCCCTGGAGCATGTGATCGATGAGGCGTACGCGTTCGGCGCGCTCTCCGCCTCCGACGAGGGCGCCGCCCTCTACCGCTCCCGTGGCTGGCAGGTCTGGCCCGGCCGGATCGAGGCCCTGAGCCCGGACGGGGTGGTGCGCCTCGCCGAGGAGGAGGGCACCACCTTCCTGCGCCCGGCCGCGGGCCGCCCGCTGCCCGACCCCGCCCAGCCGCTGGTCTTCGACTGGCGCGACGGGGACGTGCTGTGAGGGGTGGGCCCAGGGACGGGGGTCCGAAGGCAGGCTTTCAGAGCACGCCCGCGTCCCGTGCCGTCCACACCGACGGGTACAGCGGGCGGAAGCCCAGCTCGTCCCGGAGCCGCAGCGTCGACATGATCGTGTAGAACGGGTCCGGGTCGGTGCGCCGCGCCATTTCCGGCGGCACCTCCACCCCGTTGAGCTGGTGCAGCTCCACCGCCGTCACCGGGCAGTCGTCCGCGATGTTGTACTTGCGGCCCGCCACCCCCGGCGCGTACAGCAGCCGCATCAGCGCCTGCGCCACGTCCGCGTGGTGCACCATCGGCAGCCGCTGGTACGCCGCCCACTGGCCCGCCCAGTACACCGACTGCGCCAGATGCGGGTCGCCCTCGCCGTAGACGAAGGCGAGCGCGCCCACCCGGACGTCGAGGCCGTGCTCACGGTGGAGGGCGAACAGCCCCTGTTCGGCGGCGGCCTTGGACTCCGCGTACGTCCCCCACAGCGGACCGCCCGGCAGCGGTGCGTCGTCCTCGGTCAGCGGCCGCCCTCGCCCCAGGCCGTACGCCAGGTTCGACGACACCTGCACGAACCGACCCACCCCGGCCTCCAGCGACATCCGGCCCAGCGCGAGCGCCGCGTCGCGGTTGACCGCGCGGTTCTCCTCCTCGCTCACGTTCCGGTAGGACACCGCCAGGTTCACCACCGCGTCCACCCCCGCCAGCGCCTTGCGCACCGACTCCTCCTCGCGCACGTCGCCGACCGCGACCTCATGGGCGCCGAGGGCCGAGCCGCGGGCCTCGTCGCGCACCAGGACCCGCACCAGGTCGGCCCGCCGGACCAGCCTCGGCACGAACCTGCGGCCGACCTCGCCCGTCGCCCCCGTCACCAGGATCCGCATCTTCCGCTCCTCTCGATGGCCTGGCCCCACAGTGGCGCGAGGCGACCGGCGGCGGGAGGGACGTCCCCATCCAGGGAGCGGCACTCCCTGGATACGCACCCGTACGGACCGTCATGCTGGGGGCGTGGACAGAGAAGAACTCGCGGACTTCCTGCGGCACTGCCGGGCCCGCCTCGAACCCTCGGACGTGGGCCTCGCCGCCGGGCCCCGGCGGCGGACGGCCGGGCTGCGCAGGGAAGAGGTCGCCCAGCTCACCGGGATGTCGGCGGACTACTACACCCGGCTTGAGCAGGCCCGCGGCTCGCGCCCGTCCCGGCAGATGCTGACCGCGCTGGCGCGGGCGCTGCGGCTCAGCCGGGACGGGCGCGACCACCTCTTCCACCTCGCGGGCGAGGAGCCGCCGCGCGAGCGGCACGGCTCGGTCCATGTGCGCCCGGGCCTGATGCTGATCCTCGACCGGCTGCACGACGCACCCGCGCAGGTGATGAGCGACTGGGGCGAGGTGCTCGCCCAGAACGCGATGGCGGCCGCCCTGGTCGGCGTGGCCGCCCCGGGCCGGAACATCATCCGCGGCTACTTCACCGAACCGTCCCTGCGCGCCCTCTTCCCGCCCGAGGACCGCGCCGGGCACGCCCGCAGCCATGTCGCCCAGCTGCGGGCGGTGCTCGCGGCCCGGCCCGAGGACCCGGAACCGGCGGCGCTGGTGGCCGAACTGCGGGGGTGCAGCGAGGAGTTCGCCGCGCTGTGGGACGAGCACGAGGTGGAGACCCGGCACGCCAGGGCCAAGCGGTTCCTCCACCCGGTGGTGGGCCTGCTGGAGCTGGACTGCGAGATCCTGCTCAGCTCGGGCGAGGGCCAGTTCCTGGTGGTGCACTCGGCCCGCCCCGGCACCGAGGCCCACCAGCGGCTGGAGCTGCTGCGGGTGGTGGGCCTCCAGGACCTGGCGGTCGGCGGCTGAGGGGCCGGGGTGTTTCCGGGCGGCGCTACGCGTCCTCGGCGCCCCGCGCGATCTCGCGCTTGACGCGCTGCCAGCCCAACGCGCAGGCCACCGGGGTGACGACGGCGGCGCCGATCAGCGCCGGGTACATCACCAGATCGCCTCCGTAGTGCACCGCGGCGGCGCTCGCCGTGCCCGAGACGACCGCGGCGGCCAGCATCTGCTTGAGCTTGCCCCGGTAGGTGGAGCTGAGCAGGAGCCGCCGGTCGGGCGGCGCCACCAGCTCGTCGAGCCCGGCCGCGGGGCCTGCGCTGGCCGCCTTGGGGCGCTTGAAGTACATGTACAGCAGCCAGTGCCCGCACGGCTCCCAGCCGTCCGGGGCGAGCCGGGCGGTGACCGACGCGCGCTCGGCGGCGTTGCCGGCGCTCTCGCGGCGGTACTCCCACCGCATGGCCGCCGCCGGGTCGCGGCGGCAGACGAACCGGCCGAGCCGGTCCAGGCCCTCGACCTCCCAGCCCTGGTCGCCGTAGTGGTTGAGGTACTTGCGGTCGGTGTAGATGTCGGTGGCCCACTTCCAGGTCTCCGCCCGGGCGTCCGGCTCCTGGGCGGCCCGGCCGCCGGTGAGCCGGGCCGCGAAGTCCTCCGGGGCGCCGAACTCCTCGTACGGGTCGGCGGACCCGGCCTCCGCCAGATAGCCGGTGAGGTCCGCGACGGTCGCCGTCACCTCGCTCCGCGGCATCCCGGCCGCCCGCAGCTTCGCGGCGAGGGCCCCGAAGTAGTCGCTGTGCTCGCTCATGACGGTCGTCCCCCTGGTGTCGCGCTGGTCAGCATGGTCTTCACGGCGGTGTGGAACTCCAGCCAGGACGCGCCCTGCTCGGCGAGGGCCCGCCGGCCCTCCTCGGTCAGCCGGTAGTAGCGGCGGCCCGGCCCGCGCTCGGCGGCGCGGAACTCCCCGACGGCGAGTCCGGCCTCTTCGAGCCGGTTCAGGACGGGGTAGAGCGTCCCGCCCTTGATCTCCCCGAGTCCGGCCGCGGCCAGGGTCTTGGAGATCTCGTACCCGTAGCTCTCACCCCCGGTGAGACAGGCGAGGACGAGGAGGTCGAGGACGCCCTTGAGCCAACTGGATCTGCGGTCTGCGGCCATGCGTGTATTTCAGCACCACCTAGATAGGAATGCAAACTAGATGGCACCGCTCAGCGGCCGGGCGCCGTCTCAGATAGTAGGAAGTCCGAGTAATCGTGGAGACAGAAGCGGAGTCCTCCCTTAGCTTTGGAGGAGCCGAACGTCTCGCTAGATCCAGCGAATGGCGGTCGTGAGCGCGGTGCCCCTTGGCAGGCAACCCCTGCGGCAGCGCTCCCCGTCCCTTCCGGCGCCTCGATATCCCCGTGATCTCCAGGAGTCGATCCTCATGTCCGAGACGACGACCGTCCGCCGTGTCCGCCATGTCGCCCGTACGAGCGACGCCGACCGCAAGAACGCCGCAGCCGCGCTCCAGCGCGCACTCGACCGCAGGGACAACGGGGGCGCCACCGGGCACTAGGCGCCTCGCCAGAACCGCCCGGCGCCCGCCCTGCGGATCTCGAAGTGGTCGATCCGCGCGCCCGACTCGGCCAGCGCCGAGACCCTCATCGACGGGTGCGGGCCCGCCTGCACTTGTACGGCGAGGAACGAGTAGCCCGTGTAACGCACCCGGGACCACTCCACGGTCTCGGTCGCCTTCGCGCGGCCCTTGAGCCAGTGGTAGCCCGCCACGCTCTCCCGGTCCTCGACGTGGCCCTCGTAGCTGTCGGGGGCCGGGAAGTCGTAGAGCGCGCGGCCCGCGCCCCCGGCCGTGACGTACACGATGCCGTCCCGCGTCGGGTCCGTGCGCTCGCCGACCGGGACCCTGCGGCCCACGGCGCCGCGCAGGATCGCGTCGGTGCGCTCGTACACATGGTTGTGGCCGTTGATGACCAGGTCCACCTGGTGTTTTTCGAAGAGCGGCACCCAGGCGTCGCGCACCCCGCCGTCCGAGGCGTGCGCCCTGGTGGTCGAGAAGGCGCAGTGGTGGAAGAAGACCACGACGAAGTCGACCCGGCGGTCGGCACGCAGTTCGCCCAGCCGCCGGTCGAGCCAGCGCGTCTGCCCGCCGCCGCTGATCCCGAAGTTGGCGGGGATCTCGTACGAGACGTCGTTGGCGTCCAGCGCGACCACGCCCACGTTGCCGTGCACGAACGAGTACGCCCCGGGCAGCCGGACCGGATCCGGGCCGTTGCACGGCAGCGACCAGCGGGCGTGCTGGCCGCCGTAGCCGTCCGGCGAGTACCAGGCCTCCATGTCGTGGTTGCCGGTGGTCACCATCCAGGGCACGGTCTTGGCGACCGACTCGGTCTGGGCGAGGAACTGGTCCCAGGTGCGCGCGTCGTAGGTGTCGCCGGTGGTGCCGGAGCCGGACGTGTCGGCGTAGCAGAGGTCGCCCGCGTGCAGGTGGAACGCCGGATTCTGACCGAGGATCAGCTGGTCGTTGCCGAGCGCGTGGTAGCCGACGCCCTGGTCACCGAAGGCGGTGAAGGTGAACGCCCCGGCGTGCTCGGGCGCGGTGGTGAAGGTGCCCAGGGTGCCGAGGTGGCGCCGGTCGGCCGGGTCGAAGCCGTCGTGGCCGACGCCGTAGTAGTACGTGGTGCCGGGCCGCAGCCGCTCCAGGCCCGCGTGCACGTAGTACTGCTCGGCCGCCGCGATCCTGCCCCCGTTCAGCGCCGGCGTGCTGAGACGGCGCACCTCGGCGCCGATCCGGTGGCTGAGCGCCCACGGCGTCAGCCCGATCCGGAGGTAGGGCCGCCGCACCGCGAACGGCACCTGCCAGGAGACCGCCATCTGCGTCCGGGGGTCCGCGCCGTACGCCAGGTGCCGCCCGAACGGCGCCACCAGCGAACCGTCCACCTCGGTGGCCGCGCCCCGCGAGGTGAGTACGGCCGGGGCGGCGCGGGCGGGGGAGGCGGTCGCGACCGTGGTGCCCGCCCCGGCGCCGGCGATCGCGGCGGTCGCCGCGGAGGTGCGCAGCACCCCGCGCCGGGTCAGCCGCGTCCGCAGGTACTCGTGCTGCTCGGCCATGGTCATACGGCCGGCGAGCTTCTCGGGGATGCCGAAACGAGGGATGTCCATGGGCGGAAACGTCCTCTCCTCGGACGCGCGCGCCTCCCCACCGGGTGGACGCGGCGCGTACAGCTCCCCATGCCACTCCCCGGAATCGGCCCGCCCCTCACCCCCGCCAGCCATTCGGCGGGCGGGCCGGCCCGCGCTGTCCGCATCGTGGACTCGACATGTCAACGAATGGGACGGGGAGTACGGTGCATCCATGTCTCGCAGCATCGATCTCGCAGTGATCCCCGGTGACGGCATCGGCCGGGAAGTGGTGGCCCAGGGGCTCAAGGTCCTGAACGCCGTCCTTCCAGCGGATGTGAAGCTGGAGACCAAGGAGTACGACCTCGGCGCCCGGCGCTGGCACCGCACCGGCGAGACCCTGCCGGACGCGGAGCTTCAGGCGCTCGCCACCCACGACGCGATCCTGCTCGGCGCCATCGGCGACCCGAGCGTGCCGTCCGGCGTGCTGGAGCGCGGTCTGCTGCTGAAGCTGCGCTTCGCCTTCGACCACTTCATCAACCTGCGGCCCTCGAAGCTGTTCCCGAACACGGCGACCCCGCTGGCCGGCAGCCCCGAGATCGACTTCGTGGTGGTCCGCGAGGGCACCGAGGGCCCCTACACGGGCAACGGCGGCTCGCTGCGCACCGGCACCCCGGCCGAGGTCGCCACCGAGGTCAGTGTGAACACGGCGTACGGCGTGGAGCGCGTGGTGCGCGACGCCTTCGCCCGCGCCCAGGCCCGGCCGCGCAAGAAGCTGACGCTGGTCCACAAGAACAACGTCCTGGTCTTCGCCGGCCACCTGTGGAAGAACACCTTCGACACGGTGGCGAAGGAGTACCCGGACGTCACCACGGACTACCTCCACGTCGACGCCGCGACGATCTTCTTCGTCACCCAGCCCGAGCGGTTCGACGTCATCGTCACCGACAACCTCTTCGGTGACATCCTCACCGACCTCGCCGCGGCCGTGACCGGCGGCATCGGCCTGGCCGCGTCCGGCAACATCAACCCGACCGGCGCGTTCCCCTCGATGTTCGAGCCGGTCCACGGCTCCGCGCCCGACATCGCGGGCCAGGGCAAGGCCGACCCCACGGCCACGGTCCTCTCCGTCGCCCTGCTCCTGCGCCACCTCGGTCACGAGTCCGAGGCGGCCCGGATCGAGGACGCCGTCCAGGCCGACCTGGCCGCACGGGACGGTTCCGCCCGTACCACCGACGAGATCGGCGACGCGCTCGCCGTACGAGTATCGGGCTGACCCGAGCGCTCTTCCTCAGACAAGCCGCCGGGTCGCACCAGCACCCGGCGGCTTTTCCTGTACGGCCCCGGGGTGCCACCATCAGTCCCTGGGCCGCAATCACACCGTTTCAGTCATGGTCCCGCACGAGCGATAATCGAACGTGGGACCGCGGCATGCGGAAAAGCTCGGACGTCCTAGCAGCAGCGAAGGCGGCGTGAGCGCGGTCCGACCCACACAACCGGTGAAGGACACGCAACCATGACGACGCCCACGATCGAGCTCAAGCCCTCCGCGAACCCGCTGTCGGACGCGGAGCGTGACGCGATCCTGGCAAGCCCCGGATTCGGCCGCCACTTCACCGATCACATGGTGACGGTCAAGTGGACCGAGGGCCGGGGGTGGCACGACGCGGAGCTCACGCCGTACGCGCCGCTGTCGATGGACCCCGCCAACATGACGCTGCACTACGCGCAGACGATCTTCGAGGGGCTCAAGGCCTACCGTCAGCCCGACGGTACGGTGGCGACCTTCCGCCCCGAGGCCAACGCGGAGCGCTTCCGCGCGTCGGCCCGCCGGATGGCGATGCCCGAGCTGCCGGACGAGCTGTTCATCGCCGCCTGCGACGCGCTGATCGAGCAGGACCGGGCGTGGGTCCCGGCCTCCGGCGAAGCCTCGCTCTACCTGCGGCCGTTCATGATCGCGAGCGAGGTGGGGCTGGGGGTGCGCCCGGCCAACGAGTACCTGTTCATCGTGATCGCGTCGCCGGCCGGGGCCTACTTCTCCGGCGGTGTGAAGCCGGTGTCGGTCTGGCTCTCCGAGGAGTACGTGCGCGCGGTCAAGGGGGGTACGGGCGCGGCCAAGACCGGGGGCAACTACGCCGCCTCCCTGGTCGCCCAGGCCGAGGCGGCGGGGCACGGGTGCGACCAGGTGGTCTGGCTGGACGCGGTGGAGCACCGGTGGATCGAGGAGATGGGGGGGATGAACCTGTACTTCGTGTACGGCGACCGCATCGTCACCCCGTCGCTCACCGGCTCGCTGCTGCCGGGCATCACCCGGGACTCGCTGCTGAAGATCGCGCGGGACCTGGGCTACACGGCCGAGGAGGGCCGGATCTCCACGGAGGACTGGAAGCGGGACACGGAGGCGGGGACGCTGACGGAGGTCTTCGCGTGCGGGACTGCGGCGGTGATCACGCCGGTGGGGTCGGTGAAGTCGGCTCGGGCGAGCTGGACTCAGGGGGACGGGGAGCCGGGGGAGGTCACGATGAGGCTGCGGAAGGCCCTCCTCGACCTCCAGACGGGGGCGACGCCGGACACCCACGGCTGGATGCACCGCCTGGGCTGACGCCCTTTTCGCCCCCACCCCGCCCCTTCCCGAAACCCTCCGGGGGCGCACTCGCTTCGCGCCCGACCTGCGGGCCGGTGGGGGCTGGCCGCGCAGTTCCCCGCGCCCCTGAAGGAGCGGGGCTCCGCCCCGGACCCCGCTCCTCAAACGCCGGAAGGGCTGGAGGTGCCGTAGGGGCGCGGGGAACTGCGCGAGCAACCGACCACCGGGCCGCAGACGAACGCCGGGCCGTTCAGGGGTGCGGGCAACTCCCGCCGGTCCGCAGACGAACACGGGGTCCGGGGGGCCGGCCCCCGGTCGGGCCGCCGGGGTGCTCAGGCCGCCTCCGCCCCCGGAGGGTTCAGGGAAGGGGCGGGGTGGGGGAGAACCCCCCGGCTCAGCGCCGCGTACACCGCACCCCCCACCACCCCCGACAGCAAAAAGCTGCAATCCACCCCACCGGTGACCCCCAGCAGCGGCCCCGAGTACCCGGGAAGCGACACCCCCAGCACCCCCACCCCGGCCCCCAGCCCCCACGCCACCACGGCCCGCCAGTTCCACCCGCCCCGGTACCAGTACGCCCCGCCCCGCGCCCGCCGGTTGAAGACCTGGAGGGCGTCCGCGTCGTACACGCCCCGGCAGCGGGCGAAGCCGATGAGGGTGATGACCGCCCACGGCGTGCCGACCGCCGTCAGCAGCAGGACGAACGAGGTCATCGCCGCCTGCGCGTCCCACGCGTAGTGCCCCGCGAAGACGCACACCGTCGCCACCCCGGCCACCGCGAACGTCGCCCGCGTACGCGACGCGCGCGGCAGGATCGCGTCGAGGTCGAGCCCCATCGAGTACAGCATCAGCCCCGCGTTGCCCACCGACCCCGCCGACGCCGCGAGGAGGAGCGGGACCAGGTACCAGCCCGGCGCCGCCGCCACCAGCGGACCCGCGTAGTCCGTCGCCGCCCCCGCCGCGTACGCCGTGAACGTGCCGAACAGCTGCGGCACCAGCAGCCCGGCGACCAGACCCAGCCAGGTGGCGTGGAGCACCCGGCGCGGGGTGTGGCGGGTGGGGGAGATGTAGCGCGTGTAGTCGCCGAGCAGCGTGATGAAGGCGATCGGACCGCTCAGACCCGCCGCCACCAGCGCCAGCAGCCACGTGGGCCAGAACGAGCCGAGCAGATAGCCGCCCGCGTCCGGCAGCGCCGCCGTCGTGAAGCGCGGGGCATAGGCCGCGACCCCCAGGAGCAGCAGCGCCGTCATGCCGAACGCCAGAACCCGGGACAGGCGCAGCAGCACCCGGTACCCGTACACCGCGCCGATCACCGTCGCCGCCGCGAGCACCGCGTACACGGTCCCGTACGCGGCGCCGCCCATGGGCAGGCCGAACAGCCGGTGCAGCACGCCCGCCATCGCGTCGCCGCCGATCCAGACCGTGAGCGCCGTGTAGCCGAGGGACAGCAGCAGGCCCACCACCGAGCCGACCAGCCGGCCCCGCACCCCGAACTGCGCGCCCGACGACGTCGACAGGTTGGTCGCCGTACGCAGGGACACCAGCGCCAGCGGGGCCGTCAGGACCGTGCCCACCAGCGTCCCCGCGACGACCGCGCTCACCGACGCCCACCAGCCGAGGCCGAAGGAGACCGGGAGCCAGCCGAAGACGATCACGCCGAGGCAGAGGTTGGAGCCGAGCAGGATCGACACCAGGTCACGGGGGCCGCTGGTGCGTTCCGCCTCCGGGATCGTGTCGACTCCGTGCTGTTCGATCTGCATGGGCTGCCCCTGACGCTCGACGGCCGTGACGCACCGGCCTGATTTCGACGTTCCGGTTGTTTGAGTGGCGTTCAATGTGAGGTCTGCCCGGTGCCCGCGTCAAGCCCTTGTCTCATTGCGGACAGCGGTTAGAGTGGTGCTCTAACAGGAGGTGTGGTGCGTGCGACTTACCCCCACAGAACGTGACCGGCTGCTGCTCTTCGGCGCCGCCGAGCTCGCCCGGGCCCGCCGGGCGCGCGGCCTGCGGCTGAACGTCCCCGAGGCGACCGCGCTCATCGCGGACACCGTCTGCGAGGCGGCCCGCGACGGGCGCCGGCTCGCCGACGCCATCGCGGCCGCCCAGAGCGTCCTCGGCCCCGACGACGTCCTGCCGGGGGTCGCGGACGTGGTCACCGAGGTGCACGTCGAAGCCGTCTTCGACGACGGCTCACGGCTCGCCGTGGTCCCGGCACCCATCCGCGGCGCCGCCGGAAGCGGCGCGGACGCCCCCGGCGCCGTGCTGCCCGGACCGCAGGGCCCGGACCCCGAGCCCGCCCTCCGGCTCACCGTGCGCAACACCGCCGCCGTCCCCGTCAGCGTCACCTCGCACTTCCACTTCTTCGAGGCCAACCCGCGCCTGGACTTCGACCGCGCCGCCGCGTACGGGATGCGCCTGTGCGTACCGGCCGGGTCCTCGGTGCGGTTCGACCCCGGAGGCCAGGCCGAGGTCGGGCTCGTCCCGATCGGCGGGGCCCGGATCGCCATCGGCTTCGCCGGACTGGTCGACGGGCCGCTGGACGCGCCCGGCGCCCGGCGCGAGGCCCTGCGCCGGGCGGCCGCCTGCGGCTACCTCGGGGCCCACCCGGAAGGAGCGGTTTCATGAGCAGGCCCAGCCGCCACAGCGACCACTGCGCGCCCGGCAGCCGCCACATCGACCCCGAGGAGTACGCGGCCGTCTTCGGGCCCCGCGCCGGGGACCGGATCCGGCTCGGGGACAGCGGGCTCACCGTCCGGGTGGAGTCGGACTCCCAGCGGCCCGGCGAGGAGTTCCTCGCCGGGTTCGGCAAGACCGCCCGCGACGGACTGCACCTGAAGGCCGCCGCCGTCCGCGACACCTGCGACGTCGTCATCAGCAACGTCGTCGTCATCGACGCGGTGCTGGGCATCCGCAAGGTCTCCATCGGCATCCGCGAGGGCCGCATCCACGCCATCGGGCGCGCCGGGAACCCGGACACCCTCGACGGGGTGGACGTCGTCGTCGGCACCGGGACCAGCATCGTCTCCGGCGAGGGACTGATCGCCACCGCCGGCGCCGTGGACACCCATGTCCATCTGCTCTCGCCGCGCATCATGGAGGCCTCGCTCTCCTCCGGCGTCACCACGCTCATCGGCCAGGAGTTCGGCCCCGTCTGGGGCGTCGGGGTCAACTCGCCCTGGGCGCTGCGGAACGCCTTCGCGGCCTTCGACGCCTGGCCCGTCAACATCGGCTTCCTGGGGCGGGGTTCGTCCTCCGACGGCGCCCCGCTGGTGGAGGCGCTCGCCGAGGGCGGCGCCTGCGGCTTCAAGGTCCACGAGGACATGGGCGCGCACACCCGCGCCCTGGACACGGCGCTGCGCGTGGCCGAGGAGCACGACGTCCAGGTCGCCCTGCACAGCGACGGGCTGAACGAGTGCCTGTCGGTGGAGGACACCCTCAAGGTCCTGGACGGGCGGACCATCCACGCCTTCCACATCGAGGGGTGCGGCGGCGGCCACGTCCCCAACGTGCTGAAGATGGCGGGCGTGCCCAACGTCATCGGCTCGTCCACCAACCCGACCCTGCCGTTCGGCCGGGACGCGGTCGCCGAGCACTACGGGATGATCGTCTCCGTCCACGGCCTCAAGCCGGACCTGCCCGGCGACGCGGCCATGGCGCGCGACCGCATCCGGGCCGGAACCATGGGCGCCGAGGACGTGCTGCACGACCTGGGCGCGATCGGCATCACCTCCTCCGACGCCCAGGGCATGGGCCGCGCGGGCGAGACCGTCCGCCGCACCTTCGCCATGGCCGCGAAGATGAAGGCCGAGCTCGGCCCCCTGGAGGGCGACGGCGAGGACGACGACAACGCGCGCGTGCTGCGCTACATCGCCAAGCTCACCATCAACCCGGCGCTCGCCCACGGCCTGGCGCACGAGATCGGCTCCATCGAGGTCGGCAAGCTCGCCGACATCGTGCTGTGGCGGCCCGCCTACTTCGGCGCCAAGCCGCAGCTGGTGCTGAAGTCCGGCTTCCCCGCCTGGGGCGTCACGGGCGACCCGAACGCGGCCACCGACACCTGCGAACCCCTGGTCCTCGGCCCGCTCTTCGGGGCCCACGGCGCCACCCCCGCCGAGCTCTCCGTCGCCTTCGTGGCCCACGCGGCCCTCGACCAGGGAGGCGATGCGCTGCCGACCCGCCGGCGCCGGGTCGCCGTGCGCGGCACCCGGGGCATCGGCCCCGCCGACCTCGTCCTCAACTCCCGTACCGGAGCGGTGGACGTGGACGCCCGCACCGGTCTGGTCACCCTCGACGGTGACCCGCTGCGCTCGGAGCCCGCCGACTCCGTCTCCCTCAACCGCCTCTACTTCCTCTAAGGACCCCACGATGACCGCTGCCGCCGACGGCTTCCGCATGCCCGCCGAGTGGGCTCCGCACGAGCGCACCTGGATGGCGTGGCCCGGCCCCAACGTGACCTTCGCAGGCGAGGGCGAGCTGGCCGAGGCCCGCGCGGCCTGGGCGGCCGTGGCCCGGGCCGTGCGCCGCTTCGAGCCGGTCACCGTCGTCTGCGGCCCCGGGCAGAGCGCCGGGGCCGCAGCCCTGCTCGGCCCCGGGATCGACGTGGTGGAGCGCGAGCTCGACGACGCCTGGATGCGCGACATCGGCCCGACCTTCCTGACCAACGGCACCGAACTCGCCGCCGTGGACTGGACGTTCAACGGCTGGGGCGCCCAGGACTGGGCCCGCTGGGAGCACGACGCCAAGATCGGCGCGTACGTGTCGGACCTGGCCGGGGCGCGTACGTACACCTCGCGCCTGGTCAACGAGGGCGGCGCGATCCACGTCGACGGCGAGGGCACGGTCCTGCTCACCGAGTCCGTGCAGCTGGGCCCCGAGCGCAACCCCGGCTGGACGCGTGAGCAGGTCGAGGCGGAGGTCCACGCGATGCTCGGCACCCGCAAGGCGATCTGGCTGCCGCGCGGTCTGACCGCCGACTATCCGCCGCACGGCTACGGCACGCTGGGCCATGTCGACATCGTCGCCGCGTTCGCCCGCCCCGGAGTGGTCGTGGCCCACACCCAGCCCGACCCGGCCCACCCCGACCACGAGGTGTGCAGGGAGAACGTGGCGCTGCTGCGGAGCCAGAGCGACGCGCGGGGCCGGAGCATCGAGGTCGTGGAGGTCCCCGCCCCGACCGCCCTCACCGACGACCACGGCTGGGTCGACCACTCGTACATCAACCACTACCTCTGCAACGGCGGCGTCGTCCTGTGCGGCTTCGACGACCCGAGGGACGAGATCGCGGCGGGCATCTTCCGCCGCCTCTTCCCCGAGCGGACCGTGACCCTCGTCGACGCACGTACGATCTTCGCGGGGGGCGGTGGCATCCACTGCATCACCCAGCAGCAGCCCAGGGTGTGATCCAGGAGGAGCAGCAATGGCCGGTCCGGCCCGCGCGCGCAGGAACGCGCCGCCGCGCGAGGAGGTGCTGGCCGCCGCCATGGCCACGATCGCCGAGCGCGGTCTCGACGGCCTGACCATGGCCGGTCTGGGCCGCGAGGTCGGCATGTCCAGCGGCCATCTCCTCTACTACTTCCGCAGCAAGGACGAGCTGCTGCTCCAGACCCTGGAGTGGAGCGAGGGCCGGCTCGGCGCCGAGCGCCGGGCCCTGCTCTCCCGGCCGGGCCCGGTTCGCGAGCGCCTCGACGCCTACGTCGACCTGTATGTGCCCGACGGCGTCCGCGACCCGCACTGGATCCTGTGGCTGGAGGTCTGGAACCGCTCGCAGAACGCCGAAGGCGACGCCCGCGCCCGCCAGGCCGCCATCGAGGGCGCCTGGCACCGCGATCTGGTCGCGATCATCGCGGAGGGCGTCTCGCGCGGGGAGTTCCGCCCGGTCGACGCCGACCGCTTCGCCGCCCGGCTGCGGGCGCTGCTCGACGGCTTCAGCGTCCATGTGGCGGTCGGCATACCCGGCACCGGACGGCCCCAAGTCCTCGACCACGTACGGGAGTTCGTGGACGAGTCGCTTGTGCGGCCCCCGACCGGGGGCTGAACACAACGTACGCAAGTACGCCTTATCGTTGCGTGCGTCACCCTTGTCGGCCGCACCGGGCTGGGCCACCGTGATCTTCCATGGGACGAGAGCAGTGGAAGAAGATCTGGGTCGGTTCGGCCGGCAACATGGTCGAGTGGTTCGACTGGTTCGTGTACGCCACCTTCGCGGTGTACTTCGCGGACGCGTTCTTCCCCAAGGGGAACGAGACCGCCAACCTCATGAACACCATGGGGATCTTCGCCGTCGGCTTCTTCATGCGGCCGGTGGGCGGCTGGCTGCTCGGCCGCATCGGCGACCGCCGGGGCCGCAAGGCGGCGCTGACCCTGACCGTCACCCTGATGTCCGCCTCGGCGGTCCTGATCGCGGTGGCGCCGACGTACGGGGTGGCCGGCTACGGGGGAGTGGCGGTCCTGCTGGTCGCGAGGCTGTTGCAGGGCCTCTCGGTCGGCGGTGAGTACGCGGCGAGCGCGACCTATCTCACCGAGGCCTCCGACCCCCGCCGCCGGGGCTTCGCCTCCAGCTTCCAGTACGTGTCGATGACCGCGGGCCAGCTCGTCGGCCTCGGCCTCCAGATCGTCATGCAGCGCACGCTCTCCGAGGACGCGCTGCACAGCTGGGGCTGGCGCGTCCCCTTCATCGTGGGCGCGCTGGGCGCGGCGGTCGTCTTCTACCTGCGGCGGAACATGCTGGAGACCGAGGTGTACGAGGAGTCCGGCGCGGCGCGGGACGAGGAGCGGGGCACCCTGAAGGCGCTGTGGCGCCACCGCAGGGAGGCGTTCCTGGTCATGGCGCTGACGATGGGCGGCACGGTCGCGTACTACACGTACACCACGTATCTGACGAAGTTCCTCTCCAAGAGCGCGGGCATGCCCAAGCCGACGGCCTCGCTGGTGTCGTTCTGCGCGCTGTTCGTCTTCATGTGCCTCCAGCCGCTCGCGGGCATGCTCTCGGACCGGATCGGCCGCCGTCCGCTGCTGATCACCTTCGCGGTCGGCTCGACGTTCCTGACCGTGCCGGTCATGACGATGCTCAGGCACGCGGGCACTTTCTGGCCGGCCTTCGGCCTGGCCCTGCTCGCCCTGGTGGTGGTGACGGGCTACACGTCCATCAACGCCTGCGTGAAGGCGGAGCTGTTCCCGACCGGCATCCGGGCCCTCGGAGTCGCCCTGCCGTACGCCATCGCCAACGCGCTGTTCGGCGGTACGGCGGAGTACGTGGCGCTGTGGTTCAAGCGGGGCGGCATCGAGTCCGGCTTCTACTGGTACGTGGCGGGGTGCGCCGCGGTGAGCCTGGTGGTGTACCTGACGATGAGGGAGACACGGGACATCGACCTGAACCGGGTCGCGCCGCCCGCCCCCGCCGCTCCCGTGCCCGCCGGAACGGACGGGGTGCCCGCATCCTGAGACCCCGGTCCACGGCGTGGCGGCTCTGTGGCAGACTGCGGCCGTGCTCGCTTTCCTGATGATTATGGACAGCAGCGCGCCGGTCCGCAGTGACCGCTGAACCCGCGGCACAACCCCCGCGGCAGCGGACATCGTGCCCCAGACCCGCGCGCAGACCCTTCGCACCCGCGAGGGGTCTTTTCGTTTCCCGGCCCCACCTCGGCCGGACGCGAACCGCACGCGATGATGGGGGCAGTGGAGCCAGCCAGTCCGGAGCCACTCACCCGACAGGAGTCACCCCAGCATGACGGCCAACGAGGCATCTGAAGACAGTCGTCGCGCCGACCGCGTCGACGATGGATTCCACGTCTTCGACACCACGCTGCGCGACGGCGCCCAGCGCGAGGGCATCAACCTCACCGTCGCGGACAAGCTGACGATCGCCCGGCACCTGGACGACTTCGGGGTGGGCTTCATCGAGGGCGGCTGGCCCGGCGCCAACCCCCGCGACACGGAGTTCTTCGCCCGCGCCAAGCAGGAGATCCGCTTCAGGAACGCCCAGCTGGTGGCGTTCGGCGCCACCCGCCGCCCCGGCGGCAGCGCGGCCACGGACCCGCAGGTCAAGGCACTGCTGGCGTCCGGAGCCCCGGTGATCACGCTGGTCGCCAAGTCCCACGACCGCCATGTCGAGCTCGCCCTGCGCACCACGCTGGAGGAGAACCTGGAGATGGTCCGGGACACCGTCTCCCACCTGCGCGAACAGGGCCGCCGTGTCTTCGTCGACTGCGAGCACTTCTTCGACGGGTACCGGGCCAACCCCGAGTACGCCAAGGCGGTCGTGCGGGCCGCGAGCGATTCCGGCGCGGACGTCGTCATCCTCTGCGACACCAACGGCGGCATGCTGCCCGCCCAGATCCAGGCCGTGGTCGCCACCGTCCTCGCCGACACCGGCGCCCGGCTCGGCATCCACGCCCAGGACGACACCGGCTGCGCCGTCGCCAACACCCTCGCGGCGGTCGACGCGGGCGCCACGCACGTGCAGTGCACCGCGAACGGCTACGGCGAGCGGGTCGGCAACGCCAACCTGTTCCCCGTGGTGGCGGCGCTGGAGCTGAAGTACGGCATGAGGGTCCTGCCCGAGGGCGCGCTCGCCGAGATGACGCGTATCTCGCACGCGATCGCCGAGGTGGTCAACCTGACCCCCTCGACGCACCAGCCGTACGTGGGCGTCTCCGCCTTCGCCCACAAGGCGGGCCTGCACGCCTCGGCGATCAAGGTCGACCCCGACCTCTACCAGCACATCGACCCGGGCCTGGTCGGCAACCGCATCCGGATGCTGGTCTCCGACATGGCGGGCCGCGCCTCCATCGAGCTCAAGGGCAAGGAGCTCGGCGTCGAGCTCGGGGACGACCGCGAGCTGGTCGGCAGGGTCGTCGCGCGGGTCAAGGAGCGCGAGCTCAAGGGCTACACCTACGAGGCCGCCGACGCCTCCTTCGAGCTGCTGCTGCGCGCCGAGGCGGAGGGCCGGGCCCGCAAGTACTTCCGCGTCGAGTCCTGGCGCGCCATCGTCGAGGACCGCCCCGACGGCACCCACGCCAACGAGGCGACGGTGAAGCTGTGGGCCAAGGGCGAGCGGATCGTGGCTACGGCGGAGGGCAACGGCCCCGTCAACGCGCTCGACCGCGCCCTGCGGGTCGGCCTGGAGCGCATCTACCCCCAGCTGGCCAAGCTGGAGCTGGTCGACTACAAGGTCCGCATCCTGGAGGGCCGCCACGGCACCGACTCCACCACCCGGGTCCTGATCACGACCACGGACGGCGCGGGGGAGTGGGCGACGGTGGGAGTGGCGACCAACATCATCGGGGCGTCCTGGGGGGCGCTGGAGGACGCGTACACCTACGGGCTGCTCCGGGCGGGTGTGGAGCCGCCGGAGTAGCGGACGGCGTGCCCGGGCCTCGCGCGGGCCCGTGGCCCAGGCCGCCCGGAAGGTTTTGTCCGTTTCCTCAGGGACTCCGGTAGCGTCGGAAGCATGAGGCTCCGCGTTCTGCTCGCGTCCACCGCCGCCGCACTCCTCGCACTGGCCCCCGTGGCCACCGGGGCCGCCACCGCCGCGCCGGCCGCGTCCGGGGTCGGCGAGGTCGCCGCCGCGCTGCGCGAGGCGCCGGTGTACGTCGACCCGGGCGCCGCGGCGCAGCTCCCGGCCGCCCAGGCCGAGGCCCTGGCCAAGAAGATCAAGGACGCCGACAAGCCGCTCTTCGTGGCCGTGCTGCCCGCGACCTCCGCCTACCCCCGGGACACCCTGCTGCGCAACCTCCGTACGGACACCGGCGTCACCGGCCTCTACGCGGTCCGCCTGGGCGACGCCTTCAACGCGGGCGCCGACCGCAGGGTCATGTCGCCGCAGGCCGTGGAGAACCTCAAGACTGCCGTACGGGCCCCGGGCACCGCCACGGACGCGTCCACCCAGCTGAACGCGTTCGTGGACCAGGCCCTGCCCACGCTGCGCGGGCACGCCCCCGCCTCCTGGGGCGGCGGCGCGGGGTCCGGCGGCGACGACGGCGGCGGCTCGGCGACCGGGCTGATCGCCCTGGGCGCGGTCGTCGTCGCGGGCGGCGCCGGCGCGTACGCCCTGGTGCGGCGCAACCGGAAGAGGAAGGCCGAGGAGGAGCGGGCCGCGCTCCAACGGCTCCAGGTGGTCGTGGACGAGGACATCACCGCGTTCGGCGAGGAGCTGGACCGGCTCGACTTCCATCCGGCGGAGGCGGGCGCCGACGACGCGATGCGCGCCGACTACGAGCGCGCGCTCGACTCCTACGAGACCGCGAAGAGCCTGATGGCGGCGGCCCGGCACCCCTCCGACGTGCGCGGGGTCACCCAGGCCCTGGAGGACGGGCGGTTCTCGCTCGCCACCCTCGCCGCCCGCCGCGAGCACCGGCCGCTGCCCGAGCGCCGCGCCCCCTGCTTCTTCGACCCGAGCCACGGCCCCTCGGCCGAGGACGCCATCTGGTCCCCGGCGGGCGGCGCCCCGCGCGAGGTCCCGGTCTGCCGCGCGGACGCGACGCGCCTGCGGGACGGGCAGGACCCGCTGGTACGGCAGGTCGACACGGACGGGGGACGCCGTCCGTACTACGACGCGGGTCCGGCGTACGGGCCCTGGGCGGGCGGGTACTTCGGCGGGGGCATGCTGCCCGGACTGCTGATGGGCACGATGCTCGGCTCCATGCTGGCCACCCCGGCGTACGCGGTGGACTACGGCGGCGCGGACTTCGCGGGGCCGGGGCAGGGCTTCGACGGGGGCGACGTCTCCGGGGCGGACTTCGACGCGTCCGACTTCGGTGGCGGGTGGGGCGACGGGGGCGGTGGGGACGGCGGTGGCGGCGGCTTCGACGGCGGCGGTGGCTGGTAGGCCCTGGCTCAGGCCGACTTGATCGCCGAGATGTCGAAGGTCAGCCGGACCTTGTCGCTGACCACGACGCCGCCGGTCTCCAGCGCGGCGTTCCAGGTCAGACCCCAGTCGGAGCGCAGGACGTCGGCGCTGCCCTCGAAGCCGACGCGCTGGTTGCCGTAGGGGTCGGTGGCCGAGCCGTTGAACTCCAGGTCGATGGCGAGCGGCCGGGTGACGTCCTTGATGGTGAGGTCGCCGATGACACGGTACTTGTCGCCGCCGAGCTGCTGGGCCTCGGTGGAGCGGAAGGTCATCACCGGGAAGCGCTCGGCCTCGAAGAAGTCGGCGCTGCGCAGGTGGGCGTCGCGGTCGGCGATGCCGGTGTCCACGGAGGCGATCTTCACCTCGATGACGGCGGAGGAGGCGGCGGGGTCGCTGCCGTCGAGGATGAGGGTGCCCTCGTGCTCGCCGAAGCTGCCGCGGACGTTGGTGACCATGGCGTGGCGGACGGTGAAGCCGATGCTGCTGTGGGCCGGGTCGATGGTGTAGGTGCCGGTCAGGGCGGCGAGGGCGGGGTCGACGGGGGCGGGGGCGGCGAGGGTGGCGGTGCCGGTGTTCTTGCGGGTGAAGATTCCCATGGTGCTCGTGCTCCTTCGGCAGTTGGTTGAAGGTTCAACGAGATTGACTGTAGACCTATTCCGTTCAAGTTTCAACAACTGTGAGGGTGTGGGGTGCCGGGGGGCGCCAGGGGCCCCGGGGCCGCGACGCCGGGGCCCGCGGGGCGGCGCCCTCAGTACCGAGGCGGCGCCGGTGCCGGTCCCAGGGTCGTCGTCCCCGGTGCGGACCGGTGCCCCAGGCCCGTCCGGTACGCGTCGAGCGCCGCCTCCGTGCGGCCCGTACGCCGCAGCAGGTCGCCGAGGAGGCGGCACAGGTCCGCCAGGTCGCCGGAGGCGCCGCTGCGCTCCAGGAGGCCTAGCGCGGTCACGTAGTGCTCCTCGGCCGTGTCGAGGTCGCCGCGCTCCTCGTGGATCAGCCCGAGGAGGCGGTGCGCGCCGCCCGCGTGGACCGCGCCGTGCCGGTCGCCCAGCTCCGGCGCGGGATCCAGCAGCGGGGTGAGCAGCGCGGCCGCCTCCGTGTGGCGGCCCAGGCGCCTCAGGACGTCGGCGAGTTCGACCTCGACCTGGCAGGTGAAGAGCGCGGCCCGCTTGGCGGCCAGCATGTCGCGGGCCGTGCGCAGCTCCCGCTCGGCCGAGTCCAGCTCCCCGCCCTGCGCGTGGACGTACCCCCGCATCCAGTGGCAGTGCGCCAGATCGGTGCGCAGTCGCAGCTGGCGGTAGACCGCCTGGGCCTTGGCGAGGGAGGCGTCGGCGTCGGCGGTGCGGCCCTCGGCCAGGAAGGTGCGGGCGACCTGGCGGTGCATGCCCGCCACCAGGGCCGGGTCGGAGACCTGCGGGGCGAGGGCGAGGGCCAGTTCGGCGGCGTGGGCGGCGCGGGCCTGGGCTCCCATGTCCAGATAGGGGCCGATGATCGCCGAGTAGAGGAGGACCAGCGACTCCGGGTCGTTCAGGCCCGAGGTGCCCAGCTCTTCGATGGTGGACTCGAGCAGGTAGCAGGCGTAGCGCAGCTCCCCGGCCAGGACGTGCGCGATGGCCCGCCCCCGGATCGCGCGCGTCCTGCGTGGCAGCGGCTCGTCCGCCTGATGGCGCTCGGCCGCCTCGAAGTGGCGTATGGCGTCGGGCAGTTCGCCGCTCTCCAGGGCGCACTCGCCCAGGCCGAGGAGCGCCTCGGCCTGTTCGGCGAGCAGGCCGTGCAGCTCGGCCTCGGTCAGCAGCCGGCGGTAGCGCACGGCCGCCTCGTCCGCCTCGCCGGTCGCCAGGAGCCGCTGGGCGTCGGTGAGGTGCAGACGAAGCTCGGTGGCGAGGTGGGCGGGGCGGCCCGTGGCGAGCTCCTCGTAGCTGGTGCCCAGGCGCTCGGCGAGGTGACGCAGCGCCGCCTCGGACGGTCTGACCTTGCCTGATTCCAGGGTCGACACATACGCCGGGGTATAGGCGGGCTCGGCCAACTGCCGCTGGGTCAGCCCTCGTTCGCTACGCAGCCGCTGTACCCGGCGGCCGATCACGGCAGGTTCGTCCATCGTGTCTCCCTCGTCCCGGGGCATTGCGCATGCCCCGTGCGCCGCCTAACTTAAGCGAGCCGTTCAACAGATTTATCCGACTGCTTAACTTCCGTCACTGGGGGAGGATTTCATGCGCCCAGCCCTTCTGCGCAGAACCATAGCCGCGACCGGGCTCACCGGATCCGTCGTGGCGGCGCTGCTGTCGGTGCCCGCCCAGGCCGCCGACACCCCCGCGCCCCGGCCGCGCGTCGAGGTCGAGATACCCGGGCCGGAGGGCGGCGCGGTCGCCGGGTCCGGGCATGTGCGCGTGCCGGCCGCCGGGGTGAGCCGTCCTGCCGCCCGGCTCTTCGGGCGGGCCGCCGACGCCGACGGTGACGTCGGCGAGATGGTGAACAACGGGCCCAGCGCCGACCGGCTCGACGTCGTCATCGTGGGCGACGGCTACACCGTCGACGAGTTGGCGAAGTTCCACGCCGACGCCAAGGAGAAGTGGGGTGAGGTGACCGGCGTCGAGCCGTACACCACGTACCAGAAACTCTTCAACGTGTGGACCGTGGACGCCGTCTCCGCGCAGTCCGGTGTCTCCGGCGACCCCGCGCGGGGCGACGTGAAGAGCACGGCACTGGGTTCGTACTTCTGGTGCGACGGCATCGAGCGGCTGCTCTGCGTCGACCAGGACAAGGTGGACGCCTATGTCGCCAAGGCGCCGCAGGCGGACCTGGTGATCGTGCTGGCCAACAGCACGAAGTACGGCGGCGCCGGGTACAACGAGCCCAGCCGGAAGCTCGGTTACGAGGGGATCTCCACCGCGTCGGCCGGCAACGCCAAATCCGGGCAGGTCGCCATCCACGAGACGGGCCACTCGCTGGGCAAGCTCGCCGACGAGTACTTCTACCCGGGCACGCCCGGCTACGAGCACTACTCCGGGCCCGAGGTGGCCGAGTCCAACATCTCCGTGCTGAGCGCCGCCGAGATGGCCGCGCGGCGGACCAAGTGGTACCGCTGGCTGGGTGAGACCTCGCCCGACGGCGGCACGGTGGGCGCGTACGAGGGCGGCGGCTATTACGTCACCGGGCTCAACCGCCCCACCGACAACTCGATCATGCGCATCCTCGGCAAGCCCTTCAGCCTGCCCGGCCGCGAGGCGATGATCGACGGGTTCTACCGGCACGCCTCGATCGCCACGGCCGCCGTGCCCACCACGCGGACCTTGCGCGTCCACGACAAGGCGCGGGTGACCGTGCCCCGGCTGGCGGGCGCGGACGTCAAGCAGCCTTCGATCCGCTGGTACCTGGACGGGCGGGAGCTCACCCGGTTCGAGGGGCGGACCTGGGTCGGCGTCGCGCAGGCGATCATCTCACCGTGGGACCGGCGCGCCCACCAGCTGAAGGTGACCGTCACCGACGGGACCTCGGCGGTGCGCGATCCGCGCGTGCGGGCCGGGCTGAGCGACTCCGTGGTGTGGACCGTACGGCGGTAAGCGCTTGCCGACCGGTGCGTCCGGGGCATTGAGCCCCCGGACGCACCGTGCTACACCAGCGGCAGCGGTCTGCGCCACTTCCCCCCGGGAGTCTCCTGTGTCCTTGCTGCCGTCCCGACGCACCTTCCTGACCGTGGTGGGGGCAAGCGCTCTCGCCCTGGCCGCCGCCACGGAGGCGTCCGCCGCCGACGAGTTCGCCGTGCTGCGCGGCCGTTGGCGCGACCTCTCGCTCGGCACGGGCTTCGACCCGGCCGCCGAGCCGTACGCCTCCCGGCTCAAGGAGACCGGCGACCGCGCCCGCGCGTTGCGGTCCTCGATGGCCCCGGGCGAGCACGCGCTCTGGCCGGACAGCCCCTTCGACCCGCCCGCCGGGATCACCCGGAGCTACAGCCGGCTGTGGACCATGGCCGAGGCCTTCCTCCAGCCCGCCACCGGCCTGACCGGCGACACCGCCCTGCTCGCCGACGTCCTGGCCGGTCTCGACCATGTGGGGGCCACGGTCTACAACCCCTCCACCGCGCGGTACGGCAACTGGTGGGAGTGGCAGATCGGCAGCCCCCGCCTGCTGACCGACCTCGTCGACGCGCTCTACGCGTACGCGGGCGAGACGCGGATCCAGGCCGCCTGCGCGGCCGTCGACCACTTCGTGCCCGACTCCGTGTTCGCCGAGTACTCGGGCACCTCCACCGGTGCCAACCGCGTCGATCTCTGCCGCTCGGTCGCCGTGCGCGGGGCGGTCGGCCGCGCCCCCGCCAAGCTCGCCCTGGCCCGCGACGCCCTCTCGCCGGTCTTCCCGTACGTCACGAGCGGCGACGGCCTCTACGCCGACGGATCGTTCGTCCAGCACACCTCGGTCGCCTACTCGGGTACGTACGGACAGGTCCTGCTCGACGGGCTCGGGCGGCTCTTCACGCTGCTCGCCGGGACGAGCTGGGCCGTCACCGACCCCCGGCGGCAGACCGTCCTCGACAGCGTGGAGCGCGCCTACGCGCCGCTCATCCACAACGGACTGGTCATGGACAGCGTCAACGGGCGGGCCGTCAGCCGGGGGTATCTGCTCGCGGACGACGCCCGGGTGATGCGGAGCGACCACTTCCACGGGGAGGGGCTCATGGCCGCGATCGCCGTTCTGGCGGGGGGCGCCTCGCCGGCGGAGCGGGACCGGTGGCACGGGCTGATCAAGGGGTGGGCCGAGCGGGACCCCACGCATCCGGTCCTCGCCGCCCGGCAGTTCGCCGTCGCCGACCTCGCCCGGCTCCAGGCGGTGCTGGAGGGACCCGTGGCCGCCGCGCCCGAACCGGTCGGGCACACCCTCTTCGCCGCGATGGACCGCGCCGTCCACCGGCGGCCCGGATGGACCGCGAACATCGCGATGGCCTCAAACCGGATCTCGTACTACGAGTGCGGCAACGGCGAGAACCCGCGCGGCTGGCACACCGGGGCCGGAATGCTCTACTGGTGGCCCGGCGAGCGGGGCAACGACCAGTACACGGACTGGTTCTGGCCGACCGTGGACCCCTACCGGCTGCCGGGGACCACCGTGTCCACCCGTCGGCTCGCGGACCGGGCGGGCGGCGAGTGGGGCGCGGCCAGACCCGAGGTGCGGTGGGTGGGCGGGGCGAACGACGGGGAGTTCGGGGCCGTCGGACAGCATCTGAGGGGGCTCGGCTCGACGCTCGAGGCCCGCAAGTCCTGGTTCTGCACGGCCGGGACGGTCATCTGCCTCGGCGCCGGGATCACCGCCGCCGACGGCGTCCGGGTGGAGACGGTGGTCGACAACCGCAACCTGGGGGAGGCCGGGGACGCCGTCTTCTCCCGGGACGGCGCCACCCGGACCCGCTGGGCACATCTGGAGGGACACGGCGGCTGGGTCTTCCCCGGCGGCACCACCGCCCTGCGCACCCGGCGCGAGGCCAGGACCGGGGCGTGGAGCGACATCAACACCACCAGCTCCACCGAACGGCGCACCCGCACCTATCAGACGCTGTGGCTGGACCACGGGACCGATCCGGTGGGCGCCTCCTACAGCTACCAGCTGATGCCCGGAGCCTCCCGGCAGACCGTGGCCGCCCGCGCCGCCGACACCGGCTGGCTCACGGTGCTGGCCAACACCGCCGCCTGCCAGGCCGTGTCCGTCCCCGCCCTCGACCTCGTGTGTGCCAACTTCTGGCAGGCCGGGAGCGCGGGCCCGCTGTCGGTCACCGCCCCGGCGAGCGTGCTCGTACGGAGCGGAGGGGCGGCGGCCACGCTCCGGGTCAGTGAGCCGCCGCGCACCGGACAGCCTTTCGAGGTCGTCTGGAGACACCCCGTCCGAGGGGTGTCCGGCGCCGGCCCCGCCGTCGAGGTCCTGGCCGCCGGCGCCGAGCTGCGGCTGCGGATCACCCCCGGCGCGGCGGGCGCCTGCCACCGCTGTGATGTGACTCTCATCTGATCCGGTTGTTGGACCCCTACAACGCCGCACGGGTCTGAGCTGGCACTTCGCCTGCATCGCGGGATAGTTCTGTTCAGGGGTACCAGGAAAACGGTCCGGAGACTGTACAGAGTCGACGGCGGGAAATTCTTGGTCGGGTTCGTAGGGTCGATGCATGACCGTTGTGGACGAAACCCCGGGTGAGCCCCGTGACGCGCGTGGCCGGGTGGCCGAGCTCCTGGCCCTGCGTGAGCAGGCCCGGCGCGGGCCGAGCGAGCGCGCGACCGAGGCGCAGCACGCCAAGGGCAAGCTGACCGCGCGTGAGCGGATCGAGCTGCTGCTCGACCCGGGTTCGTTCAAGGAGGTCGAGCAGCTGCGGCGGCACCGGGCGACCGGCTTCGGCCTGGAGGCGAAGAAGCCGTACACCGACGGTGTCATCACCGGCTGGGGCACGGTCGAGGGCCGTACGGTCTTCGTCTACGCGCACGACTTCCGGATCTTCGGCGGCGCCCTGGGCGAGGCCCACGCCACCAAGATCCACAAGATCATGGACATGGCCATCTCCGCCGGAGCGCCGCTGGTGTCCCTGAACGACGGCGCGGGCGCCCGCATCCAGGAGGGCGTCAGCGCCCTGGCCGGGTACGGCGGCATCTTCCAGCGCAACACCCGGGCCTCGGGCGTCATCCCGCAGATCTCCGTGATGCTCGGCCCGTGCGCGGGCGGCGCGGCCTACAGCCCGGCCCTGACCGACTTCGTCTTCATGGTCCGCGAGACCTCGCAGATGTTCATCACCGGCCCGGACGTGGTCCGCGCGGTGACCGGCGAGGAGATCACCCAGAACGGCCTCGGCGGCGCGGACGTGCACGCCGAGACCTCGGGCGTGGCCCACTTCGCGTACGACGACGAGGAGACCTGCCTCGCCGAGGTCCGCTACCTGCTGTCGATGCTCCCGTCCAACAACCGGGAGAACCCGCCCTCGCACCCCAGCGAGGACCCGGCCGACCGGCGCGGCGAGGTGCTGCTCGACCTGGTGCCCGCCGACGGCAACCGACCGTACGACATGCACAAGGTGATCGAGGAGCTCGTCGACGAGGGCGACTACCTGGAGATCCACGAGCGCTGGGCCCGCAACATCATCTGCGCCCTGGCCCGGCTCGACGGCCAGGTCGTCGGCATCGTGGCCAACCAGCCGCAGACGCTCGCGGGCGTCCTGGACATCGAGGCGTCGGAGAAGGCCGCCCGTTTCGTTCAGATGTGCGATGCTTTCAATATCCCGATCGTCACCCTTCTGGACGTCCCCGGCTTCCTGCCGGGCGTCGACCAGGAGCACGGTGGGATCATCCGGCACGGTGCCAAGCTGCTGTACGCGTACTGCAACGCCACCGTGCCCCGGATCTCGCTGATCCTGCGCAAGGCCTACGGAGGGGCGTACATCGTGATGGACTCCCAGTCCATCGGTGCCGACCTCACCTACGCCTGGCCCACCAACGAGATCGCGGTGATGGGCGCCGAAGGCGCCGCCAACGTCATCTTCCGCAAGCAGATCGCGGAGGCCGAGGACCCCGAGGCGATGCGCGTGCGCATGGTCAAGGAGTACAAGGCCGAGCTGATGCACCCGTACTACGCGGCCGAGCGCGGCCTGGTCGATGACGTCATCGACCCCGCCGAGACCCGCGAGGTGCTGATCGCCTCCCTCGCGATGCTGCGCACCAAGCACGCCGACCTGCCGTCCCGCAAGCACGGCAACCCGCCTCAGTAACGAGGAGCCCGAGTGAACACCCCGACTTCTTCCCCCTCCGTCCTCCGTGTGGAGAAGGGCGAGGCCGCTCCGGAGGAGCTGGCGGCCATCACGGCCGTCCTGCTCGCCCGCGCCGCCGCCCAGCCCGCCCCGGCCCCCGCCCGTGGCCGCGACACGGCCGGCTGGCGCCGCCTGGAGCGCACCCCGGGCTTCCGCACGGCGCACTCCTGGCAGGGCTAGGCCCGTAGCGCCGGAGAGAAGGCCCCGCCGCTCCCTCGTGGAGCGGCGGGGCCTTCTCGCGTCCACGCCACGCGGTGCCCAGGACCTGCCGGGGGCGCGGGGAACCGCGCGACCGGCCCCCACCGGCCCGCGGCTGAACAACGGCGCTTCCAGCGCGAAAGGCCCCGCCGCTCCTCCCGGAGTGGCGGGGCCTTTCGCGACGCATGCCCGCAGGGCTACCGCAGTCGTGCCATCAGGGCGTGTTCGACCAGGGTGATCAGTGCGCTCTTGGCGTCGCCGCGGTGGCGGGCGTCGGTGGTGATGATGGGGGTGTCGGGGCCGATCTGGAGGGCTTCGCGGACTTCGTCGGGTGTGTAGGGCTGGTGTCCGTCGAAGCCGTTGAGGGCGATGACGAAGGGCAGGCCGCTGTTCTCGAAGTAGTCGACGGCGGGGAAGCAGTCGGCGAGGCGGCGGGTGTCCACCAGTACTACGGCGCCGATGGCGCCGCGGACGAGGTCGTCCCACAT
>NZ_JBVHPV010000030.1:0-44933 GCF_055567715.1 Streptomyces sp. NPDC026377
GCGGCATCATCACGGCCCTGAAGGCCGCCGGTCTCTCCAAGCTTCCCCCCGTCACCGGCCAGGACGCCGAACTCGCCGGAGTCCAGCGCATCGTCGCGGGCGAGCAGTTCATGAGCGTCTACAAGCCGTACGTCCAGGAAGGCCCGATCGCGGCCGAGATGGCCGTGGCGCTGGCCAAGGGTGAGAAGCTGGACTCGATCGCGAAGTCCAAGGTCGACAGCCCGACCACCAAGGGCGTCCCGTCGGTGATCCTCCCGGTCGTGTCGCTGACCAAGGACAACATCAAGGACACCGTCATCAAGGACGGCATCTACAAGGTCGACGAGATCTGCACCTCGAACTACAAGGCCGCCTGCGACGCGCTCGGCCTGAAGTAGTCACCCGCCGGGACTCCCCGCGTACGAGGACTCCTCCCGCACGCGGGCCCCGGCCCCCGAAGCCCCTCCGGCGCCCCGCCCTCCTTCTCAGCCCCCGCTATCGGGCGGGGCGCCGGACGGAAACGCTTCTCCTCCTCGTTCTCTTCTGCTCAAACCTCCGCGCCCCTCTCCTCGGGCGCGGCATCCCCGCCGGTCAGGCGGCGAAGGAGATGGTTCACGTGTCCGCTACGCCCGTGCTGGCGTTGCGCGGGGTCTCCAAGCGGTTCGGTGCCGTTCAGGCGCTCACCGACGTAGAGCTTGAGGTCCACGCCGGTGAGGTGGTCGCCCTGGTGGGCGACAACGGAGCCGGAAAGTCCACGCTGGTCAAGACGATCGCGGGTGTGCACCCCATCGATGACGGCGTCATCGAGTGGGAGGGCCGCGGTGTACAGATCAACAAGCCGCACGACGCCCAGGCGCTCGGCATCGCGACCGTCTACCAGGACCTCGCGCTCTGCGACAACATCGACGTCGTCGGCAACCTCTACCTCGGCCGGGAGCTGCGCAAGCGCGGCATCCTCGACGAGGTCGAGATGGAGCGCCGCTCGCGCGAGCTGCTGACCACGCTCTCGATCCGCATCCCGAGCGTCCGCATCCCGATCGCGTCGCTCTCCGGCGGCCAGCGCCAGACGGTCGCCATCGCCCGCTCGATGCTGGGCGAGCCCAAGCTCGTCATCCTCGACGAGCCGACCGCGGCCCTCGGCGTCGAGCAGACCGCGCAGGTCCTCGACCTGGTCGAGCGGCTGCGCGAGCGCGGTCACGCCGTCATCCTCATCAGCCACAACATGGCCGACGTGAAGGCCGTCGCGGACAAGGTCGCCGTACTGCGCCTGGGCCGCAACAACGGCGTCTTCGACGTCAAGACCACCTCGCAGGAAGAGATCATCTCCGCCATCACCGGCGCCACGGACAACGCCGTGACCCGCCGTGCGGCGCGCAACGCGGAGGTTCAGAAGTGAGCACCGACAAGACCTCCCCCGTGGACAAGGCCGAGGCGGTGGACCCGACCGCCCCCATCCACCTCGACAAGCCGCACGAGGCCCCCGTGGACGCGCCCCCGGCCGCGGGTGAGGCGGTCACCGCCGTCGACCCGCGCCTGCTCGTGCGCGAGCAGGGCTTCGCCGGTTACGTGTCCGAGTTCAAGCGCAAGATGAAGGCGGGCGACCTCGGGTCGCTGCCGGTCGTCGTCGGCCTGATCGTCATCATGGCGATCTTCCAGAGCCTGAACTCGAACTTCCTGACCGCCGGCAACCTCTCCGACATCTCGGTCGCGATGGTCGGCACCGGCATGATCGCGACCGGCATCGTCTTCGTCCTGCTGCTCGGCGAGATCGACCTCTCGGTCGGCTCGGTCAGCGGTGTCGCGGGCGCCACCTTCGCGGTGCTCAACGTCACCCACGGCATGGCCGAGTGGCTGGCCCTGGTCCTGGCGGTCCTCACCGGCACGGTCGCCGGCGCCATCCACGGCTTCGTCTTCGCCAGGATCGGCGTCCCCGCGTTCGCCGTGACCCTGGCCGGTCTGCTCTTCTGGAACGGCTTCATGCTCCAGATCCTGGGCAGCAACGGCACGATCAACCTGGACTCCGAGGGCCTGGTCGCCAAGCTGACCAGCTACTACTTCACCGATGTGGCGGCCGCCTACGGCCTGGCCGCGGTCGCGGTGGCGGCCTTCTTCCTCACCTCGCTCCTGGACAGCCGGCGCCGCGAGGCCGCCGGGGTGCCCTCGCGCCCGCTCAGCGAGATCGTGCTGCGCACGGTGCTGCTCGCCGTCCCGGCCGTCGGCGCCGCCGCCGTCTACAACCAGTACAAGGGCCTCCCGCTCGCGGTGGTGCTCTTCCTGGCGGTCCTGGTCCTCACCGACTTCGTGCTCCGGCGCACCGCGTACGGCCGCAAGGTCTTCGCGCTCGGCGGCTCCATCGAGGCCTCCCGCCGCGCCGGCATCAACGTCGTGATGATCCGCACCTCGATCTACGCGATCTCCGGCACCTTCGCGGCCATCGGCGGCCTCTTCCTCGCCTCGAAGATCACCGCGGCCAACCAGGGCGCGGGCAGCGGCGAGCTCCTGATGAACGCCATCGCGGCGGCCGTCATCGGCGGCACCAGCCTCTTCGGCGGCCGCGGTCGCACCTGGAACGCGCTGCTCGGTGTGCTGGTGATCACGTCGATCCAGTACGGCCTGGCCCTTCAGGGCATCGCCTCGCCGATCCAGTACATGATCACGGGTGGCGTACTGCTCGCGACCGTCGTGATCGACGCGGTGACCCGCAAGACCCAGAAGTCCGCCGGTCGCGCCTGACCGGCGGCCCGCGTCCCCCCTGGCCCTTGCGGCGCAAGGGGGGACGCCACAGACGGACCACGGACGTGCCCGGCGCCCCTCGCGGCGCCGGGCACAGCTGTGCGCGGGCGCGGATGTCAGCCATACGGGTGGCGTCGAACGCACCGCCCGATGACCGCCGTCGCGGACGGAACATTAGACTCGGCCAAATCGGCATGCTCGACCAGCACGGATGCAAGGAGGCACGGGTGCCGCTGCTTACCCGTATCAGGGGACCGCGCGATCTCGACCGGCTCAGCCCGGAGCAGCTGGACCAGCTGGCCGCTGAGATCCGGACCTTTCTCGTGGACGCGGTCTCCAAGACCGGCGGGCACCTCGGCCCCAACCTGGGTGTCGTGGAGCTCACCATCGCTCTGCACCGCGTCTTCGAGTCGCCCAGGGACAAGGTCCTGTGGGACACCGGCCACCAGAGCTATGTGCACAAGCTGCTCACCGGACGCCAGGACTTCTCCAGGCTGAAGATGAAGGGCGGCCTCTCCGGCTACCCCTCGCAGGCCGAGTCCGAGCACGACGTCATCGAGAACAGCCACGCCTCCACCGTGCTGGGCTGGGCCGACGGCCTCGCCAAGGCCAACGAGGTCCTCAAGCGGGACGACCACGTCGTCGCGGTCATCGGCGACGGCGCCCTGACCGGCGGCATGGCCTGGGAGGCGCTGAACAACATCGCCGCCGCCAAGGACCGCCCGCTGGTCATCGTCGTCAACGACAACGAGCGCTCCTACGCGCCGACCATCGGCGGCCTCGCCAACCACCTGGCCACCTTGCGCACCACCGACGGCTACGAGCGCTTCCTGGCCAAGGGCAAGGACCTCCTGGAGCGCACCCCGGTCGTCGGCAGGCCGCTCTACGAGACGCTGCACGGCGCCAAGAAGGGCCTCAAGGACTTCATCGCCCCCCAGGGCATGTTCGAGGACCTGGGCCTGAAGTACGTCGGCCCGATCGACGGCCACGACATCGAGGCCCTGGAGTCCGCGCTGACGCGTGCCAAGCGCTTCGGCGGCCCGGTCATCGTGCACTGCCTCACCGAGAAGGGCCGCGGCTACCAGCCCGCCCTCGCGGACGAGGCCGACCGCTTCCACGCCGTGGGCAAGATCCACCCGGACACCGGCCTGCCGGTCTCCACCTCGGGTCTCGACTGGACCTCGGTCTTCGGCGAGGAGATGGTCGAGCTCGGCAAGGAGCGCGAGGACATCGTCGCGATCACCGCGGCCATGCTTCAGCCGGTCGGCCTCGACAAGTTCGCCCGGGCCTTCCCCGAGCGGGTCTACGACGTCGGGATCGCCGAGCAGCACGCCGCGGTCTCCGCCGCCGGCCTGGCCACCGGCGGGCTGCACCCGGTCTTCGCCGTCTACGCCACCTTCCTCAACCGCGCCTTCGACCAGGTCCTGATGGATGTGGCCCTGCACAAGTGCGGCGTGACGTTCGTGCTGGACCGCGCCGGGGTCACCGGCACCGACGGGGCCTCGCACAACGGCATGTGGGACATGTCGATCCTCCAGGTCGTCCCGGACCTCAGGATCGCCGCCCCGCGCGACGCCGACCAGGTGCGCGCGCAGCTGCGCGAGGCCGTCGAGGTCGAGGACGCCCCGACCGTGGTGCGCTTCTCCAAGGGCGCGGTCGGCCCCGCCGTCCAGGCGGTGGGCCGGGTCGGCGGCATGGACGTCCTGCGCGAGGCCGGCACCGAGCGCCCCGACGTGCTCCTGGTCTCGGTGGGCGCGCTCGCCCCGATGTGCCTGGAGATCGCCGATCTGCTCGACGCCCAGGGCATTTCGACGACCGTGGTCGACCCGCGCTGGGTCAAGCCCGTCGACGAGGCGATGGCCCCGCTCGCCGAGACCCACCGGGTCGTCGTCACCGTCGAGGACAACAGCCGCGTCGGCGGTGTCGGCTCGGCCGTCGCCCAGGCGCTGCGCGACGCGGGGGTGGACGTGCCGCTGCGCGACTTCGGCATCCCGCCGCGCTTCCTCGACCACGCCTCCCGCAAGGAGGTCATGGCCGAGATCGGGCTGACCGCGCCCGACATCGCGCGCCAGGTCACCGGCCTGGTCGCCAAGCTCGGCGGTCTGGAGAGCGCGAGCGCCGTGGAGCCCGCGCGCGACTGACCCCTTGCGCACCCGGCCGTCGCCGGGCACCGGTCAACGGGCCGGTTCGATCGCCCTGTACGGGTGGTTGAACCGGCCCAATCGCGTGAATTACGGCCGCCGCCCGGTACCCGTACCGCTCCACGTCCCGATCATGGCGGGGACATGAGCTAGCGGAGGTGCACAAGGTGGCTGGTACCGGTCTGTTCAGGACCAAATCGATTGAGAAGTCCATCGCGGACACGGAGGAACCGGAACACGCACTCAAGAAGTCGCTGTCGGTACTGGATCTGACGGTCTTCGGTGTCGGTGTCATCATCGGCACCGGCATCTTCGTCCTCACCGGCAAGGTCGCCAAGGAGAACGCGGGCCCCGCGGTCGCCCTCGCGTTCGTGGCGGCCGGTGTCGTCTGCGCGCTGGCGGCGCTGTGCTACGCCGAGTTCGCCTCCACGGTCCCGGTGGCCGGGTCCGCGTACACGTTCTCGTACGCCTCGCTCGGCGAGCTGCCCGCCTGGACCATCGGGTGGGACCTGGTCCTCGAATTCGCCCTCGGCACCGCCGTGGTCGCCGTCGGCTGGTCGGGGTACGTCCGCTCGCTGATGGACAACGCGGGCTGGCACCTGCCGGAGGCGCTCTCCGGGCGCGAGGGCGCCGACGGCTTCGGCTTCGACATCCTCGCCGCCGTCCTGGTCCTGGTGCTGACCGCCATCCTGGTCTTCGGCATGAAGCTCTCCGCGCGCGTCACCTCGGTCGTCGTGGCCATCAAGGTCACCGTCGTCCTGATCGTGATCATCGCGGGCGCGTTCTTCATCAAGGCCGACAACTACAAGCCCTTCGTCCCCAAGGCCCAGCCGCAGGAGGCGGGGGGCAACCTCCAGGCGCCGCTGATCGAGCTGATGTCGGGGTACGCGCCCACCAACTTCGGTGTGATGGGCATCTTCACCGCCGCCTCCGTCGTCTTCTTCGCCTTCATCGGCTTCGACATCGTGGCGACCGCCGCCGAGGAGACCAAGAACCCGCAGCGGGACATGCCGCGCGGCATCCTCGGCTCGCTCTTCATCTGCACCGCGCTGTACGTCGCCGTCTCCATCGTCGTCACCGGTATGCAGCACTACAGCCGGCTCTCCATCGACGCCCCGCTCGCGGACGCCTTCAAGGCCACCGGCCACCCCTTCTACGCGGGCGTCATCAGCTTCGGCGCCGCCGTCGGCCTCACCACGGTCTGCATGATCCTGCTGCTCGGCCAGACCCGGGTGTTCTTCGCGATGAGCCGGGACGGGCTGCTGCCCCGCTTCTTCTCCCGCGTCCACCCCCGCTACCGCACCCCGCACCGCCCGACCATCCTGCTCGGCGTGATCATCGCCGTCCTCGCGGGGTTCACCAGCCTCAGTGAGCTCGCCGAACTGGTCAACATCGGCACCCTCTTCGCCTTCGTCGTCGTCGCGATCAGCGTGATCATCCTGCGGCGCACCCGGCCCGACCTGCACCGCGCCTTCCGCACCCCGCTGGTGCCCTGGGTGCCGATCCTGTCGGTGGCGGCCTCGCTGTGGCTGATGCTCAACCTACCGGCCGAGACCTGGCTGCGGTTCGGGATCTGGATGGTGATCGGCTTCGTCGTCTACTTCCTGTACGGGCGCTCCCACAGCCGTATCAACGCAGAGTGACGACTGCCGGTTCCCGGAGTTGATCGCCCGGCCCCGTATGTCCCGCTTCAGCGGGAACTGTGGGGCCGGATAGCGTGCACCCCGTGCACCGTACGCCCACCGGCCCCCTCGCCCCGTCACACTCCGTACGTACGTCACGGGTGCCGCGGCCGCGTGCGGAGCCGGTGCCCGGCCGCCGCGCCGGGTACTGGACACGGCTGCTGCCCGCGCTCGCCGCCCTCGCCGTCCTGACCCGGCTGCCCTCCTTCCGGCACTCCCTGTGGAACCCCGACGAGGGCTACCTCGCCGTCCAGGCCCGCCAGCTCGCCGCCGGGGGAGCGCTGTACGACACGGTCGTCGACCGCAAGCCCCCGCTGCTGCCCTGGCTGTACGAGGCCGCCTTCGCGGTGTTCGGCGACACCTCGCTGGGCCCCCTGCGGGTCGCGGCGGTCGGCGCCCAGCTGCTCACCGCCGTCCTCCTCGCCTCCACCGCCCGCCGCCGCTGGGGCGACCGGGCGGGCCGCGCCGCGGGCGTGCTCCACCTGCTCGTCTCCATCGGCCTCAACCCCGAGGACACCCAGGCGGCCACGTTCGAGGTCTTCATGCTGCCGTTCACGGTCGCGGCCGTACGCTGCGCCGACCGGGGCCAGTGGGCCCGCGCCGGGCTCGCCGTCGCGGGGGCCTTCCTCACCAAGCAGACCGGCGGCGCGGCGCTCGTCCCCGTGCTCTGGCTGCTGTGGCGCACGGCCGCACCCCGCCGCGCCGCGCTGCTGCGCACCGGTGCGGGGCTGTGCGGCCCGGTCCTGCTCGGGGCGCTGCTCACCGGCCCGGCCCGGTTCCTGTTCTGGACGGTCACCGGCTCCGGCGCCTACGCCTCCTTCACCGGCTCCGAGCTCCACGTCCTGGCCCGGGGCCTCGCCAACACCGCGCTGCTCGCGCTGGCCTGCGCCGGACTGGTCCCGCCGGTGGTGCGGGTGCTGCGGATCGCCCGCACCGGCGCCGCCGACGTCTGGCTGTGGCTCGCCTCCTCGGCCGGGGCGGTCCTGGCCGGCTTCCACTTCTTCGGCCACTACTACCTCCAGCTCGTCCCGCCGCTGGTGCTGCTGGCCGCCACCGCCCTGCAGATCCTCCCGCCGCAGCGGCTCACGGCCGCGCTCCTCGCCTCCGCCTGCGCCTGCGCGCTCTTCCTGACCTGGGGCCTGCTCGCCCCGCGCCCCGAACTGGCCCACGCCGAGCGCCTGGCCGCGGCCGTACGCGCGCGCTCGGCGCCGGACGACCCGGTCCTGGTGTGGGGGATACACCCCGAGACGTACTGGCTCGCGGGCCGCGCCCCCGCCACCCGCTATCTGACCGCCGGGCTGCTCACCAACTACAGCGGCGGCCGCGACGGCCCCCAGGTGGGCGAGAGGTACGGGGTGGCGGGCTCCTGGCCGGTCTTCCGCGCCGAGCTGGCCGTGCGGCCGCCGGTGCTGATCGTCGACGACTCCCGGGGCGAGCCGTACGCCCCCGAACGCCTCCCCAGCCTGCGCCGCCTGCTGGCCGCCCACTACGAGCCGCTGGCCGGGACGGTCGACGGGGCCGTGCTGTACGTACGCGCTCAGTCCGCGCCCTCCGCCTCCCCGGCCGGGTGACGCACCGCCCGCGGACCCACGCAGCGCGCCCCGTGCGCCTCCACCCGGCGGCGCAGCTCGCGGTCGGCCGTCACCACCAGGCAGGGCCGGTCCGGGGCGCGCCCGGCGGCCAGCTCCACGATCCGGTCGTCACCGCTGCCGGACGCCGACTCCACCCGTACCCCCGCCACCGGCTCCACCCCGCGGGCCGCGCCCTCGACCACCAGGACCAGCTCGACGGGGCCCGGAAGACCCGGCAGACCGCTCTCGGCGTAGCCCGCCAGACGGTCGCGCAGCCGCTCCGCGGCGCCGCGCCGGTCGCGCCACCAGCCGTCCGGGACCGAGCCCACCACATTGGCCGCGTCCACGATCACCAGCGAGGTCGTACCCATCCCGGCAGGGTGCCACGAGGCGCGGGAAAATCGCACGTCGGAACGGGGAAATCCGATGAAATCCGGGTCCTGGGCCGAGTGTTATTGTCGCTGGGTCTCATGGTGTGTCGCATCCGGCCGCTCATCGCGGATCTGGTAGGGAAAGGTGGTCGGTGAGCCATGGCGTTCAAGCCTGCGCGTACCTCGAAGGGGCAGGCCGGCCCGGAGCGCGAGACGCCCGCCGCCGCCTCCGTCACCTCGCCCGGCCCCGTCCCGGCCCCCGCCCTGCCCGACGGCTCCCCGGCCGTCACCGGCTGGCTGCTGCGCGGCAAGGACGGCCGGCTGACCGCGTACGCGCCGACCGCGGGCGGTGTGCTCCGCTGGACCGAGACGCACCCCGGCGGCCCCGAGTGGAGCGGCCCCGAACCGGTCGCCCCGGCGGCCGGACTCGACCCGCGCCTGACCGTCGCCCAGGGCGCCGACGGCTATGTGCACCTGGTCGCGCTGCGCCGCACCACGACACCCGCGGGCGAGGCCAGGACGGACGTCGTGCACGCCATCCAGTACCAGTCGGGCCGCCCGGTCAAGGACTGGTATCCGCTCGGCACCCCCTACCGCGACCAGGAGAAGGCCGCCGAGGTCGGCCACCCGGCCGCCGTCGTCGACTCCGCCGACAACCTGTGGGTCTTCCTCCGCAACGCGGGCGGCGGGGTCTGCGCCCGCGGCCAGCTGTCCTCCGGCAAGTGGGGCAACTGGAAGGACCTCAAGGGCTCCGGCTCGTACGGCACGATCTGCGCGAGCACGGCCGACGAGGGCCTGATCGAGGTGCTGGCCCCGGCCCGGCGCGGGGTGATGCGCTGGCGGCGCGCCCCGGGCGCCAACGAGTTCGAGCAGGTGCCCGACCTCAAGCTCCAGGTGGTGAACGGGTCGGTGAGCGCCCAGCACACCGGCGAGGGCCGGACCACCTTCTTCTGGCGCGAGTCCGAGGACGGCGACGTCCGTGCCTTCCGCGAGGACCTCCCGGCCGTGGCGCTGGGCGGCGCCTCCAACGGCCCGCTCGCCGTGCTGCGTACGCCCGTCGACGGGCACGACTGCACCCTGATGGCCATGCGCGGCCCCGACGGCCGCCCGGCCCTCGCCGCCTACCCCACGGAGGCCGAGTCGGCCGGCGCGGTGTGGGCCTCCACGGGCGAGGTGTGCGCCGGGGTGCCCGCGCTCGCCACCGACGCGGCGGGGCGCGTCGTCCTCGCCGCCTTCGGCACCGACGGACGGCTGCGCGTCACCCGGCAGAAGACCACCGAGCCGGGCCTGGCCCTGGAGCCCTGGACGGTCGTCTGACGGCCCGTCGGCCCGCCGCCCGACCCGGAACAGCCAGAAGGCCCCCCGCGGCTGCGGGGGGCCTTCTGTGTGCTGTGCGGGGAGCGTTACGCCGGGACGCTCGCCACGCCCTGCGCGAGGAACGTCTTGCCGTTCACCCGCTCCGAGACGCCCTCACGGTCCAGGTACGGCGTGATGCCGCCCAGGTGGAAGGGCCAGCCGGCGCCGGTGATGAGGCAGAGGTCGATGTCCTGGGCCTCGGCCACGACACCCTCCTGGAGCATCAGACCGATCTCCTGCGCCACCGCGTCCAGGACGCGGTCGCGGGTCTGCTCCTCGGTGAGGACCGAGTCGCCCTGCTTGAGCAGCGCCACGACCTCGGGGTCCAGCTCCGGCTTGCCGGAATCGTGGACGTAGAAGCCGCGCTTGCCCGCCTTGACGACCGCCGCGAGGTTCGGGGAGACCGTGAAGCGGTCCGGGAAGGCGCGGTTGAGCGTCTCCGAGACGTGCAGACCGATGGCCGGTCCGACCAGCTCCAGCAGGACCAGCGGCGACATCGGCAGACCCAGCGGCTCGACCGCCTTCTCGGCGACCTCGACCGGGGTGCCCTCGTCGATGACGTTCTGGATCTCGCCCATGAAGCGGGTCAGGATGCGGTTGACGACGAACGCCGGGGCGTCCTTCACCAGGACCGCGGTCTTCTTCAGCTTCTTGGCGACACCGAACGCCGTGGCCAGCGCCGCGTCGTCGGTCTGCTCGCCGCGCACGATCTCCAGGAGCGGCAGGATCGCGACCGGGTTGAAGAAGTGGAAGCCGACGACCCGCTCGGGGTGCTTCAGCTTCGACGCCATCTCGGAGACCGACAGCGAGGAGGTGTTGGTGGCGAGGATCGCGTGCGCCGGGGCGACCGCCTCGACCTCCGCGAACACCTGCTGCTTGACGCCGATCTCCTCGAAGACGGCCTCGATGATGAAGTCGGCGTCGGAGAAGCCCTCGGCCTTGTCCAGCACACCGGAGACCAGGCCCTTGAGGCGGTTGGCCTTGTCCTGGTTGATACGGGACTTGGCGAGCAGCTTGTCGATCTCGGCGTGGACGTAGCCCACGCCCTTGTCGACGCGCTCCTGGTCGATGTCGGTCAGCACGACCGGCACCTCCAGGCGGCGCAGGAACAGCAGCGCGAGCTGCGAGGCCATCAGGCCCGCGCCCACCACGCCGACCTTGGTGACCGGACGCGCCAGCGACTTGTCGGGCGCGCCCGCCGGACGCTTGGCGCGCTTCTGCACCAGGTTGAAGGCGTAGATGCCGGAGCGGAGCTCGCCGCCCATGATCAGGTCGGCGAGCGCCTTGTCCTCGGCGTCGTAACCGGCCTGGAGGTCACCGTCCTTGGCCGCCTCGATGATGTCGAGCGCGCGGTAGGCGGCCGGGGCCGCGCCGTGCACCTTGGAGTCGGCGATGAACCGGCCCTTGGCGACGGCCTGGTCCCAGGCCTCGCCGCGGTCGATCTCGGGGCGCTCGACCGTGACGTCGCCCTTGAGGACGTTCGCGGTCCAGATCAGCGACTGCTCCAGGAAGTCCGCGCCCTCGAAGATCGCGTCCGCGATGCCGAGGTCGAAGACCTGCTTGCCCTTGAGCTGGCGGTTCTGGTTGAGCGAGTTCTCGATGATCACCGTCACGGCGTTCTCCGCGCCGATCAGGTTGGGGAGCAGCGTGCAGCCGCCCCAGCCCGGGACCAGACCGAGGAAGACCTCGGGCAGCGAGAAGGCCGGCAGCGCCTTGGAGACGGTGCGGTAGGTGCAGTGCAGACCGACCTCGACACCGCCGCCCATGGCCGCGCCGTTGTAGTACGCGAAGGTCGGCACGGCCAGCGCGGCGAGGCGCTTGAAGACCTCGTGGCCGCCCTTGCCGATGGCCAGCGCGTCCTCGTGCTTCTTCAGCAGCTCGACGCCCTTGAGGTCGGCGCCGACCGCGAAGATGAACGGCTTGCCGGTGACACCGACGCCGACGATGGTGCCCTCGGCCGCCTCCTTCTCCACCTGGTCGATGGCGGCGTTGAGGTTCGCCAGCGAGCCGGGGCCGAAGGTGGTCGGCTTGGTGTGGTCGAAGCCGTTGTCCAGCGTGATCAGCGCGAACCGGCCCGCGCCGAACGGCAGGTCGAGGTGGCGCACGTGCGCCGAGGTGACGACCTCGTCCGGGAACAGCTCGGCCGCACCCTTCAAAAGCTCAGCGGTGGTGCTCACTTGCTGCCTCCGGCGTCCTTGTGGTGCGGGTTCTCCCAGATGACCGTGGCGCCCATGCCGAAGCCGACGCACATGGTGGTGAGGCCGTAGCGGACCTCCGGCTGCTCCTCGAACTGCCGCGCCAGCTGCGTCATCAGGCGTACGCCGGAGGAGGCGAGCGGGTGGCCGAACGCGATGGCGCCGCCGTACTGGTTGACGCGGGCGTCGTCGTCGGCGATGCCGTAGTGGTCCAGGAACGCCAGGACCTGCACGGCGAACGCCTCGTTGATCTCGAAGAGGTTGATGTCCTCGATCGACAGACCGGCCTTGGCCAGCGCCTTCTCGGTCGCCGGGATCGGGCCGTAGCCCATGACCTCGGGCTCCACGCCCGCGAAGGCGTAGGAGACCAGGCGCATCTTGACCGGCAGGCCGTTCTCGCGCGCGAACTCCTCCGACGCGATGATCGACGCGGTGGCGCCGTCGTTGAGGCCGGCCGCGTTGCCCGCGGTGACGTTGCCGTGGACGCGGAACGGCGTCTTCAGGTTCGCCAGGCTCTCCAGCGTGGTGCCCGGGCGCATCGGCTCGTCGGCGGTGACCAGCCCCCAGCCGGTCTCGCCGACCTCGGCGTTGGTGTTGCGCACCGAGATCGGGACGAGGTCCTGCTGGATCTTCCCGTTGGCGTACGCCTTGGCCGCCTTCTCCTGCGAGCGCACGGCGTACTCGTCGGCGCGCCGCTTGGTGATGTGCGGGTAGCGGTCGTGCAGGTTCTCGGCGGTCATGCCCATGAACAGGGCCGACTCGTCGACGAGCTTCTCGCTCACGAACCGCGGGTTGGGGTCGACGCCCTCGCCCATGGGGTGGCGGCCCATGTGCTCGACACCGCCGGCGATGACGGCGTCGTAGGCGCCGAAGGCGATGGAGCCGGCGACCGAGGTGACGGCGGTCAGCGCGCCGGCGCACATACGGTCGATGGAGTAGCCCGGCACGGACTGCGGCAGACCCGCGAGGATGCCGGCCGTGCGGCCCAGGGTCAGACCCTGGTCACCGATCTGCGTGGTCGCGGCGATGGCGACCTCGTCGATCTTCTTGGGGTCGAGGGCCGGGTTGCGGCGCAGCAGCTCCCGGATCGCCTTGACGACGAGATCGTCGGCCCGGGTCTCGTGGTAGATGCCCTTCGGGCCCGCCTTGCCGAACGGGGTGCGGACGCCGTCGACGAAGACGACGTCCCTGACGGTACGAGGCACGATGGCTCTCCTCCAGGGTGCGGGATGGCACTGCTGCGCGTGACGCACACGCCTGAGCGCGCGCTCACCCCGCCATGCTACTTGCGGGTAACCAAACTGCCCAGCCCCGACGACAGGAGCGGCGAAGGTCACACTCCATCGGCCCCCTGTCATGGCCGTACCCCCTGATGACCGACGGTCGTCAGGGGGTACGGGAGCGGTTCGCGCGGCTCAGGCGTTGGCGGCCAGCGCCCCCGCCAGCAGCGGCGTCACCTGCTCGACCTGCCAGCGGCGGGCGCCGTACGCGGTCAGCGCCTCGGCCACCGCCGCCTCGGAGCGGTCGCCCGGGGGCTCCCAGCACACCCGGCGGACCGTGTCCGGGGTGATCAGGTTCTCCTGCGGCATGTTCAGCCGCTCGGCCAGCTCCGACACCGCCGCGCGGGCCGCCGAGAGGCGCGCCGCGGCGGCGGGGTCCTTGTCGGCCCACGAGCGCGGCGGCGGGGGGCCCGCGACCTGCTGGCCGGGCTGCGGGAGGCCGGACTCGGGCAGGGCCCGCGCCCGGTCGACGGCGGCCTGCCACTGCTCCAGCTGGCGCCGCCCCATCCGGTGGCCGAACCCGGGCAGCGCCATCAGCGCCTGCACGTCGAGCGGCAGCGCCAGCGACGCCTCGATGATCGCGGAGTCGCTGAGCACCTTGCCCGGCGAGACGTCACGGCGCTGGGCGACCTTGTCGCGGGCGGTCCACAGCTCGCGCACGGCGGCCATCTGACGGCGCCGGCGGACCTTGTGCATCCCCGAGGTGCGCCGCCAGGGCTCCTTGCGCGGCGGGGCGGGCGGGGCCGCCGCGATCGCCTCGAACTCCTGGTGGGCCCAGTCCAGCTTGCCCTGCCGGTCGAGCTCCTTCTCCAGCGCGTCCCGCAGGTCGACGAGCAGCTCCACGTCCAGGGCCGCGTACCGCAGCCAGGGTTCGGGCAGCGGGCGGGTCGACCAGTCGACCGCGGAGTGGCCCTTCTCCAGGGCGTAGCCGAGGACGCTCTCGACCATCGCGCCCAGGCCCACGCGCGGAAAGCCCGCGAGGCGCCCGGCGAGCTCCGTGTCGAAGAGCCGGGAGGGGGTCATGCCTATTTCGCGCAGGCACGGCAGGTCCTGGGTGGCGGCGTGCAGGATCCACTCGGTGTCGGCGAGGGCGTCGCCGAGCGAGGAAAGGTCGGGGCAGCCCACCGGGTCGACGAGCGCGGTGCCCGCGCCCTCACGGCGGAGCTGCACGAGGTAGGCGCGCTGGCCGTAGCGGTAGCCCGAGGCGCGCTCGGCGTCCACGGCCACCGGGCCGGTACCGGCCGCGAACGCGGCGACGACTTCGGCGAGCGCCTCGTCGGTGGCTACGACGGGCGGAACGCCGTCACGCGGCTCCAGCAGGGGAGTCGGCTGCCCATCGACCGGGACGTCGTCGTCCGGGGGGGCGCCCCCGGTGGTTCGCAGTGCTGTCTCTGCTGCGGTCTTTTGGGCGTCGGTCACCTGTCAAGGGTACTTGGGTATACGCCGCGCCCGTCGACGGAACGTTCCGCCGACGGGCGCGCGAGGGGCGCACGGTGCCTTGTGGGGGGAGCATGCCCCCCGGGACGCATGGGTCAGTGGATGATTCCGGTACGCAGCGCGACGGCCACCATGCCGGCTCTGTCGCCCGTGCCGAGCTTGCGCGCGATCCGGGCGAGGTGGCTCTTCACGGTCAGCGCGGAGAGTCCCATGGACACGCCGATCGCCTTGTTGGACTGGCCCTCGGCGACCAGCCGCAGCACCTCGACCTCGCGCCCGGAGAGCTCGCGGTAGCCACCCGGGTGGCTCGGGGAACCCGGGGGGCGGCGGTGCATACGGGCGGCCGCGGCGCCGATGGGTGCGGCGCCGGGACGGGTGGGGTGGCCGATGTTCGTCCGCGTGCCGGTGACGACATAGCCCTTCACGCCGCCCGCGAGGGCGTTGCGCACGGCGCCGATGTCGTCGGCGGCCGACAGGGCCAGACCGTTGGGCCAGCCCGCCGCGCGGGTCTCGGACAGCAGGGTGAGCCCGGAACCGTCGGGCAGATGGACGTCGGCAACGCAGATGTCGCGCGGGTTGCCGACGCGGGGACGTGCCTCCGCGATGGACGACGCCTCGATGACGTCCCGTACTCCGAGAGCCCACAGATGGCGCGTGACCGTGGAGCGGACTCGGGGGTCGGCGACGACGACCATGGCCGTCGGCTTGTTCGGGCGGTAGGCGACCAGGCTTGCGGGCTGCTCAAGGAGAACGGACACCAGGCCTCCTGGGGGGAAGGGTGGGGGACGGGAGCCGGCTCGGGGATGAAGCCGGGGCGAACCGTGCAGATAGGGTCACTGACCTCTTCGGCAGCCTGCCGGTCCGCCTTTAGGGAATGATCACGATTTGGTGAGAAACATTTAGGGCAATTAGGACAGGCGATCGATGGGGGAGTGGCTGCCCGGCCTTTGTCCGCGGGCCGGTGGCGGGTTGCTCATGGGCCGGTGGTCGTCTGCGGGCCGGTGGTCGGCTGGTCGCGCAGTTCCCCGCGCCCCTGGAAGCGCCCTTCCGGGGCGCCCCGGGGATGCCGCGCGGCGGCCTTTCAGGGGCGCGGGGAACTGCGCGGGCAACCCGCCACGCACCCGCAGACGAAGACCGGGCGGCACAGCGCAGCGCCTAGCGGGGGTCCCGCCGCTGGGGCAGCGAGACGACACCCGCGTCCGAGGACGCGACCGGCGGCAGCCCGGCCACCTGGCACAGCAGATCGCACCAGGCCGCGAGGTGCGCCGCCGCGTCCGGCACGCCCCCGTGGCCCTCCCGGGGCGTCCAGGAGGCCCGGATCTCGATCTGCGTGGCGGGCAGGCGCTGCGAGAGGCCGCCGAAGTAGTACGAGCCGGCCCGCGTCACGGTCCCGCTCGCCTCCCCGTACGACAGCCCCCGCGCCTCCAGGGCGCCCGTCAGCCACGACCAGCAGACCTCCGGCAGCAGCGGGTCCGCCGCCATCTCCGGCTCCAGCTCCGCCCGCACCAGCGTGACCAGGCGGAACGTCCCCTGCCAGGCGTCGTGCCCGGCCGGGTCGTGCAGCAGCACCAGACGGCCGTCCGCGAGGTCCTGGTCGTTGTCGACGACCGCGGCCTCCAGCGCGTACGCGTGCGGCGCCAGACGCTGCGGCGGACGGGTCGGGTCGACCTCGATCTCGGGGCGCAGCCGTGCGCCCCGCAGCCCGTCGACCGCCTGGCGGAAGACGAGCGGAACGGTCCTGCCGTCCGCGCTGTCCGTGCCGCCGGCGCCATCCGAAGTTCGTCCCTGAGCGGCAGCCATGCGGGGAAGACTAGGCGGAACGGGCGCCCGGCGCCGGTAGGGACACCCGGGCCCGGCCGACGGCTTGTGGCCACGTGCGAAGATTTGGGGCGTGAACGCCAACGCACACCCCCAAGCCCTCGACTCCGCTCGGGCGGGGGAGACCCCGCTCGCGGGCCCGCCGACGCAGACGTACGACTCCGCCTTCCTGAAGGCGTGCCGCCGGGAGCCGGTTCCGCACACGCCGGTCTGGTTCATGCGGCAGGCGGGGCGCTCGCTGCCCGAGTACCTGAAGGTGCGCGAGGGCATCCCGATGCTGGAGTCGTGCATGCGGCCCGAGCTGGTCACCGAGATCACGCTCCAGCCGGTGCGCCGCCACAAGGTGGACGCGGCCATCTACTTCAGCGACATCGTGGTGCCGCTCAAGGCCATCGGCGTCGACCTCGACATCAAGCCCGGCGTCGGCCCGGTCGTAGCGGAACCGATCCGTACGCGCGCGGACCTCGACCGGCTGCGCGACCTCACCCCCGAGGACGTGCACTACGTCACCGAGGCCATCGGCATGCTGACCGCCGAGCTCGGCGGGACGCCGCTGATCGGCTTCGCGGGCGCGCCCTTCACCCTGGCGAGCTACCTCGTGGAGGGCGGCCCGTCCCGCAACCACGAGCACACCAAGGCCCTCATGTACGGCGACCCGCGGCTGTGGGCCGACCTCCTGGACCGCCTCGCCGACATCACCGGCGCCTTCCTGAAGGTCCAGATCGAGGCGGGCGCCTCCGCGGTGCAGCTCTTCGACTCCTGGGTGGGCGCCCTGGCCCCCGCGGACTACCGCCGCTCGGTGATGCCGGCGTCCGCGAAGGTGTTCCGCGAGGTCGAGAAGTACGGCGTGCCGCGCATCCACTTCGGCGTGGGCACCGGCGAGCTCCTCGGCCTGCTGGGCGAGGCCGGGGCGGACGTCGTCGGCGTCGACTGGCGCGTCCCGCTCGACGAGGCCGCCCGCCGCGTCGGCCCCGGCAAGGCGCTCCAGGGCAACCTGGACCCCGCGGTCCTCTTCTCCACGCCCGAGGCGGTCGAGGAGAAGACCCGCGAGGTCCTGGAGGCGGCTGCGGGTCTGGAGGGCCACGTCTTCAACCTGGGCCACGGCGTCCTGCCGACGACCGACCCGGACGCGCTGACGCGCCTGGTGGACTACGTCCACACGCGGACCCAGCGCTGAGCTAGCTCCCCGCCGCCCGCACCGCCGAGACGGCCTTGCGGGCGGCGACCAGGACCGGGTCCCAGACCGGGGAGAACGGCGGGGCGTAGCCGAGGTCCAGGGTCACCATCTGCTCCACGGTCATCCCCGCCGTCAGTGCGACGGCCGCGATGTCCACGCGCTTGGCGGCGCCCTCGCGGCCGACGATCTGCACACCGAGGAGCCGTCCCGTACGCCGCTCGGCGAGCATCTTCACCGTCATCACGGCGGCCCCGGGGTAGTACCCGGCGCTGTTGGTGGACTCGATGGTCGCGGTCACGAACTGCAGGCCCGCCTCGCGCGCCTCGCGCTCGCGCAGCCCCGTACGGGCGATCTCCAGGTCGCAGACCTTGCTCACCGCCGTACCCACGACGCCCGGGAACGTGGCGTAGCCGCCGCCCACGCCCGAGCCGATGATCTGGCCGTGCTTGTTGGCGTGCGTGCCCAGCGCGACGTGCCGCTCCCGGCCCGAGACCAGGTCCAGGACCTCCACGCAGTCGCCCCCGGCCCAGATGTCCTCGTGGCCGCGGACCCGCATCGCCAGGTCGGTGAGCAGCCCGCCGTGCTCGCCCAGCGGCAGTCCCGCCGCGCGCGCGAGCTCCGTGCGGGGCTCCACGCCGATGCCGAGGACGACGACGTCCGCCGGGTACTCGGCGTCCGCCGTGGCCACCGCCCGCACCCGGCCGTTTTCATCGGTGAGGATCTTGGTTACCTCGGCGCCGGTGACCGTGGTGATGCCCATCGCGTCCATCGCCTCGTGGACGAGCCTGCCCATGTCCGCGTCGAGCGTGGCCATCGGCTCCTCGCCCCGGGTCACCACCGTGACCTCGTACTTCCGGCGCAGCAGTGCCTCGGCCATCTCCACCCCGATGTAGCCCGCGCCCACGATCACCGCCCGGCGCCCGCGCGTCGAGGCCAGGGTGTCCAGGAGGGCCTGCCCGTCGTCGAGGGTCTGCACCCCGTGGACACCCGGCGCGTCGATGCCCGGCAGGTCGGGCCGCACCGGGCGCGCGCCGGTGGCGATCACGAGCTTGTCGTACGCCGTCCAGGACTCCTCGCCCGACTCCAGATCGCGGGCGCGCACCCGCCTGCCCTCCGTGTCGATCTCGACGGCCTCCGTACGCGTACGCAGGTCGATGCCGCGCTCGCGGTGCTCCTGGGGTGTCCGCGCGACGAGCTTGTCCCGCTCCTCCACGTCCCCGCCCACCCAATAGGGGATGCCGCAGGCCGAGTACGAGGTGAAGTGGCCGCGCTCGAACACCACGATCTCCAGGTCCTCGGGCCCTCTGAGCCTGCGGGCCTGCGACGCGGCGGACATCCCCGCCGCGTCGCCCCCGATGACCACCAGTCGCTCCGCCGCCATTGCGCACCCTCTCGCTCGGTCCTCCCGCACGTGCCCTTCTGGGGAAGATACGTGCGGGAGCGCCCCGGAATTCCCCGGCGCGGCACTCGGCGCGGGGCTGTCGGTGCCGTCTGAGAGAGTGGACGCATGGACAACTCCGCCGTCAGCGCACCTCACGTCGTCGTCGTCGGAGGCGGCATCTCCGGACTCGCCGCCGCCCACCGCCTCCTGGAGTCCGGCGCGCGCGTGAGCGTCCTGGAGGCCACCGAACGCCTGGGCGGCAAGCTGTTCGCGGGCGAGATCGCGGGCGCGCGCGTGGACCTCGGCGCCGAGTCGATGCTGGCGCGCCGCCCCGAGGGTGTCGCCCTCGCGCGCGAGGTGGGCCTCGGGGACCGGCTGCGGCCGCCCGCGGCGACCGCGGCGATCTGGACGCGCGGGGCGCTGCGGCCGATGCCCAAAGGCCATCTGATGGGCGTCCCCGCTGATCCCGCCTCGCTCAGCGGGATCCTCTCCGCCGAGGGCCTGGCGCGCATCGCCCAGGACCGCGAACTGCCCGCCACCGAGGTCGGGGAGGACATCGGCGTCGGCGAGTTCGTGGCGCGCCGCGTCGGCCGCGAGGTCGTCGACCGCCTGGTGGAACCGCTCCTGGGCGGGGTGTACGCGGGCGACGCCTACCGGATCTCGATGCGCGCCGCCGTGCCCCAGCTCTACGCCGTCGCGCGCGAGAACGGCTCGCTCCTCGACGGCGTCGCGCGCGTCCAGGCGAAGGCCGCCGCGGGACCGCGCGACGACAGCCCGGTCTTCCTGGGCCTCGACGGCGGCATGGGCACCCTGCCGCTAGCGGTCGCGGACGCGGTGCGCGCCCGGGGAGGCCTCATCCGCACCGGCACGGCGGTGCGCGCCCTGAGCCGTACGGCCGACGGCTGGCTGATCCGGACGGATTCGCCCGGGGCGCCCGCGATCGAGGCGGACGGCGTGGTCCTCGCCTCCCCCGCCCGCTCGGCGTCCGCGCTGCTCGCCGCCGAGTCCCCGTCCGCCGCCGCCGAACTGGCGGGCGTGGAGTACGCCTCGATGGTCCTGGTCACCATGGCCTTCCGGCGTACGGACCTGGAGCGCCTGGAGCGCCGCTCGGGCTTCCTGGTCCCCTCGCTCGACGGCCGCACGATCAAGGCGTCCACCTTCTCCTCGTACAAGTGGCAGTGGGTCACCGACCGGGCCCCCGACCTCTTCGTGCTCCGTACCTCGATCGGGCGGTACGGCGAGGAGGAGCACCTGGAGCGCGACGACGCCGACCTGGTGGCGATGTCGCTCAAGGACCTCGGAGAGGCCGTGGGGATCACCGCCAGGCCCGTCGCCACCGAGGTGACGCGCTGGACCGGCGGACTGCCGCAGTACCCGGTCGGCCACCTCGCGCGCGTGGCCCGCGTCCGCGACGCCGTGGCGAAGCTGCCCGGCCTGCGGGTCTGCGGGGCCGCCTACGACGGGGTCGGCATCCCCGCGTGCGTCGCCGGGGCCCGGCGCGCCGCGGACGAGATCATCGCCACGTCGACCCTGGCGCAGAACACTCAGCGTGACGCGGGACAATAGCCTCATGAGTGCACCGGAAAAGATCCCGAACGCAGGGAAGAAGGCGAAGGACCTCAACGAGGTCATCCGCTACACGCTGTGGTCCGTCTTCAAGCTGCGCGACGTGCTGCCCGAGGACCGCGCCGGGTTCGCCGAAGAGGTCCAGGAGCTGTTCGACCAGCTCGCCGCCAAGGACGTCACCGTCCGCGGCACCTACGACCTGTCCGGGCTGCGGGCCGACGCCGACCTCATGATCTGGTGGCACGCGGAGACCGCCGACGAGCTCCAGGGCGCCTACAACCTCTTCCGTCGCACCAAGCTGGGCCGCGCCCTGGAGCCGGTCTGGTCGAACATGGCGCTGCACCGCCCCGCCGAGTTCAACAAGGCGCACATCCCGGCCTTCCTCGCCGACGAGAACCCGCGCGACTACGTGTCGGTGTACCCCTTCGTCCGCAGCTACGACTGGTACCTGCTGCCCGACGAGGACCGCCGCCGGATGCTCGCCGACCACGGCAAGATGGCCCGCGGCTACCCGGACGTGCGCGCCAACACGGTCGCCTCGTTCTCGCTCGGCGACTACGAGTGGCTGCTCGCCTTCGAGGCCGACGAGCTGCACCGCATCGTCGACCTCATGCGCCATCTGCGCGCCTCCGAGGCCCGGATGCACGTCCGCGAGGAGGTCCCGTTCTACACGGGCCGCCGCAAGTCGGTCGCGGACCTGGTGGCGGGCCTGGCCTGACGGCCGCCCCCACCCCGTATGCCCGGTGACCGGGCCCGCCGAGACGGGCCCGGACCCACCCCTGACCCGGAAGATCAGAGAGCGGACGGCCGCTGCCCAGCCCTGGGCGCCGACCGCTCGTCCAGCGACACCGGGTTCGGCTCCGGGTGCGGCGCGCACGACGCGCGCCGCACCGGCGTCCGTCCGCTCAGCAGGTAGTCCATCAGGTACCCGTTGACGCAGGCGTTGGGGCCACCTCCGATGCCGTGCGTACCGGCGTCCTTCTCGGTCACCAGGACCGACCCCGGCAGTCTGCGCTGGAGCTCCAGCGCCCCCTGGTACGGCGTGGCCGCGTCCCGTTCGGCCGCCAGGATCAGCGTCGGCGGCAGCTTCCCGCGGCGCACCCCCACGTCCACCGGCCGCTGCCGGGGCGCGGGCCAGTAGGCGCACGGCAGGTTCATCCAGGCGTTGTCCCACGTCTCGAACGGCGCGATCTCGGCGAGCGCGCTGTTGTCGCGGTCCCACACCGCCCAGTCGGTGGGCCAGGGCGCGTCGTTGCACTCGACCGCCGTGTACACCGCGTTCCCGTTCTCCTCGTCCCACGCCGCCTCCGGCCGCGGCGAGGCCTGCGCGATCAGCGGCTTGGAGTCGCCCCTGAGGTACGCCGAGAGCGCGGTCGCCCGCAGCGCCCAGTAGTCGTCGTAGTACCCGGCCTTCAGGAAGGCCGACTGGAGCTGGCCGGGGCCGACCTTGCCGCCCGCGGGCTCCTCGGCGAGCCGGGCGCGCACCTTCTCGAAGTTCTCCAGGACCTGCTCGGCCGTGGTGCCCAGGTGGTAGACGCCGTCGTGCCGGGCGACCCAGGCGCGGAAGTCCTCCCAGCGGCTCTCGAAGGCCAGCGACTGGTCGAGGTTGTTGCGGTACCAGATCTGCCGCGGGTCGGGGTTGACCGCCGAGTCGAAGACCATCCGGCGCACATGGGAGGGGAAGAGCGTGGCGTACACGGCACCGAAGTACGTGCCGTACGACGCCCCCACGAACGTCAGCTTCCGCTGGCCGAGCGCGGCCCGCAGCACATCGAGGTCGCGCGCGTTGTTGAGGCTGGTGTAGTGCCGCAGGGCCGCGCCCGCGTTGTGCGCGCAGCCCTGCGCGTACGCCTTGGCCCGCGCGATCCGCTCCAGCTTGTACGAGGGCGAGGGGTCGGTCGGGGACGGGGTGGGCGCCTTGGCGAAGTCCTTCGGGTCCTGGCAGGACAGCGGCGCGGAGCGGGCCACACCGCGCGGGGCGTAGCCCACCAGGTCGTAGGCGCCCGCGATCCGCTTCCACTCGGGCAGGCTCGCGACGACGGGGAAGTACATGCTGGAGGCGCCCGGGCCGCCCGGGTTGTAGACCAGCGCGCCCTGCCGCTCGGCCCGCTTGCCGGTGGCCCGCACCCGGCTGACGGTGAGGGTGATCTGACGGCCCATCGGCTTGGCGTAGTCGAGCGGGACGCGGACCGTGCCGCACTGGATGCCGTCGGGGAGCATCTCCGCCTTGGGGCAGCGGCCGAAGGCGATCCCGGTCGCCGCGGCGCGCCGGGCGGCGACGGCGGTGCCGTGCGCCTCGGCGGTGCGCGGGTCCATGCCGCCGGCCGGGGAGGCGGCCAAAGTGGAAAGAACGAGGGAACCGAGCGTTCCGTACAGCGCTGCTGCTCTCATCTGCATCCCTTTGCGGGTCTGTCCGGCACGACAGGTGTCCGGTACAAAAGGGATGATTAGCGGAGTAATTGGTGAAGTAAAGCACCGGCGGGCGGTGCGCCGGGGTCAAAGTCGCCCGTCAGGCCACCTGCCGGGCCATCAGCCGGGCCTTCCGCCGGGTCTCCTGCCGCGCTCCCGTCACCCGCCGGTCAGGCCGCCCGGCCGCCGAGCAGGGCGGTCCGCAGCTCCGGGTCGTCGACGGCGCTCACGCCCCGCACCGCGACGGCGGTGAGCGGGTCCCCGGCCGGGTCGACCCGGCCGAGCAGCCGCTGGCCGTCGGGGGAGGCCCAGCGGGTGTGCGGATGGACCTCGAAGCGGGCGATGAAGAGGCAGCCGAGGGTGAGGACCATGGGCAGGGAGAACCAGGCGGTGATCTCGGCCCGGGTCGTGCTGTCCTGACCGGGCATCAGGAGGGCGGTCGTGCCGAGGGCGACGGTGAGCGCCGCCGCGCCGCGTACGGCCCGCAGGGAGGCCGTGACGCCCGTCCTCGCCGCGTCCGGGACCGCGAGCCCGGCCGCGGCCAGCCGGTCGGCGAGCGCGTGCACCGCGTCGGCGGCGGCCGCGGTCGAGCGGATCGCCGCTATCCGGGCCTGGCCGCCCGGCCCGATGGCCCCTATCACCGACCGCTCCAGCTCGTCGCGGCCCTCCGGGTCGACCACCGTGGCCCAGCCGGTGTGCGCGAGCAGCAGCCGGCGGGCGCGGTGCATGGTGACCAGGGTCAGATCGGTGACCCGTAGGGGCCCGCCCGCGAGGAAGGCCGTCTCGTACAGCGAGAGGCCGAGCTCCGGGTCCCGGGTGACCGGGCCCTGGTCGGCCGCCGCGGACGCGGCGAGGCAGAGCCGCCCGCACGAGACGGCGGACGCGAGGCACGCGACTACCAGGAAGAGAACCCAGAACATGGCCGAGTTGTATGTGAAGCGGCGAGGTGGGCGCCATGCCTTTCCCATGATGTGGACATGGAGTTATCGGTTCGTTACGGAGTGTCGGTGGGCTCGGCCCGGCTGGCGGCGGGCGGCAGCGGGAACGACGGGGTGACCGGGGCGGGGGAGGGAGGGGTGGCGCCCGGGGCGGGCGGGGGCGGCCCGCTGGGGGACGCGGTGGTGCCCGCGACGCTGTCGCGGGCCAGCGCGTCGAAGTCGACGAGGCCGGTCGCCTCCAGCATCCGGATGTGGTCCAGGACCGTGGTGTTGGCGTCGTCGGCGAGCGCGCGCACCAGCGAGTTGCGGGTGTTGGCCCGGATCTGCGCGACGAGCGAGAACACCTTCCCGTGCGCCGAGCGCAGGATGTTGGCGAAGTCCTTCTCGTACGTGGTCCCGCTCTCCGAGGTCAACGTCCGCAGCCAGCCGCGCTGTTGCTCGTTGGGCTGGTCCGGCAGCTCCATCCCGAGCTGGGCCGCGACCTCGCGCACGCGCGCGTCGAGGAAGGCGTGCCCGTCGACGAGGTGGTGCCCCGCGGCCGTGACGGCCGCGCTGGGCGCCCGCTCGACGGCCTGCTGCCCGGCGGGCAGCTCCCACAGCCCGGCGAGTCTGACCCGGACGACGAAGTCCCGGTCGGCGGCCGAGAGCGGCCCCCAGCGGGTGGGCACGGAACCCGCGTTGAGGTTGGCGAGTCCGGTGCCCGAGCGGTCGGCGTAGGACCAGACGGGGTAGAGCAGGGCGGCGATGGTCGCGGTCAGGGCGATGACGACCAAGCCGGTACCGGAAAGGAATATCCGACGCATGAAAGCCTCCAAGTGCGGTGCGCACGGTAATGCGGAGGCAAGTGATCCGGGGAGTGTTTCGAGGAAAACCGTGACGGGACGGTGTGGGAGGCATCACGACTCGGCCGAGTCCCGGGTGCTGTTACGCGCCGGGTAGTACGGTGCCCGGCCCCGCCTGCCCGGCCCCGCCTGCCCGGCCCCGCCTGCCCGGCCCCGCCTGCCCGGCCTGCCCTGCCCGTACGGGCCCACCTCGCGTCTACGCGGCCCGTACGAGCCCCCGTACGAAGCGGGCGGCACGGCCCGGCGGCCGGGGGCCGGAGCGCTCCCGCCACCAGCGGCCCAGGGGCCGGGCCACCTCGGCGTCGAGGCCGCCGCCCTTGAGCAGCGACTCCACGAAGTCCAGGGCGTCGCGGCGGTAGCCGTCGCGCAGCGGGCGACCGCGCGCGTACGCGAGGTAGGCCGGACGGTAGGCGTCCTTGAGGATGCGGGGCAGTTCGGGCGCCACCTTGGCGACGACGTCGGCGCGCTTGGCGGCGAGGGCGTGCGCCTGGACGCGGAGCCGGGCCGCGTCGAAGCCGGGCGGCACCGGGGTACCGGCGACAAGCGCGGAGAGAAGGGAGGTCTGGGCGAGGGCCAGGGGGACCCGGGCGGCCTCTTCCCCGCCGCGCACCTTCCCGAGGGCCCTCGGCCGGGCGGCCGGTTCCCCGTCGGCGCAGTGTGCGGGACCGGCCGCGCGGCTGTCCGCGCCCGCGGCCCCGCCCCGTACGGCTATTTCGAGGCCCGGGGGCGCGGGCAACGGGGGCCGTGGGCCCGCGCCTTCAGGGGCGCGGGGAACCGCCCGGCCAGCCCCCACCGGCCCGCGTCCGAGCGGCGGCGCCCCCGCCACGACGGAGCGGATCGCCGACAGCTCCCGCCCCAGCTCCGCCTCCGGCGGAAACGCCTCGTCCCGCTCCAGCAGCACCCCCGGGGGCACCACCCGCCCCACCAACTCCGCCAGCACACCCAGCACCTCCGCCCCCACCGGATGCGCGTGCGTGTCGTGCCACACCCCGTCCCTCTCGACGCCCCCGGCGACGTGCACGTACGCGATCGCCTCCACCGGCAGCTCCGCCAGGGCCTTCGCCGGGTCCTCGCCCCGGTTCACCCGGTTCGTGTGGAGGTTCGCCACGTCGATCAGGAGCCGCACCCCCGTGCGCTCCACCAGCTCCGCGAGGAACTGGCCCTCCGTCATGTCCTCGTCCGGCCAGTTCACCAGCGCCGCGATGTTCTCCAGGGCGAGCGGCACCGGCAGGCTGTCCTGCGCGATCCGGACGTTCTCGCAGAGCACCTCCAGCGCGTCCCAGGTGCGCGGCACGGGCAGCAGATGCCCCGCCTCCAGGCGCGGCGACGCGGTGAGCGCGCCCCCGCCCCGTACGAACGCGATGTGCTCGGTGACCAGCGGGGCCGACAGCGCCCGGGCCCGTGCCGCCAGGTCCGCCAGCCGCCCCGCGTCGGGGCGGTCGGCGCCGCCCAGGCCCAGCGAGACGCCGTGCGGCACGACCGTGACACCGCGCTGCCGCAGCCGTACGAGCGACTCGGGGAGGTGGCCGGGGCAGAGGTTCTCGGCCACCACCTCCACCCAGTCGACGCCCGGCAGCCGCTCGACCGCGTCCGCGATCTCCGGCCGCCAGCCGATGCCGATCCCCAGCTCCAGCTCCATGGCTGGCCTCCCCCGTAGTCCGACGCGGTCCTGGCGCGTGTGGAGGGGTCATGGCCCCGCGCTGCCCGCGCCAACCCGCCGGGGGCCACCTTCAGAGCTTCATTTGAGGTTGGGCCGGGGCGGGCTCACTTCTGCGTGGCCAGGGAGTCGTAGTCCACCATGCCCGTCGACTCCAGCATGTTGATGTGGTCGAGGACGGTCTGGTTCGCGTCCTGGGCCAGGTCGCGCACGAGGGAGTTGCGGGTGTTGGCCCGGACCTGGGCGACCAGCCCGAACACCTTGCCGTGGGCGCGCCGGAGCAGGTTCGCGAACTTCACCTCGTAGTCGCGGCCCTGCGCCGCCGTGAGCTCCTTGAGCCAGCCCTGCTGCTGCTCGTTGGGCTGGTTGGGCAGCTCCATCCCGAGCTGGGCCGCGACCTCGCGCACGTGCTTGTCCAGCGCGGTGTGCCCCATCACCAGGTGGTCCCCGGTCGCCTTGACCGCCGCGCTGGGGGCCCGCTCCTGCGCCTGCTGCCCGGCGGGCAGCTCCCACAGCCCGGCCAGCCGTACCTTCGTCACCAGCTCGCGGTCGGCGGGCGAGAGCGGCCCCCAGCGGGTCGCCACGGAGGCCCCGTCGAGGTTCGACTTGTCCGTCCCCAGCCGGTCGGCGTACGACCAGACGGGGAAGGCGAGCGCGCCGATGGTGGCGGCCAGCGCCACGATGATCAGGGCCGTTCCGTTGAAACGGCCGAGTATCCCGATCCGGTCGGTCCGGTCCGTCCGTCCGATGCGTCGCATCAACATGCCTCCCGTGCAGGCGATCTGGCGTACCGGGAGGTACGGATGGGACGGGAGGCGTGTTCAGATCATCCGGACCCGGCAGTCGTGTTCAGATCATCCGGACACAGCGGCGACCGGCCGGGCCGTGCCCGCAGCGCCGGATGGTCCGCCACCACCGTGCACGACCCCGGCGCGATCTCCGTGAAGCCCGCGTCCCGGACCACCGGCAGCCCGCCGGACGTCAGGGCCGCCCACTCCCCGCGCGGGGCCACCCGCACCGACAGGGCGAAGTCCGCCTCCCGCCAGGCCGTGCGCTCCGCCTCCGTCAGCTCCCACCAGGCGAGCTGGGCGCCGTGCCCGGCCTGGGCCATCGCCTTGCCCGCCGACATGTCGAGCTCCGGGTTGAGCCACAGGACGGGCGCGAGGGGGCCGGGCGCCGACGGGGCGGCCGGGTCGTCCAGGTCGGTGCCGGAGACCTGGAGCTTGAGCAGCTCTTTCGGCCAGCCGTCCAGCGGCACCGGCGGGAAGACCCGCACCTGCGCCGCCTTGCCGGTGACGGTGATGCCCGGCAGCGCGGACGCCTTGCGCCACTCCGCGCCGCGCGCCCGCCGCACCACCTTGCGGATCCTGGCGTCCTGCCAGTCCCGCACGACCCGCGCCCACTCGCCCTCGCCGACCGAGCGCTCGTCGGCGAGCATCACCAGGACGGCCCGGGCCGCGGTCTCCAGCGCGTCGGTGCGGGCGGGCGGGTCGGTCTTCTCGATCCGCACGACCAGGGGGAGGACGTACTGCGGGGCCTCGTCGCGTACGTTCGGCTCGTCGTGGAACGGGCTCGCGGCGGACGTCTTCGGCATCTCTTCACTGCTCACCCGGCCAGTCTGCCAGCCGCGCTTTCCCGGGATCTTGGCGGAATGAACCCTTCCGGGACAGGATGCCCGCATGAAGAGCGATCTTTTTTCCTCGGGGCACATGGCGGAGCCGGCCACCGAGGCCGGCATGACGCTGCAGAACGCCAAGTCCATCAAGTACGCGGTCAACGGCGAGATGCTCGCACGCCAGGGAGCGATGATCGCCTACCGCGGGAACCTCCAGTTCGAGCGGCGCGGCCAGGGCATAGGGGGCATGCTCAAGCGCGCGGTCACCGGTGAGGGCCTGCCCCTGATGGCGGTCCAGGGCCAGGGCGAGGCGTGGTTCGCGCACGAGGCGCAGAACTGCTTCATCGTCGACATCGAGCAGGGCGACGTCCTGACCGTCAACGGCCGCAACGTCCTCTGCTTCGACGCCTCCCTCTCCTACGAGATCAAGACCGTCAAGGGCTCCGGCATCACCGGCGGCGGCCTCTTCAACAGCGTCTTCACCGGCTGGGGCCGGCTCGGCCTGGTCTGCGAGGGCAACCCGCTGGTCATCCCGGTCACCCCGCAGCAGCCGGTGTACGTCGACACCGACGCGGTCGTCGGCTGGACCGCGAACCTGAACACCTCGCTGCACCGCTCGCAGTCCATCGGCTCGATGATCCGCGGCGGCTCCGGCGAGGCCGTGCAGCTGATGCTCCAGGGCGAGGGCTACGTCATCGTCCGCCCGAGCGAGGTGACCCCGAAGAAGGCCGAGCAGCACTGAGGCCCCGCGAGCGGCACTGAGGCCCCGCGCGCAGCACTGGGGCCCTGAGCAGCACCGAGGCCCTGCGCGGCCCGGGCCCGGCGGCCGTCGGCGGGACGGCACCGGCGGCCCCGGGGCGACTACCCTGGTCCGTATGGACGAGGACCAGGGTCAGGGCGAGTGGGAGCGGGGAGACGAAACCGACGCGGCGTACTACGACCCGTCCGCCCCCGAGCGGCCCGACCCGGCCGAGGGGCCGCCGTACGCCGAATGCGTGCTGTGCCGCGAGCCCACCGAGTACCCGGAGTCCACCAAGGGCATCACGCTCTGCCCGGTGTGCGAGTGGCAGGAGGCCCAGCGCACCGCCTGCTCCGGCTGACGGCGCCGACGCGCCCGGAAGAGCCCGGCTCTAACCCTTCGCGGACGAGCCGATGAGCTCCGAGACCTTCACGAAGCGGTAGCCGCGCCTGCGCAGCTCCGGCACGATCCGCTGGACCGCCCGGTCGGTGACGGGCGCCGCGCTGCGGGTGCAGTGCATGACCACCAGCGAGCCCGGCTTCACACCGGCCAGCACCTGCTCGGCCACGGCGTCCCCGTCGCGCGCGAAGGCGTCGCCGCTCACCACGTCCCACTGCACCGCGGTCATCTTCAGCGGGGCCAGGGTCCGCAGCACCTGGTCGTCGAAGCAGCCGCCGGGGAAGCGGAAGTACGGCACCGCGTTGCGCACTCCCGCCTTCTTGAAGGAGGCGGCCGCCTTCTCCACGTCGGCGCGCATCCCGTCCCCGCCGACGACGGGCAGCCCGTAGCAGGGGGACTTGAAGGCGTAGTGGCTGTACGAGTGGTTGGCGACCTCGAAGTTCGGGTCGGTCCCGATGGCGTGCGCCTGGGCCGGGTACTCCTCGGCCCACCGGCCCGTCATGAACACGGTCGCGGGGACCTTCAGCCGACGCAGGTCGGCGATGAGCGCGGGGTTGTCGAAGCGTTCGCCGCGCGCCGCGCGCTGCCCCTGGTCGGCGGTCATGTCGGCGTCGAAGGTGAGCGCGACGACCTTCTGCCCGCCCTGGGGGGCCCGGCTGAAGACCGGGGTGAGACCGCCGGGGCCCGGCGCGAGCGTGGGCGCCTGCCGGGGGGCCCGCGCCGCGGGGGAGGCGGGCGTCGCCGAAGCGGCGGTGGACGGCCTGCTCGCGCCCGGCGCCGCCTTCGCGCCGGGGTCGACGGGAGCCGGATCGGAGCCGCAGCCCGCGAGTGCCGCCCCGATAACGGCAATCGACAGCAGCTTTCGTACAGAAATGGTCACGGGCGGAAGCTATCCGATCATTTGCTGATCGGCGGGGTGCGTCGCCGCCGGGCGCATACGTTTCCGGCCAATGAGTGAACCGGAGGGAACCGCTCCGAGATTCCGGCACCCGGCAGGGTCCTCCGTCGTTCGCGGGGCGCTCCGGCGCGACGCCCGGACCCGGCCGCCTGTCCTCGGTCCGCCCTCCGCTTGCCGCGACCCGGTTCGCCGCCGGGAAGGCGCATATGCCGGTCGAGGTGCGTGATCCGTCATGTTGGGAGCGGGTGTTCACCGCAGCGAAGCGGGCGGCCCGCATCCGCCCAGGCGGCCGCACGCGGCGGACGCGCTCATTCCCTTTTCCCGTGCGGCAGTCGAGGGGGCGCTTCCGTCGGCGGTGTGATCCGTACAGAGCAATCGGTTTCTTTGCCGAGCGCATACAGAGTTCAATTTCGGCCTCGGCGACACGACCCTTGTCGCTCCGGCGGACCCGTGGTTAGGCTCCCGCTCGTTTCGAATCCTGCACACTTTCTTCGCAACCTGACCAACTGTGGGGTGGCTGTGCGCGAACCAGGGTTATCAGCCTGGGCGGAGTTGTCACCGGAGGCGCCGATACGGCCCCGACCGGTCGAGCCGACCCAGCGGCCCGCCTCGCCGGTGGGGTGCTAGTGGGATCCGCCACCGCGGCCACCGGCCGGGCGGCCGTCCGCGGGCCGCTGTCCCGGGACGTCCGGCTGTTCTGGTGCGCCAACGCCACCGACGCGCTCGGCACCCAGGCCTCCGGCGTCGTCCTGCCGCTGCTGCTCCTGGGCCTCGGCCACTCCGCCGCGACCGTCGGACTCGTCGCGGGCGTCTCCACCGCGGCCGGGCTGCTTCTCGCCCCGTTCGCCGCCGTACCCGCCGACCGGGGCGCGCGCAAACCGGTGATGCTCTGGTCCGCCGTGGTCTCGGCGCTCGCCATGGGCGCGGTCGCCCTCGCCGCCGCCACGGGCCGCCCGCCCCTCGCCCTGCTCCTCGGCGCGGTTCTGGTGGAACGTTTCTCCACGGCGGTGTACGAGGCCGCCGCCGCCGGCACCGTCGTGCTGATCGCCCCGCCCGCCGACAGCCCCCGGGTGGTGGCCGGGCTCTCCGCCGGCGACCAGGGTGCCCTGGTCCTCGGCCCGGCCCTGGGCGGCGCCCTCTACCAGGTCTCCCGCGCCCTGCCCTTCGCCGCCGACGCCCTCTCGTACACGGTCACCGCGGTGTGCGTGGGCGCGCTCGGGTCGGACCTGCGGCCGGGGGACGGAGAAGCGGCCAAAACCGGTCCGGACCTGCGGCCGGGGGACGGGGAAGCCACCGGAACCGCACCGGAGCCGGGACCGGGGGGGCCGGGGCACAGGGGTGCCTCCGGCGCCCGGAGCCCGGAAAGCCCCCGGCGGAACCGTCCGCACCGTCCGCACCGTCCGCACCGTCCGCGCCGCCCCGCCCTCCGCGCCGAACTCGGCGCCGGGCTCGCCCTCGTGCGCACCTCGCCCTTCCTGCGGCTCGTCCTGATCTGGACGACCACCGTCAACGGCGTGATCGTCGCGCTGTACTACGGCGCCGTCTTCACCCTCCAGAAGGGCGGCCACGGGGGCGCCCCGATGGGACTCGTCCTCGCGCTCTCCGGTGCCGCCGGGCTCACCGGGGCGCTCGCCGCGCCCCGCGTCGTCGGACGGATCGGCGCGGCCCGGCTGCTCATCGGCGTCTCCTGGCTGCTCGTGCCGCTCGCCGCCGCGCTCGCGACGGCCCGGGGACCCTGGACGTACGGCGGCCTGTTCGGCGTGTTCTGCCTGCTGATGCCGCTGGTCACCGTGGTGCTCCAGTCCCGGGCGATCCAGGAGACCCCGCCCGCGCTCCAGGCCCGTACCGCCGCGGTCCTCGCCACCGCCGTCGGCGGCTCGGCCGCCCTCGCGCCCGTCCTCGCCGGAGTGTGCGCCTCCCGCGCGGGCACGGCCGCGCCCGCCGTCGCGAGCGCGGCAGTGCTCACCCTGCTGGCCTGCTGGACGACGTACGTACGGATACCGGCCCGGGCAGGTACCGTATGACCGGCCGCTACCAGGTGTACCGGGCCGCCCTTCCCGAGGTGTGCGCCGCCGACCCCGCGCGGATGGCCTTCACCGGGGACGCCGAGGGCCGCTGCGAGGTGTTCACCTGGGACGCCAGGACCGGGCGCACCCGGCAGGTCACCGACCGCCCGCACGGCACCTTCCACCACGCCCTCGACCGCGACGGGCGGGTGTGGTGGTTCGACGAGGACGAACACGGCCGAGGGCACTGGCGGTTCCAGCCGTTCGAGGGCGGCCCCGACCGCCCGGGTCTGACCGGACCGCCCCCGGGCGAGCCGCGCGGCCTCGCCGTGAGCGACGACGCGACGGTCGCGATCGGCCTCGGGAACGCCATGACCACCACCGTCCACATCGGCCCGCGCGGCGGCCCGGCCCGCGAGGTGACGCGCGTGGGCGGGCACGCCACCCTGTCCGGCATCACCCCCGACGGCCGCCTCCTCGCCCTCGGCGGCACCGCGGGCTCGGCCCGGGCCGTCACCGTCCTGGCCGAGGACGGCACCACGCGCGCGGTGCTGCCCGGCGACGGCCCGCACGGCAGACTCTGGTGCCTGGGCTTCGCCCCCGCGGGCGACCGCGCCGAACTGCTCCTCGTCCGCGAGTGCGACGACCAGTACGTACTGGCGAGTTGGCGCCCGGACGACGACGGCGGCCCCGGAACGCTCACCACCCACTCCTGGTGCGCCTTCGACACCGAGATCACCGCCCGCTGGCACCCCGACGCGGGCTCGGTCCTCGTCCGCCAGGACCGCCACGGCCGCAGCACCCTGCACCGCGCCGACCTGCGCGCCCGTACGGTCGAACGCGTACCGACCCCGCGCGGCACCCTCCTGGACGCCGCGCCCCGCGCCGGCGGGGACGTCCACTACCTCTGGACCGACACCGCGCACCCGCCCCGGCTGGCCTCCACCGCCGGGACCCCGCTGCCGCCCACGCACGGCATCCCCGCCCCCGTACCCGGCGAGCACCGCGACCTGTGGACGACCGGCCCCGACGGCCCGGTCCACAGCCTGCTCAGCCTGCCCGAGGGCCGCCGCGGACCCGTCCCCGCGGTGTTCCTGGTGCACGGCGGGCCCGCCGACCACGACCGGGACGCCTACGACGGCGTGGTGCACTCCCTCGTCGCCTCCGGCTTCGCCGTCGTCCGCGTCAACTACCGCGGCTCCACCGGCTACGGGCCGCGCTGGCGCCGGGCGTTCGGCCAGGGCGTCGGGCTCACCCAGGCCGAGGACCTCACCGCGGTCCGCGCCGACCTGGTCGCGCGTGGTGTCGTCCGCGCCGACGCGGTCGGGTTGTGGGGCACCTCCTGGGGCGGCTATCTCGTCCTGCTCGCCCTCGGGCTGCGTCCGGAGCTGTGGCAGGCGGGCGTCGCGGTGAAACCGGTGGCCGACTGCGCCGCCGCCCACCGCACCAGCACCCCGGCGCTGCGCGCCCTGGACGAGCGGCTGTTCGGCGGCACCCCCGAGGAGGTGCCCGAACGGTACGAGCGCAGCTCGCCCATCCGGTACGCGGCCGCCGTGCGGGCCCCGCTCCTGGTCGTCGCCGCGACCCGGGACGCCAAGTGCCCGCCCGGCCAGGTGCGCGACTACCTCACCGCGCTGCGCCAAGCGCGCGTACCGCACGAGTCGATGTGGCTGGAGACCGGCCACGACGGCTACCAGGGCGAGCACCACGTGGCGGTCCTGCGCCGCGCCGTGCTCTTCCTCGACCGCGAGCTGCGCGGCCCCCGCCGCTCGGCCGCCCCCCGTACTCCCCGCTCGGACCGGAGCGGGGATTCCGGACGGGTCCGCACCACGGCCCCCGCCGGAACAGGCACCACCCGACACGATGAGAGGAGTTCCCATGCAGAAGGACATCATCCAGAACGACCCGCTCGCGGGTGACGAGGAGAACCGCAAGCCGAGCGTCGGCGTGACCATCAAGGTTCCGTTCCGCAACGCCGAGGACGGCGAAGAGGACTGATCCCCGCTGGCCGGTCCGGCGGTCGAGACCGCCGGACCGGCCGGTGCCGGGCCCCGAGGCTCCGGCCCGGGGCCCGGGCCCCTTTTCCTTACGTCTCGGTATTCGCGAGGAGTCGACATGCGTGTTCTGCTGGTCAATATGCCCTGGTCGCCGATCGATCTGCCGTCGCTGGCCCTGGGAATCCTCAAACGCAGCGTCGACGAACGCGTGCCGGGCGCCCGGGCCGAAGTGCTGCACGCCAATCTCGAATTCACCGACTGGATCACCCGGCGCACCGAATTCACCGCCGACGACTACGAGTACTACGCGCTCTCCTCCTATTTCATGGGCTGCGGCGACTGGGTCTTCTCCTCCGCCCTGTACGACGACCCCGCCTGGCGCGACCAGGAGTTCGCGGACGCGATGAAGGGAAAGCTCCGCAAGTCCCGGCTGCGTATGTCACAGGAACTGCACCGCGCCGCCCCGGAGTTCGTCGGGATGATCGCCGAGCGGATCGTGGCGTACGGCCCCGATGTCGTCGGGTTCACCTCCACCTTCCAGCAGAACACCGCGGCCCTCGCCGCCGCCAAGCACGTCAAACGGCTCGCCCCGCACATCGTGACCGTCATGGGCGGTGCCAACTGCGACGGCGAGCAGGGCGAGGCCGTCCACCGCAACTTCCCCTTCGTGGACCACGTCATCCGCGGCGAGGGCGAGACCGCCTTCCCCCAGCTGCTCACCACCCTCGGTGAGGGCTCCGACCCGGCCGCGCTCGCCACCGTGCCAGGCCTGTGCCACCGCGGCGCCGATGGTGGGAGCGTGGTCAACCCGATGGCCACCAGCCCGATCCCGCCCGCCGCGATCCTGCCCCCCGACTACAGCGGCTACTTCGAGCGCCTGGGCACCTCGGTGGCCCGCAACTGGGTCGAGCCGAAGCTGGTCGTCGAGGGCGCCCGGGGCTGCTGGTGGGGCGAGAAGCACCACTGCACGTTCTGCGGGCTCAACGGCTCCTTCATGCAGTACCGCTCCAAGGCCCCCGAGACCTTCTTCTCGGAGATCATGGAACTCGCCCGGCAGCACCGCGTCCTCGACATGTACCTCGTCGACAACATCCTCGACATGGGCTACCTCTCCACGGTCCTGCCGCGCATCATCGAGAGCGGCTACGACCTGCGCATGCACATCGAAATCAAGGCCAACATGCGCCGCAGCCAGCTCCGTACGCTCGCGGACGCCGGACTGATCTACGTCCAGCCCGGCATCGAGAGCCTCAACAACCGTGTCCTGGACCTGATGGACAAGGGCGTCAGCGGCTGCCAGAACGTCCGCATGCTGCGCGACGGCGCCGAGACCGGCCTCTCCGTCGCCTGGAACTACCTGCACGGCTTCCCCGGCGAGACCGCCGAGGACTACGACCCGGTGATCGCCCAGATACCGGCGCTCGAACACCTCAACCCGCCGGTCGACCTGTCCGCGCGCATCGCCATCGAACGCTTCAGCCCCTACTTCAACCGCCCCGAGCTCGGCTTCGACGGCCTGCGCCCCGAGGAGCACTACCGCTTCACCTACGACCTGCCGGAGTCCGAGCTCTACGACCTCGCGTACGTCTTCGAGGCCCCGCAGCGCGGTATCGGCGAGCCCACGGTGACCGCCCTCAACGACGCGCTGGACGCCTGGAAGAAGAACCACGCGGACGCCCGCCTCACCCACGCCGACCTGGGGGACCGCATCGTCCTGGTCAGCCGGCGGCGGAGGTTCGCGTGGCGCGCGCTGGAGCTGACCGACCCGTTCGAGCTGATCGCCTTCCGCCTCCTCGACCAGCCGCACACCGCCGCGGCCCTCACCCGCAAGGCCGCCGCCCGGGCCAAGGACGCCGCCCGCGACGAGGACGGGGTGCAACGCCTCCTCGACTCCTGGGTCGAGCTCGGCCTGGTCTTCACCGACGGCGGCCAGTACGTCCACATCGCGCCCTCGGCCGTGAACGAGGACCTGCTGCGCCTGGACTTCATGCGCCACGCCCACGCGGCACTCGACGCGGCCGGGCAGCCCGCGGGCCCGGAGCCGGCCCGCGCCGAGCCCGCCCGCCCGGAGCCCGCGCCCGTATGACCGGGCGACCGCCGACCGCCGACAGCGTGCCGCCCGTAGGAGCCGCAACGAGCTGCGAGAGCTCCATGAGCCCCAAGAGCCGGAAGACCGTACGAGCCGGAGGACCAGCCCGATGAGTACCGCCCTCACCCCGCGCACCGCGGCCCTCACCGTCGCCGCCTGGCGCGACTACGACCCCGACGCCTGTGCGCTGCCCGGGATGCACCTGGGCGACCTCGAAGTGACCGGCCCCTCGGGGGAGGAGGCCGACCGGCTGTGGGAGGCGGGCGTGCGCCGCGTCCGCCTCGCCGAGACGGTCGACCTCGCGGACCTGAGTGCCCCGGACGCCGCCCGGCGGGCCGTACGCGCGCTGAGCCTGGCCCGCGACCTGACGGCCCGGGCCGTCCTGGTGGAGTGGAAGCTGCGGCTCGACCCCGCGGCCGACGCGGACACCTGGAAGCTCCTGAGCCATATCCAGCCACCGCAGCGCCTGGAGGGCCCCGCCGACGCGGCCGGGGCGCTGCGCCAGTGGCGCGAGGGTCACTATCTGTGCAAGTGCCTGTGGCGCCAGGGGCCCGGTTTCGTTCAGATCCGTGACCGCCGCTGGGGCGACCTGCGCCGCTTCACCGCCGACGAGCCGGAGTACCACGAGGTCATCAGGGCCCTCGTCCACGGCGCCCCGGCCGACTCCGTCCCGTCCGCGGTCCTCGCCGACTTCCTCTCCGAGAAGCTGGTCCTGAAGGTGGGCGACCTGGCGTGGTGGCTGCCGTACCGGGTGAGCCGCTGGATCCAGGAGGCGATGGCCATCTGAGGGCCGCCCGCGCGGTCAGGCCAGCAGCCGCCCGCGGCACTCCGCCACGTCGAAGTCGCCCTGGGGATACCGGGGGCCGAGTTCGCGCAACTGCTCCAGGAGCAGGCGGCTGACCGCCCAGTTGCGGTACCACTTGCGGTCGGCGGGCACCACGTACCAGGGCGCCGCGTCCGTCGAACACCGCTCCAGGGCGATCTCGTACGCCTTCTGGTACGCGGGCCACAGTTCCCGCTCGTCGAGGTCGCCCGGGTTGAACTTCCAGTGCTTGTCCGGGTTGTCGAGGCGTTCGAGCAGGCGGCGTCGCTGCTGCTCGGGGCTGATGTGCAGGAAGACCTTGACCAGGCTGACGCCGTCCTCCGCGAGCGACTCCTCGAACCGGTTGATCTGGCCGTAGCGCCGGCCCAGCCGCCGGTGCGGGACCAGCTCGTGGACCCGGGCGATCAGTACGTCCTCGTAGTGCGAGCGGTCGAAGATGCCGATCTCGCCGGGCCCCGGCAGCGCCCGCATGATCCGCCACAGGAATGGATGGCTCAGCTCCTCGCGGGTGGGTGCCTTGAACGCCCTGATCCGGCAGCCGGACGGGTTGAACATGCCGATGACGTGCTTGACCGTGCCGCCCTTGCCGCTGGTGTCCATGCCCTGGAGCACCAGCAGCACCCGGCGCCGGTCGCCCGCCGTGCTCGCCGCGTACAGCCGCTCCTGGAGCCCGGCGAGCTCCTCGCGCATCCCGGCCGTCGCCGCAAGCCCCTGCGCCTTGTCCTTCGGCCCGGCGGGGACGGCGTCGGCCGCGAAGGACGCGAGGTCGACGGGTTTGCCCCCGGGGACGCGCAGCAGCCGGCGCAGGTCCGGCTGCCCGGGCCTCTTCCCGCCCTTGCCGCTCTTGCCGCGCTTCTCGGCCACCGCGCACCCCTTCCCGTCGGTTCCCTCGATCGTGCGACGGAACGCGACGCGGCGCGAACGCTAACGGGCGAAGGGGCCCGTCACCGCGAAGGTCGTTCCCGGTGTGTAGCAGTTGACGTACATCGTCTGCCCGTCCGGGGCGAAGGTGACTCCCGCGAACTCGCCCCACTCGGGGGCGCCGGGCTTGCCGATGTCCTGCCGTCCGCGCGCCATCGCGTACACCTTGCCGCGCCGGGTCAGACCGAAGACGTGCTGGGCGCCGTTGCCGTCCTCGCACACCATCAGCCCGCCGTCCGGGGCGAGGCAGATGTTGTCCGGTGACTCGCCGGGCAGCTGGACGTCGGTGGCAGGGCCGAAGACGACGACCAGGGTGAGACGGCGGTGCCTGGGGTCGTACCGCCACACCTGGCCGAAGTGGTCGGCGCCCGAGCCCTCCGCCACGCGCGCGTAGCTGGAGACGAAGTAGACGCGGTCACCGCTCCAGTAGCAGCCCTCCAGCTTCTGCGCGTGGGTGATGCCGCGCGGGCCGAAGTCCTGGAGCCGGATCGGTGTCCGCCGGGCCGAGGGGTCGGGCACCGGCACCCATTCGATGCCCTCGAACCGGGTCCCCGGCTCCTGGACCACGGACAGATCGGGCACGTCCGGGACGCGCATCGCCTCCAGGGTGCCGCCCGCCCGCAGGGAGCCGGTGCCGCCGAGCGGCCGGTTCGGCAGGAAGCGGTAGAAGAGCCCGAAGGGCCGGTCGAAGGCGTCCTCCGTCTCGTAGACGACACCGCGCCGCGGGTCGATCGCGACCGCCTCGTGCTGGAAGCGGCCCAGGGCCGTCAGCGGTACGGCTCCGGTGCGGCGCGGGTCGGCGCCGTCGACCTCGAAGACGTAGCCGTGGTCCTTGGTGTAGCCGTTGGTGCCCGCCCGGTCCTCGGTCTCCTCGCAGGTCAGCCAGGTGTTCCAAGGGGTACGGCCGCCCGCGCAGTTGACGGCGGTGCCGCTGAGGGCGACCCGCTCGGACAGCACCCGGTTGTCGCAGTCGAGCTCCAGGGCCGTACAGCCGCCCTTGCCCATCGGGTCGTACACCAGTCCCTCCGCGTGCGGGACCGGGATCGCGGCGGTGACCCGGTTCTCGTGGTTGCGCACCAGCCGGACGCCCCCGTGGGGCCCGGCGAACGCGGCCATGCCGTCGTGGTTGCTCGGCACCCGGCCCCCGCCGGAGCGCAGCGGGTCGCCCTCCCGGGAGAGCACCCGGTAGCGGAAGCCCTCCGGCAGATCGAGCAGCCCGGCCGGGTCGGGCACGAGCGGCCCGTAGCCGCGCCGGCTGGCGGCGGCCGCGGCGGGGCTGCCGGCGAAGAGCTCGCCGACGGCGCCCGTGAAGGCGATCGCGGCGGCCGAGGCGCCGGTACGGGCGAGGATCTGACGTCGTGTTGCTCGTGCTTCGGACATGAGGCAACTCCCCTGCTGGCGGACAGGAAGACGTGACCCGCATGATCTATCACGCGATCAGGTGATAGGAGAACCATGCGGGCCGTGTCGCCTCAGGTGGCCGGAAAAGGCCGGTGACTCAGGCCAGCTCGGCGGTGAGCGTGATGGTCGTCCCCGTCAGCGCCTGGCTGACCGGGCAGTTCTTCTTGGCGTCCTCGGCGGCGGCCGCGAAGCCCTGCTCGTCCAGGCCCGGCACCTCGCCGCGCACGGTGAGGTGGATGCCGGTGATGCCCTCGCCGGGCTGGAACGTCACGTCCGCCTTGGTCTCCAGCCGGGTGGGCGGGTTGCCCGCACCGGTCAGGGCGTGCGAGAGGGCCATGGAGAAGCAGCTGGAGTGAGCCGCCGCGATGAGCTCCTCCGGGCTGGTCTTGCCGTTGGCCTGCTCGGCGCGGGACGCCCAGCTGACCGGCTGCTCACCGATGCCGGACGAGTCGAAGGTGACGGTCCCCGAGCCCTTGAGGAGCTCGCCCTCCCAGACCGTGTGCGCCGTACGCGTGGTGGCCATGATGTATCCCTTCTGGTGGCTGAGGGGGTGCGGTGCGGGGCCCCCTGTGTGCCAAACCTACTGCTCGACAAGCCCCTTCGCGTCGCGCGCGAGGGCGGTGAGCCGGGAGATCGCCCGGAAGTACTTCTTCCGGTAGCCGCCGTTCAGCATCTCGTCACTGAAGAGCCGGTCGAAGGGGGCCCCGGACGCCAGCACCGGCACCTCGCGGTCGTAGAGCCGGTCGGCGAGCACCACCAGCCGCAGCGCCGTCGACTGGTCGGGAACCGGCTGGACGTCGGTGAGGCAGACGGCCTTCACCCCGTCGGTGAGCGCCCCGTACCGGCTGGGGTGGACCCGCGAGAGATGGCCGAGCAGCCCGGGGAAGTCGTCGAGCGCCGCGCCCTCGGTCGCGTACGCGGCCTTGGTGACCTGCTCGTCCGAGTACGGCGCCGGGGCCTCGGGCAGCCCCCGGTGGCGGTAGTCCTCACCGTCGATCCGCAGCGGGCGGAAGTGCGCCGACAGGCCCTGGATCTCGCGCAGGAAGTCGACGGCCGCGAACCGGCCCTCGCCCAGCTTGCCGGGCAGCGTGTTGGAGGTCGCGGCCAGCGCCACCCCCTGCTCCACCAGCTTGGCCAGCAGCGACGACACCAGGACCGTGTCACCCGGGTCGTCCAGCTCGAACTCGTCGATGCACAGCAGCCGGTGCCCGCTCAGGGTGCGCACGGTCTGCTGGAAGCCCAGCGCGCCGACCAGGTTCGTCAGCTCGACGAAGGTGCCGAACGCCTTGAGCGAGGGCTCGGCCGGGGTGGCGTGCCACAGCGAGGCCAGCAGATGGGTCTTGCCGACCCCGTACCCGCCGTCGAGGTAGACCCCGCGCGGACCCGCGGGCGCGGCGGGCTTGCGGGCGAACCACTTGCGGCGCCCGCCCCCGCTCGCGTGCGCCCCGCCCAGACCGGCCGCGAAGGAGGCGAGCACCGTGACGGCCTCGCTCTGACTGGGCTGGTTGGGGTCCGGTACGTACGTCTCGAAGCGGACCGAGTCGAACCGCGGCGGCGGCACCATCTCGGCGACCAGACGGTCGGCGGGGACATGCGGCTCGCGGGCGCAGAGCGAGAGCGGGGCCGCTTGGGTTATGGGGCTGGTCGACACAGTTCCCCACTGTAAGCGCCGTGTAAGACTGCACGGATGCGACGCCTGTTCCCTGTGACCGACCAGACACCCGCCTCCGAGGACGGCGCGTGGTCGTTCGACGCGCTGGCCGAGGCCTATGCCTACCCCGAGACGGAGGGCCCCTGGCTGCGGGCCAACATGGTCTCCTCGCTGGACGGGGCGGGCCAGCACGAGGGCCGCTCCCACCCCCTCTCCTCCGACACCGACATGCGGATCTTCGGCACCCTGCGGGCGCTGGCCGACGTCGTCGTGGTGGGTGCGGAAACGGTACGCCAGGAGGGTTACCGCCCGGCCCGGGCGCGGGAGGTCTTCGCGGACCGGCGTGCGGCGGCCGGCCAGGGCCCGGCCCCCGCGATCGCGGTGGTGACGGCCAGCCTCGACCTGGACTTCGGCCTGCCCCTGTTCTCCTCGCCGCTGGTCCCGACGATCGTGCTGACCGGCGCTTCGGCGCCGCCGGACCGCCTCCGCGAGGCGGAGGTGGCCGGCGCGGACGTCGTGATCGCCGGTGACGGCCCGGGCGTGGAGCCCGCCCGGGCCGTGGAGGCGCTGGCCTCGCGCGGGATGCGGCGGATGCTCACCGAGGGCGGCCCCCGCCTGCTGGGCCAGTTCGTGGCCGCCGGAGTGCTCGACGAGCTCTGTCTGACCATGTCGCCGCTGATGACCGCGGGCACCGCCCAGCGGATCGCCGGCGGACCCGCGGTGAGCGCCCCGGAGCAGTTCCGGCTGGACACGCTGCTGGAAGAGGCCGGGTTCCTCTACACCCGTTACCTTCGGATCTGACAATCGGCGGAATTTGCCGTTCCGGTTAGCTCCGGTTGGGCACACTTACTCACGCAGACCCCGTGCGGGCACGGGGAAGGATGGTTTCCGCAGGGGCGGGTAACCACGTCGAGGCCCCGCTGCCTCGCGGGGAACCGCATGAGCGAAGAGAAGGGCGTTTGTCGTGTTCACAAGCGTATTGATGATCGAGAAACCCCTGACCTCCGTGGACGTGGAATTCGTCACCACCCTGCACGGCGACGAGCCCGTCTCCTTCGTCGTGCTCATGCAGCCCCGCGGCGACCAGGACCGCCTCCTGCGCGCCATCGACGACGTGGCGCTCGGCGAACTCGACGAAGCCGTCCACGAGGCCGACGAACCCGAAGGGCAGGAGGCCCAGGCCCCCGCCGCCCGCGCCCTGGAGCACTCCCTGCAGTCCCTGCGCGCAAGCGGCAGCGCGGCCGTCGGCCAGCTCGTCGAGGACCACCCCCTCGACCTGCTGAAGTCCGTCGTCGAGGGGGTCAAGGCCGACGAGGTCATCGTCCTGACCGCGCCGCACTACGTGGAGGAGTTCTTCCACCGCGACTGGGCCTCCCGCGCCCGGCACAAGGTCGGCGTCCCCGTCCTGAAGCTCTTCGCGCACAGCGAGGAGGCGCACAGCGAATAGGGTGATGGCTCACTGGACCGGCCGACCGGTCCAGTGCCGCCGGCCCCACCGGGCCGGCGAACGCCCCGTACGCCGAGCACCCCCGGGAGACACACGCAAATGGCACCCGCGATCCCCACCGCCATGGAACGGCCGCACTTCATCGGCATCGGTGGTGCCGGAATGTCGGGGATCGCGCAGATCCTGGCCCGGCGCGGCGCCAAGGTCGCGGGCAGCGACGCCAAGGAGTCCGAGACGGCGCAGGCGCTGCGAGCGCTCGGCGCGACCGTCCACATCGGACACGCTGCCGAGCACCTCGCCGCCGACGCCACCAGCGTCGTCGTCTCCAGCGCCATCCGCGCCGACAACCCCGAACTCGTCCGCGCGGCCGAGCTCGCCGTCCCCGTCGTCCACCGCTCCGACGCGCTCGCCGCGCTCATGGGCGGTCTGCGCGCCATCGCCGTCGCCGGCACCCACGGCAAGACGACCACCACGTCGATGCTCGCCGTCGCCCTCACCGAGCTGGGCCTCGACCCCTCGTACGCGATCGGCGGCGACCTCGCGGGACCCGGCACCAACGCCCGCCACGGCGACGGCGACATCTTCGTGGCCGAGGCGGACGAGAGCGACCGCAGCTTCCAGAAGTACGACCCCGAGGTCGCCATCGTCCTCAACGTCGAACTAGACCACCACGCCAACTACGCCTCGATGGACGAAATCTACGAGTCCTTCGAGACCTTCGTCGGCAAGGTCGTCCCCGGCGGCACCCTCGTCGTCTCCGCCGACCAGGCGGGCGCCGTAGAGCTCACCCGCCGGGTCCGCGACCTCTCCTCGCTCAAGGTCGTGACGTACGGACAGGACGAGCACGCCGACGTACGCGTCCACAGGATCACCCCGCGCGGTCTGACCAGCGAGGTCACCGTCCTGCTCGGCGGCAAGTACCTGACCTTCACGGTCTCCGTCCCCGGCCGCCACTACGCCCTGAACGCGGTGGCCGCGCTCGCCGCCGGCGTCGCCCTCGGCATCCCGGCGCACAACCTGGCCTCGGCCCTCGGCAAGTACACCGGCGTCAAGCGCCGTCTCCAGCTCAAGGGCGAGGCCGCCGGCGTCCAGGTCATCGACTCCTACGCGCACCACCCGACCGAGATGACCGCGGACCTGGAGGCCATGCGCGCCGCCGCCTCCGACTCCCGGCTCCTCGTCGTCTTCCAGCCCCACCTCTTCTCCCGCACCCAGGAGCTGGGCACCGAGATGGGCCGCGCGCTCGCGCTGGCCGACGCCTCGGTGGTCCTCGACATCTACCCCGCGCGTGAGGACCCGATCCCGGGCGTCACCAGCGCACTGATCGTCGACGCGGCCCGCGCGGCCGGCGCCGACGTCACCACCGTCCACGACAAGACGACGGTGCCGGACGTGATCGCGGGAATGGCCAGGCCCGGCGACCTCGTTCTCACCATGGGCGCGGGCGACGTGACGGACCTGGGCCCCCAGATCCTGGCCCGCCTGTCGAACTGAGGGAGTCCCCGCCATGGCGTACGAGATCGAGAAGCCGGACGAGCAGTGGCGCGCGGAGCTGAGCCCGGCGGAGTACGCGGTGCTGCGCCAGGCCGGCACCGAACCCGCCTTCGTGGGTGAGTACACGGACACCAAGGCGAAGGGCGTCTACTCCTGCCGGGCCTGCGGCGCGGAGCTCTTCACCTCCGAGACGAAGTTCGAGTCGCACTGCGGCTGGCCCTCGTTCTTCGACCCGAAGGACACGGACGCGGTCGAGCTCATCGCCGACCGCTCGCTCGGGATGGTCCGTACGGAGGTGCGCTGCGCCCGCTGCGGCTCCCACCTGGGCCATGTCTTCGAGGGCGAGGGCTACCCGACCCCGACCGACCAGCGGTACTGCATCAACTCCATCTCGCTCCGGCTGACGCCGGACGAGGGCTGAGAGCGGACGACGCGGGACGGGGGACCGGCGTGGTTTGACGCCGGTCCCAAAGGCGCGTAAGGTTCTTCGAGTTGTCACGGAGCCGGAACGGTTCTGCGACAGCCGTCCGCCGCAGACTTGCGGCACCCCAACTCAGCACGACCTCCTCTCCGGGATGAATTTCGGCATGCCGAATTTTATTTCGAATGGGAGTGGACGACTCGAACGGCCCGATTAGGAGCCGCCCGGGAAATCCGCTAGAGTCTGGGACGTCGGAACGGCCCAACAGCCGGAAAGACAAAACGACTTGACCCGGGAGACCGGGAATCGGACACGAAAGAGTCTGATAGAGTCGGAAACGAAGGAAGCGCCCGGAGGGCCCGGAAACGGAAACGAAGGAAGCGCCCGGAGGGCCCGGAAACGGGAACGAAGGAAGCGCCCGGAGGGCCCGGAAACGGGAACGAAGGAAGCGTCCGTACCTTGAGAACTCAACAGCGTGCCAAAAGTCAACGCCAGATTG
>NZ_JBVHPV010000031.1:0-44859 GCF_055567715.1 Streptomyces sp. NPDC026377
GCACCATCAGACGCTTCGGCATGCCGAAGGGCGGCCGCTTCCTGCTTGCTCGCTTGCCTCTCACTACGTCACCGGCTGGAGGCTATCGCCGCGGCACCGCGCTGGGAGCGCGGCGTCTTCTCCCCCACCCGGCGGGATTCGATGGTGCGAGGGTCGACCGCTTCACCCGGGGCGCCTTGCTGGTAGACGCCCTCGGGGTCGCTGTCGCGGTCGTGCGGAAGGAGGAAGAAGACGCGGCGCAGCTGCAAACGGCTGTCGGGGTCGGCTTCGGCATCGGGGGCGAGTTCGCTGTAGCCGACCATGCGTCCGTCGCGGGCGTAGCGGGGCTTGCCGCGGCGGCGGGTGGTTTTGTCCAGGGCCTGGCGGACGTAGTCGAGGTGGTCAGTGTCCTCGAGCCAGACGACGTTGTCCTCGTGGGCCAGTTCGCTGTCTTGCAGTAGCGAGCTCATTCCTGCGGCCCCTTCTCGTCCCTGACGTTTTCGATGTGGCTGGTCAGCGGTGTGATCGCGGCTGTTCTGGCATGGCTGGTGTGTGGCTGTGCGCAGCTTTCATCGTACGTGCGCGAGAAGAGGGGTGGGCAGGACGCTCGGCGTACCCGGCCAGTGACGGTCCTCCACGCGGCCCACCGGCTGCGCAGCGAAAGCCTGCAGAGCGTCTACGGCCTGTGGCGGGCCGCCGACGACGCCGGGCGGCCCTTCGCGCTGTTCCTGACCGGGACCGAGCAGCTGCACCGTGTGTTCAAGCGGCTCTCGCTGGAGGGCCTGCGCAGCTACGCTCACCTCCGCCACCGCCTCGACTACTCCGAGGCGTCCTCAGCCCGCGTGCCCCGGGCAAGGACAGCCAGGACACCAATGTCTGCCGAGGAACGCAGCCATGAGGCCATGGGCGCGGTGGGTGGTGCGAACAGGTCCGGTACGGCCACCGACTCGACCGGTCGCGCCGGGCACCCGCTGCGGCGGGCTACATCCCCTAAGGAGGTCGCCTTCCAGATGCTCCGCCCCGACGGGCGGACCACCACGCAGCACGCACCGGCCGTATGGACGCTCGCCCGCCGCGGCTACAGCGGCAGCGGCCGCCTCGACCTGGGTCTACACCAGCAGGCTCGCCACGGCCTGCGGCCTGGACGAAGACCCCCAGGCCCGCGCCCTGTTCACCACCTGCGCCTACACCAAACTCCTTGAGCACCAGGACACCCATCCCGACACCCGCCTGCTGCGTGTCCAGGCCGCCTTCCTCCAGGACCCCAACATCTAGGCGAGCACCGAAGGTCGAGGTGCGTAACCGGCTCCTGCTCTGAGCAGCGAGCACGATCCAGACCGCAAGGACGCACCGGTACCGTTGTGATCATGGTGATCGATCCAGGCTTGCACGAGATTTCCGGCGCGGACATTCCCCGGATACTCGACGAAGCCGCCCGCTTGGGCGTGCCCGCCTTCACGCTCGCCACCGCCGGGCGCACCGACCAGGAAGCCTTCTTCAAGGCGGTACAGTCGGCACTTCCCTTGGACCCGCCACTCGGGACGGTGCACATGGTGTGGGAGGCCCTCACGGATTCACTCTGGGGCGGGCTCCACGCGCTGAAGGCTCCCCGTGTGGTCATCGTCTGGCCCGACGCCCATCCCGTCGCGGGCCCCCAGGGCGACTTCGAGGTCGCACTGGATATCCTCCACGAGATGGTCACCAGCCTCGCCGAAGCCCAGTACACCGGTGGACAGCCCACACACGTCTCCGTCTACACCGCACCGGCCACTGGCAGCAGACAGCACCCTGGGGCGTAACGGCCACGGGATCGAAGAGTCCTCGCGCATCACCGCCCCGGGCAGCAGACGCACCCACCCGCAGGGTCAGGCCGCCGGCGGCAGCCCCGCCGCCAGCTCCTCGACACGGCCCACGGGGACGCTTGCGCCCGGCACCACCTTAACGACGCGCAACACGGCCTTGTCGCCTTCAAGCCGCTGCTTGCGGTCCTCGGCCGCCGTCACCGAGTACGACACGGCAGACGAGCCCACTTTTTCCCCGCTGTCCCGCCACACCACTTTGACGTTCCGCATCCGTCTCCCAGGGGATCGCTACCGGCCGCCACCACAGTGGCTCGAAACCGATCAGGGATGGACGCTGGCCCGGCGCCTCTCCCGCCAGGTCCCCGTCACCGAGCAGGCACATGGGCACAGCCCCCTCCCGCAGATCACCGTCATCCACTGACAGAGCCGTGCCGCCGGGGCGATCAGCCGCCAGCAGGAGCATGCGTACTCATGTGCTGTCCCCGGCAGGCGCCGGAAGGCGGACATGGAGGTGGGGACACGACGGGCATGGCAGACCGGCGGCACCGAGGCCTCGGAGTCTTCAAGGAGGCGGGCGGGCTCCTGCTGGCGTTGTCTTTGGGAGGACTGGCGAGGGCATGCACGCGCGAGTCGGCCGCGCCGGAACTGCGCGCACAGGCCACCTCCCCCCAGACCGCATCCCGCAGAACAGCGGGGAAACAGGGCATGCGTACCGTGATCGCGCGCCTGATGGCCGTGGAGGGCGGGCCTGGAGCACGTGCTCACGCGTTTCCATGACTCCTGCGCCCGGCCCACCAAGCACTCGGTCTCGAGAACAACGCCCCGCGCAACGCCCTGGAGTGCCGCATGGACGCGGACGTCTACTGCGGGGTCCAAGCAGACATCACCTACAGACAGCGGGCAGCCGTATGCGAGCCGGCGCCTGCCGCGCGCTGGAACCAGAACTGGGCCCCCTCCCCCCCGTCCTGCCAGATACAGCAGCGCGGAGTCCCGCCCGTGCGGCCACGCATTGTCGTCCAGGGCTTGCAGGACAAACACCCGGTCCTTCACCAGCCGCCATGCCAGTGAAACGAGCCCGCGTGCTACCCGCACGTGGCAGACCGCGTCCAGTACGAGACCGTCACTTCCCGCTCCCGCCCGGGGGCGGGGCACCGCCATGTCCCGTGAATGATCCGCGGCGGGCTCGGGACGCGCCCCGCTGCGCGAGCCCGCGCCCTGGCGGGCTTCGCCCGCGACCAGGCGCCGGGCGATCCGGCGCCTGGCCGCATGCTCGTCGTAGCCGGCGTGATCCACCGCCCTCGTCCAGCAGCGCCGTCCCCTGTTGCCCCATCGGCACACTCGTGCCTGCCTTGGGCCTGGTCGCTTGTCCGTAGCCGGTGGCGTGCGGCCTCAAGTCGGCAGTTGTCCGGGCGCTGTCTACTCCTCAAGCGCGACCGCGCTCCGGGCCAGGTTGTGCTCCAGTCGCTGCAGCACGTCCAGAGTTGTGGTGCGCTCGTCGGCGCTGAGCTCGCCGGTAGCGGCGGCTTCGAGTTCCGCCCAGGTACGTTCGACTTCCCGGCGCAAGGCGAGGCTGGCAGGGGTGGGTTCGACGATGACGGCTCGCTTGTCGGTGGGCGAGGGGCTGCGGCGTACGAAGCCGGCATTCTCGAGCCGCTGGACGGTGCGGGTCATCGTGGCGGCGTCGGAGTCGATCAGACGTACGAGGTCGGTCTGGCGTTGGGGGCCGAGTTCCCACAGCTGCATCATCACCAGCTCCTGGCCCGGATACAGCCCGACGCGGCGCAGGAGCTGCCCAGCGATCATGCGGTGCAGGCGGGCCACGCGGAAGATGGCGTGGCTGATCGGACCCGCGTGGGCGGATGCCGGCACCGGCACGGTCGCCGCGCTCACCGCCGCCGCGCCTGCTGCCCGGGCGTGGGCCTCATCAGAAGGCGGATGTGTCATGACTACGCACTCTTTCCAAGGAAACTTGCCCGAGCAGTGACACGCCTAGTCTGCCATGACAGAGCCCAGCCTTCTTCGACGCCCTATCTCACCTGCATATTTACAATGTGATGCGGGTCACTGCAACCCTGGGGAATCCTCACCTCCATGATTTAGTTGTTCGGACAGTAAACGCGCTACGGATCGTGGATCGGCCCGGGCGCCCCCGCTGGTGAAGGAACGACATGACTACTGCATTCGACCCGATCGACCTGGGATCCGTGCGACTGGCCAACCGGGTCGCCATGGCGCCAATGACCCGCAGCCGGGCCTACGGCCCCGGTGCGAGCGCAACGCCCGCGATGGCGACCTACTACGCGCAGCGGGCGGGCGCCGGGCTGATCATCACCGAGGGCACCCAGCCCTCCGCAGTCGGCCAGGGCTACCCCGACACTCCGGGCCTGCACTCCGAGGAGCAGGTGGCGGCCTGGCGGAAGGTGACCGAGGCGGTTCACCGCGAGGGCGGAGCGATCTTCGCCCAGCTGATGCACACCGGCCGCATCAGCCACCCCGCCCTGCTGCCCGGCGGACTGCACCCCGTGGCACCTTCGCCGGTGGCAGCCGAGGGGCAGGTGTTCACCCACGAGGGCCCCAAGGACTTCGTCACTCCCAAGGAGCTCAGCGAGGCCGAGATCAGCGAAACCATCGCCGACTTCGCAGCCGCGGCACGCAATGCGATAGCCGCGGGCTTCGACGGAGTGGAGATCCACGGTGCGAACGGATACCTGATCCACCAGTTCCTCGCCCCCAACACCAACCAGCGCGCCGACGGCTGGGGCGGCTCCGTCGAGGGCCGCATCCGCTTCGCAGTCGAGGTCGCCGCCGCCGTGGCCGAGGCGATCGGAGGCGAAAGGGTCGGCTTCCGCGTCTCGCCCGGCAACCCCTACAACGACATCGCCGAGGACGACCTTGCCGCGACCTACGCGGCGCTGGTCAAGAAGCTGGCCCCGCTGGGCCTGGCCTACCTGCACATGCTCGAAGGCCCCCACCGCGACCTCACGCTCCAGCTGCGCAAGGAATGGCAGGCCGCCTTCATCCTCAACCCCTTCACCCACCCCGACACCACCGGCCCCAACGCGCTCGAACTGATCGAGGACGGCACGGCAGACATGATCGCCTTCGGCGCGCTGTTCCTGGCCAACCCCGACCTGCCCGCCCGCCTCGCCGCGAACGGCCCCTACAACACCCCCGACCCCACCACCTTCTACGGCGGCGACGAGCGCGGCTACACCGACTACCCCACCCTCGCCGCCTGACGTGTCAAACACGCGGCGGAGTCCCCGCGGCTCCTAATGTGCTGTGCCGACCCATGGAAAGTCCCTGCCGGCGTGCCGGTGGGATGCAGAGAAAGGGTGCAACCCGATGGCACTGCCTGTCTTGTTCGGCGCCAACGTCGACCCCTTGTGGGCCGAGGCGGGCCGGCCGCTTCGGCTGGCGACGCAAGCGGAGCGTGACGGCCTGGACCTGATCACCGTCCAGGACCATCCGTACCAGAGCGCCCACTACGACACCTGGACCCTTATGTCGTTCCTCGCGGCGGCCACCGAGCGGGTGACACTCGTCCCCACGGTGGCGAATCTGCCGCTGCGGCCGCCAGCGATGCTGGCCAAGGCCGCCGCGAGTTTCGACATCCTCTCCGGGGGCCGCCTGCGGCTGGGACTGGGGGCAGGGGCCTTCTGGGAGGCGATCGAGGCAATGGGCGGACCCCATCGGGACAAGAGGGAAGCCGTCGACGCTCTCGCGGAGGCCATCGAGGTCATCCGTGCGATGTGGAGCGGGCAGCGCTCGGCCAGAGCGGGCGGCGCCCACTACCGCGTCGCGGGAGTGCACCCGGGCCCCACGCCGTCGCCGGCGCTGGATATCTGGCTGGGCTCCTACGGCCCTCGCATGCTGGCACTGACTGGCGCCAAGGCCGAGGGCTGGCTGCCTTCCCTGGCCTACCTGGGCCTGGAAGCCCTTGCGGACGCGACCGCCAGAATCGACGACGCCGCCCGCGGCGCCGGACGCGACCCCGGCCACATCCGGAAGGTCTACAACCTCGGCGGCCTGATCACTCCCACCAAGCGCGGCGACTTCCACGGCCCCGCCGACCAGTGGGTCGACCAGATCGTCTCCCTGGCCACGGAGCGGGGGATGAACGGCTTCGTGTACTGGCCCAGCGAGGACCACGAACGCCAGCTGGCCCTCTTCGCTCACGAAATCGTCCCCGCCGCACGCTCAGCACTCTCCCCCTGACCGACAGGCCGTAGGTCAAGTGCCTCACCCTGCCGCAGGAGTGGGGCCCCGGCCTGCTCGGCTGCTCGCCACTGGGAGTCATCTGCAACTGTGGTCCTGGCGTGCGGTGTTCCTGCTCAACGTCGCACTCGCGCTGGTAGCGTTCGTCGGCACGCTCGTTTTCGTGCCGGAGTCCTCCGAGGCCGATCCGCCGGCGGTGGACGTGGCCGGAGCGGTCCTGGTGGCCGTCGGCCTGGCCGTCCTCGTCCACAGCGTGCTCGAGGCTCCCGAGCACGGCTGGGCCAGCCCTCCCACTCTCGCGCGCTTCGGGCTCGGCTTCCTCGTTCTCATCTGCTTCGTCGGCTGGGAACTCAGGCAGCGCCACCCACTGTGGTTCCTCGGCTGTTCCGCAACGCCCGCTTCTCAGACGGCGCACTCTCCGTCTCGTTGCAGTTCTTCGCCTTCTCCGGCTTCATCTTCGTGATCACGCAGTACCTGCAGCTGGCCCGCGGCGACAGCCCCTTCATGGCCGCGGTCGGCGTCCTCCCGATGGTCGCGGCGATGATGCCCAGTGTCCGCCTCACCCCGCGACTTACCGCCCGATTCGGTACCTGCGGCCTGTGGACCGCCGGCCTGACCGTCGTGGCGGCCGGCCTGACCGTTCTCGCCCAGTTGGAGGCGGACAGCTCCTACTGGCTCCGCGCCTGCGGACTTAATTCCTCCAGGCGCGGGGATGGGCCTGGCGATGAGTACCGCCACCACAGCGATCACCGACGTCCTGCCCCCAGCACTGCAAGACGTCGCCTCGCCATGAACGACCTCTCCCGGGAACTGGGAGGCGCACTGGGAATCGCCGGGTTCGCCAGCATTCTCAGCACCATCTATCGCAATCATCTGCAACTGCCCCCGATGCCGCCCGCCCTCGCCCACGCGACGCAGTCCTCACTCGCCGCCGCCACCGCAATCGGCGAACCCGCCCTCCACCCGGCACGCGCCGCGTTCACCGACGCCATGCACACCGCCCTGCTCAGCGGCGCCGCAGCCGCCCTCACCGCAGCAAAAACCGCCCGCATACTGCTGCGCCACTCCCCCGAGAAGGCCAACAATCCAAGCCACGACACCACCGCGCCGCCGACCGGCCACCCTCACTCCCGATAAGAAACCGCAGCCACTGCGCTCAGGACTCGACCCAGGGCCCGGCCGAGAAGGTGGGCACATCACGCCAGGATCCAAACCGCAGCACGCCCAACCCAGCAACGGTGAACAGGGAACCCTCGCTGTCGCCGGCATGAGCGAGGAGAAGCGGTCCTCGAAGCGGTCCTCGTCAATGCGGATCCCAGCATGCTTCGAGGCCAACCTCGAAGCACCAAAGTCCCGCGCCCCCCACCCCTGCCCCGGGAGCGTGAGCAGGCCCCGCGACCATCAGCAGGATCGCGGGGCCGCCGAGGGAGAACCGATCAGATTCCTTACGGGGTGTGAGGCCGATTCTTGCGGGCGCCTCGCAGATCGCGCAGGTAGAGCAGGGCCACGCACGCGATGAACCACGCGGCCAGGACGGCGAGGCCGGACCACAGGCCGTCATTGTGGAAGTAGGACATCCCCTGCAGGGCGCGCACCCCCGCGCCCACGGGCAGCACGCCGGAGAGCGGGTGCAGCCAGTCGGGCAGGTAGGAGGCGGGCATGACCCCGCCGCTGGTGGCGTTGCCGAGGATGAGCAGAACGACCGAGGCGATGGCGGCGCCGGCGGATCCGGTCCATTTCACGATGGCCATGGTCGCGCCGCCCGCCGCCATGGCCATCAGGGCGGTCACCACGGCAATGCCGGCGAAGGAGCCGGGAAGGGCGCCGAAGCCGGTGTCGCCGGTAAGGAGGGCAACGATGATGCCCCCAAGGGCCCCGAAGAGGGTGAGACTGGCGATGCGCTGGCGAAAACGCAAGGCCGGTGCGGCCTGGTAGGTCATCATGCCGAACAGATAGCCGGCCAGGACCAGGCCGAACGCGGCGTAGAAGACCGACAGGCCACGGGTGTCGCCGGCGGACACCTCGAGGATGTCCTGGGCGGCCGGAGGCGGGCCCGCCTCGGGGCCGGCTTGGGCGAAGGCGGCGGTGAGGGTGGCTGTCACAGAAGGGCCGTTGGCACCGGCGTACAGCAGCTTCTCCCTCCCCGCGCCACGGTCGGGAACGTAGGCGGCGTACACGTCACGGCGCTCGACCGCCTCACGGGCCGCTGCCTCGTCACCGTAGGGCCGCACATCGAAACCGCCAGATATGGCATGTTCCAGTCCGGCTTCCAGCCGCTGCGCCTCGGCGGCGGTACCGACCACCGCGACGGGCAGGTCATGCGGGCGGGGGGCGTGAAACGCGGCGAGGTACACACTTACGAAGATCGTCCCGATGGCGAGCACCACTGCGACGGGAAGCAGCACACCCTTGAGACCGGAACGAGGATGGGGCTCCGGGGCCGGGTCGGTCATGTCGCCGTGGGCGGCCGGCAAGACGTCGGCCGGGCGGAGTGGGGTCGAGGCTGGCATGAAGGAAGACCGTCCAGAAGTTGTAAGCTGCCTGATAACAACAGCAGTAAAACATAAGTTGCCTTACAAGTCGGGGAGCCACGTGAACGACAAGCCCATCCACACCGGCTACCTGGCCTGGCACTTCGCCCAGGCCATGGGCGCCCGCCTGGAGAAGGAACTGCGCACACTCGAGCTCAACCTCGCGCAGTACAACGCCCTCCAGCACGCCGATCGCCAACCCGGCATCTCCAGCGCCGACGCCGCCCGCCACGCCGGCATCACCGCCCAGTCCATGGGCTCCGCCGTGGGCAGCCTCACCGAACGCGGCCTGATCACGCGCTCACCCCACCCCACCAACCGCCGCGTCCTGTGCCTGCACATCACCCCCGACGGCTCCCGCCTGCTCACACGGGCCAGCACTGTCGTCCGGCACGTCAACGAAGAGGCCCTGGCCATCCTCGAACCCCAGGAACAAGCTGACGTCCACCGCCTCCTCCACCGCCTGGTCACCCACCTCAACCCCGGCGCCCTGCCCCCCGCCCCAGCTCCCAAGGCAACACCCGGCCCGTAAAGCCACCACGCCCCGCCCCACCCGCGCCACCTGCGTCCATCTCCGGACTCCGGCGCCTGTGGGCAGGGGTCAGACGGTGAGGGAGCTGGCCGGCTCATCCTCCGCGGATCCGAGCCCCGCTTCGAGGACAGCTGGGACGATAGCGTCCCTACGGTCGCCGGCGACCTGCTGCGCATCCCCGGCACCACCGCCGCCCAGCAGCAGCCGCGCCCCCTCCAGGCCCAGCTGCCCGCCCACCTACGGCAACCGACCTCGCCCGCCCCGGAGCCCCCGGCGCAGGAACCGACCCTGGGCCTGGCCGCGGCACTGGACGCGACGGAGGCCCTGGCGGAGGCGCAGCGGTGCATGGGCTCCTCGCGGCAGATGGCGCAGTGCCTGCCGTCGCCCGCGGCTCTTCGACCAGGCTGCGCTTACGTCGCTCTTCGTCCCGCCGCAAGAACGCAGGCGGGCCACGCGGAGTCGGCCACGGTGGCGGCCGCCGACGCCACGTCCGACGCTTGGCGGCCGCAGATGCTCCTAGGCGGATCGTTTTTGCGGTGAACATTGACGTCCACTCGGAGGAGCAGGGCTCGGGTTCAAGCACACTGCTGCCGACCTCCAGGCGAAACGCGGCCAGTGCCGCAAGAGACAGATTCCCGTGAGGAGCCTGCATTTGCCACGGTCCACCCTGCACGCGGCCAGCACCCGTGCCCGGCGGAAGAGCACTCCCCCGGGCCCGCAGAGCGACGAGCCTCCGAAGAAGAGGTGGTGGAGGTCCCGGTCGGAGTGGGGACCATGGGAGCAGAAGGAAGGACTTCGCGCACGCATCGCGGAGCTTCAGGTCGTCATCGCCACACTGGGAAAACGGGCGCAGGCAGATCCGGAGAGACGCGCCTGGGCGGGACCTTTCGCCGAAAAAGCGCAGGCGGAACTGCAGAAGGCCAACGAGGCGCTCGCACACAACGACCATCCGGTGATGAGACGGTCGGCGCACCTCGGTGCCGCACAGGCGCACATCGACAGTGCTGTGAACATGATGGTCTGGGCGGCGTCCGCCGAGGACATCAGAGCGCAGCTACCCCAGATGGTGGCGCTCGTGGACGAGCACTTCGCCTTCGGTGACCCACAGCAGGTCCGCGTCGCAGAGATCGCCCGCGAATTCCGCGACGATCCGCAAAGGGTACTCAATCCTAGTGAACGCGCGTTCCTTGCCGAGACCGTCAGTCTCGCCAGGCGGCTGCTCCGCAAGGAGATACTCCGTGTACGCAGTTTCGTGCGCATCGTCCGTGCCGTGACGCTCGGTATGGCAATCGCCGTGGTCGCGATCGCCGTACTCACGAACATTTGGGAGGACGCAGTCCCGCTCTGTTTCGTGCCGGAATCCAAAGCGCAGTATCGGGTCGTCTGTCCGACTATGAGTGGAGGCCTCACTCCGGTGGAGCCAACCAATGCCCAGATTGCGCATGTCGCCAGGGCCCAGGATTATCTCCTCATCGAAATCGCCGGCATGGCGTCCGCAGTGATCGCCGCTGCGGCAGCCCTCAGACGCATCCGCGGCACTGCCCTGCCCTACGACGTGCCGGTCACCCTCGCCTGCCTAAAGATTCCCACCGGCGCCCTCACCGCAGTACTCGGCCTCCTGCTCATGCGCGGCGGATTCGTCCCCGGGCTCAGCGCCCTGGACTCCACCCAACAGATCATCGCGTGGGCCCTCATCTTCGGCTACTCCCAGCAGCTGTTCACCAAATGGGTCGACACCCAGGGCCAAGCCCTGCTGGACGCGGTGCACGGCCCCAACAGCCTCACGCCACCACCGTCCTCTTTGCCGCAGCCCGGGGCCGGCAGCAGCCTGTAAAGGCGCCGAAGAGTGCTCTGAGCAGGGAGAACACACCCTTTGGATACCGAGCACGGAAGTGGCCCCGGCAGTGGGAACACAAGCGCCCACGACAGGAACCCCACCACCCGCCCCTTTCATGTAGGGCGGGATGGCCGCTATCTGTTCCTGCAGCAGACCACTGGCCAACCAGCGGACGGAGGACCGGGGGACGATGCCGCCAACCGAATGCCGTTGGCATGCGTGTCCCCGAAGGCCCAGGGATGTCAGACCGATGCGCTGGGGCCAGTGGCGCTTGCGCGTCATGGCAGCAGCGCACCAAGGGCCTGCTCGGCCAGCTGGATGCCGTGGGTGGCGGCGATGGTGGTGGCACCTCGCAGGAACTTGTCCTTCAGCTGAGTGGTGATCTGACGCAGTCGGCCGGGTTCGGGGTTCGCAGAGGTAGCTTCCGTGTGCAGGGCCTGGGCAACATTCTCCAGCTCCGCCCGGTCCGTCTCTGAACGGTGTGCGAGTCAGCGCATGACGCGCAGCGGCAGGATGCCTTCCCCCTGCGTTAGGACCCTGATGGGCGAAGGCGGCGAATGCCGCGGTCTCTCGCCGAGGTGGTTTGCCTAGGATCAGGCCCATGAGCAGCCCGAAGACCCCGGACACCGCCGGCACCCGTGCGGATGGCATAGGTGCCGTGAGTGCCGCCGAACTGGCCGAGCTGGAGGCTCAGGACGCGGCCCACCTCGCGGAGCCGGAGGCGACGGAGGCCATGCTCCGCGCGGAGCACGGCCCGTCTCAGGCGCCGGAGCCGGTCGTCGCGGCGGCGCCGCCCGGCGGCTGGCCGCCCTGCCCGTGCTGCGGCCACCAGAGGTTCAGCGCGTGGTGGTCCTACGAGATCTGCCAGGTCTGCTACTGGTAAGAAGACCCTTCCCAGCTGCGCTACCCGTGGTCGCCCTTGGGCCCCAACGGCATCAGCCTGATCGAGGCCCAGGACAACTAGCAGCGGCCCACCTACTGGCGCCGCCACGAGACCCCACGCCCCCGCCCATGAGCTGACCGCCCCCTTCTCCCCGGGACCGCATGGGCAACGGCTCCCTGGTGCACAGCGGTAACAACCAGACGGGGCGCGGTGACGGCGGCGGCGAGACCGTCGCGGTGGAGTTCGCGCGTATCCCCGACCAGATCACGTCGGTCGTGTTCGTCGCCGCCGCGTTCAACAAGGGCAGCTCCTTCGAGAAGGCCCGCAACATCAGCTTCAAGGTCTACGACGCGACCAGGGGCAGCGCCCAGCAGGTCGCCGACATCTGGCCGAGCCTGCTCACCCAGGACAACGGCTGCGCCGTCGCCAAGGCCGTACGGGTCGGCGCCAGCTGGAAGCCCGAGGTCATCAACATGACGGGAAGGATAAAGCAGGGCGACGAGCACGCCCTGATGCGCTTCGCCATCAGCAAGTAGCCCCACCCGCCGCCCCGTACGCAGGCGGCGGGCCGGACACCCGGGGGCAGCGCACGCTCCTGCGGCTGTCGCCGACGCACCACCGCGTCAGCCACAGCCGAGGGCGGGCCCGGAACGCTAGCCGTCCAGCCAGGGGCGGCGACCCGGCCCCGTCGGGTGGGTGCCGGTGACGGCCATGACAACCGAGTACAGGCTGGTCTCCGCCGCGATGAAGAGGCGGTTGCGCTTGGCCCCGCCCCAGGAGATGTTGGCGACCGCCTCGGGGACGACGAGCCGTCCGATGAGTGTGCCGTCCGGGTCGTAGCAGTGCACACCGTCGGCCATCGCCGCGGCCCACAGCCGACCGCCGTCGTCGAAGCGGAGGTTGTCGAAGCGCGCGTTCTCCCGGGCCCCCGCCTCGGCGAAGACCTTGCCGTCGGAGAGGGTGCCGTCGTCGTGTACGTCGAAGACCCGGATGCGGCCCGCGCGGGTGTCGGAGATGAACAGCTGCCGTTCGTCGTGCGAGAAGACCAGCCCGTTCGGCGCTCCGAAGCCGTCTGCTACCAGCCGCACTTCGCCGCTGGCGGGGTCGATGCGGTAGACGTTGTTGGCGCCGATCTCGCTTTGGGCGCGGTAGCCCTCGTAGTCGCTGGTGATGCCGAAGTCCGGGTCAGAGAACCAGATCGAGCCGTCGGACTTGACCGCCGCGTCGTTCGGGCTGTTCAGACGCTTACCCAGCCACCGGTCCGCCAGCACGGTGAGGGTGCCGTCGTGTTCGGTGCGGGTCACCCGTCGGTTGCCCTGCTCACAGGTGATCAGCCGGCCCTCGCCGTCGAGGGTGTTGCCGTTGGTGTGTCCCGCCGAACGGCGGAAGACGCTGACGGCGCCGGTCTCCTCGTCCCAGCGCAGCATCCGGTCGTTGGGGATGTCGCTCCAGACGACCTGCCGCCAGGAGGGTACGTAGACGGGTCCCTCGGCCCAGCGGCATCCGGTGTACAGGACCTCCAGGGCGTCGTCGCCGTTCATACAGCGCCCGGTGCGGAACCGCTCGTCGAACATCTCGTACAACCCAGGTCGCTCGTCAGCCATGAGCCTCTTCCTCTCCTACGAGTCCCGCCCTTGCCGAAGCTTGTTCGGTCTGTGGTGCACATTGCAGGATGAGCTATGGTCATTACAAGAAGATTCCGAATGGAGAGTTGTGGATCACATAGACCGAACCCTGCTGGCGCACCTCCAGCAGGACGCCACCCAGTCCTATGCCGCACTCGGTAAGGCCGTCGGCCTCTCCGCCGGTGCCGCGCACGAGCGCGTGCGCAAGCTGCGCGAGCGCGGCGTCATCCGACGCACTACGGTGGAGGTGGATCCGGCCGCGGTGGGCAGCGTCGTCCTGGCGTACGTGATGGTCGAATCGACCTCGTGGATGGGTGATTCGGCGCAGGACTTCGCCGCGCTGCCCGAGGTGCTGGAGGCGCATGTCATCGCCGGCAGCGCCTCCGTACTGGTCAAGGTGAGGACCGCGACCACCGAGCAGCTCCAGGACGTGCTGCGCCGGATCTACGCCATCGACGGCGTCAGCGGAACGCAGGCCACAGTGGTTCTGGAGACGTTCTTCGAGCGACCGCTCTCACCGCAGGAGAGCTAGTGGCCCGTCCGGCGGTCTGCCCGCCGGGGCCTCACGCGGAGACGATCGCCCGCTCCAGCACACCCTGCTCCTGCGGGGTGAAGCCGGCCAGCGGGGAGTCCAAGGCGAGGAGCCCGAGCAGGCGTTCGCGCAGCGCGGTGCCCTCGACGGTGAGGACGAGGTCCGCGCGGCGGTAGGTGGGGGCGGCTGGCGCTCGATCAGCAACTGTTTCTCCAGCTTGCCGACGACGAACGTGGTGTTGGAGGGGTCGCAGCTCATACGTTCAGCGAGCTCCCGCATGGCCATCGCCCCACTCATCTCCCGCAGCGCGGTCGCCTGGGACGCGGTGAGCCCCAGGATGGCGGCCCGCTCCCGTACATGCTGGGCGATCCGCTGGGCCAGCCCGTTCAGCAGGCCGCACAGCTGCCGCTCGGCGATGGGCTGCTGCTCGGGCGAGGTCGCCATGCCCCCACCCTGGCAACTCCATCAAGGCAACATATCTACAACTTCAATGATTCTAACTTGATGCTTATCGTGCCGTCAGGGAGCTGGCTGACGACCCATTGAGCGATGCTCGCCCTGCACCTGCTCCAGTCCGCCCTCGTGCACGTCAACACGCTGCTGATGCAGCAGGTCCTCGCCGACGAGGAGTGGGCCGACACGCTCACCGATGCCGACGGCGGGCCCTGTCACCACTGTTCTGGACGCATGTGAACCCCTACGGCCGGTTCGAGCTGGACATGAGCAGCCGCCTGAGCTGGGCCTGGTCTCCCCGGCCAGGGCGGTGTGTGGCCCACGCAGCCCGCAGGGCGATGCGGCATCAGCCAGAAGGGGACGCCACGGTTCTCGGTGTGGGCAGTGGGAGCGTTTCGCTCCAGGCGCGCGCCGTCGGTGTGCGGCGGTGGAGGGGCGCAGGGCGTGGCCTTGTTGAGGCCCGTTTCGTCAGGCGGTGGGGTCGGCCGTGGGGTGGTCCATGATGTCGGCCAGGTTGTAGTGGGCCCGCTTCTCGATGATCTTCCCGTCCTTGAACGTGAACAGGTTGATCATGGAAAAACGTACGTGCGCTCCGCGCGGGGGGATGCCGTAGTAGTCGCCGCCCTGGTCTCCTTCGACCACGACGTAGGCGTCGACCTTGTCGGGGCGCGGCCACGAACGAGTACGGCCAGCCGGGAACGAACTGGTCACTGGACCGTCCGCTGCGTCCCTAGCGCTCTGACTGGTGATGCCGAGAAACTGGCTGAGTACCGCTCGCACATGGTTGCGACGCTGGAGCCGTACGGTGGCAGATACCTCGCCCGGGGCGCAGACGTCGACGTTGTGGAGGGCGCCTGAACGCCCGGACGATCGTGCTTGTGGAGTTCCCGGAAGTGGCTGCCGCACGGCCGTGGAACGACTCGCCGGAGTATCAGGCGATCGCTGCGCTGCGCATCTGCAACACCGACAGCAAGCGGCTGATCATCCAGGGGCTGTGAGTTCGCACGGCCGTTCAAGGCAGCTGATCAGACTGCGGTCGCGAGCGGGCCCCCCAGCGGACGCCCTTGCCGCTGCGGACCCGGGCACGCTCCTTGCGCTGAGCGGCGAGGACGTCCGGGTTGGCGGGCGTTGGCGTTACGCAAAGCGCAGACAGGCGTGCAGGGCCCGGGCCTGGGTGGTGTGGTTGCGGTGGTCTGAATCGGCAACGGTGAATTGCCGCAGCGGACCGAAGTGGATCTCGATCAGCCTCGCCAAGGACGCGTAGGCCGGGGCGAAGCACAGCTCGACCCAGTGCTTCTTGGCCCGAACCCCCGGATTGCAAGGGTTCATTGGACGTATCGACCGCCAGTCATCAAACGATCGTTTGCCGACAGGTGAGCTCTCGGCAGGGGCGGCGGGCTGGTCTGCTTGCCGGGAATCGGATCGCCATTAACGGGGTTGGTGGGGGGAAAGCCGTTATTGGAGGGGTCATGAGAGCGATTCAGGTGTACGAAGTGGGCGGTCCCGAGGTGCTGCAGGAGGCCGAGGTGGACCAGCCGCGGCCGGGTCCGGGCGAGGCAATCGTGGAGGTCGCCGCATCCGGGGTCAACTTCCTCGACGTCTACCACCGCGAAGGCCGGTACAGCCTCCCGCTGCCCTTCACCCCGGGCGCTGAGGGCGCCGGCACGGTCGTCGAAGTTGGACCCGGCGTCGCTGACGTCGCAGTCGGGGACCGGGTCGGTTGGGTGGAGATTCCCGGCACGTATGCCGAGCGGGCCGTCGTGGACTCCTCCCGGCTGGTGCCGCTGCCCGACGATATCGGCTTCGAGACAGCCGCCGCCGTGCTCCTCCAAGGCATGACCGCGCACTATCTCGTCAAGGACGCCTACCCGGTTCAGAGGGGTGACACGGTGCTCGTGCATGCGGCTGCTGGTGGCATGGGGCTGCTTTTGACCCAGCTCATCACCCATCTCGGCGGCAGGGTGATCGGCACGACGTCGACCACGGCGAAGGCCGAGCTGGCGAAGCGTGCCGGGGCCGCTGAGGTGATCCTTTCCTCCGCGATCGACGATCTCGCAGCTGAGGTGAGGCGGCTCAACGGCGGTCAGGGACTGCCGGTTGTTTTCGACGGCGTCGGCGCGCACACCTTCGATGCGAGCCTCGCCAGCCTGCGAACCCGCGGCCATCTCGTGCTCTTCGGCGCGGCAAGTGGTGCCGTGCCTCCGTTTGATCCGATTCGGCTCGCCGACGGCGGTTCGCTGACCCTGATCCGGCCCAGCCTCGGGGACTTCATCGCCGATCGGTCCGAACTGCTCCGACGGGCCGCCGATGTGTTCGAGTGGGTGCGCTCCAAGGCGCTTGAGGTCACCGTAACGGGCCGCTACGCATTGTCCGAGGCCGCCCTGGCCCACAGCGATCTGGAGGGTCGGCGTACCACCGGCAAGCTGCTCCTCATACCCGATGCGGCCACTCTTGGACGCCGCGAGGAGACGCAGAGCTGATCGCGGGTGACGAGGTCGGGGATCTTGGAGGCTGGGATGTCGAGGGCATGGCCGACTGTCATCGCCAAGATCCCCGACAGCGTCAGGCACTCAGCAGGCCAAGATCAAGTTTTGACGGGTTTCTGGCGTATCCGGGTCACACCCCTTCAAGACCCCTCAGCCGAGACCTGGCTGACCCGTCCACAACCTCCGGGAGAGAACACCTAGAGCCAAGACCACTGACTTACCGTCGGAACACCGGACACCAGCTGCCGCACAGTCGAAATCCGGTTCGTCCCCCACAGAGCGGACCCTTCTAACCCAATAACCCGACCCCGCCCCGAGGGCCTTCCCGTGCCAGGGGATGGCCCTCGGGGCGCGGCGTCAGCGAGCGTGCGGACGCCATGACGCCGAGGAGAGCCGTCCCGCCCGGCGCGGAACGCCAAGCCGCGCGGGGTGCCGACGGCGCCTTTCAGGGCGGGTGGCAGTCCACGCGAGGGCGAAGACCCCGCTCAGCGCCGCCAGACCCGCCTCGGTGACCGGCAGCGGGTACGGGCCGACGCCCCACAGCACCCAAGGCCGACCGCCCCCGCCCAGGGCGCTGAGCAGCATCCCGGGCCGGTGAACGTGTTCCCAGGGCGGTACGTAGGCCACCCCACGTCAACGCCTTCGTCAACCACCCCGTGTCCGCCCCCTGCGCGCCCCTCGAGCGTGCGCCGCTCAGCGGGGACGAGACAGAAAAGGCGGCCTCGCCCCGCAGCTGCCCGTCAGCCTCCGCCCGGCGCACGCCGTAGCCGGCCCTTGGCGGGAGGCTGGGCGACCGGGACTTCGCGCTCGTGTTCCGGCTCGCCGACGGAGATCTGTACGTGGGTCATGGTGGTGATGGACCCCTTCATGTCGTCCGACCGGTACGAGTGACCGACCTCCATGAGCCAGCTTCCTTCCACTGTCCGGAACACCCGTCGGCCGTACATCTCGGGCTCCTTGGCCGCCCACCGGAAACCACTGCACGTACGGGCCGGCTCGGCAGCCTGCGCGACGGCTGCCTGACCTCGGCGGGCCAGGTGGGACGGCAACAGGTCCGAGCGTGGCATCCCGGGTCCGCTCAGTCCGCGATATGGAGCTCCGGGCGGGTCCACAGGGTGAGGTCGCTGCTGGTGGCGACTGCCAGGGTGCGACCGGACGGCGCGAAGCCGGCGGCGCGCAGCTCCGAATACTGGGAGTGGAAGATGTGCCACCAGGTGCTTCCCGCCGGTCCCTTGTGTGCTCCGCCGTCGGCGGAGAGGATGACGCGGTCGTGGGGCCATTCGGGGCTGACGACATCCAGCGTCCAACCGTCCGAGGTGGTGCTGTGCAGACCGCCGCCGAAGAGGCCTGCGACGCGGACCGCTGTCCCTGCGAGGGGACCGAGGCCGGGGCAGGTGAGGTCCGGGTGTGCGTCGGGCGTACTCGTGGCGGGATCGGGGTCCCGGTCACGTGCGATCCTCTCGCCCGTGACCGCGTCGAAGAGTCCATGGCCGGCACTGGATACGACCATGACGAGGTCGTGTCCGGTGTCCGGGTGGACTGCGAAGCCGATGCCGAGCAGACCGCCCACGGCGATTCCGTGGTCCAGGACGAGCTGCCATGGCGTCGGAGCCGACGTGAGGGCGGCCGCAAGGTAGCGCTCCCGTAGCCGCTGCTGGTGTTCCATGATCAAGCCTGTCTCCTCGGTGCGATTCGCGTCGAGGATCTCTCACACAGTGTCCCAAGCGCCACCAACTCCGGTGGCGACCTGTTCCTGCGGACCGGCAGCAGCAGCGGTACGTACAGCTCGCCTGACGAGTGGGTGCGTGATAGCGGGTGGGGTGTGTTGGCCGCTCATGGGGTGTAGGTGTGGTTCAGGGTGTGGCGGTGCGGTCGGAGATGAGGCCGGTGATGGCTCGGTAGGTGTCGGGCAGGCGGTCGTGGCGGTGGGTCCAGCGGATGAGCTGTTTCCAGCGTTTGTGGTCGGCCAGGGCATGTTCGCCGGTGATTCGCTGTCAGGAGTGGTCGTGTCGCTGGCGTTCTCGGTCTTCGACGAAGCGCGCTATCGCTCCCGGTCGTAGTTTGCGTGGCGGGGGTGAGGGCCCGCCCGGGATGGTCACGGCTCATTCCGAGGCAGACGTCATCAAGGAGGACCTGGACCACGCCGGTCGAAGACTGGCTGCTACCTGCCGTGCGGGCGGCGGCCGTGTCATGCATCCACCCTGGCCTGAGTGTGTCAGCCCGCAAGTGTGGCCGTTGTGGCCGGCGATGACGGTGGCTTTCCTTGTGTTCTGCTTCTTCTTACCCGACACAAACACACACCGGCCGCTCCGGCCCGCGGCGGGGCGGCGGACCTGGACGGGTGGCATCCAGTCCCCGCCCCTCGCCTGACACCGGCGGCCCTCCACCCCGGCCACCCACGGCCTGGCCAACTCCGCCACCAACGACGACAGATAAGCCATCGAGACACCCGTGAACAACGGACGCGGCGCCAGCACGGCCCGATCAACCATGCCCTCACCACCAGAGCATGCCCCACCCGCTATCACGCACCAACTCGCTAGCATGTGCATCAAGAAAGTCTGCTGATCAGCTCGGAGATGTCATGCCCTTGCGGATGAAGTTGAGCGCGATAACACTGGACTGCCCTGATCCACTGGCTCTGGCTGCGTTCTATCAGCAGGCCACCGGCCTGGAGCCCCACCCGAAGTCGGACGCTGACTTTGCCGGTCTCACCCGTGAGGACGGACTCCTCATCGGATTTCAAAGGGTCGACGACTACCGGGCCCCGAGCTGGCCCGATCAAACCGTTCCCCAGCAGCTTCACCTTTGCTTCGACGTCACAGACCTGGATGAGGCGGAGGCCGGGTTGCTGGAGCTGGGCGCGGGCAAGATGGATCACCAGCCGCATGAGGACAGGTGGCGGGTCCTCACCGATCCAGCTGGTCATCCCTTCTGCATCGTCAGGGGATGACTCGGACGTGCTCCCGCACACGACATAGCCGAGGGTGTTCATCCGTACGCGGTTGGGGAGGTTGAGGGCTTTGAACCCCACACCGCGTCAGTCCACCCACTGAGGGGGGAGCTTCCCATGAGGCTCCCCCCTCAGCTTGACTCGACCGGGGAACGACCCCTCACCCTCATCCACGTCCCGACTTCCACCACATCCCCGGGCATACGTGTGGGTGACACCTCACTGCCCTGATAGGCGGGTGCTCCCCGCTTGCCGGAGCGCAACAATCAAAGTGCCTCGGCCTGGGGGTCCTGGTTGTGGGCATCTGTCGCCAGGGATCCGTGTCTTGAGTGTTCTTGACGGGAACCATGCGTGATCGTCTGTGCGTGATCTTCGGACGGAGGTGCATCGATATGAGCACAGGTCTTCCTGAAGGTGTAGACACACCCGCGCTGGTGGTCGACGTCGAGGTGATGGAACGGAACATCGTTCGGATGGCAGCCGCGGCCGGAACAGGCGGTTTTGCGCTGCGTCCTCATGCGAAGGCGCACAAGTGCCGGGAGATCGCCGACCGGCAGATCGGCGCGGGGGCAGTGGGTCTGACGGTGGCCACCGTTGCTGAGGCGGAGGTGTTCGCCCGAGGCGGTACCAATGATCTGTTCATCGCCTACCCGTTGTGGGTCGACGATGGCAAGGCTCGGCGGTTGCGTCGACTGGCGGAGACCGCGGCACTGCGGGTCGGCGCCGACTCTGTGGAGGGTGTCCAGCGTCTGGGGCGGGCAGTTCGGGGGGCCGCGCGCCCGGTCGAAGTGGTGGTCGAGGTCGACAGCGGTCACCACCGCACCGGAGTCCTCCCGGCCGATGCCGCCGCGGTGGGCAAGGCGGCCGCTGATGCCGGGTTGGATGTCGCAGGGGTGTTCACCTTCCCCGGGCACGGATACGGCTACGACCCACAGGCCCGGGAAAATGCGGCGCGCGAGGAGGAGCTGGCGCTCGGCGAGGCGGTCGAAGCCCTGGAGGCCGTGGGTCTGTCTGCGCGGGTCGTCAGCGGGGGATCAACGCCGACGGCCGGGCGGTGGAGGCCCGGATCGGTCAATGAGCTGCGGCCCGGTGTGTATGTCTTCAACGACGCGACCCAGCTGGCCATCGGGACCTGCACCCCAACCGACCTGGCCCTGTACGCCATCGCGACCGTGGTGAGCGTGCCGGCCAGCGGACGCTTCGTGCTGGACGTCGGCAGCAAGGTACTGGGCTCCGACAGGTCACCGTGGGTCACTGGCCACGGGTACCTGCCCGCCTTTCCGGGCGCGTCCCTCACGTCACTGTCGGAGCACCACACCACGGTGGTGCTTCCCGAGGGCACGAAGGCGCCATCGCTGGGCACCGTGGTGGCAGTCGTCCCCAACCACGCGTGCACACCGGTGAACCTGGCCGATGAGCTGGTCGTCGTGCAGGGCCATCAGGTCGTGGACCGCTGGGCCGTGGCGGCACGAGGGGCCAACACCTGATGGGCGAGCTGTGGCACCAACCAGGCGGGGTCGCCCCGCTGGCCGGTGCTGCCGACCGTCGCACGGACGCGACATGTCATGAGTCCGGTGCCAGGACTGTTCCGGTGAGGCAACCGTCGATCAGGTGAGGGCGGTACTGGGTCATCTGGAGCTTGCGTTTCACTGCTCCGGTGATCTGGCTGAGGTCGGCGTGGCGGGGTTGCCGATGTCGCGTCTGACCAGGGACCGGATGCCTTACTCGGGGTTGAGGCCGGGGGCGTGGATCGGTAGCCGGAAGACGGTGAGCCAGTCAGTGTTGGCCGCGAAGAGCTCCCGCGGTGGCGCGACCAGGTGCATGCGCAGTTTGTCCCACACGAGCACGATCGAGCCGACGGCACCGCCATCGGGCGGGCGCTGATCCAGTTCGGTGACAGCGCCGACGGCTTCACCGCGAACCTGACGGTCCACTTCCTTGTCGCCTGCCCGGACGAGATCCTGGAGCACCGCCTGCGGCACTACGCCGTCGAGTTCCGCAACTGGATCGTCCCCGCCGCGGCCGCCCGCGCCTGAGACCCCCGGCCGGGCGCCGGGGCCGCCCGGGGCCCGGCCGCGGAAGCCGAAGGGCCGCCCACCCCTCCTCACCGCACTGCGGGCCATTTATCACGCTTCAGATGCCAACCAGCGCGCTCAAGGGCCCTCCAGCGGGCTCCTGAACCCGCGAAGACCCACAGGCGCTGCGCGCCTCCCGGTGCAACGCCTCCTTCATGCCCGCCCGCGGCCAAGCCGGGAGCACGTAATCCGGCTTGTTCTGGGAGAGCAGAACGAACGCCGACCGCTCCCCCGTCACTGCCGCTGCCCGCTTCGAGTAGCAAGCAGCCGGTAGCACCAGGTGAACCGGCTCGTTCTGGAGGAGCAGAACAACCGGCGGCTCATCGAAGCGCGGCCGCTGGATGCAGGCGGCCCGGACATCAGCCCGACCACAAACACCCCCGACCCGGTCAACCCCACCGGCCCGTGGAACCAGCGCGTCACTACCGAGCGAGCGGAGAAGGCCCTGCGAGTGGTGATCAACTCGGTGGTCTTCCGCTCCTCCGGCCAGGACCCGACCAAGGCCGGTACCTACACCGAGATGACCTCCCGGCTGGCCGAACCCGTGCTCCTCGGCCTGGCCGTCCTTGCCGTCCGCGGACGCGTGAAACGCTGATCACCGCCACATGCGGCAAGCCGAGGACAGCGCCCTGCACCGGGAAGTGACCCATCATGCTGGAGAAATCCAGGTGCCTAGGCGCGGGCGGCGGGAGAATTCTGCTCCAGGCGGGCGCCCAGGGTGGCGGCGAAGTCTTCGGCGCGGGCCAGCTGGATCCGCAGCTTCTCCACCTGTTCGGTGGCGGCCTGCTGGTAGGCCCGTACGCGTTCCAGGAGGGCTTCGCGCTCGCTGGTGTCGAAACCGGTGCCGGCATCGAGTTGGTCGGTGGCGTTCAGCAGGTCGCGCATCTGGTCCAGGGTGAAGCCGAGGGGCTTCATGCGCCGGATGACCGTGAGCCGGGCGACGTCGGCTTCGGTGTAGAGACGGAAGCCGCCCTGTGAGCGGGCGGAGGGGACGACCAGGCCGGTCTCCTCGTAGTGCCGGATGGTGCGCAGGGACAGCTCCGTGCGCGCGGCGACCTCACCGATCTGCATGTGCTTGCCGTCCACGCCCGTGATCCTCTGGCCCTTTGTCGTCGTCGGCGTTCTCGGCCCGGGTGGGCACTGCCGATCTCTACTCTAACGTTAGGGTAGAGTTGCTGGTGGTGAGGGCGGCGTGCCGCTGCCTCGCCGTTGCCGTGTCGGGGCCGATGGTGCCCCCGGCGAAGACCCGATTCTTGCAGGAGACAAGCGTGCGCGAGCCCATGATGCCCGGCGCCGCCGCCTGCCCGCCGTGAGGCTTCGTCCCCGGACGTGAGGTAAGGCCCCCGCTCTTGCGCAGGCCCAGACCCGTCCCTCCTCCCTCGACTTCCGGTTCCGCACTTCGCGGGGCCGCCCGCGGGGTGCCGGACCGGCCCCTGCGCGTCCTTCCCGCACGCCTCGGCCTGCCGTAGGGGTGTGCCCGAGCACGACGGGTTCCGTCTCCCTTGTCTTCTGCTGCCACTGCTGTGTCCCCGACCGCGCGACTGCGCGGTTTGAAGCCCGACTGGATCTCCGACCCGAAGGTCTGGCGCACCGAGGTCCTCGCCGGCCTGGTCGTCGCCCTCGCATTGATCCCCGAGGCGATCTCCTTCTCGATCATCGCCGGAGTCGACCCCGCGATCGGCCTGTTCGCCTCCTTCACGATGGCCGTGGTCATCTCGGTCGTGGGCGGTCGTAGGGCGATGATCTCCGCCGCGACCGGCGCCGTCGCGCTCGTGATCGCCCCGCTGAACCGTGAGCACGGCTTCGGCTACCTGGTCGCCGCCGTCATCCTGGCGGGCGTCTTCCAGGTCATCCTGGGTGCGGTGGGGGTGGCCAAGCTGATGCGGTTCATCCCCCGCTCGGTAATGGTCGGCTTCGTCAACTCCCTCGCCATCCTGGTCTTCATGGCCCAGGTCCCCGAGATGCACAACGTGCCCTGGGCCGTGTACCCGCTGATCGCCGGCGGCCTGGCGCTGATGGTGTTCTTCCCGAAGGTCACCACCGTGATCCCGGCGCCGCTGGTCTCCATCGGGATCCTGACCGTGATCACCGTCGGCGCGGCCATCGCGGTGCCGACCGTCGGCGACAAGGGCGCCCTGCCCTCCTCCCTGCCGGTCCCGGGCCTTCCGGACGTGCCCTTCACCGTGGACACTCTGACGACGATCGCCCCGTACGCGTTCGCGATGGCGCTGGTCGGCCTGATGGAGTCGCTGATGACCGCCAAGCTGGTCGACGACATCACCGACACCCACTCGAACAAGACCCGCGAGTCCATCGGCCAGGGCATCGCGAACATCGTCACCGGCTGCTTCGGCGGCATGGGCGGCTGCGCCATGATCGGCCAGACGATGATCAACGTAAAAGTCTCCGGCGCCCGCACCCGCCTGTCCACCTTCCTCGCCGGCGCGCTCCTGATGGTGCTCTGCATCGCCTTCGGGCCGGTCGTCTCCGACATCCCCATGGCCGCCCTGGTCGCCGTCATGATCATGGTGTCGTTCGCGACCTTCGACTGGCACTCCATCGCCCCCAAGACACTTCGTCGGATGCCCGCCGGGGAGATCGCCGTCATGGTCATCACCGTCGCCTGCGTGGTCGCCACCCACAACCTCGCCATCGGCGTCGTCGTCGGCTCGATCACCGCCATGGTCGTCTTCGCCAGGCGCGTCGCCCACCTCGCCGAGGTCACCGCCGTGGTCGACCCCGACGGCACGACGGTCGTCTACCAGGTCACCGGCGAGCTGTTCTTCGCCTCCGCCAACGACCTGGTCGGTCAGTTCAACTACGCCACCGACCCCGACAAGGTCGTCATCGACCTGTCCGCCGCCCACATCTGGGACGCCTCCTCCGTCGCCGCCCTCGACGCCATCGAGACCAAGTACGCCCAGCGCGGCAAGACCGTCGAGATCACCGGCCTGAACGACCCGAGCGCCGACCTCCACGGCAAGCTCACCGGCGAACTCGCCGGCAGCCACTGACACGGCACGCGAGCGGCGAGAGAACCCTGGCACCTGGCTAGGGTCCTCTCGCCGTTCTGCCAGTTCAGGTTCGCGAGCGAACCCACGCCAGACTCAAGGTTGTAGAGGCCGAATCGCCACCGGTTCGCCCGCCGGAGGGGCCCTCCAAGATTCGGCGAACTCCTCGGTTTCAGGTGGTCGGCCAGAGCATGGTGGAAGCGGCCGTCCGCGAGGGTGGCACGGTCATCGGACGCCGTCAGCCGACGGCCGTGCCTGGTGACATCGACGCCACCATGCTGGACGGCAAGGCCACTGTGAAGCCGCTCCAACGCGATGCGGCCGGTCATGCTTGGCCAGTCCCCCACAACGCCGATTTCGAGTCCTCGCCCGCCGATGATGCGGAAATCAGCCGGCTCGGCCTCGGCAGCGTGGACCAGCGCGAGGAGATCCGAGTGTCGGTAGAGGAAGGTCCGGTCCACCCTTCCTGCCGAGCGATGTCGGACACACTGATCCGGCCCCCGCCCCGGGCCGCGGCGCTGACCGCGTTGACCACACGCCGGCGGCGCCGGGCGGAGTCGGCCTTGCGGCCATCGCCCATCGCGGAGCACACGCCGACCCCCTCGGCCGGACATCGGCAGCGGCTGACCGACCCGGTGCATCCCCGGCATGCCCGGCATGCCCGGCATCACACTGCGCCCGCGGCGCACGACCGAGACGGCCCGCTCGATCTGCGCCCGGTCCTCTGCGCTCAGATCGTCCAGATCCGCCCTGCCCCGGCTGATCAGCCGCCGGACCCGGCGGATCTCCTCCCCCCGAGGGCATGGCCTCGCTGCGCGCCCAGTCGTCCGCCTCGAAGGCCGACAGCAGCTTCTCCCGGCTGCGGAGGCGGTCTGCGAGATACGCCTCCACGCCCGCCGGGCAGGGATCGAGACGTTCGTCGTGCGCGCGCATGAGTATTTTGTTGCGATCAAGGCCGAGAAGACCGCACTCCTTGGGTGAAGACGCGTATGGAGTTCTATACGCATGTGCGGGTGCAGGGCGGAGGGTGCGGGTGGCCGGTGTCTCGGTCGGGAGAACCCTCTGCCCAGCGCGACCCTTCGTAGCGGGTGGCCAGGGTCCGTACCGTCTCGGCGATGCGGTCGCGGAGTTCAGCCGGTGCCATGACCTCGACATCGGTGCCCAGCCGCAGGAACTCTCCGTGGGCGTGATCGATCGACTCGATGGGCACCCGGGCCTGCGTCCATCCGTCACCGGTGGGTGTGACGCCGAGGCGGCGGGCGCCCTCCGAGGTGAGCCGTACCACGGCCTCCCCGGTGTGTAGTCGCGCTCGGAAGTTGGCCAGATAGCTGTTCCAGTGCGTGGCCAGGTCGAACCCGTCCGGGATGACGAACTCGTCTTCCAATGCACGGAGTTCGAGGATCTGGTCGATCCGGTAGGTACGGATCCCGGATGGCCCGTCGGCGACCAGGTACCAGCGGCCGGCCTTGAGGACGAGCCCGTACGGCTCCACCCGTCGCTCGATCTCCTCCGGCGCCCGCCAGCGCCGGTACCGCAGTACCACCGCCCGCCGTGCCCACACCGCGGCGGCGGCCGCCGTCAGGTGAGGCACTTGATCCACGTCGCCGTACCAGCCGGGGGCGTCCAGCAGGAAACGTTCCTGGATCCGCTCGGCATGCTCGCGCAGCTCCGCCGGAAGGGCGGCCCGCAGCTTGAGCCGGGCGCTGGCGAGCGCCTCGCCGAGGCCGAGCTCGGCGGCGGCACCGGGAAGTGCGGCAAGGAACGCGGCCTGCGCCTCGTCTGCGGTCAGTCCGGTGAGCCGGGTCCGGTAGCCGTCGACCAGCCGGTAGCCGCCCGCGTGACCGGCAGCGCCATACAGCGGGATACCAGCGGCACCGAGCGCCTCGACGTCCCGGTAAACCGTCCGGACGGAGACCTCCAGTTCCTCGGCCAGCTGCCGGGCCGTCATCCGGCCCCGGTTCTGGAGGAGCAGAAGCAGGGTGACCATCCGACTCGCACGCATGCCGCTCAGTATCCACTGACAGGAGATGTCAGCAGACCCGCCCTAACCTGCGGCGCATGGACGACTTCGACTTCCTGCACGGCTCCTGGGACGTGGCCAACCGCCGTCTCACCGCACCACTCGGCTCGGGCCCCGGTACCTGGGGGGAGTTCCCCGGTCACGCGGTGGTCCGGCCGCTTTTCGGGGGCGCCGGCAACATTGACGAGATCACCTTTCCCACCCTCGGCCGTCAGGGCGTAAGCCTGCGGCTGTTCGACCGGGAGACGGAGCGCTGGTCGATCCACTGGTCCGACAGCCGGTCGGGCCGACTGGATCCGCCGGTGGTCGGCGGCTTCACCGGTGACCGCGGCGATTTCCACGGAAAGGACACCTACAACGGCCGGCCGATCCGAGTGCACTTCGCCGGGTACCGCCTCGGCCCGGACACTGCCCGCTGGGAGCAGGAGTTCTCCGCCGACGACGGCCGCTCCTGGAAGCTCAACTGGACCATGGATCTCACCCGCACGGGGCGGGACGGCGGATGAGCATCGTCGAACTCCGCCAGTACACCTTGCATCCTGGAGACCGGGAGACGCTGATCGAGTTGTTCGAGCGCGAGTTCGTGACCGGTCAGCGGGCGGTCGGCATCACCGTCGGAGGCCGTTTCCGCGACCTGGACGACCCGGACCGCTTCGTCTGGTTGCGCGCGTTCCCCGACATGGCGCACCGCCGGCGCGCGCTGGAGGCGTTCTACACCGGCCCGGTCTGGCGGGAGCACCGCGATGCGGCCAACGCCACCATGGTCGACAGTGACAACGTCCTGCTGCTGCGCGGCCCGGGCTTCACGCCTCCGCCCGGCGCCGGTGAAGTGTTCGCGACCGTCTGCCACCCCACCGACGCGGCCGCCTTCGATGCGTACGCCGCCCGGCACCTGGGCCCGCGCCATGCGCTGCACCGCACCGAGCACGCCGAGAACGATTTTCCCCGCCTGCCCGTCCGCACCGGGGAGGACGCCCGGGTCTGGTTCGGCCCGGCCGAGCCACCACCGTGGCCGGCCCGACGGCTGCGGCTGGAACCCGTGACGTCGTAGCCTCGCGCTCTCCGGCCGACAGGTGATCAGCTAAGCGCAAAGCGCATCTGACCAGCGAGAATGAGGATTACCTGGGCCCCTGTTCCCGCACCCGTCGGAGGCACTTTCCAGGTGAACATCGTCTTGGGTGCTACCCGCGTGTGCGGATATCGGGTGGCGGCCCAGGGGGTGGTCTCGCAGGCCGGCGGAGTGCTGCTCGTGGAGACAGCCCGCCGGACAGAGCTGGCCGACGTGCTGTCGGCGGCACTCACCTCGTGGCGCAAGCTCAGAGCGGTACACGATCCCGGCAAAATCCTACTGGGTGTCGCGCTCGCCGTTGTCGCGGTGCTGCGGGCCGAGCCCGCCGTGTTCGGCCCGGTGGCGTCCGACCCGACCTGCCCGCCGACTCACCCGTCGTCAGCGCCATGGAAGACCTACGTTCCGGCTTCCCTCAAGTAGGCAGCGAAATTGACGTTGTCCTGCCCAGCTGGCGTCCCACCGACCCCGACACCGCTCACCGCCTCGACGCCTACGCCCGCCGGCTCTCCAAGCTCCCAGGTGTTCAGGGACTGCGCACCGCGACCGGCACCTATCTGGACGGCAAGCCCGTCGGCGCCCGATGCGATCCCACAGCCGCCGCCGCGGCCGCGAAGCCGCCGTGCGCGGGAGTACGGCGGTTCGCCCTACCGTCCGGCACCTGGCTGGCCATCAGCTCCACACCCCGGCCCTACAGAGCTGCCGCCGCTGACCTCCTGCACACCATCCGCGTCCAGCCGGCCCCCGCACCTGCCCTCACCGGCGGAGCCACGGCGGACTTCCTCGACACCCGCGTCGCCGCCCTCCAGCGACTACCCGCAGCCCTGGCCGTCGTGGTCCTCGCGACCCTCGCCCTGCTGTTCGTCTTCACCCGTAGCCTCTTCCTGCCGCTCAAGGCCTCTCTGATCAATCTGCTCAGTCTCACCGCGACCTTCGGCGCGATGGTCTACATCTTCCAGCAGGGCCACCTGCACTACCTTGTCGGCGACTTCACCGTCACCGGTACCACCGACCTCATGCTGCCTTTCATCGCGTTCTTTCTCGCTTTCGGCCTGTCCATGGACTACGAGATCCTGCTCCTGGCCCGCATCACCGAGGCGTACGGCCGTACCCGGGACACCACCCGAGCGACGGCTGACGGGCTACAGGCTGCCGCGCCCCTGTTCACCGCCTCTGCCGCCGTGGTTCTCGTCGTTCTGCTGGCGCTCGCGGTGACGGACGTCGTCCAAATGAAGATCATCGCTGTCACTGTGGCCCTGTCCGTCCTCCTGGACACGGTGGTGATCCGCCCCTTGATGGTGCCAGCCGTCATGAAGCTGGCGGGGCGGGCCAACTGGTGGCTGCCAGCTCCCTTGCGACGTCATCCTCGACTGCTGCATCCGGCCACCGAGCCGTCCCAGCGCCAAACCGCCGACAGCAATGTTCCCAAGCCCGCGGCCGAGGCCCCCGTATCCCCATGACCAGGCGCCGTCTCCCCTCCCCGGCCAGCAGGAACGCAGTCACCAGGAGCAGCCAATGATCCCGAAGCCAGCAGCACAGCCCCGCACAACCGACGGCCTGCTGCCGTTGAAACAACACAACGCACAGACGGAACCAGCGATGTGACGCAAATGCCGGACTCCATGAAAGTGACCGAAAAGCACTCCGCAGCCGACTGGACCCGCACGTCGCAGCGAGTGGCCCCCGCGCACGCGGGGATGGTCCGATGGGCCTGACCAGTATCACTGCCGCCATCAGTGGTCCCCGCGCCTTCGGGGAATGATCCCGCGCATCCGGCCTGCTTTGACCTCGGTGGGCTGTGGTCGCCACCCTGCTCGGCCCGTTGCACGCGCTCCAGGAAGAAGAGGGCGTCGAGTCATAAAGCCTGCCCGGACGTGCTTTCGAGCGTGGATCGGGGTCGAAGGGCTCTCAACGGTACTCAGCGGTGCTCAGCCAAGACGTCGAAGTTGCAGCATCATCAGTTCCGCGATGGCCGTTCACGCTCCGGATCTTCCCGCGCCCCCACCGGCTCGGGAACGCCCTTCAGCCCACGCACTCCCGACGTGCCGACTCGAAGCCCCCACTTGCGTGGGGACCACGTCGTGGAGCCGGTCGGTTCCCACCCCGATCACCCATGCCTGTGTGGGGACCACGCCCTGCCCGGCCTTGGCGTTGGGGCGGATTCACCCCCGCGTGCGTGGGACCATTGCGACGGTCATATGCGTCAGGGCCGAAGGTGCTTGAGGGTGAACTCGGGCTCAGCATAGAGGCCGGCCTGGGTTCCGGTCGGAACGGCCGAAAGATCCCCGGGAATGTCCGCAGCGTGGGCTTCGGCGTTGTCGACGGGGACGTAAGCCAGTTCCGTCACGTCGGGAAGTTTCCAGAAGCGGCGGCTGTTGGCGGAGACGGCGTACGCCGTGACGAAGCGGATGGAGGACGGTGCCGTCAGAGCGGCCCGGATGTAGCCGACGGCATCGCGCGGGCTCAACCAGGTCGCCACGTGGCGGGGCTCGGTAGGCAGGGGCTCGAAGCTGCCGATGCGCAGGCAGACCACCGACAGACCGAACTTGTCGGCGTACAACTGCCCTAGGGCCTCGACGGCCACCTTGCTCACTCCGTAGAGACCGTCGGGGCGTGCGGGCTCCTGTGGACCGGTGAGATGTCCGGCGGGGTAGAACCCGGTCACGCGGTTGCTGCTCGCCAGCACCACCCGCTCGATTCCCATGCGCCGCGCCGCCTCCAGGACATGATGCGTCCCCAGCACATTGGCTTCGAGCAGGTCCGGGAGAGGAGCCTCGTCAGGCACGCCGCCCAAGTGGAGCACACGGTCGGCTCCCGCGAGGGCCGATTCCACCGCGGCGGCGTCCCGCAGGTCCACGGTGTACACGTCCTCGTTCTCGGCTTCCGGGCGGAGCGGTACGCGGTCGAGCAGGACCAGGCGTGCCGCCTCGTGTCGTAGCGCCTCACGCACCACGGAACCGATGGTGCCCGCCGCTCCTGTTACCGCCACTGTTCCCAGACTCACTGCGCTCCCCCTGTTTCTCGACACCCCTTCCATCTTCGCGCCCGTTGATCCACTCCTCAAGGCGGAGGGGAACTGAGCAAGCAGAGCCGGCGCCTGGTCTCCTGAACAACAGGTACGGATGCTCAAGGAGCGCCACACCCCACTAGGGCCTGTGTGAAGTCGTGATCAGTCGGCGGCTTTGAGGAGGTCGTCGATCCGGAGCATCGCGGCGCGGATGTGGAGGCCGACGAGGTCGCTGTCTGAGGTTTTGTCGTAGCGGGTGGCGATCCCCGCCAGGCTTTCAGCTCGCTGAGCAGACGTTCGACTGTGTTTCGTTCGTTGCAGAGGCTGGCATCGTGGCTGATGGGACGGCCGCCTTTGGGGGGCGCCGTCCACCCCCTGCTGCGGCGCTGCGCCGCCACTGGGCCGGGGCGTGGGCGGGACCGAATCCCGGCCCGCTGGCCTGCGGAGGCCCGTACCATCGCCCGGCTGCTGCTCGTTCACGTCCGTCGCCTCATGACATTTCCACGCTGTTCTGCTCACCTGCCGTTCTGGGTCCCCGCCCCGATCGAGGCGCGCACCGGCTCGCGTGCTCCAGCAACCCGTCGGCCTCCGCCGATGAGCTGTCCCACAGGGTGCGTGGGGAACGGCGTCGCGGCGGTAGTCGAGCGGCAGTGAAGTCAGTCCAGGCCGGTCGCCCACGCCGTCAGCGCGGCGAAGTCGTCGATGGTGAGGCCGCGTCGGAGGTCGATTCGGCGCAGTAGGGCGGAACCGTCGTGGTGTTCCGCAACCCAGGCGCGATCGGTCTCTGTGATCGCGTCGTCGATCCAGGCGAACGCACGGCCCTTCGCCCACGCGACGATCTCCGGCGTCTTCCAGAACACACCGCCGCCGGGCCGCACTTGCCGGGAGGGCCAGGAAATGAAGGGCAGCTCGGGCAGTCCCAGAACCGGCGCGATGAAAGCGTTGGCTTCTTCCTCCCAAGTGGTCGCCCACACAAGGTCGAAGGGAAGGGCGTCCAGCGCCGGGCCGTGATCCGGGTTGAGCCACACCCGCAGCGGCTTCACGGGCTTGTTCGGCAGGCCCCACTCAGCCAGCCGACGCCGCTCGGCGGCCTCCCAACGAGGCGTGCGCAGACGGTGCGTCTGATACCCCGCGGGTCGACGGTACGGCTTCGCGGCATACGGGTTGAGCGGTCCGTCCACATCCACCAACAGCACTGGGCGCATCAGCTCATCCCCCTCGGTCCTGCGCCGTACGGTATCGCCCGGTACCGAGAGCGCCCAGCCGAATTCGGCGGGTGGGGAGCTCCGCAAGTCAGGTTCGAGGATGGAAGGACGATCTTGCTGGGGAACCGAAGCGCTGCGGTGCGGAGGCCCGCTGGTCGCTCCCGCGTCGATCTCTGAGCCACTGTGACGCGCCGTCTGCCGGCGCCTGGGCACACGGTCATGTGGGGTGTGCCCCGGGCCGGGCGGCCGGACGATGGGTCGATATTCTTGCGGTTCAGACCTCGTGGGGGGATCCGCAGGGCTGGCCCCACCATGCGCGCTCGGCTTCGTCGGCGCGGCACATCCACATGTGGTGCGGCCCGAACCGCTTCCGCCACGTCCATCAACCGTCCGGAGTTCCTTGTGAAACACCTCTTCCGCGGTCGGCGCGCCCTGGCGCGCACGGCCACGGTGGCGACGACTGTCATCCTGGCCGCGACGGCCGCGGGTACGGCCGTCGCCGACGGCTCCGCCGCGTCGTCCTCGGCGAAGAACGCCTCCCTGGCCACGGCCAAGGCCGCCGCGGCCCACAAGCCGACGCCCGCCGCGCCGTCCTACTTCCTGTCCGGGATCCTCCCGTCGGGCCAGATGTACGTATACCTGCCCGACGGAAAGGGCGGCTTCGGCCCCCGCTCCGGCGCGTACGTCTGGAAGGACTTCAAGTACGGCGTCTCCATCGACCTGGAGATGACCGGCGCCCAGGACGGCGCCTACCACGTCATGAACGACGGAACGCTGAACCTGTGGCTGCACGGCAACCTCAAGCGGATTGGCGGCGGTTGGAGCCCGTACGACAACATCATCATGCCCGGCGCCCTCGGCAGCGCCAAGCACCCCGACCTGCTGGCGCGCGACAAGCAGGGTTACCTGTGGCGCTGGCAGAGCAGGACGGACGGCTCGCTGGCCCCGCGTACCCGGATCGGTGGCGGCTGGAACGAGTACACCCGGATCACCGGCCTCGGCGACCTCACCGGCGACACCCGGCCGGACATCGTCGCCCGCGACAAGCAGGGCGTCCTGTGGCTGTACAAGGGCACCGGTGACCTGCGCACGCCCTTCGCCCAGCGGGTACGCGTCGGCGGCGGCTGGAACCAGTTCAACAAGCTGGTGGCCACTGGCGACGTCGACGAGGACGGCCGCAGCGACCTGGTCGCCCGTGACACCAAGGGGGACCTCTACCTGTACAAGGGCACCGGCAAGGCGGCCGCACCCTTCAACGCCAAGGTAAAGATCGGCTACGGCTACAACCAGTACCGCGAGCTCTTCTGATTCCGAGCGTTCCTGATGTTCCCGGTCCAACCCGGTGTTCCCGGTGTAACCGGTTCCTGGGATTTTCGCCGCGCACATCGTGTGGACCCGGCTGTCGGCAGGCGCGCGCGTTCGCGCCTGCCGGCGGCCCAGGGGCCAGGCACACCCCTGCACCCTCACGCCGCGTGGCCGAGGATCAGGGTGGCCACGGCGGGCGCGAGATACAGGACGGGGAAGACGACGGTCTTGTACGACCGGGCCCGCAGCACCGTGACGACCGCGCCCAGGAAGTACAGCACCAGAGCGACCCCGGCCACGACACCTATCACAGGGACCGCCAGACCGACCAGCAGACCGACGGACCCGGCCGCCTTGGCCAGCCCCAGCAGCGTCCACGACGAACGCGGCACGCCGTAGTCGATCAGCGGCTCCGTGACGAACTCCGCCCGGCGCAGGAGCGAGAATCCGGAAAAGCCGATCCAGGCGGCGGTGAGAACGGCAACGATGACGTAGGCCATGGACATGGAGTACTCCTATGCGTGGTGACGCGGCTTCGGTGAACGGCCGGTGGGTCGATCTGGTGTGAAGGCGTCGGCGTCGCCGCGCACCCTCACACTTGGCTGAACCGCGTCCGCCCCGATGTGTGACAGCCTCGCGAGAAATTCTCGAAAAAGTTCGCCGGCCCGCGCGCCGGGCCGTCCGTCGGGCTCTGCCACGCGTCAGCCCGGTCGCCCTGCCAGCTGCCTCTCGTCCCCTTCGCTTTCGCTGATGACGGGGCGGCGCACAGACGGCCGCTCAGTACGTAGAGCCCTTCGACGCCTTCGGGGGTCCGCGGATGTGGTCCGAGCGGGACCGGCCGCCGGGATGCCGGTTTGAAGGCGTGCACTCCGCACGGGCGCCGGGGCGGGTACCGAACGGTCGGCGATCGTCGGCGGTCGGTCGGGACACGCTGATCGCCCACTCTCCCCACCCAGCACGTTGCGATGAGAAGCGCCACACCGGGGAACCGGTCCGGGTTGATCACCGTCTCCCGGCACGTCACCGCCGTGGGGCACCCGTTCTGCGGCGGTTGTCGGTATGGGGGGTGTTCAAGTGGAGGGGGGATCGGTGCGGGGATTAACAGGGGCTGACCGGCGGAGGGATCAACCGGCCGAGCAGGACGCCGCCGCCCACACGATGTCGCTCGCGGCGTTGGCGCAGGCACCGAACCGGGAACGGCGGCGGGATCCCGTCGCGTCCACGGGACCCGGGGACCGCGTTCGCCCTGTGGGCGTATGACGCGGCGGAGGGCTGTCACCGGCCCCGACCAGGTGGGCTGACTCGGCCTCCGTCGGGGCGTCCCCCGCAGTACGGGGCTGAGCCGTCGTCCGCGCCTCCGAACTCGCGCCGCCCCGCCGACCAGTAGGATTCCGCGTCTACCGGAGGTGGAAGCCGAGGTGGGGATCGATGCCGGCCAGCTCACAGCCGGCGTCCCACAGGCGGGCCGCGACCGTCCGGTCGGCCATATGCGAGGGGACGGGCTCTCGTCGTGGTGTGCCACGCAGGCCGAAGACCCTCGGTCCCCACAACTGCCCTCCTGCCACCTCCCAGTCGAGAACGGCACGGACGATGGGCCATGCTCCGGCGTCCTTGCCCTGCACCACGAGCCCCGCAGGCAGGGCCCGCAGCCGCTTCGCGAAGGTCGTCACGTGTACGGGCGGGCGTGACGGGGTGAGGGCGTCCAGTGCGCCACCGGGGTGGGCCACCACACTGATGACCGTGCTGTCGGCGGCGCGCAGGCGGCGGTCGAGCTCGAAGGCGAAGCACATCTGCGCCAGCTTCGATCGGCCGTAGGTGCGCTTGGGCCGATAGTCCCTTCTCGACTGCAGATCGTCCACGTCCAGTCGCTCGGACCGTGCGGCGAAGCTTCCCACCGTCACGATGCGGCCTTCAGGCGCTGCGGACAGCAGGGGCGCCAGCCATCGGGTGAGCGCGAAGTGGCCGAGGTGGTTGGTGGCGAACATCAGCTCGTGGCCGTCCCCGGTCTCCCGACGCGGCGGATCGTCGAGCGCGACCCCGGCGTTGTGGACCACAGCGTCGAGACGGTCGAGGCCCAGCGCATCCACGGCTGCCTCGAGGGACGACAGGTCGGCGAGGTCCAGTTGCAGGTGCCGTACACGAGCTCCGGGTACACGCGCATGGATGGAGGCCATGGCGGCATCGGCCTTCGCGGCGTCCCGGCTGCCGAGGACGATGACGGCGCCGGTGGTGGCGAGCTGTTCCGCAACGAAGTAGCCGATCCCGGCGTTGCCTCCGGTCACCAGGACAGTCCTGTCCTCGGCTGACGGCAGGCGGTGAACGTCCCACGGTTGCTTTTGGGGTCCGGGAAGCATGAGAACAGGCTCCTTGCTCTGGGGGAAACGTGTGCTCCTGGGGAGCGGCATCCCGAACACGGTCGCAAGCGCCACCGACACACCTCCTACAGATCACGGCCGGCGCCGACAGAGCTCCGACAGCCCCCGGAGAATCGGGGACCGGGACCGTCGTCCAGGAGACGGCGCGTCGTCCGAGGCGAAGAATGCCGCAGCCGCGGCGACCTCTTCCGGGCGTCCGAAGCGGCCGACGGCGACCTGGTCGACGCTCCCGTCAGGGTGTACGTGAGGTGGTCACTGAGGTGGGGCAGCGGGTCGGGCCGCGCGTTACCGAGGAGTGGTCGCCGTGAGGGACGGACAGGTGGCTGCCGCGCGGCGCCAGACGGGCCAGGGGCTCGCCGTTCGTCACGCCGGGGGTGACGTCCTGGCCGCCGTCCACGACCAGTAGCGGGGCCGCGATGCGGGGCGCCAGAGCGGCGAAGGTCCACCTGCCGTCCGTACGAACTCGGGGGCGGCAGTCACTCCCCCAGTGCGCGCTGAGCCATGATGTCCCGTACAGGCTGCGGGAGTTCGTCCCAGTCGAGGCGGAACGGGCCACCGGCGGTAGCGACGGCCGCCACGCGCGGCTCCAGCTGCGCGGCCTGGCCGCGAAATAGCCGCCCAGACTCAGTCCGACGAGCCCGATGCGGGGGACGCCGAGGGGGCCGCTCCCACGGAGGCAACCCTCTCATCGAGACCGGCACCGGCTCTCACGGGGTGAACTCCTGCCAGCACCCGAGCCACGGCCACGAGGTGTCATGGCAGCGCGTCATTCGTGTCCCCCTGCCCTCCGGCGTCACGGGCGCGATCGGGGTGCGGCCGGGACGGGGACGGCCGACGCCACGGGGACCCCGGCGCCCGGAGGCACAGCTCCCAGGGTGATGGCCGATCAGGCTGTCGGTGCGACAGGGCGGACAGGCAGGGGTGGCGCCGGTGTCCCGGACCGGGTGATCTAGGCTGCGGAGGACCAGATGATCACCAGGCCGGGTCCATCGAGGTCTTCTTCACGGCGTCGAGCCGGGCCGTGGAAGGAGCGCCGTGCCTCCCGTCCGACCAACTCGCCGTGCCCTCATAGCCGGGGGCGTCGCCGCAGTCGCGTCGTCCTCCGCCATACATCCCGCCTTCGCCGCTGCGGCGCCCGCGCGGTCCGGCGCGCCGACGGCCGGTCCCGTCACGGTGCGGCTTCCCGGACCGACCGGCCCCTTCCCGGTGGGGGCGGCGGAACTGCACCTGATCGACCCTTCCAGGACCGACCCGTGGGCGGATCCGAAGCAACCGCGTGAGCTGATGGTGACGGTCACCTATCCGGCGGACGACACCCGGGGCCGTGCGAGAATGCCGTGGCTGCCGGCCGGTGCCGAACGTGCGCTGAAGGCCCGTTACGGAGGCGTCCTGGACGCAGTCGTCCTTCCGGCGACACACAGCGCGGATCGCGCGCCGGCCCGTCGCGGCCGACGCCCCGTCCTCCTGTACTCGCCGGGCTACGCCTCGGACCGCACCTTCAACACCCTCGTCGTCGAGGACCTGGTGTCCTGGGGGTACGTGGTCGTCACCGTCGACCACCCCTACGACTCCGGGGAGGTGGAGTTCCCCGACGGCCATGTCGTGCTCACACGCCCCGAGGAGGACGAGGACACCGTCAGGAGGGCAGTCGCGGTACGCGCCGCCGACCTCCGGTTTGTACTGGACCAACTGGCCTGCCTCGATCGGGGTGGAAACCCCGACGCCCGGCGGCGCCGTCTGCCGCGCGGACTGTCGAGTGTCCTGGACCTGTCCCGGGTGGGGGCGTTCGGGCATTCCCAGGGCGGCGCCGCGGCGGCGGCCGTCATGGCCGAGGATCCTCGGGTGCGAGCGGGTATCAACCTCGACGGCTCCGTTCGCGGGCCGGTGGTCGAGCGCGGGCTGGACCAGCCGTTCCTGCTGGTGGACACCGCCGTCCACGACGGCCTCCGCCAGGATCCGACCTGGTCCGCGCTCTGGGAACACCTGCGCGGCTGGCATCGGTGTCTGCGCCTGGCCGACGCGGACCACCTCTCGTTCACGGACCTGGTGTCCATGGGACCGCAGTTGGGGGTGCCGCTGCCCCTGCCACTGGGTACGATCCCCGCCGAACGGGCGGTGGCAGGGGTGCGGGCGACCGTACGCACGTTCTTCGACGCGCACCTGCGCGGACGCCCCGACACCGGACACCTGCTCATGGGGGCCTCGCCGCGCTACCCGGAGATTCAGTACATCGCCGGCCGCTAGAAGTGGCTGGTCACTGACTCTGTGGATGGGACCTGCTCTCCCCCCATGCAGGGGTGCTGTCCGAACCCTCACCCGAGGGCAGGGCAGGAGATAGGGGGATGAGCAGGGGCGCTCAGTGCCGCTCCGCCGACCTGATCAGCTGCAGCGTCATCAGGTTTCTCGTCATTCCGCAGCGCGGCCGATGAGTTTGTGGCTCCCCACGGGTCCAAGCTCATGACACCCCAGGAAAGGACACCACCATGTCGGAGCTTCTCGTCGACTTCATCACCTCCCTCGACGGCCACGCATCGGGAGAGGGGTGGCCCGGGTTCTGGGGTCTGGAGGGCCCGGAGTACCTCGCGTGGCTCGGCGAGCAGCCCGCGGCCACCTACCTGATGGGAGCGAATACCTACCGCCTGATGTCGGGCTTCGCCGCAGGCGAGGTCCCGAACGACCAAGACGGGTTCAGGCCCGAAGAAGAGGCGTCCGTCGACGAGCTCACGCAAGCATCCAAGGTGGTGTTCTCCTCCTCCCTCGAGGAGCCACTGGCGTGGGCCAACTCCACGCTCATCCGCGACGACGCCATCGAGACGGTCCGCGCCATGAAGTCGAACGGCTCGGAGCTCCTCAGCACGATCGGCAGCCTCAGCCTGTGCCGATCCCTGCTACGAGCCGGACTCGTCGACCGCTTCCGGGTTGTGATGTTCCCGGTGATCACCGGGGCAACGGGCGAAGAACGCATCTACGACGGCTATCCGGACGTTGCCCTCGAAATGATCGAGCACCGCACCTTCGACGGTCGCATCCAACTGGTCGAGTACAGGCCCCGCGTGCTCGAGCACCCGCCGCTCGGCGGCCCTGCGTGACGTCGCCCCGCCGGCCCCGGCCTGGATGCCACCAGGCCGGCGCCGGCGGACGCGAGCAAGGCCGACAGCCTCGCCCAGGCAACCTGCCCCTGGTGGAAACTCCCGACGCGTTATAGGCCGGTCCCTTTGCGGGCCGGATGCCGCACGATGGCCGGCACGACGCGACTCGCCACCACGCCCCGCAGCAGCCCCGGCTGCCGCGGAACGGCCATCGCCTCGCTCTCGCCAAGCGGCTCAGATCGTGTCTGAGTCGGGCATGAGCACGCCCCGGATCAGCAAGGTAGCAACAACCCGGACAGCCGCTCTCTCCCTCCCGATCGCGCACGCACACGGACGCTCGAGTCGCCATAACCGGCACCGGCACCGGCACCGGCACCGGGAAGTCAAACCTGGGCCCAGAAGTCCGCCCAGAGGCGGGAGCCTTTCGTGACTGACTCGATGCCGGGCACGCCGTCGTCGCTCAGGTCCTGCCAACGGCGGGCTTCAGCGTCGGCCAGGACGTGCACGGCCTGGGGCGTGGCGGCCACGAACGCCGGGATTCGCAAGGCTTGGTGGCGGGCCTGTACAGGACTGTCGCCGCCGTCGGAACGGCCTGTCAGAACGGCTTCGTCGGCAGAAGTGCAGTAGGAGCCCCAGCGCTCCCACGCGCTCAACAGTGCGATATCGGGCGCCAGGACGGTGCCGGTCTGCGTCAGGGCGTTGACGATGAGGTCCAGATCGCGGGCACCGGGGGCAAACTCTGCGTGGCGTCCACGGATCGCATCGAAGCCGAGCAGCCGCCATCCCCCCTGGAGGTCCCAGCGCAGACGAGGCGCCGAGCTGGGCAGGTATGGGTTGACTCTCCGCTCGATGTCAAGATCGAGCACTTGACCGCAGCCTTGGCCGAGACCGAAGTGCGACTCGCGGACTTGGCCACCGCACACACGGTCACCGCCGAGCTCACACCTGAATGAGTCCTTCACACCGCGACACAGGGACGCACGCACCGGTATCCACCGGGACGACGTTTACGCCTGGATACAGATTCGCTACACAGCGTAGCGCAACAGGGTTCCTTTCGGTGGTTGCCCCGGGGGGTCGCGCCAGCGATATATGCCTATATGCAGTCACGGTCATGGGTGGCGCCCCCATGCGGGGCCGCGCGTCCGCCCCGGGGGCGGCGGCAGCACGGGCCCGCACGACTGCCGCCCCTGGCCAGGCCGGGGGCGGCAGCGGGGTGTGCCGGTTTCCGGCTCCTGTCAGGCTCCGGGCATGGGGCGGTGTGTGCCGGAACCGCGGCGGCTGGTGTTGTCGCGGGCGGCGGACGCGGCGGCGAGGGCGAGGAGGGTGGCGAGGGCGCCGGTGATGAGGTTGCTGGTGATCGAGCGGGTATGGGCCACGTCGCCCGCGACGACCCATGGGGCCACGCAGGTCCAGATGCCTATGGCGGCCGCCGCCCAGGCCATGGAATGGGTGCGCTCGTAGGAGTTGCCCAGCCCTCCCAGGAGAAGCATGTAGGCGATACCTGCGATGAGGTTGGTGACGGCGAGGGTGGTGAAGCCGTTGAAGCCGACGATCCACGGGGAAGCGGCGAGGAAGAGGCCGGTGAGCAGGGCCAGGGCCTCGACCATCTGGGCACGCGGGGTAGCGGCCGCGCGGTCGTGCCGGGCGCGCAGCTCCATCAGGTCAGGGTGCTCCTCGATGGGCGTGCGGTGGATTGACGTCATGATGGCCTCCAGAGAAGGAGTGGTTGACTCCCCTCTACCCGTAAGGCGGACATAAACTCACAAATAGGGCGATCAGTCTGGGAGCCCTCACGTGGCCACGGTGGGGAGGCCTCCGCAGACGGTGCGGCTCCCAGCTGTACGCTTCCGCCACTGCCGAGAAGTGCGCCGCGGGCTCGGTAGCGGGGGTCTCCCGCCCAGCCGCGCCGCAGCGTCTGCTCTGGCACCTCGACGGGCGCTCCGGAAAGCGGCCACGGCTGGTGTTCCATCGGTGTCTACCCGCGCCACCGTCCTCTCTACTGTCACAGCCCATTCCGTCGCGGGGAGCGGCCAGGCGCCCCGCAAGCCTCGCAGAACCTGTCGCGCTGACAGGCACACCCCCGCGGCAGCCGGCGCCGGACGAAGCTGCTTCCCAGCCTGGCGGACCGGGGACCCGTCCTGGAACCGGCTGGCCTGGTCTGGTGCGCCGCGTTGCCCGCGTACGACAGCGGCGGCCCCGGTGCAGCGCACTCAGGTCCCGACTGGCCCCCGGGCGATCAGGACATCGGCTTCGTGGCGCCAGCCGAGGCAGGAGTAGAGGCGCTGGCCTTCCTCACTGGCGATGAGAAGACCGGTGCGGGCGCCCTGGGCCACGGCGGCCTCCGCCAGCGCGCTCATCATGGCGCGGCCCAGGCCGCGTCGCCGGTGCGCCGCGTCCGTCTCGATGCGATCGGCGATCGCATCGGCGCCGACCACGGCGATGGTGCCGCGCGCCGCCACCTCACCGGAAGGATCACGGAGGGAGACAACCGTGACCGGCCCTTGCGTGTGAACCTCCCGCTTGTACGGCGCGGCGGGCGCGTGCTGCGGGTGCTCGCTCAGATCGGTCGTCATGAGCCACTCGGACCGGTGGAGCAACTCCAGTCCGGCGGCGCCGACGACGGCTTCGACGGTGCCCGGGCGCAGCGTAGGTACCGTAAGCCAGGTGGTCTGCCTCGCAGCGGCGACGGCCGCCGCAAGCCGTGCCAAGGACTCGGGCTCCTCATCCGCACGCAACGCGAAAACCTCGACCTCGCGGCCGGGTTGGCCGCACCTGGACTGTAGGCCGTCCCCGGCAGGCCCGACCGGCTCAGCCTCGGGCAGGGAACGAGCCACGGTCCAACCGTTCAGCCAACGCCGTATCAACTCTGATTCGATCTTCGTCATCCGGTGATTAGAGCATGGCCGCAACCGGTGGACGGGCGAATATTCAGCCCCCTCGTCCGCCGCCGCCGGGCGACGCAGCCTCCACCTGCCTGCCGGTCCACAAACCGGCACAGGGAGCAGCGGCCGTCCCCTTCACGGTCATCCCTCCAGGTGTTCATGAGCCGAGGGACGGGCCACGGCAACGGGCTCGGACGACAGTCCCAGCCCGTCCCCCAGGCCAGGACGACTGCCCGCCGGGTCTCGACGGCCTGTACCAGCACGCCCGGGGCACTGCCAGCGACAAGGTGGCCACCGGCCGCTATCCGGTGTTGTACGTACCGGACGCATGGGACGTGTGGTCCATGCTCGAACTCACCGTGCCCGGCATCGAGCGCCGCTGCCGCGACAACGGGGACAACGGGGACAACGCACTGTGTGGCTGTTGCACCCGGACGGCCCGTGGGCCCGGGCAGAGGGCCGGTGGCCGCGGTCTCCGTGCTCCTCCCGCGCGATCCGCGAGCACCTGCGCAAACGCGGCATCCGTGCGGTGACCCCCATGCCCGCCGACAAGAAGAAGCAGAACACGATGAAAGCAACCGTCGTGGCGGACTGACGGGGGTGCACACTGTGGACCGATGCGCTGCGGCCAGGACGGATGCATGATGCGAACGCCACCGCCCGTGAACAGCACAAACACGATCCGCCCGCTGTCACGCACCGACTCGTTAGCATCAGCCCGATCCGTCGATGCACACCTGCCGACGTCCTGTGCGCCCGCGAAGCACGCCCAGTGGCGGGCACCCCGCTGACGGCCGTACTTCGGCGCCGAAACGCCCGCGTCCTCCACTTTCGCGCGGCGCCCCTGGCCAGGGCCGCCCGCACGAAACGACGAGCATGGCCGTATCCGCCATGCACGCTCGTCACTCCGCGTCGCGCAAGGGGCAGATCTCTCCAGGGGACCGCCCCGGGCTGCGCCCGCGCTCGGGGCCAGACCGAGGAATTCGTGGCTCTGGGTGCTGTCGGAGTCCGAGACGCCGATGTAGACCAGGCTCACCGGGTTGCCGTCCTGACCCGTGGGCCCGCGACTCCGGTGGTGGCGACGGCCATCGAGCTCACCTAGAGTTGGCCGCCCTGAGCGGGACCGTGTCGTCCGGCCGCTCCGGCCCTCGATCATGCGGAGTCAACGACCGGGCGGGCGAGGGCGTCACACGCGCGTTGTCGAAATCGTACGGGCCACCAACGGGCCGTCCCGTCCCATCCGTCCGTCTGGACCTTAAGGCCGCCCACCAGGCCCTTTTCCCGGGTTCGGCGGAGCGTCGACCCCAGGGCGCCGGATAGTCTCCCCCGGTCCACTGTCTCCACAGAAGGGGGGAAGGCGCATGCGGATATCACGAACGTGGCTCGTGCTCGCGGCCCTCACCACCATGCTCGCGACCCTCGGTCCGGCGACGGCCTCGGCCCGATCCATGTCAGGACCTGAGGCAGCGTCAGTTTCCACGAGCGGCACGGCGTCACCGGCGGCCACTACAGATACAGCGTCGCCGGTGAGCACAACCGGTGCGGCGTCCCCGGTGGTCACCACGCCGACGGGAACGCTCCAGGCGTTCTTCAGCCGACCGACGGTCAACTCCTTCGACAACTCGCTCGAAGTAAACACCATCCGCCTGATCGACGCCGCGAAGCCTGGCTCGGACGTGCGGGTCTCCATCTACGCCATTGACCGCCAGAGCGTTGCCGACGCCCTCGTCGCCGCGAAGGAACGCGGCGTCGACGTACGAGTCATCGGGGAACGCTGCCACCAGGGGCCGACCGGCTGGATCTGCCCCGAGGCGGACTCCGCGCTGCTGCCCGTCCAAAAGGACCTGGACAACCGTCTCGGTACCGATCGGACGACGTGGTGCCTGAAGGGCTGCATGCGCACCCAAGTCGAGAATCACGACAAGTTCTGGCTGTTCGGCGCCCTCAGTGACGGTCGGACCAACGTGGTCGCCCAGTCCTCGTACAACATGGCCGAGAGCAGCTACGCACTGCACAACGACATGCTGATCAGCGCCGGCGACAGCGCGATCTACAACGCCTACCTCGGGGCATGGAACCGCATGTGGCAGGTCGAGGCGTCGGGGGGCGACGAAACCTGGACGGACACCAACGGCGGGCATCAGAGCGGGCACGGCGGCACCGTTGAGGCGTGGTTCTACCCGCGGGCCTCCGCCGAGGACGACATGCTCGCGGCCCGCATCGCCGCGGTCCCGTGCGCCTCGGGCGGCCACATTCGCATCGCGATGGCCAGTTGGAGGACCGACCGCCCGCTCGTCGAGACGGCGCTGCGCGGGCGCGCCCAGAGCGGTTGCCGCATCGAGGCCGTCATCAGCGCGGGTGCCGAGGACGGCGCGAAGTTTCTGCCGCCGCTCGGGGTACCGGTCTACGTCCTGCCGGACGGCGGGTGCGGCCGCGACCCCCAGGCTCCGAAGCTGGACGGCAGCCCGGGACGCCAGTGCTCCAACTACCTGCACTCGAAGTACGTCCTGCTGGAATGGACGGGAGCCGACGGCGTACCCGAGCGACACGTCTACACCGGCTCGGCCAACCTCTACGGCCCCACGATCACGAAGACCGACGAGTCCTCGCTGCACATCGCGAACGCGGCCATCTACGATGCCTACGCGGCGGACTGGCAGACGCTGCGCGACTCCACCGTCAAGTTCCTGCCCGAGCGCTTCCCTAATGCGGCCTTGACCGCCGGCGTCAACGCCGACTCCGTCGGTGACCAGCGGGCCCCCGCGGTCGCGGCCCGCAACGGCTGGACGGCGGTCGTCTGGGAGAGCCAGGCAACGCTCGGCGCGGGCCACCCGACCCATGTGTGGCTGCGCGTCTACAAGGACGGTGTCAGCCAGTACGAGACGCGCGTGTCCATGGACACCGAGAACGCGGACGGCAGCCACGTCGACCCGGACGTCGACATCGACGCGAACGGCAACGCCGTCGTCGTCTGGACCGAGGACGCCGAC
>NZ_JBVHPV010000032.1:0-34231 GCF_055567715.1 Streptomyces sp. NPDC026377
TGGGCGAGTGCCCATACTTGCAATGGGGCTGAAGGAAAGGGGCAGTTGTGTCACCTCGCGGAGTGGCGATCCCGGACTTGCGGGAGCGGCTGTTCGCGGCGGCCGAGCGGGTGGTGGCCCGCGACGGCGCCGCCGCTTTGACCAGCCGCGCGGTCACGGCCGAGGCGGACTGCGCCAAAGGCGTCCTGCACACGCACTTCGCCGGCCTCGACGAGTTCGTCGCCGAGCTGGTCCTCGACCGGTTCGCGCGCAGCGCCCGCCAGGCCCAGGCGCTGAAGGCGAAAGCCGGGACGGCCACCGTCGCCGACAACCTGCAAGAAGTCATCCTGGTCCTGCTTAAGGCCCTGCCTCCGGCCGTGGTGGGGCTGGCCATGACCCGCCCGGCGGCCGCGCTGCACACCCGGCAGGGCTTCCAGGCCGGCGCCCCGGCGTTCGATGCCATCCAGCACGCCTTCACCGCCTACCTCCAGGCGGAGCAGCGCGGCGGCCGGCTACCCGCCGACGCCGACACCGCCACGATCGCACTCGCGCTCGTCGGCACCACTCACCACCTGCTGATGACACGCCCGCCGGCAGGGGGCGAGAACGCGAAGGCGACCATCCGACGGCTGCTCGCCCTCGTGCTCCGCGGCGCCCCCAACTGCCCATGACGGCAACCGGATGACGCGGGCACCGCTCGCGCCATGTCCACGACGCAGCCGGGCATACGAAAAGGTGTGGACCGGCCCGGGCACGGCGAAGGCCCGGGCCGGTCACTTCGCCTTCGACGACTGGAGAAAGACGTGACGACCGCGCGAGAGATCATGACGCCGGGTACCGAGTGCATCGGTGCCGGGGAGACGGTACTGCTGGCAGCGCAGAAGATGGCCGAGCTGGGTGTGGGCGCGCTGCCGATCTGCGGCGAGGACAACAAGCTCAAGGGCATGCTCACCGACCGCGACATCGTGGTGAAGGTCCTGGGCGCGGGCATGGACCCGGCCTCCTGTACGGCCGGGGAACTCGCCCAGGGAGAGGCGGTGACCATCGGCGCCGATGACGACGCCTCGGACATCCTGCGCACCATGACCAGGCACAAGGTACGACGGCTGCCCGTCATCGACGGCCACGACCTGGTCGGCATCGTCGCTCAGGCCGACGTCGCCCGCGCCCTGCCCGACCCTCAGGTCGGCGACCTCCTCGAGGCCCTCTCCACCGACTGACCTGCCGGAAACCCGCCAGAGTCCGGCGCCCCGGGCTGCTCCGAGCAGCCCGGGAGCCTCCGGCGCCGCCCCAGCGGAGCCGCCGGTCGCTGTTCACGCCGCGTGGGCCGGACACAGCACGGCCCGGACGCCAGTGAGGGCGAACAGGCGGTCGACCGGTGCCCCCAGGTTCGTCACCATCAGCACGGTTCCCCCAGCGGCGGCGCGCTGGCGGGCCGCCAGCAGCACGTTCAGCCCGGAGCAGTCGCAAAAGCCGACACCCGACAAGTCCACCCTCACCTCGACAGGGCAGCGGTCCAGACACCGGGCCAGCGCGTCGGCCAGCCGTGAACTGCTGGCGTAGTCGATCTCCCCGCCCAGGTACAGAGCGGCGTGCTGGTTGGAGGATCCGCTCAGGCGTTCCAGCACAGTGACGGCCATATGGAGCGGCTCCCCCTGCCGACGGCCGTCAAACACCAGGGACCCCAGGCAGACACCGTTGGGGCAGGTAAACGCGGCGCCCGCCCGTGCCGTCAGGCAGCCGGGATGCACGCCCACCCCGCGGCCTGCCGCCGCAGATCGCGACGATGGCGCGCCGGATCGCGGAAGCTCTCGAAGTGCCGGAGCCAGCCACCGCGTGACGGCGAGGGCCGCAGCATCGTTGGACGGTGCGACCCCCGAGCCGGGCCCCGGGGACGTCATGGCTGATCCCCCGGGGCCCGTGGTGTGTCCGGCCGGTCAGATCTTCCCGGCCGCCGTGGCGGCGGCCCAGGCGGCGGCTTCGGGGGAGCACCGTCCTTCGGGCTGGGTCCTGGCGAACGTCCGCGAGGGACGGGGCCCGGCCCGCGGTGTGCTGCACGCGCTGGACTGCCAGGAAGCGCCGCAGGGCGCGCCATTACTCGATGTGCCGCGCGCCCTGGACGTCGCGGAGCCCCGGGGACACAGCTGTGCACGCTGTGCCGGTGCGCGCAGGAGCTGACGCCGATGCTCCGCGGCTTCAACCACATCACCGACGCCTGACCCGCGTCGGTCAGGGTGTGTCGCCGCAGTAGTGGAAGCGGCACACCACACGGGCCCGGTGGCCAGCCTCGGGGCGTCGGGGAGCGGGTCGTACAGCGCCCGGCCGCCGGGTCACCGCCCCAGCTCGGTCATCAGGGCGACGCCGTCCTCCATCTCCTCTAGCCTCCAGCCCGTGATGTCGAGCAGCAGGCCGTCCAGCTGGCCGCCGACCAGCGCGGCGTACGTCTGGTGCGGTAGCGGGCCGGGGTTGGGGTCGTCGTGGTCGCAGCCGTACACCGGCCGCGCAGCAGCTGCTCGTCACCATCGTTCAGCCGACCAGCGTCCCAGCCACCGCGGACAGCGGAAGGCCGGCGTCGACGGTGTAGCCCTCGATGATGAGCTGCCGGGCTTGCTGGCGGATCTCCCCGGCGGTCATCCGCACGACCGTCAGCCGCTCACAGTCTCCGCAACGAGGCGACGGTCCCGGCCGCGCTGTATGTGGCCGCGATCCTCAGCGAGCCGCGCACCTACCTGCCGGTCGACAAGCAGGCCCACGACTTTCCCGGCCCCTTGCGCGCCGCACTGCTGGGCTGGCTCGACTCGGTTGCCGACGCAGCCAGCGACGAAGTGGCTGCGATCAGCCGCCGCACCGGCTTCCCGCCGGAGGAATACCCTCCATTCGTCCAGACCTGCCTGCTCCGGGCCGTGCTCTACTCCGCCGTGACGGCCTTCCTTCGGGACCCGGACCTGCACGTGCGCGAAGCAGCAGTCGCTGCCTGCATCCCCCTGCTCGACGACCAACGCCTGAACCATCACCGAGAGAAGCTGGTCCCGCTTCTGCGGGACCCCTTGGCTCTGAGCGAGCTCTGGCAGCACCGCGAACGGGCGATCGAGACGCTTGAGGCATGGGGGGAGAGCACCGCGGGCCTGCAGATGAAACGGGATGCCTTCGCCGTCTGCGACCCGCGACCCGCAGGACACCTCAACGTCGACGACGGCGCCTCCCCGATCCCCTGGGGCCGCGTCGACGATCTTCCGTTCTGACTAATGATCGAATAGACAAGTGAAGATCGTCCACGAAATCGCGGACAGAGCCAGGTGCAAAGAGCTGTCCGCCAACTTCAGGACGCCTTCGCCCGCATCACTGCTGGCGTCGCCGACGTTCCACAACTTGACTCAATGCTGCCGCAACGGGCTTCCGTGCGGCCCGCCCCGGAAGGCTCACCCCATGCGCACCGCCCCTACGCGGCGCCTCCGCTCACGCGCAGGGCTGGCTCTGGCCAGCCTGTTCGCCGCCCTCGTCGCCCTCATTGTGCTGCCCGGCACGGCCTGGGCCGCCTGCGCCCGCTACACCTGTGACGGCCACGACCCCAACGTCCAGACCTGGCAGAGCGGCCCCTTCACCGCGTCCGGCCCCTACGACTTCGGCAGCGGCTTCTCCATCGAGTTGCGCAAGGGAACGACCGACGGAGACCCCTACGCCTGGGCCCGCGCCCGCTTCCCCGGCGGAAGCAACGAGAACGAATACACCATGTATGTCGAGCGCTGCCACCTCGACCACACCGTCTGCGAAATCCTCGGGCAGCGCCAGGTCGGCGGGTCCTGGACCACCGGCTCCACCCCTAACTACTACCTCACCCATTCCGCCATGTACTACGACCCCAGTGACCGCACCATCCGCGCCTGCCTCTACCACAACGATTGGAACAGCCGCACCTGCACCGGCTGGGCGTAACGCCCGGGTCTGACGGCACACCAGCGCTGACACATATCCTGGATCGGGCCCGCCAGCAGACCTCACGTCGGCGGGTCCGATTTCGGACGACCGTGGATCGCCGCAGGGAGTGCCACCCGGGACCTGCATAGGTGGATGACGCCCATACAGGCGTTCGGAAGCACCCGACGGACGAAGCGGGCGGCGGAATGATCGCGCGGCTGTCGAATAGCCCCAACCTGACTGGCTCGGCTGTCCCCCGGACCAGTAGCCGGGCGTCTCCCCCACAGCGGGGGGCGAATGCGGGCACCGTGTCACAGCCCCCTGCCAGCGCCAGGCCCGCGTGGCGAGCTGGGGCTTCCCTGCTGCGATGTCGACTTCGCTGAGCCAATCGGCGGCGATCAGCAGTGTGCGACCTGCTCAGCTGGGTCTTCGGGCGCTGCGCGTAGGCGCGGGTGCGCGCGCTGCGAAAGCGTGTGCGCGTTGCGGCATCACGCCCGGCCGGCTGAGGGCTGTTCGGTGAGCCCAGCTACAGGGCAGGACCCGGACGCTGCATCAGTATCGCATCATCCAATGCTGCTCCGGCGGGTAATCCGAGGCACAGGTCCAAAGCGTGAGATAAGTGCCATTGCCCGCCGAACCACCCTTATTGGTGAGGCACTTGTCGGAGTAGTTGGTGTGCATGGACCAGTCGCTCGACCAGAACTGCTGGCTTCGGTTGGTGCCGCTGTTCTCGCACGGCCACAGGGTGAGTACCGCGCCATTGGTGCCGTATGCGTCGCCCTGCGGAGTCAGGCACTTTCCACTCGCCTTGTGAACGATTTGGTAGCCGTCGTGATCCCACTTCTGCAGCTCGTCCCCCGTACATGTCCACAAGGTGATGATGGTTCCGTTGGCGGTGCTGTTGCCCTTCGGCGTGGCGCACTTGGCGGGGTACCAGGTGCCAGGGCCAACCGGGGTGTAGAGCTCGCCCCAGTTGGGGCCTGCCGCCGAGGCCTGCGACATCGTGGCGGCATGGAAGCCAACCGCTAGCAAAAGTCCCGACAGGAGGGCTATTGGCTTGCGCATGACATACCTTTCATTAGGAAGAGGTGGTGTCTGTAACTGCGGTGATCTTAGCTCGCTCCGGCGGGTGGGATGTGCGAGGCGTGCACCGTTTCACCGCGATCCGTGAAGCATCCCCTGTGTCGGCATCGGCCGCGGCCGCCACCGATGGACTCATGCTGCAGTGCGAACCGGCCATGGCGTGCGCGGTGTTAAGCACAGAGCCGTCCCGCCTCGCGGCCCCTGGTACGGCCGCTCCTTGTGCGGCCCAGGCGCCGCGCGGATCGGCCGCTACCATCTCGACGCAGACTACTGGTTCGACCCGCTGCCGCACGCCGACTCTATGACCGTCCCCGGCTGGACCGACACGGAGATGCCCCTGCCCGCCGAGCTCCTCGAACGTGGAAGGGCAGAGGCCGGCTTCTGACGCGGTGTCTGGCGCGGAAGGTTATCGGGCATCCGGCTTGGCGCAGCTCAGTTCCGTCCGGTCGGGTCTGCTTCGGGGTCTGCAGACGGACCGCGTGCCCGCTCAGCGCGGCCCAGGGCCTTTTCCGTATAGCCGACTTGGGGATGGGTGCGTGGCCTCGACGACCCGCGTTCCTGGAACGGCAGCCAGCCGCACGCTGAGCCTGGATTCTCTGTGGGGGATGGCCGCGTAAGACTGGTGCCGTGGTTCGAGCGCGGCGCCCACTGGCTCTGACTGACATCCAGCACCACTTCGCAGAGACCAACGATGCCACCAGCGCAGCGGTGCGTCCCTTGTGGAGTTTCCGGGCGCCGCGCGAACGGCGATATAGACCACCGTGACGACCGGATCCGCGTTCAGTCCGTCCTGGCCCGCATCTGCGTTGACCATGGCCGCCGCAGCCGAAGCTGCCAGCAACTGCAGGACGGCCGGCCATCCCGCACGGCATGCGGTCGGCCGCTGCTCGGCTTCTGGGGCAACCGGAAGATTCCGGCCCTTAGTACTGCAACGTGGTCGTGTTCCCCCCTCGCCCAGTAACAGCCTGCACCCGCCCCAGGCAGAAGGGGGACAGTACAAGTGGAACAATGGTACCGCTTGACATAGACGTCCGCTGATACGGAGCAGCTAGGAGGACCGAATGGATCAGTCTGCCTCTGATGGACCGTTTCACTTCGAACACCTTTGGAAAAGGTTCGAGGATTGGCTTGTGCGCAACGCCCCGGACGAACACGCCGCGCTGCGACCAGGCGCGTCCGATGCGGAGATCCACACGCTAGAAGCCGGCATCGGATTCCAGCTCAACGGCGATCTCAAGGCGCTGCTGTCGATGCACAACGGCGTCACGCCGCGTAAGTCGAGCATGGAAGCCGGTGCGTTCTTCCTCGGTTACAGCCTCCTAGGTACGGAGGGGATCCTGGAGTGGCAGCAGAACCTCGCCGAAATGACAGAGGACGCCGAGGAGGAGGGATATGAGGAAGAGGTGGTCGGGCGTACTGCCCATCGGCAGTGGGTTCCCTTCGCTCAGAAATTCAGTGGCGATCTGCTGTTCATTGACCACCGGAGCGAATATTACGGAAATGTCGGAGAGATCTCTTTCGGTTCGCCCGAGTATGCATGGCTCTGGCCGGGCATGGGCCTGATGATGGACGACATATGTAAGGCAGTGGAGGACATGTCGCCTCTCCCCCCTGTGCGCCGTCGCCCCTCCATTCATGATGGGCACATGCTGGAATGGGTCGTCAGCTGACCTGCAAAAGAGATCGGCCCTCCAGTAGCGACTACCTGGAGGGCCGATGCCATGGGGGCCTAGCGGCTAGCTGATGTTGCAGACGGACTTGATGTCACAGTACTCGAATCCCGTCTGGACGTAGTACGGATCGTTGTCCAAAAGCCGGATGTCTGATGTGAACCGCCCGAGTTCACCGCCTGCGGAGGTGTTCTGGATTGCCGGAACTGCTCCCCGGCCGCAGACCTCATTCCAGGTGGGATACGGGTAGTTGGGGTCGAGCTCCAGGAGTCCTGTGTTCTTGTCGTCATACATCTGCACACAGTATTTACCTGAGGGCAGCGACTGCCCGCCGCTTTCACGGGACTTCGCGAAGGGATATTCGTCGCAGCTCCCTCCGGTCGCGTCCGGATGCGGCTTCCATTCCGCTACAGCCAGATCACACATCACATCCCTGTTGCCCTTCGCTTTGCTGTCGTCGGCGAGGCGGTGGAGCGGCTTATTGTACTTCTCGCTCCCCGGGTGGGAGGCCAGCTTCTCCATGATCACCCAGTAGTACGCGGCTGCGGCCGGGTACTTTTTCGTGTTCAGCTGCAGAGTGGGCGTGTACTTGTAGAAGACGCAGCCGGTGTTGCCGGCCACCTTGTTGTCACAGCGCAGGTCGAACCCGCTGTTGCTCCACTTCGGCACCGCCTTGACAGCGGATTGCGGAGTCGACCAGGCGGTAGTCCAGTCGAGGTTGAGGATCTGATCGCCGCCAGCGATCTTGTTCCACGTGTAGGTGTTGGTGCGGGTGGCCACATGGGTGTCACCTGCAGTCCAGGTGGTGCTTCCCGTCCAGGGACCCTGGGTCTCGGCGCATCCCGTCGTCGGCCAGCAGTTCTCGTCGAACGACGTGAGGCTCGTGGAGCTGATACCCGTCATGTTGATCAGCGATATCTCGGTCCACGTTGTGAACTGAGACGACTTGGGATTGAGGTTGATCTCCTGGATGATCTGCATGACCGCGTTGCCGATGGGAGCGCCATCGCGGGTGGCCGTCAGGGGGACCATGCCGCGCAGACAGCCTTCTGTCCGAGTCAGCATGGCGCTGCCGTTCACATTCTTGCACCAGCCGACAGGGCCTGTGCCGCCTGCTGCGGCGGCCCTGGGCTTCGAGGGAGCGGGCGCGGCCGCAAGCGGCGGGGCCTTCTTCTGCATCTTGGAACTGAGCGGCTTGTACTCGGCGCACAGGGTGACGCCGTCACCGCCTACCCGGCACGAAGAAGCATGTGTCGGACCTGCTGCGAGCTTCTGGGCGGCAACCTTCGCGGGCGCCGTCTCCTTTGCCCTCTGCGTTGCCACGAAGTCGATATCCGGGGCGTTGGGGTTTTCAGCAGGGATGTGGATTTCTGGCAGGCCGGAGTAGTTGCCGGGTACGAAGGCGACGGCTCCCCAGGCGATGTCCTTGTCCGCGGTGCCGCTGCTGTTGGCGTTCGACAGCCTCACCTCGGGCTGCTGACCGTTGAAGCGGTAGGCGCCCAGGTCGACCCACTTGCCCGCGTTGGCGCCCTGGTCCACCGTCTTGTTCACGGTGCCGAAGGGGGTGACGATCTGGTAGATCGCTTCCTTGGTCTGGGCTCCGGTGTCGGGGATGTGGGCGTAGACCTTGGCCTGTCCCTTGTCGACCGGCTTGCCGAGTTTCCAGGCGCCGTCGATGCTCATGACGCCGCCGTTGCCGCCGAGGTGGGCGACGTTGCGGTCGTGGGCGTACCAGAAGTGGCCGCCGTAGCCGCCTCCGATCTGGTGCAGGTCCGCCTTGGCTTCGTAGCGGCCTTCCGCTCCGGGGGTGAAGGTGAACTCGAAGCTGCCCGCCGAGCTGGCCTTGCCGCAGTCGCCCCAGGTCGGGGTCCCATCGGGGACAGAGGCCACGACCAGAGCGCCGGCTGGGGCTCCGGTGCAGACCGGTGTGCCGTTCTTCAGGCGGGTGCCGCGGCCCGGTTCAGAGATCAGCGTCTGGTACTTGATGCTTTCGTGGCCGCATTGACTGGCGCAAGCCTGCTTCCAGGTGGCGTTGGGCTTGTTCCACCAGAACTGGGCGTAGCAAGCCTCGTCCTTGCAGTTGGGCGGTGTGTCCGGGTCGCAGTTGTTGGCACTGTTGCAGAAGACGCCCAGGGGCGGTGAGACGAGGCTGCGGGAGGAGTTGACGTCCCACCAGGCGGGCCGGAAGCCGGCCGAGGAGAAGCCGGATTCGCCCTTCCAGTCCTGCCGGCCGTCGGTGCCGTAGGAGAACCCGGTGTCGATCGACCAGGCGGCCCAGCCCATCACCTTTTCCTCGTACGGCCAGTCCTGGGGGTGGGCGGCGTCGCGGTTGGCTTCGGTGCCGTCGACGGTGGTGTCCATGAAGGGGTGGCCCCAGCTCTTCTTGTAGAGCGGGTTGGCCGGGTTGTTGTACCAGCCCAGGCCCCAGTGGCCGCCGTGCGCGGACGCTTCGGAGGGCGGGTTGAAGCCGAGGTTGTAGTTCCAGACGGCGGTGAACCAGTTCTCCACCATGGACGGGTCGTCGTTGTTGACGGTGACCTTCTGCCCATCGGTGTGAACCTCGTTCCACTTGCTCGCGAGGATCTTCATCGAGGCGGCGACATTGGTGGCGTAGTCGATGGAAACGAGCTTCTGCAGCGCCGGGGACAGGCTGGTCTCGCCCGTTTTCTCGTGCCCGGCCAGGCGCATGCCGTCGGTGACCTGCCCGACGCCGTAGCCGCAGTCGGACTTGTCCCAGTGGATCTGCCAGGAGGCATCGGGGTTACCGGCGACGGCCTTGTGGCCGTAGTAGCCGTCCACGGCCGCCAGCGGGTTGCCCATCTGGCCGGGGATGGCACCGGACTCGGCCTGCCACAGGTTCGACTCCTGCGCCATGATTCCGAGTAGCACGTTCGCGGGGATCTTCCCTCCGCCATTCAGCGTCGGCGGCGGGAACAGACCCTGCGGATCGATGGTCCCCAGACCGGCTTGGTCGCGGTAGCCGCCCTGGCGGAGGTAGCCGGCCCGGAGGTTGCCGCGCACCGCCATGTCGACGGCCCACTCGACCTGGTTCGGGGTCGGCTGCAGCGCCTGCACGTTCACGTCGTTGCGGGAGACCGCGCACCAGCGGTCAGGATCGGTGGGGTCGTTCGATGCCGCTGCCGCGCCGCGCAGCATCTTCGGGCGCGCGGGGGTGGCTGCCTTGAGAGCCGGGGAGAGACTGATGGCGGAGCCATCGGTGCTTTCCTGCTGCACGCTCTGGGCCAGCTTCACCCCAGTGCTGGTGGCGGTACTGGTGACGGTGACCGGCTCGCTGGCAGTATCGGCCGATGCGGTCGGTGCCGCTGACCGTTCCTGCGTGGGTTTGACCTGGGAGAATCCCTTGCCCGCGTCCTTGACCTGCTTCAGACCCGCGCGGATGCCGGGGGTGAGGACCGGGTCGACGGCCAGGCGGCCGTGGGAGGAAACGTCCGTGTTGGCCGGGGCGTTGATCGGGGTGACACCCGTGCTTCGGGCCGCGGGAGCGGTGGCGGGGTGGCCGGTGAGGAACACCTTGCCCGCGTCGCCCTGCATCAGGTCGAGGTCGCCGAGCTTACCCGTGGCGATGGAAGCCGGTTTGCCCTTGCCGGTGAAGAGTTTGGCGTGGGCGGTGGAGGTGTTCTTGCGGTCAACGAAGGCGACCTTGCCATCAGCGGCGGGCCGGATATCGAACGGCGTACTGTCCGCGTCCGTAAGGTTCTTCACCTTCCCGGAGCGGTCCAGGTGCACCAGGTGCTTGCCGAGGGCTGCGACCGTCCCGTCCTTGACCGGGACGGCGCTGGTGAGCTCACCCTTTGCCGCGGCCGAGCCAAGGGTTTTGCCGCTGGTGTCGACGGTGACCAGGCGCGTCTTCGTGCTCGCCGGGTCGTTCATGTCACGGAAGGCGGTGAACGCGGCCGTGTGGGTGATGGTGTTGCAGGACGGGTCGAAGTAGGCCAGCGACGCGGTGAACGGCAGCTTCACCACCCGCCCGGATTCCAGGTCGACGATCGCGGTGAACGCGCCGCCCTGCATGAGGTCCGGCTTGTTCGTGAAACTGCGCGGTGCATAGACGACAGCGGCGTGGCCGCGGTCCATCTGGCACTGGTTGCCGATCCAGGAGTCCGCGGGCATGCCAGGCTCGGACAGCGTGGCCACCGTCTTCCACGTGTACGCCTTGCTGCTGTCCGCGACGAGGATCTGCAGCCCGTCCCGGTCGGCGGCGGCGGTCACTGCGCGGTCGGGACTGGACTGCCAGTCCTTACCGAGCTTCTTGCCCGGATCCTGCACCTGGCCTGGCGCCGGTGGCTTAGCGGGTGACTTAGGCGTGGGTGTATCAGCCCACGCCGATATCGACAGGCCGGGCATCAGCCCGGTGAGGAGGGCGGCAGCGGCGACCGCGGTCACCGGCACCCTTGCCCTCTTACTGAGTCTCATCAGATCTCCTAATGGATGTCCACCACCCGCACAGCTGGCAGGCGGCTACCGGTACGCAGGGGGCGTGGTGCCCGGCGCGTGCCGGAAGTCATGAGTGGGAAGCCGCCACAGGGCGAGCACGGACAGCACAGGCGCCGGCTGAATCCCGTGGGGGTGCAGCGGGCCACTGCTGTGTGCGTGGCTGGGCGGCCCGGACCCCCAGGTGGGCTGCCGGGGGCTTGTTGTTGTGGGGCGTTAGCGGCGCAGTGCCTCGGCTGGAGGGATCCGTGAAGCGCGCCATGCGGGGTAGAGGCCGGCCAACAAGCCCGTGACGAGCCCGAGGCCGGGGGCCAAGGAGAGGGCGAGGGGGTTGAGGACGGGGGTCCACTCGCGTACGGCAGAGACGGTGACGACACTGCGGTGCCGGTCGCCGTGTCGGCCAGGCCCCCCCAGGAGGCCGAGGGCGATCGACTCGGCGAGGAACTGGAGGGTGATGTGGTGTCCTCGCGCGCCTATGGCGCGCCGCAGGCCGATTTCGCCGGGGTGCAGCGGACAGTGTGCACCTCGGCGACCGCCTGGGCTCGCAGGCCGCCGAGGACGGCGGGGCGCCGGGGGAACCGGCTTCAGCTACGGCCGACCGTTACCCAAAAGACCCGTGGGCGGGCACAGTTGGCCACGGGCGAGAGAAGTGAATGTCCTCATCAATGAACCCCCTGAAACGCATTTGTACGCTCACGCCCCACGGGCGCGGTGTGTTGGCGAGACTCACTCCAGGCCAGCGTCCCCCCGGCCGTACGAAGCGATTGCTCGCGCAACTTCCTGATCATTAGATCATCTTGATAGATGTCTAAAGTGGGCATATATGTCATACAGGACATCAAGAAATAGCAAAGTTATGGGTCTTCTGTGATGCCGTGTGCATGTGTGGGGTGATGTGTGCTCGGCTCCGCGTCGACGCCGCCGAAGTCGCCGCCCTCAGCGACACGCTTTCTACCCGACATCACCGTCACCGCACGCGCTGCACCTGCGACGATGCCGCGCCCCGGGGGCGGGGAGGCGGCACCCGCCGTCGGATGTGTTGTCAGCGTAGGGGTTCTGTCTCCGGGCAAACAGCCAGAGCTAGGCAGTTTCGTTTGGATCACCGGGCGGACCAGAGGAAGATGCCGGCGATGTGGAGTCCGGCCAGGTAGATGGTGGCGGTCTTCTCGTAGCGGGTGGCAATGCCTCGCCACTGCTTCAGTCGGTTGATGCACCGCTCGACGGTGTTGCGCTGCTTGTAGGTCTCGCGGTCGAAGGCTGGTGGCCTGCCGCCTCGGCTGCCCTGGCGGAGCCGGTGGCTGCGCTGGTCTGCGGGGACGGGGATCACGGCCCGGATGCCGCGCTTGCGCAGGTGCTCGCGGATCGCGCGGGAGGAGTACGCCTTGTCGGCCAGGACCAGGTCCGGCCTGGTGCGAGGTCGGCCTCGCGAACGGGGAACGCGCAGGCGGGCCATGACCTCGGTGAAGGCAGGTGCATCACCGGCCTGGCCTGCGGTGAGCACGAACGCGAGGGGCCGGCAGCGGGCATCGGCGGCGAGATGAATCTTTGTGGTCAGTCCGCCGCGGGAGCGGCCGATGGCGTGGTCGCCGGGTTCGCCTGCCGGGGCCCCTTTTTTCGGGCCCCGGCCGCATGCTGGTGAGCCCGCACGATCGTGGAGTCGACCGAGACTGCCCAGTTGAGGTCCTCGTCCGCGTCGGCCCGGGCCACCAGAGCGGTGAACACCCGCTCCCACGTGCCGTCCACGGCCCACATCCGCAGCCGGTTGTAGACACCTCGCCAGTTGCCGTACTTCTCCGGCAGGTGGACCCACTGTGTGCCGGTCTGGAACTTGAATGCGATCGCGTCGATCACCTCACGATGGTCACGCCAGCGGCCACCCCGCTTCGGTGTCCGGTCCGGGAGCAACGGCTCGATCCGCGCCCACTGTGCGTCAGTCAACGGCACACCCGGACCAACGACCGACTGATCCAAACGAAACTGCCTAGGCCGTGTCCGGTGTTCCACACGGTCTACGGCCAGGGCATGACGGTCGCGGCCATCCACAAACTGCTGCTGCGCAACCTCCTGCCCGCGCCGGCGGCCTCAACGGTGCCAGCGCTGTCTTCCAGCAGCGGGCTGCCCGTTCGGCGCGCTACCTGAACCGGCTGCTGAGCGCAGTGGGCCACATCCAGAGGTGCCCTTGACCAGATGGCAAACCGCCGGTGCACGGTCGACTTCGACGCCTCGAAGCACGGCGGCAAAACACGCCAGGCACAACCGCTGACCGGCACGTAGACAATCGCGGCGAAGACTGCCTCGTCATCAATATCCGCCACCGCGCCACCCCGCCGCCCTGCGGACGCACACGCGCCAGCGGCAGCAACGGCTTGGCGAGCTCCCATCGGGGTCAGACCACCTGCATGGAGGGACTTCATGGACCGTAATGGGCAGGACAATCTGCAGGCACAAGGGGAATCCTTGAGCGCATGACATGGGCACCAGGGAGCCGGGCGGTACGGGATCGGGACTACGTGGCGCGGGTTCGCAGGCACCGGCCCAGTGCTCTGCTGCCGCTGATCGCCCGGGCGTCGGCAGCCTACGCGCTGGAGTCCTCGTGGCTGCAACAACTTCGAGGGCGGCGGCATGCACTTCACCGCCCGTAGCGGAGCGATCCAGCACCTCCTGCGGTGCTCGGGATGCCGCAGCGGCTGGAGCAGGCGATCAAGGAACGGATGCCGGAGCGGTCGCTGCTGGGGATCGTGGCGCGCACGGCGTACTGGATCGAGTGGTGGCACCGGTTCGGGCCGGCCGCCGGGCCCGAGGCCTGCGGCGGGCCACACTGCGGGGTCAGGGCCGACTGCAGCGGCGAGGCGCCGGCGCGACCCGCCTCGCCGAGCGCCCTTCAGCAGGTTGCGGTTCGCCGCAGCTATGCCGTCCTCGCCCGGACAGACTCACCCTGGCTCTTCCCCGGCGGCCAGCCTCGTCGCCCGATCAGCGTCTGGGCCCCATGGGCGAACGTCTCCGCAAACTCGGCATCCGGCTCGCCGAGACCCGGTCGACAGCCCTGTTCCAGCTCGCCACCGAGCTGCCCGCCGCGGTCCTTCCCCGCACACTCGGCATCGACATCACCGTCGCCGTCAAATGGCAGCGAGCCGCCGCCGGAGACTGGGGCGCTTACGCCGCCGAGGTCAGCCGCCGGAACAGCTCCTGAGATCCGTCCCCCTGGTCAACTCCCGCCGACGAACCCGTTCCGGACGAAACCAAGGTCGACCGGCGTCGCCGGTGCACCGACTTTCCGCACGTCGGCGAGGAGTTCGGGCAGCTGCGGCGGCCACAACGGCTCACGACCACCAGACAGATCAGATGGCGACCACCATCGCCACCGCAGGATCTTGTCTGCGGCATGCGAAGCAACAAGGTCACCGACTGGGTCCCGGCGGGGACCATGCGTGAGGAAGATGTGCTCGTGCTGGCGAACCGGCACCCCGGCCCTGGTGAAGTCGTGTTCCCACAGGCACAGCAGGGTGTCGTCGATCTCGATGTCGGTCCATCCGGTCTCCTCGCGCAACTCGCGCTCAGCAGCTTGCAGCGGCGACTCACCTGGCTCCAGCCCGCCGCCAGGCATCGCCCAGTGAACGCCGACTTCCTCGTTGTCATACCGGAACATGAAGACCGACCCCGCCGGGTCCAGGACCGCGACTCTGGCTGCTTGTCTAGGTATCCGCATCGGGCCAGCCTGCCAGTGCCGAACACCACTGTCGATCATGCCTGCGGCTGGGGCATTCGGATAGTTCCAATACCCGAGCACACCATTAGCCATCTACCCTGCCGAGACCATCGAGGCACACCGCGGCTTCATCTCCCGCCGGCGAACACTCCGCCCGGCCGAGGAATACCGCACCCCCACCGACGCCGAGTGGGACGACTTCCTTGGCCACTTCGAGCGCCGGAAGCTCTCCGTCGGCACCTGCGCTCGCGCTTACGGCACAGCCTGTATCCATGAACACGTCCCGTTGACCGAACTAACTGTGACGCATTCTGGGCCTCGCCCGAGATCAACGGACCGTAACTGCAAGGGGCTTCTGGCTCCGGCTGGACCTCTTTGGTCACTGCGTGTGGTGGGGCGGACCTGCTTTCATCGCGTGTCGTCGGGTACGCAGGCCAGCGGAGGTACGAATGCCAGAGGACAGCACGACGGTCCGGGACGTGGCGGCCCTGAGGGTGGAGCGGGTCGGCCGCGTGGAGAAGAGCGGTGACCCGCTGCGGCCGTTCCGGCTCCTGGACTCCGATGGCACCGAGGTGGCGGCGGTCAGTGAGTTTCGGTTCTGGCACAGATCTTGGGGAGTGGTCGCGGAGGGTGACGGTGTCGTTCGATTGAGGGCGCGGGACCGGGGTCCCTCAGCGTTCTCGCATTCTGGTCCACCACCAGCCGAACACCGCCAACTCAATATTGTTGGGGTCGGGCAGGGTGCGGCGCTCGAATTCCTCATCGATGCGTGTGACCAGTCGGCCCAAGTCCCGTTGCGCTCCGGGAGGAAGGTGCCGCATCGCCCACTCGAGGTCATCACGGGCATCTCCCACCCCGGGCGATTCGAACTCGGAGGCGTCCAGGTAGCGTCCCGGCTGGTTAAAAGCTCGCTCGAAACACGAGAGCGCATTGGCGACCGCGTTGGGCCACATCTCCTGGTCTTCGACCCGGCGGATCGCTGCACGAGTCCGCGCGGAGACACCGCGGACTCTCAGGACCGAACACTGCCATCGTGGCCGCCACCGCTCTGCGTTGACGGCCTTGGGACGCCTACGCGGCATCGCCCTTTCGGATCAACATGAGGCCATCCTGCCACGGCTGGGCGGCTGCTCGCGCAGTGTTACTGGAGCAGGATCATCTTGCGGAGGAGTTCAAATCCGGCTCGGCCGTAGAGCTGGCGCTTGATCTTCTTGATGCGGTTAACGGCGCCCTCGATGCTGCCGGAGCTCCAGTCGAGAGTGAGCCCAGCTATCACGGCGTCAAGGTCCCGCAGAAGGTGGAGCGCGAAGCCGGTGAGACCGGGGAGCTGGCTGTGATCGACTGCCTCGATCCAGGTGGGGAGTGTGGAACCGAGGCGGTCGGTGAGTATCTTGCCGAAGTCGCGGACGTGTCCGGCGGCTGTGTCCAGTTCAGGGCAGCGTGCAAGGACATTCTTCAGGCCGGCCCGGTCTTCCTCGCTCAGCGTAGTGGGGTGTCGGGTGAGCCAGCCGGTCACCTAACGCACCGTCGGAGGTGGGGGTGGCGTGCCGGCGGGAGTCCCGCGGAGGGTGGCGATGTGGGCGCGGACCATCTGGTAGGTGATGGGCGCGTTGTCGGCGACGAGTTCGCTGTGGAGCAGGGTGACGCTGGTGCATCCCGCGGCGAAGCGTCGCTCCAGGTAGAGCTTGTAGGGGTCCAGTCTGCTGGGGCGGGGCCGGTTTTCGCGGATGGTGTCCTGCCAGTTCGCGGCGTTCGCGTATCTGAGCACGGTGTTGAGGCCCCATCCCAGGTGCCGTGCAATCGCCCGGCGTGAGTGACCTTGAGCAAGAAGCTCGTGGACCAGGGCATGTGCTGCCTTCTTCCGCTCGGCCCTCCGGCCGACGGGCACCGAGTCGTCCTGCGGCAGACCGGACGCCAGCCGGGTGGCCTCCGGCAGGATGCCACCGGGCGAAGAATTGCGTAGGCAGTCGCGGTGGGCGGCGACGCAGGTCTCCACGGCGCGGCCGAGGCCCTGCCACAGATGGAACCGGTCAGCGACCTGCAGAGCATCAGGGGCACCGCGGCGGGCACCCTCGGCATAGGCGCCCGCCCGGTCCCGGCAGATGATCTCCACGCCGGGGTGGCGGACAAGCCACGCGGCCAGCGGTCCGGCTTCACGCGTCGGGAGCACGTCGACCACGCGATGGTCTTCGACGCTGGTCAAGACAGTGGAGTACGTCTGGCCGCGGCGGATCGCGAAGTCGTCCACGCCCAGCACACGCGGAGTGCTGAACCGTGGATCGGGCAATGCCATGACCCTGCGTAACAAAGTCATCCTTCCCGCGCCGAAACCCAGCTGGACAGCCAGCCGGGCACCGGCCCGCCCGGCCAAGGCGAGCCCCACTTGCTCCAGGGCCCGGTTGAGCCGAGTGGTGAACCGTGCGTGCGGGGCGGCCAGCCGAGAGAACGGCTCGGCGAACGTCCGGCGCGGGCAGTCCACCGACCCGCAGATGAAGCGCCGAACCGTCAGCCGGATCACAAAGCCCTGCTCAGCGAGCGGAAGGTCCTTCAGCCTGCGCTGGTAACGGTCGTGGACTCGGCCCGAGAAGCGGCCGCAGTCCGGACATGCAGCCCCGGCCGCGCGGCCTATCGCCACCACCTCGACCGTGCCGAACGCGGCCGTAACCGCCTCGACATCCACATCGTCGATCCCCTCGAACACCAGTGAGCCCCAGAACGGTGCATCGGTCTGCATGACCAGCACCATCACCGTCCACAACCGACCGCAGCAGCGATCGGCAAGCACCTGAGGGAGCGTCACTTCCGACTGTCAGACGACAAGGCGTACGCCGTCTCACACGAGCCAGTCTCCTCGCAATCGAACATCGAGGTAACCCTCCGCGACCGCTCCCCCAGATCTGTGCCAGAACCCACTACTGCTCGATAAAGCCAACGCCGCGAAACTCCCCGACCAGCGCCGCGCCGAACTCAACGCCCTCGGCATGCGCTGGTAACGGAAGGCGGTCAGTGGGCGGCGCCGAGCTTGCTGAAAGTCCAGCGGAGGACTTCTTGGTCGACTCGGGTCCGACCGGTGCGTTCGAGGGCGGTGCGGGTGAGGACGGTCAAGCGGGCCCAGTTGCGGAAGTTGCCGTGCGCGGCGCGGCTGTCGGCGTAGGTGATGTCGTCCGGGTCGGCGTCGGCCCAGATGGGGTGGTAGAGGGGGACGGTCTGGAGGGTCTGTCGGCGGAGCATCTTGCAGGCTTGTTCCACGAGCCCGGCCTCGGGGGACTCCGTTCTCCTGGACCATCAAGATCCAAGTCTCTCCGGTGTCCAAATAACCGAGGTCAGGGCCCATCTCCGGTCATCCACTGCATGTGTGGGCTCCACCCTTCGCGACGAAACTGCGCTGGGAACTGACCGTCGACCTGGTCGAACGCGACGCACTGCGGACCCTGCCCGCCGAGTGCGCCGGCACGCCCGTGGAAGTACAGCCCTTGCCGTAGGCCAGCAGCTCGGCGATACGACGGTGCCCGCATGCGGCTTCCTGCGCTGCGGGCACCGTGATCTTGACGAGGCGCGGCCCTTCCACACCCCCCATCGCGCGGCGGGAGGCCGCGGATGCGGGCATGGACGGATCCGCTCCTACCGGGTCAGGGCGCGGGCGACGGACTGGGCGTGCTGACGCAGCGGAAGGTCCTGCTGTCTGGGTGATGGCGGGTCGCATCTCGGCCCGGTGGCTGGCACTCTGCCCCGGGGCCGAGATGTGACATCCTGCCGAGTTTCCACCAGGCGCCTATATGTGTTCGGAGAGCGGCTCGGACTGATCGTTAGGTGAGGTTCTGCTGCGCTTGGTACAGGTCCACCTGGCCTTCGGGGCCAGTGAACGGACCGGCCGGGTCGGGGTCACCCACGTTATTCAGGCAGCCAGTGAGCACGAGCGCCGCCCCCGGCACCGCACGGGGCAACACCGGCCGCCAGCTCTCCAGCTCGTAGCTGTCCCCGGTGACCCACTTGCTGCCTTCGTGCGGGACCTTGATCCACGAGTGCAGCTGGTGGCATTCCAACTGGTCCCAAATGGTGTCGGCCAGTCCCCCGTACAGGCCGGGCACGCAAATCTGGATCGCGTGCCACTGCTCGACCACGGCGTCACGGGGGGTCCATGACGTGAAGGCGTTCGACCGGGCTTCGGGCGTGGGTGTGAGCACAATCTGGAACTGGTCGTTGCCCCAGGGCACGACCTCGATCTTCTCCACGAACTTGCTCGAGCCGCAGTAGGGAGCGGCGCTGGCAGTCGGGGCGAGTGCCACCAGGCCGAACAGCGCGGTTGCCAACGCCATGAGGCAGGCGGCTGGCTTGCGTCCTCGGAGCCGAAGGCGTGTTCCTCGTTTCGTGATCAAGTGGTTTCCTTTCTGGTTTCGGGCCCTGGGGACCCGCATGTGTCGAGACTGCTGTTGAGTCCGATATGACGACCATGACCAGTCCGTGCCCGCGTCCGCTAGCCTAAATGCCCAGGTTGGACAGGGGATTGGACAGTCATGGGGCACCGAATTCATGAGCAGGGCGGGTCGTACGCGCGGTCAGATGGTAGGTACTTGGTCCATTCCTTGGGTGTGAGTGGGTCACCAGTGGTGCTGCAGACCAAGGCGATGGCGGCGTCGGTGTCGGTGGTCCAGATCCAGGCCTTCTTCTCGTTGCTGCCAGCGACGAGGAGCCGTGTGTGGGGCTGGTAATTGATCGGGTGCATGGCACCGGTTCCCATCCGGAGGGTCACGTACAGGGTGGGTGCGTCCTGGCCGTGCAGGTTCCAGATCCCGACGGTGCCGTCGCCAGCGGTCGCGGCCAGGCTGGTGCCGTCCGTGGTGAAGGCGGCGGAGAAGATGTAGCCCTCCGGCCCGGTCAGCGGTTTTCCGACGGGGTTCGGGTGGGCCGGGTCGGTGATGTCGTAGAGCCGGATGGTGCTGTCGGCGAGACTGACGGCGAGCAGCGTGCCGTTCGGGCTGATTACGGCCGAGTAGATGTAGTGATGGGCCGGGGTGAGCGGGGTGCCGAGGAGGCGGGGGGTCTTCGGGTCGCTGATGTCCCACAGCCGGACGGCTTGATCGTTGCCGGCGGCGACGAGGATTTTGCCGTTCGGGCTGAAACCGACTTCGTTGATGAATCCGGTGGACGTGCCGGGCGTGGACAGTTCTCTGGGTGTCTCGGGTGTTCGGACGTCCCACAGGTGCACGGCACCGTCGCGGCTGCCGGTGGCCAGCATGGTGCTGTCGGGGCTGAAGGCAAGGGTCTCGACCTGCATGGTGTGGGCCTTCAGCGGTCGCCCGAGGGGCGTCATCCGGGTGGGGTCGGTGATGTTCCAGAGTTGTATGGTGCCGGACTTGCCGTGTCCCTCGGCGAGCAGCCGGTTGTTGGGCGCGAAGGCGAGGGTGCCGGAGAACTTGTCCGGGTTGGAGATGGGTGCACCAAGCCGGTGGGGGTGCTGGGGATCGGCGACGTCGAGCAGCTGCAGGTCGGCGCTTCCGAGGGCGAGGGTGTTGCCGTCGGGGCTGAAGCGGGCGGCGCTGACGAGGTAGTCCATACCCTCCACCGTGGGGGAGTTCACGGGCCACAGACGGGCGGTGCCATCGTCTGCACCGCTGATCACGTTCTTGCCGTCGGGGCTGAACTTCACGGAGGTGACGGGGGAAGGATGCGGCATCGTGGCAATGACGCGGCGGCTGACGACGTCGACCAGGCGGACGCCGTTGTTGCTGTCGGAACTGGCGATCGCGAGGGTGGCACCGTCGGGGGAGAAAGCGACTGCATTGATGTAGGTGGCTGAGCCCTCGATGGCCGGGCCGGCCGGGGCCGGGTGGAGGGGGTCGGTCGTCGACCAGAGGTGTACCAAGTTGTCGGCGCCGCCAGCGGCGAGTAGCGCGCCATTTGGGCTGAACGCGAGCTGACCAATGGCCTTTGTCGCTCCGGCTGCGATGGCCGGCGCGGCCGGACGGCGCGGGTTGCTGATGTCCCAGATCTGCACGGTGCCGTCGTCGGTGCCCACGGCGAGCTGCTGGTTGCCTCGGCGGAAGGCCACGGACTTGGCCGGTGACGTGTCGTTGGCGCGCACCGTCCCGCCCAGCGGCTGCGCCGAGGAGCCTGTGATCGCCCACAGGCGCACGCTGCCAGCGGCTACGTTGTTCACCTTCGCTTCCGCGATGGCGGCGCCCATCATAGTGCCGTCCGGGCTGAAGGCGACCGAGTAGACCTTCGCGCCCAGGCCGGTCAGAGGGGGCAGCGCGGATGGGGCCATCGGGTTGTGGGTGTCCCACAGGTGGATGCTGCCATCCCCGCAGGACGCGGCGAGCAGGTTCCCGTTGGGCGAGAACGCCAGTGCGTAGATCTTGCCGCAGGTGGCGCCGGGCAGGTCGGGCCGCGGTTTCGGGTGACCGGGAACGGAGAGGTCCCAAAACCGCACGGTGTTCTCCGCGGCGGCGGCGGCGATTGTCCCGCTGGGATGGATCCCGACCGCGTTCATGATGCCGATGTTCTGGCCGCCGAGCATCCGCACTGCCGGCCGCAACGCGGTCGCTTCGATCAGCGCGGAGCGTGCCTCGGTGGTGGGAGAGATACGGAACGCGGTCAGCGCCAGCTGGCGGGCAAGGCCCATGTCCTTGCCGCGCACAATGCGCGCCTGGCTGGCCAAGGTCCGCGACTGGGCGTCGTCACGCTGCTGTCTGAGTTCGCTCCGCTGCTGCTCAAGGTCGCTCGCTTGATAGGACACGACCCCGACCAGCGTGCCGGCCGCAACCACCAGACTGATCAGGACGAAGATTGTCACCCACAGCCGACGGGTCCTGCGCTGTGACCGTTTGACGGAGGCGTCGATGAACACACGGGACAGCTCGTTCACGTCCTCGGGACGGTTCTCACGCCATGCTCGCGCGGCCTGTAACCGAGTCGCGGTGTAGAGCTCGGCGGCAGGCCGCCCCGCTTGCTCCCAGTCGCGGGCATCGGTGGTGACCTGCTGTGCCACGAGCCGGGCGCCGAGGTCGGCATCGAGCCACCCGCGCAGCTCAGGCCAGGCGACCATCAACGCCTCGTGCGTGATCTCCACGGTGACTTCGTCGATGATGAGCAACCGCCGCTCCACGAACCGGTCCAGAACCACCTCGAGCTCTGCCTCGTCGTTGTCGACTTCGGTGAACAGATCGTCCTGCGATATCCGGCGGCGGGTAGCTGTACCGGAGGGCTGAACGTGCACGAGGCTGAGGAACATGCGCCGCGCAATGGTCTGCTGACCGGGGTTGAGGTCGGCGTAGATCTTCTCTGCGGTTGCACGTAAGGCGCCCTCGACGCCGCCGACCGCAAGGTAGTTCTCCTTGGTCATCTCCTTGCCGCCGCCTTGCTGCCAGGTCATCTGCAGCGCGTGGGACAGCAGGGGCAGGATGCCCGCCTGATGGGCGAATCTTCCTCCACGTGCGGAGATGTCTCCCAGCACCAGTTCCACGAAACCGGGCTGTGGGTTGGCGTTGCAGGCGCGGGCCGGCTGTTCGATCACACTAGCCAGGTCTGCTTTGTCCATCGGTTCGACAAAGACAGGTGGCCTCTTCCTCGTCAGGGAGCGCACCGCCTCGCGTTGCATCACGGCGTTGAGGAAATCCAGCCGCACGGACAAGATCACGATGGCGGCCGAGGGCACCGATGTCATCGTGCGCAGCACGGCGAGGAACGCCTCGAACGTCTCGTCGCTGCCGGGGCCGTCCTCAGCGCTCACCATGGCACGCTCGAACTGGTCCAGGATCACCACTACGCGGGTGTCCTGTGCGGGGGGCTCTTCGTGGCCCGCTGCCGCGATCCGCATCATCAGGGACGCGACAGAGCCTGGTCCCACGCTCAATGCCCGGACGATATCTGCAGGATCTGCCTCCACATAGGAGGCCACGGCCCTGCCCAGGTCGTTCAGCGGATCCGGCTCGCTACTCTCGGAGCTCACTCTCACGACCGGCCAGTTGGCACTGCCTTGCAACTCGTCGGCTCTGAGGGCCGGGACGACCCCAGCATTCAGCAGAGAGGACTTGCCCGTTCCGGATGCGCCAGTCAGCAGTATCGCGCCACCCTGCGCCCGCAGTATTTCCATTTCATTTAGAACGCGCGTGACCAGTGCGGTCCGCCCGTAGAACACCACGGAGTGATCGGAGTCGTAACTCTTCAGGCCGCGGTAGGGCTCGGCGATAGTCAGCCGATGACGCGGGGTCGACCGCAGCTTGCGGGCTGCACTGAGCCACGCCTCCAAATCAACCTGCTCGGTCACACCCAGTGTCCGCAAGACGAACACGAACGCTGGCTCATTGACTGCCGAGACAATTCCTCCCTTACCCCAGTTCTCGATCGTTGAATGACTAACGTAATGCACCTCCGCGCATGCTCTCTGCAGCTTACGCAGGGATATTTTTGAGCGGGCGCGCAGTTTTTTCAGTGCGGCACCGAAGGCGTATGGATCTTCACACTCCTCCGGCGAGGGTGACATCGATCTCTGCGGCGGTTGCTCGCTCACTGGACTCCTCCGGGGGCCACAACTCGGGATACCCGTGACGGTACTGCGCACCACGCCGAGTTTTCGCGGTGCGGGTGTCCGATCGGCTGTCCAATTTTTCGTCTGCGCTGGTGAAAGCGCTGAGCATCGGAAGATGTTGATATTGAACAGTTCACGAGCCGCACCTGGACCGCTAAATACCGCGAGTCCGGTTAGCGCACAACCCCGTGAAGATACGAACAGATGCACGAGATCCACGCCCCCCGGAATTCGGTGGGGTGCGGTACGGCCCAACGGCATGCCATCTGCCCCTTGGTTCGGAGCGCTGTTGGTGATCAGGGATCGCCGCCCCGGTGGATCGGATCTCGTCGCGAAGGTGGATTCCGGAAAATGAGGTAGTGGTGGACACCGCCCGGAGTGTCTAACCTCCTCGCATCCTGTCCGACGACCTGGAAACACGTGTCCGACTACGTTGCGAGCAGCGAATCCTACCACCCATTGCCGCAGGAGACTGTCTAAAGCACCGTCTCATCCCCTTCCACGGGAGAGCCCTGCTGGACGATCCCGGCGGGTTTCTGCTTTTGGACAGTATTTCCTTCCTGAGGGTTATGTGGTCAGTAATACGGTGACCTCGCTCCCGCGCCTGCCCCGTGAATGTTCCGTAGCTAGGTTCCAACTCCGATCGGAGCAGGCAAGATAACCAAATTTCGAGTCGGAGCACGCATCGGCCAGCCACCCATGGCACACCGGGTAGATCCATATCGTTCGCAGGAGGACACTGTGACCACCTTGTCGCCCGTGCAGGGCAACCCCGGCCCGGACCAACCCGCTTCACCGGGTCACGCCGTCACCTGGCCACAGGTCGTGATGACCTTTGGCGTGCTGTACTTCACCGGCTGGATGCTCACCCGTGGGTACGACTGGTACCTGACGTTGTTGATCGCCGGTGGCGCCGTCACGGTCGCTACCGGCCTGGCCCACGTCCCGCGCGGGATCGTCCGAGTCGCGCGGGTGATCAGCCGGGACGCGGAGTGACCCGTGAAGGGGACGACGACCCGAAGCGCCGTGCCCACGCTGGTCCCTTCTGGACGAAGGCAGGTCCATCAGGAGGTCCTCGTGCAGGCGACGGCCTGGGCGTGCTGGCGCAGCGCGAGGTCCTGCCTCTCCCAGGTGGCCGCGACGTAGTTCAGAAGTTCGGCCGCGGCGCGATCCTTCGCACTCGGGTTGCTGATGAGGAGCCGGTCGGCGGCGTCGGGGACGTCTTCGGCCGGGGCGGGGCACTCAGGTTGAACTGGTGGTGCCCGGTGCTTCGATCACGGCAGTTCGATGATCAAACCGGTCGGTGGCAGGCAGCCGTCGATCAGCCGCAGCAGGCACAAAGCCCCCTGGACTTCCCGCGCCAGCCGACGCCGCCGGCCCGCCGTCATGAACAGACCCCACGGGCCCCGGCCCCCGGCCAACAATCGCCTCAGCAACCAGCACGGCAGTCCCAACAGGCCTGCCGCCCCCGTCACACTCCCCTGATAGCGGCCCACCACCACCGCGGCCTGACCCGACCGCGTCAGCGGAAGGCCACGCTCACACTCCCCACGCTGTACGTCTCCGAGCCGACCGTGACCGTCACACACCAGCCCGGCTATCGCCGTACCGCTCTTTTTGATCGACATGGGGGGGGAGCCTGCACCGGAACGCCTGCGGACAGATTCATCGAACGCCCAGCCGGAAAGCCCCCACCATGCGTGACCAGCTGTGACGTTGCTCGGTGGTTGGCGAAGTTGATCGATAGTTGGCGAGCCGCGGTCTAATCGCTCTGCGTAGTGATCAACGGCGGAGATTGCGGGACGCCGACTACGGTCCGGTGGTCAGCTGAGGCTGTGAGATCTGAAGAGCGACGTGCTGTTCGCTCGGATGCCTGCGGGCTGGAGACCTTGTTCTCCGCGTACACACCCGCAGCTTCCGTACACGAACGGCTCGATCTGCACGACGGGTGGCTTCGCCGGTGGTCTACGACGTGGTGCTTCAACGGCGACCTGGTCGTCGGTCCGGTGCGGGACCTGGCGACGGTGCCGGTGTTGTCGACTCAGCCCGTACGCAGGTTCACCTGGCGCGCTCGACAGCGGCATCGTCCGGGGCTGCACTTCATGGTTTCTACCGGCCGTCATCACGGGTTCGAGTCCTTGGAGGAGTCCAGGCTGTTGCTGGCGCTCGACTTCGTGACGGTGGCCGAGGTGCTCCCAGCCGTTCCGGATCGCTTTCGAGCACGTAGGGGGACGTGCTGAACACATCCCGGACTTCCTCGCGATCATGCCGAACGGCGGCCGGTGGCTGTTCGATGTCCGCCCGCGCCAACTGGTGGGCGAGAACGACGCGGTGAAGTTCGCGGCCGCCGAAACCGCGAGGCAGTCGAGCTGACGGGGCGTCGTAGAACGGCAGCGTCACGACGCAGATGGCTGCCGTCCCGTGAGGCCTACCCGAGCCCCCACGGTGGACAACAGGCGGTCCAAGGCCTCAAGGGCCTGTGGGTGTACCTCGTGGGGGCTCTGTGCCCTGGCCAGCGCACCCAGTAGTCCGTCCTGGACCTCCGACCCGTTCCGTAGCGTGCGGAGAGTTGTGTGCCCTTGCAGGCGGAGAAAGACTCCGAAGATCTCTGCCGGTTCCGCACCTGCAGGGGCCGCCTGGCGCACGGCAACCCCGACGTCCTCCGCCTGGCGTACGCGGTCCTCGCCGCAGAGATCGACGAGCGCAGCGGATCTTGCGCTGTTGCCGGTTCGAGAGAGCCTGGGCGTGCTCCACCGATACTGCCAGGAACTCGAATACCTCTTCGTGGCGAAGGAACTGCGGGTCGTACGTTCTGATGGCCTGCTGCATCGAGTAGGTGTACTCGGCCTGCGAACGCAGGGCGTGGAATCGTGAACGCAAGGCGATCTCGGCAACCGCCCGTGCTTTGCCGAATTCCTGCCGGCGAGCGAGCCAGTGAGCCATAACGAACCCGAGAAGGACCGTGGTCAGCGCCGCGACAGGCACGGTGGTCACAACGGTGTTGGCCAGAGACTGCGCGAGGAGCATCTGCGGCTCCTTTCGTGCCAGCGGTCAGGGTGCCGCGCTCACGTGGAGGCTGGAGGCTACCGCGCTTTGCACACGCGCGTGAGAGAGATGAGCAGCTCTGGACGCTCAAGACCCCGACGACTGTCGCACGCCTCGACCAGCAGCACGTGGAGTCAGGAGCCAGCTGTCGCTATCGGCGGCCGCGGCGGACTCTTCCTTCTCGGCGGTCTTGTTGGGGGACGGTGTTGTTGGCCATGGTGCGCGCGCTGTGCGGGCTTCGTACCGCTACCGTCGCCTCCTGAATCGAATGGGAGGCACGATGAACCGCGTGGCCAGGTTCTGGACTGAAACTGCACCTTCGGCGCGGTGGGTTACCTGCATATCCGTGCCGCTCGGTGTGGTGATGGCGTCCATCGGGGTCTATGGAGACACACGCGGGTGGTGGGAGCATCGCGGCTTCCTGACCAACTTGCTCTCCAGCATGACGAGCGTCCTCTTCGGCGTCCCGACAGCCCTGATCATGTTGAGCTGGTTGGGGACTCACCAGGCTGAGGCGCAGGAACGCCGGGCCACAGTTCGACGGGCTCGACTGGCTGTTGACCAGCTACGAGAGGCGCTCTTGCAGAACCTCGCGCCAACCGATATGAGCGAACTCAAGCGAGAGCTGAGTGCGCTGGGGATGTCCAACCACCAGCAGACCGGTGCGATGCGTGCACTACGCATGCAGCCAACAAGTGACAACCTCCGAAACACGTTCCGGGCCGAGCATGCAGAGCGGGAGAGAGCAATCGACGCATGTTTGGCTGATCGTCACAGCAGGACCGTCAACGAATGGCTCGGCGACATTACGGTGAGTTGGAGAAACCTGGACGAAGAGATTCGGCCACGTTTGGAGAGCCTCGGTCTGCGCTGGCTGCCCACCGCGGACTATCTTCATCTGCAACGCGCGATGACGCACCTGCATGAATGTCGGGGCGCCTTCTACAGCCTGGAGCGAGACGTCCCGATCCTGCTCGGCGAGACGTCATCCACCGAAGAGGAACTTGGGCGAAAGTTCACCCGTGTTGAGAAGGAGTTGCGAGCCTCGCACTACATAACGGTTGCGCTCGCTGCCCTGCTCGACAAACTCGATGAGCTGCAACGAATCGCTACCTAACCGGCAATGCCCGGCGCTCTCGCGACCTTGCCGGACAGCGGACTGCCAGGCTCCCACGCCCCGTAGCCCAGTGGGCCCCCTTGGCCACGCTGCCAGGGATCCGAATCCTGATCCTCATGGACCATGCGCAGGGCGAGGCAGCCAAGAGATCCGGTCACCGAGGTGCCAGGGATCAACCCGAGTGCGTCGTTTACCGATTTTCGCCGGAAAATGGTTCGCACAACACGACAGGACCGTAAAGACCGCCGCTGACAATTATATCCCCACGGGAAAACCCTCTTAGGCCCTGAAGACCACAACCCGCAGCCTCGCCCCCTGCTCGAATCCACTGGTTTTCGACTGAGCACGTCAAGTTACTGAGGTGCTCTCACAAGACGCCCTGCCGATCCCAGTACTCAACGCCTAGGACACGTGAGCTCTGGTAACGGCGCACTAGTCGCTCGAAGTGCACGCTCTCAAGCGGAGAGGCGTGGGTGCGCCGTTCCAGGATGAATGGCTCGATAGCAGCCCATACCTGCGGCGGGGAGCGGTGGAAGCAGGCCAGCACGAGGTCGAAGGTCAGTAGTTTTTTCTCGACCAACACTCCTAGAATTTCCAGTTGATCGTGAAGTTGCCAGAAGGAATGGTAATCGTCACTACTCATGTTGGCCGGGTCAAAATTCTCAGGCGGTCCGAACTCGCCAAGTATGAGGCGCCATCGGAAATGACGCGCCGCCGATGCGTGATACTTCTCCTGGAAGGAGAGGAGAAGTTGCACGTTCCGCGAGAGGCGCGCTTCCTTGATCTGCGAGTAGGCGAAGAACGAGGCGATGATCACGAATACAGTGCCCACTGCGGCGCTTACGGCCCCGATAGCCCCCCAGAAATCCGCCATGCCTGCAGTACAGCATGGATTCGGGCCCTCGGGTAGACGGCGTAGCGCAGGCGCCATTCTCCGATTGCGCGGCTTTGCTCTCACAGGCACATCCGGCGTCGGGAACAGAGGCTCATCCACAGCGGCCGTACCTTGTTCACTCGCAGCACTGCCGAGTGCGCCCCCTCGACCGGGCAGCAGCATCGGGCAACCTCAACTTCCATCACGCGGAGTTCGGCGGTCCCACTGCGGGTGGGCCCCGTAGGGTCAGCAGCGTTCAGGGCGGTGCAGTCCTGGCGGAGCTCCGCGAGCGTCCTCGTGTGGCGTGTCCGTGCGGTCGTTCACTCGCAGAGGAGTCAGGAGCCAGCTACCACTATGGCGCCAGTGCCCTGCTGGGAGCGGGGAGTCTTCTCGCCGACGCGGCCCGCTTCGATGGTGCGGGGGTCAACGGCTTCGCCGGGGGCGCCGATCTGGTAGACGCCGTCGGGCTGGGTGTCGCGGTCGTGGGGCAGGAGGAAGAAGACCCGGCGGCGGTGCAGGCCGCTGTCGGGGTCGGCTTCGGCGTGCTGGTCGAGTTCGGTGTAGCCGATCATGCGGCCGTCACGGTGGTAGCGGGGCTTGCCGCGTCGGCGGGGGGTTTTGTCCAGGGCGTGGCGGACGTAGTCGAGCGGCGTCGGGTCTTCCAGCCACACCACGTCGCTCTCGTGGCGCAGTTCGCTCTCGTGCAGTAGCGAGCTCACAGCTGCGGCCCCTTCCGGTCGGTGGTGCGGCGAAGTCCTGGGCCGCCGTGCACGACCAGGAGAAGATCCCTGCTGTGCGCCGGCTGTACATGACCGCCACCGCCCGCATCTGGGAAGCCCAAGCCCCGGTAACCAGCAAGGCGCGGCACGGCTGGTCGCGAGCATGGACGAGGACTCGGAGGTGTTCGGTCCGGTCGCCTACAAGCTGAAGCTGTCCGAAGCCATCAACCGCGGCCTGGTCGCCCCCTACCAAGTCATCTGCATCGACATCCGTGACCCTGGGCTCCACCAGGCCTACGCGCTGGGTGAGCGGGGCTCGGATGCGGTGCGCGGGGCACGCCTGGCGGCGTTGCAGACCGGTCTGCTCACTGCGGCGGCGAAGGAGAACCTGCGCAAGATCCTGACCCTCCACAGCCGCGTCGCCGAGGCCGAAGCCATGGCGCAGGGTGTGGCCGCTGTGGCCACACAGTTGCACGATCAGGAGCCGGGCCGGTACGCGCCTGTGGAGCGGGTGTGGGCGGACTGGCTGTGCGGTGAACACGCCCCCGGCCACCGCAGGGCGGTGCTGGACACCTTCGCGTCCGACGTCATCGACATGCCGGGAAAGGAGACTCCGCAACCGGCCGCATTGCGGATTTTGAGCTCCGTAAAAGTGCTCGGGGAAGGCGTTGATACAGCCCAATGTGACGCGGTCGCTTTCTGTGATGCTCGGGGGTCGATGGTCGATATTGTGCAGATGGTCGGGCGTGCTCTGCGCATGAATCCCGGCGAGGGGAAAGTCGCCTCACTTATCGTGCCGGTATTCCTCGGACCGGACGAGGAAAACAATGAAATGCTCATCTCGGATGCGTACGGCACACTCGCGAAGATCCTCGAAGCACTGCGGGCGCACGACACGGAGACCATCGAAGCTCTTGCCGATTCCCGGCCGCGTAGCGGCAGTTGGGACGCTGAAAGGGGTGGAGAGGACGAGGGCCAGGGCGCGGACGACGGCGCCTTGGGGACAGAGAGCGGGCTGGTGCGGGGTGGGACGGCGGCGCGGCTGCTGCGGTTCAGTACGCCGCGTGATCCGGCGGAGCTGGCGCGGTTTGTGAGGCTGCGGGTGATCGAGCCGGAGAACGGGTATTGGCGGCGGGGCATTCAGGCCGCCACCCGGTACGTGACCGAGTCCGGTGCGGCGGAGCTGAGGGTGGCGTACGACTACATCACCCCCGGGGAATGGCGGCCTGCGGGGTTCCCGCTGGGGACGTGGCTGGCGGATCAGCGCAGGCACTACAACGCCGGGCGCCTCAGTGCGGAGCGCGCCGCCCAGCTCGATGGACTGGGGATGGTGTGGTCACACCAGGGCGTGGCGTTTGAGGAAGGGTTGTCGGTGGCGCGGTCCTGGACGGCCGCGCACGGCCACTTCCTGCCCCCGGCCACAGCCGTGTGGGAGGGCTATCCCATCGGGGTCTGGGCCAAGAACCAGCGGGCGGCCGGGCGGAGGGCGCTGGTGAACATCGCGCGCCGGGAGGCGGGGCTGTCCGTGGACGCGGCCGGGGCAATGCCACCGACGCGCATGGACGCGCTGGACGACCTCGGCCCCGGCTGGTGCCCCGCATGGGATGCCAACTGGCAGTGCTGCTTCCAGCTCACCAAAGCCCACACCGACAACGGCGGGCCGCTGCCGCTGGCTGCGGGTGAGGTCATCGTCCAAGGCGAAGACCTCGGGCGGTGGGTCACCGCACAACGCGCGGGGTGGGAGCAGCTGTCGGTGGGGCAGCGGGTCCTGCTGGAGATCCTGGGAGTGGAGCCGCTCCAGGCGCCGGCGCAACCGGTGACGCGCACGCAGGACGCCAAATGGGCCCTCAACCTCGCGGCCGCACGGCAGTACTAGCACGGGAAGGGCATCTGAACGTCCCAAGAAAGCACGTCGAGCGACTCAAGCGACCAGACACCGGACACCACCCCCGAGACAACCCGGGCAGCCACCGGACGGCCGTAGAGACCACAGTCCAGGTCAAGCTCGGCACCTTCCTCGACAACACGAGGTGACGCGCCACCAAACTCAACCCTAGGCGCCGGGCGGAACTCAACGCCCTCGGCATGCGCTGGTGACGTGTGCAGCCGCCGCGCAGAGACGGCGCGGGGAACGTGCCCGTGGCGGTACAGGAAGCGGTTCGCTGCCCGTCGGACATACACTCCCACCCTGATCTACAGGTCAGTGAGTCGCTTCCTGAGCGCAGCACGTCCGTCAGTCGACTGGCGAAGGCGGCCACCGCAACGTCTACGTCAACATGGTCAACCTCAGCGACACCGACTTCTGGCGCCAGTACACGCCCGTCAGCAGCACCCGCTGCTGGGTCTGGCGCCCACAGCCGCCAGGGCCGCACACCGGGCACCGACGCCCCTCATGCCGTGGAGATCGAGGCGCAGCACAGCGTTGCCCCGTGCAGGACGGCCTCCTCAGCATCACCCTTGGCATGACCCGCCCTCCCGTGGAGCGTACCCATCTACGGCGTCCGCGCCTGGGCTACGGAACCTTTCCTGGCCCGGTAGATGGGCGCAGCGTTACGAAGCCCTGGTTGCGGGTAAATCGGCGGGCCAAGACCAGTCACCTTGTGATTAGCCCAGGTGCGGACGTCGTAGATGTGTACGGGCGGGCCCGGTTGCGGGTTGCGAGTGAGAGTGACGGATGTCGCGTGGTCAGTGCCGGATCCGTCGAGGTAGTCAAGTAGCAGCTGAGCCGCCTGCCAGTCGGGCGGCACCTCGGTAAAATTAAGGTTCACACTGTCGCCGACGTTCATGAGGCCAAGCGACCACGGCTCGGGGCCGATACTCCCGCTCGTGTTGGGGAGTTCGAGGGCGGCCCGTACGTGGACGGCTGGCCCGCGTCCGGTGTTGCGGATGCTGACTGTGAACACGTTTTCGTTGTCCGACGAACGTGGGCCGTAGTGGCCGGTGATGGGCAGCAGCGCGGGCAGTGACTGGGCCCGCTGCTCAGCTACCGTGGCGCGGGCCAACCGCCATGTGTAGAAGGCAAGGCCGCCGGTACCGAGCGCTAGGGCCAGAGTGCCGAGCCCCACCAGGGCGTCCCAATCCCAAGCCCAGGCAGAGTGCTTGGTCGCAGCCGCAAGCACACGTCTCATCGCGCTCCCCTCCCAGACCCTGCCTCGGCGTACACCTGGGCATCATCAGGTTGAGTTCCCGACAAGGCGCATCGGTATGCCGGCCGGAGGGAACTGTCGCGTGGTGACCGGCTGCCGGCCAGGAGGCTGGCCGCGACGGGCCAGCGGGCGGCGACCTCGGCGGCCGGGACCGCGGCCAACCGGGCAGGCAGCGCGACTAGGACCACGATCAGGCTCATCGCCTTGTTCAGGATGACGGCCGAGAGCGCAGCGAATCCGCAGAAGCTGATCAGCAGCGGCAGGCGGAATTCGGCGACGCCCAGCCCGATCATCCCGCCCAGGACGCCGATGGCCGCTCCCGCACCGGTCACCACGGGTGCTGAGTGCGTTGGCCGGAGGGGATGGGGGTCTGGTCCGTGCTCATGACGGGCACCCTCGCTGGTGGCCTGCCTCTGCTGCTACGGCCCGCTCCGACCCTCGGGGCAAGCCACCGGGCATCCGCTCCTAATTCGTTCGGACTCCGAGAATCGGCTGCGAAGGCCCATAGGCGGCGGGCGTCGCGCGGACGCGGAGTGAGCCGGACGTAGTCATTGGCACATCCGTCCGCAGCTGCCTCGATGAAGGCGGTACGGGCACGCGCCCGGACCAGCTCGTCCTCCTGCTCTACCCGGCGCTGTTCCGCCTCCGCCCGGCGCAGCGTGGAGGCGGCCTCCACCGACAGCAGCGCCTAGTGCTGGATTCCACATTCACCGGGTATATGTCCTTGTGGCGGGGTGGTTCGGGTGCTCGGGGGCGGGTGCTGGACGGTGGTGTTACGGGCGCGGCCGAGCCGTGACGAGAATGAGCAGCGGGTCGTTCGTCGGCTGTCGCGAGCGCGCAAGGCGCCGCGGGATCTGGTGCTGCGGGCCCGGATGGTCGAATTGAGCTGGTCCGGGCAGCGTGTGCCGGCCATCGCGGACGAGTTGAGGTGTAGTCCCAAGACGGTCCGCTGCTGGTTGCACCGCTTCAACCGTTCGGGTCTGGACGGCTTGGAGGATCTGGGCGGGCGGGGCCGCAAGCGGCGGATCACCGAGGCGGAACGCTCAAGAATCATCGGCTTGGTCAAGCAGTCGCCGCCGGGCCGGCTGGCCGTGCAGGCGAATGGAGAGCTGGCGGCGGAGGATGAGTCCGGGCCGCCGGAGTGGACCCTGGACGCGCTGGCTGCTGAGGCTCAGCGACTGGGCATCGAGGTCGGCCGCAGCCAGGTCCGCCGGATCCTGCTGGCCGAAGGGGTGCGCTGGCGCCGCACCCGGTCCTGGACCCGCTCGAGACGTGGACTTCGAGGGAAAAGGACCAGGATCATCGGGCTCTATACCTGCCCGCCCGAAGGCGCGACGGTCGTCTGTGCCGACGAGCTCGGACCGGTGATCCCCCGCACATTCCCGTCGGCGCCGGGCTGGTCGCCGGACGGCCACCGCATCAAGTCTGCAGTCGATTACGGCCGCGGGCCGGAGAAGACCTGGGTCTACGGCGCGCTGCGAATACGGGACGGACACGAGACCACCATGACCGCCTCCTCCCGCAATAGTGCCTTCTACCAGCAGTTTCTTCAGAAAGTCGAGGCAGCCAACCCTCTCGGTGACATCTACGTGGTAGCCGACAACCTGTCCTCCCACAACAGCCTGTCCACCCGGATCTGGCTGGAGGGCCACCCCAGGATCCGGCACGTCTTCATTCCTGTCGGCGCCTGCTGCCTCAACCTCCAGGAAGGCTGGTGGTGCATCTTCCGCAAGGCCGCCCTCGCCGGTCAGTCCTTCGCCGGACCACCCGAGATCGACCAAGCCACCCGCCTCGCAACATCCCAGCTCAACACCCGAGCCCGGCCCTGGGTATGGGGGCGACCCGCACCATCAACTCGCCTCTTACGCCGACGATATGTGTACCTCCTTTGAGGAATCCAGCACTAGGCACTGTTTCTCGGATCTCCTGACAGAGGTGGGGTGTTGAGGCCAGGCTGTCTGTATGGGCCGTGGGGATCTGACGAACGCGGAGTGGGAC
>NZ_JBVHPV010000033.1:0-32326 GCF_055567715.1 Streptomyces sp. NPDC026377
TTTGGCACGCTGTTGAGTTCTCAAGGTACGGACGCTTCCTTCGTTCCCGTTTCCGGGCCCTCCGGGCGCTTCCTTCGTTTCCGACTCTATCAGACCGTTTTCCGATCCGATTTCCTCGGCGCTTTCCAGGTATTCGCTTTCGCGCTTTCCCTTTCCGGCGGTTCCGACTCTATCAGTGCTTTTCCGTCTCTCCGGCCACCCCGTTTTGCGACGTACGGACCTACCGACGCAGCAGAGCGTAGTGCGGATCAAGATCAGCAAGTGAAGGAGCCTGCCCGCCCCGACGCACGCACGTGAAGTTCACACATGGCGGTCAGGCGGGACTTAGGACAGTACAGGCCCCGGCGCGGCCGGGGCAAATCGGCCCCGAGCCCCTCAGGGGTCTATGGTCTAGTCCACTACCGCACCGGTCTAGTCCAGTAGTCTCCGTCGGGGAAGCCCGGCCCGGAGTCATACCAGGCGAACCCGGACTTCTTATGACTTACCCTTCTGAAAAGTATGCCGTCACCCAGCAGGTAGTGGCGGTGACGCGAAGAAGCCCCACCCCTGGGAGGCCATCCATGACCACCGTGACGTCCCCGCTCGCCGGGCGTGCCATCGGACTCGCGGCAGTGCCCGATCCGGTGTTCTCCGGCGCAATGGTGGGCCCCGGCACCGCCATCGACCCCGTGCGCGAGCCCTCGGAGGCGGTTTCCCCCGTCGACGGTGTCATCGTCTCCCTGCACCCGCACGCTTTCGTCGTCGTGGACGACGAGGGTCACGGTGTGCTGACGCACCTCGGTATCGACACCGTCCAGCTCAACGGGGAGGGCTTCGAGCTGCTGGTGAACAAGGGCGACACCGTGACGCGCGGCCAGGCCGTCGTGCGCTGGAACCCCGCCGCCGTGGAGGAGGCCGGGAAGTCGCCGGTGTGCCCGATCGTCGCTCTGGAGGCCACGGCCGACTCCCTCTCCGAGCTGGTCGACAGCGGTGAAGTGAAGGCCGGCGACGCCCTGTTCACCTGGAAGTAGTTCGGCCAGTAGTCGTGACGCCGCCGTCGTGGAGACGGCGGGTCGGACATCCACCGCGGCGGCGGAGACCGCCGCACCAATCGGAGACGGTGAAATGGAGACAACGCTGCGAGGCGTCGGCGTGAGCCACGGTGTGGCGATCGGCCAGGTCCGGCACATGGGTACTGCGGTCCTGGAGCCGCCGGCCAAGCAGATTCCCGCGGAGGAGGCGGAGCGCGAGCAGGGGCGCGCCCGCAAGGCCGTGGAGGCCGTGGCGGCCGACCTGAACGCACGCGGCAACCTGGCGGGCGGTGAGGCGCAGGCCGTGCTGGAGGCCCAGGCCCTGATCGCCCAGGACCCCGAGCTGATCGCCGACGTCGACCGTCGCATCGCCGTCGGCAGCACCGCCGAGCGCGCGGTGTACGACGCGTTCTCGCACTACCGCGAGCTCCTCGCGGGCGCGGGTGAGTACATGGCCGGGCGGGTGGCGGACCTCGACGACGTGCGCAACCGCATCGTGGCCCGCCTCCTGGGCGTCCCGATGCCCGGCGTCCCGGACAGCGACGAGCCGTACGTACTGATCGCGCGCGACCTCGCTCCCGCCGACACCGCGCTGCTCGACCCCGCGCTGGTGCTCGGCTTCGTGACCGAGGAGGGCGGGCCGACCAGCCACAGCGCGATTCTGGCGCGGGCACTGGGCGTCCCGGCGATCGTGGCACTGCCGGGCGCCGGTGAGCTGGCCGAGGGCACGCTGGTGGCGGTCGACGGCAGCACCGGTGAGATCTTCGTCGACCCGAGCGAGGACAAGCGCGCCGAGCTGGAGCGCGCCGCCGCCGAGCGCCGGGCGGCGCTGGCCGCGTCCTCCGGTCCGGGGGCCACCTCGGACGGGCACAAGGTGCCGCTGCTCGCCAATATCGGTGGTCCCGCCGACGTTCCGGCGGCCGTGGAAGCGGGTGCCGAGGGCGTCGGTCTGTTCCGTACCGAGTTCCTCTTCCTCGACGACTCCGCGAAGGCACCGTCGGAGGAGAAGCAGGTCGAGGCGTACCGCAAGGTGCTGGAGGCGTTTCCCGAGGGCCGGGTGGTCGTGCGGGTGCTGGACGCCGGCGCCGACAAGCCGCTCGACTTCCTGACGCCCGCCGACGAGCCGAACCCGGCGCTCGGTGTACGGGGTCTGCGCTCGCTGCTGGACCACCCCGACGTGCTGCGGACGCAGCTGACGGCGCTGGCCAGGGCCGCCGAGGGGCTTCCGGTCTATCTGGAGGTCATGGCGCCGATGGTCGCGGACCGTACGGACGCCAAGGCGTTCGCGGACGCGTGCCGGGAGGCCGGGCTGCGGGCGAAGTTCGGCGCCATGGTGGAGATCCCCTCCGCCGCGCTCCGTGCGCGCTCGATCCTCCAGGAGGTCGAGTTCCTGTCGCTGGGCACCAACGACCTGGCCCAGTACACGTTCGCGGCCGACCGGCAGGTCGGTGCGGTGTCGCGGCTCCAGGACCCGTGGCAGCCGGCGCTGCTCGACCTGGTCGCGCTGTCCGCCGAGGCGGCCCGTGCCGAGGGCAAGAGCTGTGGTGTCTGTGGTGAGGCCGCCTCCGATCCGCTGCTCGCTTGTGTGCTGACCGGTCTGGGTGTGACCAGCCTGTCGATGGGTGCCGCGTCCATTGCCTATGTGCGCGCGACGCTGGCGAAGTACACGCTCGCCCAGTGCGAGCGCGCGGCGGCCGCGGCGCGTGCCGCGGACTCGGCCGAGGAGGCCCGGACGGCCGCGCGGGCGGTGTTGTCCGGGGAGTGACCCGGCCGGGTCTGCCGTCGCCTCGGGGCGTGGCGGCCGGATGTGTGTGAGTGGAGGGGCTTCCCGTCGGTGGTGCGACGGGAAGCCCCTCTTCCGTTTCCCTTCCCCCTCCTCCCGGGTTTCGGTCCCCGGTCCTCAGTGGTCTGTCCTCAGTGGTCGGTGGTGGGCTGGTCGAACGCGAAGCCCGCCCGGTAGTCCACTCCTGGTTCGGGTGCCACCGGGTCTCCGGTGTCGGCGTCCGTGCAGTACGCGCTGAAGACCTCGGCGGCGGTGAGCGGGTGCAGAGCGCCCTCGTGCAGGCGCCAGCCGTGGACGCGGTCGGGTGCGTCCGCCGCCGTGGTCCGCAGCACCAGGCCGCCCGGACTGTGCTGGGCGATCCCCGCGGCGAGGACGGTGACGAACTCGGCGACGTCCGTCTCGTCGAGCGCGGCCGGCTCGCCGCCGCGGCCTTCGGCGTGGAGCACGGCGATGAGCTGCTCCTGCTGGGCCTGGACGCTGCACACCATGTGGTGCAGGCCCGGTCCGGCCGCCTCGATCAGGCGGGTGAGGATCGTGGAGGCGCGTTCGAAGGCCGAGCGGCCGATGTCCTGGCCGCAGTGGGCACACTCCCCCAGATCGGCCAGGAGCAGCGTCGCGTACTCCCAGGTCGCCTGGCGGACCGCCTTGTTGATGAGCTCGGGCACCAGGCTGTCGATGGGCTGCCCCCTGTAGGGGACGCGCGTTCCCGTGGCCGCGATCTCGGCGGTGAAGCGGGTGCGGCTGTCGGGGGTGTCGGGGTCGATGCCGGTGGCCGTGCAGAACTCGGTGAACTCCTCGGGGTCGAAGAGGGCGACCGTGGTGTGCAGGCCCTGGGCCGCGGAGGACCGGAGCAGGCCCTCGACCTGGCGGAGGTAGGTCATGTGGTCGTCGAAGGCGAAGGTCCGGTACCGCGTCATCGCCTCGAAGTCGTAGGCGTCGGCCAGCAGGCCCACCGTGCTGGGCATCTCCCTGCGCAGGGTGCGCCGCACGGCCCGGGCCTTGTGGCCGGGGCGGGTGCCGCGGGGTGAGCGGGCGCCGGCCGTGGTGCCGGCGGATTTCCTGGAGTTGCGGATGTGCGCCATGTTTTCCCCCTGAGCGCTGTCGATCAGTGCTCACTCACCGTAACCGGGGGCACTGACAACGCCGGTCGCGGCAGCCGGTCCCGTACGAGCCGGTGTTGAACGCAGCAGGTCAGGGCGATGGCGGCGCCGAAGGCGGTCCAGCCGACGGGGCCGGTGGCGATGGCCGCGGTGACGGCGAGCGGTCCCGCGCTGCGCTGTGCGGACTGGGCGAGTCCGTGCACGCCGAGGTAGGCGCCCTGGGCCTGGCCGGGGGCCAGTGCGAGGGAGAGCTCCCACGAGACGGTGGCGTGGACCATCTCGGCCAGGGTGAACGCCGCGGCCGAGACGGTGAGGAAGATGCTGGCCACCACGGCGCCGTGGACCGCCGACGCGGCCATGGCCACGCCCGCGGCGGCGAAGACCGCGGCGAGCGGGAGCAGCAGGCGGTGCGCCGCCCGGGTGGTGGCGCCGAAGCGTGCCAGGGGAACCTGGAGGCCCACCACCATCACGTTGTTGAGCACCATCAGGAGCGGTACGAGGCCGTGGGGTGCGTCGGTGGCGGAGACGGCCCAGAGGGGGATGCCGACCTTGAAGACGGCGTCGTCCATGAAGAGGACCGCTTCGGTGGCCACGTAGGCGAGGTAGAGGCGGTCCTTCCAGGGGTTGCCCGCGCGCTGGGCGGGGGCGGGCTCCTTGGAGGTGGCGACCGTGCGCGAGGGCGAGGGCGGTTCGGCGCAGCGGGCGGTGACCAGGGCGGCGCCGAGGAAGGAGAGGGCGTCACCGGCGAGGAGCCATTGGTAGGCGGCCGTGGTGGCGAGGGCGAGGGCGGCCGCCGCGGCGAGGCCCCCGACGGCCCATCCCGCGTTGGCGAGGGTGCGGCTGACGGCCTGGTAGCGCACACGGTCGGGACCGGCGACGCGGGCCGCGTACAGCTTGGTGAGCACGTTGGCCGCGCGGTCGCCGAAGCTGCCGACGGCCGAGTACACCAGCAGAAGGACGTAACTGTCGGTGGTGAGCAGTGCGGCCGAGGCGAGCGCGCGCAGGATCTGGAAGACGATGAGCACGCGGGTGAGGGGCAGCCGGTCGGCGATGCGGCCCCCCAGGGGCGCGCCCGCGATGCCCACGGCGCCGGCGAGGGCGACCAGAGTGCCGACCTGGGCGACGGAGAGTCCGGCCACGTAGGTGAAGTAGAGGACGGAGACGGCGGCCCACAGGCCGCTTCCGGTGCGGTCGACGAAGGCGACCCAGAGCATCAGTCGGCCGTCGCGGCCTCCTGGGACTCGTTCCCACAGTGCGGCTCGTCGGCTGCGCAGTGTCACTGCTCCCCCTTGACGTGAATTATGTATTGGTACATAGTTCAGTACGTGGCAGAACAATATGCGATCAGTGGCACGTCGGCCAAGGGAATTGCCGCTTCCGTCGAACGGGCCGTCGCCGAGGGCGCCCTGGCGCCCGGGGACACGCTTCCTCCGGTCCGCCGGCTCGCGGAGGAGCTGGGCGTCAGTCCCGGCACGGTGGCGACGGCCTACAAGGACCTGCGCGGGCGCGGTGTCGTGGTCACGCACGGGCGGGGCGGGACCGTGGTGGCCGCCGCGCCCTCGGTCGCCTCGCGCCGCCCCCCGAAGGTGCCCGAGGGACTGCGGGACCTCGCGGGCGGCCACCCCGACCCCGCCTTCCTGCCCGAACTGCCCGCGCCGGTGCGGATGACGGCGGGTGCGCGGTCGCACCGCTCGACGCCCCGGCTGCCGCTGCTCGAAGAGCGTGTCCAGCAGTGGCTCGGCGCCGACGGCGTGCCGGTCGGATCGGTGACCTTCGCCCATGGCGCCCTGGACTGCGTCGCCCGCCTGCTCACCACCGAACTGCGGCCCGGTGACGTAGTGGCCATGGAGGACCCCGGCTACCACCATCTGCTCGACCTGGTGCAGGTGATGGGGCTGCGTACGGTCCCGGTCGCCGTCGACGACGAGGGGATGCGGCCGGAGCCGCTGCGCGAGGCGCTGCGGGCCGGGGCGCGGGCCGTGGTGTGCAGCCCGCGCGCACAGAACCCGTACGGCGGCTGCTTCTCGCGGCGGCGCCGGGACGAGCTGGTGCGGGTGCTGCGCGGGGCGCCGGAGGTGCTGGTGATCGAGAACGACCACGCTGCGGAGATCGCGGGGGCGCCGCTGCACACCCTGACCGAGGGCGGCCACCTGGCCCGCTGGGCGCATGTGCGGACGGTGACGAAGTACCTGGGCACGGACCTGCGGTGGGCCGCCGCCGCCTGTGATCCCGCGACGCTGGCGCGGCACGACGGGCGGCTGCTGCTGACCTCCGGCTGGGTCAGCCATCTGCTCCAGGGCACGGTGCTGGGGCTGCTCACCGACCGGATGGCGGAGGAGCTCGTCCATCGCGCGCGTGACGCGTACGAGGAGCGGCGGCGCGCCCTGGCGAGCGAGCTGGAGCGGCGCGGGATCCCCTCGCACGGGGCGAGCGGGATGAACCTGTGGGTACCGGTGCGGGACGAGTCCGCGGTGGTGAACGGGCTGCGCTCGCGCGGGTGGTGGGTGGCCGCCGGGGCGCGGTTCCGGATCGCTTCGGGGCCCGGTGTACGGATCACCTCGGCGGCCCTGGAACCGGCGGAGGCGGCCCGGCTGGCCGAGGACTTCGCCGAGGTGCTGGGCGAGTCGGAGGCCACATACGGAGGGTGACGGCGGGAAGCTGAGGGGCGCGGAGGTGACGGGCGGCGGCCCCGGCCCCGCGTGCGCGGGGCCGGGGCGCGCTCCCGTCAGGCGCGCTTGCGGGCCACCGCCTCGTAGAAGCGCAGCAGCTCCAGGTTGTCGACCGAGCCAGGGTTGACCGCCTTCTCCAGCGGGGTGCCCTGGAGCAGGCGCTTGACCGGCACCTCGATGCGCTTGCCCGTCAGGGTGTGCGGCACGCCCGGCGCTTGGATGATCTCGTCCGGCACATGGCGCGGCGAGAGCTGTTCGCGGATCGCCTGCTTGACCTTCGTACGGAGGTCGTCGTCCAGGACGGCTCCCTCGGCGAGGTGGACGAAGAGCGGCATCCAGTAGCCGCCGTCCGCCTCCTCCAGGCCGATGACCAGGGATTCGCGGATCTCCGGGAGGCGTTCGACGACTTCGTAGATGTCGGCTGAACCCATGCGGACGCCCTGGCGGTTCAGGGTGGAGTCGGAGCGGCCGTGGATGACCACCGAGCCGTGGCCGGTGAGGGTGATCCAGTCGCCGTGGCGCCAGACGCCGGGGAACATCTCGAAGTAGCTGTCGCGGTAGCGGCTGCCGTCCGGGTCGTTCCAGAAGCGGATCGGCATGGAGGGCATCGGGTTCACCACCACCAGCTCCCCCACCTCGCCCACTACCGGCTTGCCCTGCGGGTCCCACGCCTGGAGGTCGGTGCCCAGGCAGGGGGCCTGGAGCTCGCCGATGTGCACCGGGAGTGTCGGGACGGCCCCCGCGAAGCAGGAGCACACGTCGGTGCCGCCGCTGACCGAGGCGATCCAGAGGTCCTCGCGGACCTCGTCGTGGAGCCAGCGGAAGCCGTCGGGCGGCAGCGGCGAGCCGGTGGTCGCGACGCACTTCACCCGGGAGAGGTCGTGGTCGCGGGAGGGCCGCACGCCCGCCTTGCGGCAGGCCATCACATAGGCGGCGGAGGTGCCGAAGAGGGTGGCGCCGGTCCGCTCGGCGACGCCCCACTGGGCGCCGGTCTCCGGGAAGCCGGGGCTGCCGTCGTACAGGACGACCGTGGTGCCGGTCAGCAGGCCAGAGACGAGGAAGTTCCACATCATCCAGCCCGTGGAGGTGTACCAGAAGAACCGGTCCTCGGGGCCCAGGTCGCAGTGGAGGCCCAGCTGCTTGAAGTGTTCGAGGAGGATGCCGCCCTGGGACTGGACGATGGCCTTGGGCAGTCCGGTGGTGCCGGAGGAGTAGAGCACCCACAGCGGATGGTCGAAGGGAACTTGCTCGAAGACCGGCTCGTTGTCACTCTCAGTGAGCGAAGACCAGTCCAGAGTTCCTTGGGGGGCAGGGGTGCCGAGCAGCGGGATGTGGACGACGGCGCGCAGGGTGGGCAGTTCGCGGCGGAGCTCCGCGACGACATCGGTCCGGTCGTGCTCCTTGCCGCCGTAGCGGTAGCCGTCGACGGTGAACAGGACGACGGGTTCCACCTGCTGGAACCGGTCGAGGACGCTGCGCGCTCCGAAGTCGGGGGCGCAGGAGGTCCACACGGCGCCGACGGCGGCGGTGGCCAGGAGCGCGGTGACGGCCTGCGGGATGTTCGGCAGATAGCCGCTGACGCGGTCCCCGGGGCGTACGCCGAGGGCGCGCAGTTCGGCGGCGAGCGAGCCGACCTGCCGGCGCAGCTCCGCCCAGCTGGTGGCGACGGGCTCATGGGCCTCGTCGACGTGCAGCAGCGCGGCGTCCTCGGCGCGGGCCGGGTCCTCGGCGGTGCGCAGCGCGTGCTCGGCGTAGTTGAGGGTGGCGCCGGGGAACCACTGGGCGCCCGGCATCGACCGGTCGGCGAGCACCGTCTCGTACGGGGTGGAGAAGCGCACGTCGAACCAGTCGGCGACGGCCTTCCAGAAGGTGTCGAGTTCGGTGACGGACCAGCGGTGGAGCGCCTCGTAGCCGCCCTGGGCGGGGGCGCCGTACCGCTCCGCGGCCCAGGTCTGGAACGCGGTGATCCGCGCCCCGGCGATGCGGTCGGGGCCCGGTTGCCACAGGGGCGCGGGCTGCGGCGCGGCGTTCGCTGGTGAGGTCATGGGTCGGCTCCCGGGCTGGTACGCGTGGTGTGCGTGTGCCGCGCGCACACGCGTAGGGGTGTGCGCATGCGGCGGCTCACAGGGACGATGCCATGTGATCGTCTTGCGCACCAGGGTGCGCCGCCCATAGTCAGGCACCTGTCGGTGTGGTGCCACCACGGGTGAACGGAAGTTGAACGGAGCCCACGGCTCATGATCCGGATGGCAGGGTGAGCCGCATGGACGGCGATGACCTGGTGCGCGCGGTGAAGGCCTTCGGCTCGGTACAGGGGCTGCGAGCGGTCCGGTCCGCCCTGCGCCGGCGCCGCGCGGACACGTGGGGACTGCCCGCGCGCGGCCCCGAGCGCGCCCGGGTGCCCGGTCAGGTGCGGGACGCCGAGCCCCGGCCGGGCGGCGGAGTGGTGCGGTTCACCCGCTCCGACCTGGAGGTGCGGGTGGCGGCGGGCGGCGCCGTGTTCTGGGGCTGGGACGGGGCCGGACCCGAGCCGTCCTACGCGCTGGCGGGCCCCGCGCCCGAGCCGGACGCGCGCGCCGTCCTGGAGCCGGACACGGACGGCGGCTGGCGGGTGGTCTCGGAGCGGGTGATGGTGACCGTGTCGCGGCACGGGGCCGTGGAGGTGCGCACCCCCGGCGGCATGGTGCTGCGCCGTGAGCTGCCGCCGCGCTGGTGGGAGCCGGCCGCGGGCGGCCCGGCGCGCTGGGTGCAGCGCTCTGAAGTCGCCGCCGACGCGCGCGTGTTCGGGCTCGGCGGGCGCGCGCGGGGCCCCCGGCTGCGCGACGGGACGTACCGGCTGTGGAACACCGACCCGCGCGGCGGCTTCGCCCCGGGCGACGACCCGCTGTACATCACGATGCCGGTGCAGCTGGTGGTGGCGGACGCCGGGACCCATCTGGCGTTCTACGACAACACCTGGGACGGCCGGGTCCTGCTGCGCGAGGGCGAGGAGGGCGCCGGTTCCGGTCACGACCGGGCGGGGTACAGCGAGCTGCGGATGGAGGGCGGCCCGCTGCGCTGCTGGGTGGTGGTGGGCACCCCCGCGCGCGTGCTGCGGGGGTGGACGGCGCTGACGGGCGCGCCCGCGCTGCCGCCGTCCTGGGCACTGGGCCCGCAGCACGCGCGCTGGGGCTTCGGCAGCGAGGCCGAGGTGCGCCGGGTCGTCGCCGGGTACCGGGAGCACCGGCTGCCCCTGTCCGCGCTCCACCTGGACATCGACCACTACGACGCGCACCAGGTGTTCACGGTCGACCGCGAGCGGTTCCCGGATCTGCCCGGCCTCGCCGAGGATCTGGCCGAGGACGGGGTGCGGCTGGTGTCGATCGTCGACCCGGCGGTGAAGGCGCGGCGCGGCAACGCGGTGTACGAGAGCGGCCTCGCGGCGGACGCGTTCGTGCGGGACGCGCGCGGCGCCGAGGTGCGCGGCGTGGTCTGGCCGGGTGAGTGCGTCTACCCCGACTTCACCGATCCCCGCGCGCGCGAGTGGTGGGGCGGGCTCTACCGGGAGCGGCTCGACCAGGGCTTCGCCGGGGTGTGGCACGACATGAACGAACCGACGTCGTTCGCGCCCTTCGGCGATCCGACCCTGCCCCGCTCGGCGCGGCACGCGCTGGAGGGCCGGGGCGGCGACCACCGCGAGGCCCACAACGTGTACGGCCTGGCCATGGCCCGGGCCGGCTACGAGGGGCTGCGCCGGCTGCGTCCCGGTGAGCGGCCGTTCCTGTTCAGCCGTTCCGGCTGGGCCGGGATGCAGCGCTACGGCGGCACCTGGTCGGGCGACGTCAGCAGCGGCTGGCCGGGGCTGCGGGCCTCGCTCGCCCTGGTGCTGGGGCTCGGGCTGTGCGGGGTGCCGTACTCGGGTCCGGACGTCGGCGGGTTCAACGGCAGCCCCTCGCCGGAGCTGTATCTGCGCTGGCTCCAGCTGGCGGCCCGGCTGCCGTTCTTCCGTACGCACTCGGCGCTCTGGGCCGGGCGCCGTGAGCCGTGGGAGTTCGGCCCACAGGTGCTCGGCCACGCGCGCGCGGCGCTCGCCGAGCGGGAGCGGCTGCGTCCGTACTTCATGACGCTGGCCCGGCTTGCCCAGCTGACCGGGGCGCCCTACGCACGGCCCCTGTGGTGGGGCGCGCCGGGCGACCGGGCGCTGCGGGACTGCGAGGACGCGTTCCTGCTCGGTGACGCGCTGCTGGTGGCGCCCGTCTTCGAGCAGGGCACGGACCGGCGGGCGGTGCGGCTGCCGCGCGGCCTCTGGTACGACACCGCGACCGAGGAGCCCCACGAGGGCCCCTGCCAGGCGCTCCTGGACGCGCCCCTGGCCCGTATCCCGGTGCTGGCCCGGGCCGGTTCCGTCATCCCGGTGCGCGGCGCGGACGGAGAGGTCGAGCTGGAGGTGTGGGCCCCGGCGGTCGGGCGCACCGGCGGCGGCCTGGTCGTACGGGACGCGGGCGACGGGTGGGAGGCGGCCGTGGTGGAGCGGTTCACCACGCGGAGGGCGGGCGGCCGGGTGGTGGTGGAGCGGATGGTGCGCGAGGGCGCGACCCGGGAGCTGGGGTACCCGGTGCGGGTGCGGGGTGGGGCGGAGTGAGGGGCCGGGCACCCTCACCGCCCCGCGAACCACTCCCGTACCACCTGTGTGTGCAGCGGGAACGCCAGCTCCCGCGGGCGGTGCAGGACCTGCCAGCCCGCGGTCTCGTCCGTGGGGGCGGGCGGCGGGAGTCCGGCCGCGGAACGGGCCGGGAGCAGTCCGAACAGGAGCAGGTGGTGCGGGGAGCTGAGCGCGTCCACGAGGCGGACGTCGGTGGCGGGCGCCTCGATCCCGGTCTCCTCGTACAGCTCGCGGACGACCGCCTCCTGCCACGGTTCGCCGTCGTCGACGAACCCGCCGGGCAGCGCGAAGCGGCCGATGTGGGGCTCGATGGCGCGGGTGATGACGACCAGCCCCGTACCGCGCGCGTCGGTCACCGGAAGGAGGGCCACGGCGACGGGCAGGGGGTTGCGGTAGGTGATCGTCCCGCAGGCGGCACAGGGACGCGGCCAGCCGGCCGAGGCCGAGGGGTAGGGCGATCCGCACGCGGCGCAGTGCGAATCCTTCACGGGCCGCTGAGCGGTCTTCGGGGTCCCGGTCACGGCGGGACTGTAACCGACGGTCTTCGGCCATCGGGGCACATTGCCCCAACTCCGCCTATCGGTCGCCCCGTTGGGTGTTGAAAGGTGTGCCCATGACGATTCGATCAACCGTGCGCGGCCTCGTCGCCGCTGCCGCCGCCCTGCTCGCCGTGACCGCCACCTCGTCCACCGCGCGCGCCACACCCGAACCGAAGGCGCCCGCCGAGTTCGTGGCGCTGGCCACCGTGGACCCGACGATCATCCAGGAGATGCGCTACATCACGCCGCACAACTTCGTGGGACGGCCCATCGACGGCTACCGCCAGCCGGTGTGCATCCTGACCCGCCACGCGGCCCAGGCGCTCCACCGCGCCCAGCTGAAGCTGCTCCGCCAGGGCTACTCGCTGAAGGTGTACGACTGCTTCCGGCCGCAGCGGGCCGTCGACACCTTCGTGAACTGGGCGAAGGACCTCGACGATCAGAGAATGAAGACCGAGTTCTATCCGCTTGTCGACAAGTCGAGGCTGTTCGACGACGGCTACATTGCGGCCAAGTCGGGTCACAGCCGGGGAAGTTCGGTGGACCTCACCCTCGTCCGGCTGCCCGCGCGTGCGACGCCGCCCTACCACCCGGGGCAGCCGCTCGTGCCGTGTTTCGCTCCGAAGGACCAGCGGTTCCCCGACAACTCCGTGGACATGGGCACCGGATTCGACTGCTTCGACACCCTGTCCCACACCGACGACCCCCGCGTCCAGGGCGTCCAGCGCGCCAACCGCGATCTCCTGAAGGGCACCCTCAAGGACGCCGGGTTCGTGGGCATCCCCGAGGAGTGGTGGCACTACACGTTCAAGCCGGAGCCGTTCCCGGACACCTACTTCGACTTCCCCGTGGCATGGCGCTCGGTGGCCGGACACCGCTGAGCGACACCCCCTGCCGGAGCGCGGCCACGCGTGGCACACTTCTGACGTCCCGTCAGAAACGGACCCGTGAACCGTGGAGGGGTTTTGACGCGCACGCGCACGCCCGTGGTGGCGGGCTGGTTCACCCAGGCGCGGGATGAGGAGTTCCGGCTGCTCGGCACCCGGTGCTCCGCCTGCGCCTGTGTGTTCTTCCCCCGCGAGGACTTTTTCTGCCGCAATCCGGCCTGCGCGGGCCGGGAGCTGACCGAGGTGCCGCTCTCCCGGCGCGGGCGCGTCTGGTCGTACACCGACGGCCGCTACCGCCCGCCCGCGCCCTACGTCTGCGATCCCGAGGCCGTCTGGCAGCCGTACACCCTGGTCGCCGTGGAGCTGGCGGCCGAGCGGATGGTCGTCCTCGGGCAGGCAGCGCCGGGGGTGACCACCGCCGGCCTCGCCGTCGGGATGGAGGTCGAGGTGGTGCCCGGCGTGCTCCACGAGGACGCCGGGACCGTCTGGACCACCTGGCACTGGCGGCCCGTGGAGGCGGGCGCATGAGCGGCACGCACGACATCGCGGTCCTCGGCGCCGGTATGCACCCCTGGGGCAAGTGGGGGCGCGGTTTCGTCGAGTACGGGACGGTCGCGGCCCGGGCCGCGCTCGCCGACGCGGGTCTGGACTGGTCCTGCGTCCAGTCGGTGGTGGGCGCCGAGACCGTGCGCGGCGGATACCCCGGGTATGTGGCGGGGGCCGCCTTCGCGCGGGCGCTGGGGTGGCAGGGCGCGCGCGTGACGAGCGTGTATGCGGCCTGTGCCTCCGGGGCCCAGGCGATCGACACCGCCCGGGCGCAGATCCTCTCCGGGATGGCCGAGGTCGTCCTCGTGGTGGGGGCCGACGCCGCGCCCAAGGGGTTCTTCGCGCCCGCGGGCGGCGACCGGCCCGACGATCCGGACTGGCTGCGCTTCCGGGTGCTGGGCGCCACCAACCCGGCCTACTTCGGGCTCTACGCCCGCCGCCGCATGGCCCTGTACGGCGACACGGTCGAGGACTTCGCGCGCGTGAAGGTGAAGAACGCGGCGGCCGGGGCGCTCAACCCCTACGCGCGCTACCGCAAGGCGGTGACCGCCGAGGAGGTCGCCGCCTCGGCCGTGGTCTGCGATCCGCTGCGGCTGCTCGACATCTGCGCGACCTCCGACGGGGCCGCCGCCCTGGTGCTGTGCGGCCTGGACTACGCACGCGGACGTGGCGTGGCGGACCCGGTGCGCGTACGGGCCGTCTCCACGGTCACGCCCACCTACCCCCGCACGGTCCTGGACCTCCCGGACATCGCCACCGACTCCGCGCTCGGGGTGGAGCCCTCGCCGTACACCTTCCGCGCCTCCATCGCGCGGGCCGCCTACGAGGAGGCGGGGATCGGGCCCGAGGACCTGTCGCTGGCGGAGGTGTACGACCTCTCGACCGCTCTGGAGCTTGAGTGGTACGAGGATCTGGCCCTGTGCGGCGCCGGTGAGGGCGCGCAGCTCCTGCGGGAAGGCGTCACGGCACTCGGCGGTCGCCTTCCGGTCAACGCGAGCGGGGGTCTCGCCTCCTTTGGCGAGGCGGTGCCCGCCCAGGCGATCGCCCAGGTCTGCGAGCTCACCCGGCAGTTGCGCGGTACGGCGGGAGAGCGGCAGGTCGACGGGGCCCGGGTCGGGATCACCGCCAATCAGGGGTTGTTCGGCCACGGCTCGTCGGTGATCGTGGTGCGCTGAGCGCGGGCCGCCGGCCGCCGCGTACCCCCGGCGGCCGGTGCTGCCGCCGACCTTGACGCCCCATCAGGGCCGGTGAACACTTCCCGTTGTCTCTCGGCGTCGCCGTTCCCCGGCTCCCGGCCGCGTGCCCCGTACGCGGTCGCCGCGCCGCTTCCCCACGCGGCGGTTCCGCCGGGCGGGCACGCTCGTCACGCCCGTTCGCGGGCGGGCCCCCGTTCCCGCAGCCACGCACAGCGCCACCCTGCACGCAGGACCGGGGCCCACACCCCGGTCGGACCGGCCCGCGATCCCGGCCCGCGCGGCCTTCAGACCTAGGGGTAGCCATGACGGAGAAGTTCGTCGCAGCCATCGACCAGGGCACCACCTCCAGCCGCTGCATCATCTTCGACCGGAGCGGCGCCGTCGTCGCCGTGGACCAGCGCGAGCACCGCCAGATCTTCCCCAGGCCCGGCTGGGTCGAGCACGACGCCACCGAGATCTGGTCCAAGGTGCAGGCGGTGGTCGCGGGAGCGCTCGCCAAGGCCGGGATGCGCGCCGACGAGCTCAGCGCGCTGGGCATCACCAACCAGCGCGAGACGACGGTGCTGTGGGACCGGGCGACCGGCAAGCCGGTGCACAACGCCATCGTCTGGCAGGACACCCGCACCTCCGCGCTCTGCTCCCGGCTCGGTGCCGAGGACGGCCAGGACCGCTTCCGGGACATCACCGGACTGCCGCTGGCCAGCTACTTCTCCGGACCCAAGGCGGCCTGGCTGCTCGACGACGTCCCCGGTCTGCGCGCGCGTGCCGAGCGCGGCGAGATCGCGTTCGGGACGATCGACTCCTGGCTGATCTGGAACCTGACCGGCGGCACGGACGGTGGCGTGCACGTCACCGACGTCACCAACGCCTCGCGGACCATGCTGATGAACCTGGAAACCCTCCAGTGGGACCCCGCGGTCCTGGCCGCGATGAACGTACCGGAAGCGATCCTGCCGCAGATCCGGTCCTCGGCGGAGGTGTACGGGACGGCGGTCGGCCGGCTGGCCGGGGTACCGGTGGCCGCCGCGCTCGGCGACCAGCAGGCGGCGGTCTTCGGGCAGGCCTGCTACGACACCGGCACCGCCAAGAACACGTACGGGACCGGGAGTTTCCTGCTGCTCAACACCGGCAGCCACCCCGTGCCGTCCAAGCACGGCCTGATCACCACCGTCGGCTACAAGATCGGGGACCAGGCGCCGGTCTACTGCCTGGAGGGCTCGATCGCCATCACCGGCGCCCTCGTCCAGTGGTTCCGCGACCAGCTCGGCCTCATCCGCACCGCCGCGGAGATCGAGACGCTCGCCGCGAGCGTGGAGGACAACGGCGGCGCCTACATCGTCCCCGCCTTCTCCGGCCTCTTCGCGCCCTACTGGCGCCCGGACGCGCGCGGCGTCGTCACCGGGCTGACCCGGTACGTCACCAAGGCGCATCTGGCCCGCGCGGTCCTGGAGGCCACCAGCTGGCAGACGCGCGAGGTGGTGGACGCGATGTACCAGGACTCCGGGGTGCGGATCACCACCCTCAAGGTCGACGGCGGCATGACCGTCAACCGGCTCCTGATGCAGCACCAGGCGGATGTCCTCGGCGTGCCGGTGATCCGGCCGAAGGTCTCCGAGACGACCTGTCTGGGCGCCGCCTACGCCGCGGGGCTCGCCACCGGGGTGTGGGCGGGCCTCGACGAGCTCAAGGCGCACTGGCGGCAGGACGTGGAGTGGCGGCCCGCGATGGAGGCCGGGGCGCGCGAGCGCGAGTACGGCAACTGGCGCAAGGCCGTGGAGCGCAGCCTGGGCTGGCACGAGGAGGACGGCGCCTAGGACACGCCCCGGCCGCCCCCGCCCCCGGACCCGGGAGCCGCCGCTCCCGCACGGCGCACGGCCCGTACCCCGGTCGGCGGGGGTACGGGCCGTGTCCTCGCGCAGGGGACGTGCGGGACGTACGGGCGTCAGATCGAGACCGTACGGCGGCGGCGCTCGGAGAGGACCATCGCGTGCTCCACGACCGCGACCAGGACGTCCTTGACGGCCTCGCGGTCGCGCGCGTCCGTCATCGTCAGCGGTACCTCGGGGTCGAGGTCCAGGGCGGTGCGCACCGCGTCGGCGGGGTAGCGGGCGGCCTCGTCGAAACAGTTGACGGCCACCGTGAAGGGCAGCCCGCGGCGCTCGAAGTAGTCGATCGCCGCGAAGGAGTCCTCCAGGCGGCGGGTGTCCGCGAGGACCACCGCGCCCAGCGCCCCCTGCGCCAGCTCGTCCCACAGGAACCAGAAGCGGTCCTGGCCGGGCGTGCCGAAGAGGTAGAGCACCAGGTCCTCGCGGAGCGTGATGCGCCCGAAGTCCATCGCGACGGTGGTGGTGCTCTTCGTCTCCACCCCCGCGATGTCGTCGACCGGCCGCCCGGCCTCGCTGAGCCGCTCCTCGGTGCGCAGCGGCCGGATCTCGCTGACCGCGCCCACCAGGGTGGTCTTGCCGACGCCGAAGCCACCCGCCACCAGGATCTTCAAGGTCACCGGTTCGACGTGCCGCTTCCTGCGGCTAGAGCGCCCGAAGGCCATTGATCACCTCGCGGAGAAGGGACTCGTCCGGCAGCTCGGCCGGCGGAACGGGTCGGGAGACGTGCACCAGCTGGTCCTGGACGAGATCGCCGACCAGGACGCGGACCACGCCGACGGGAAGGTCGAGTCCGGCGGCGAGTTCGGCGATGGACTGCGGGGTGCCGACGCAGCGTTCGACGATCTCGACGTGTTCGGGCGAGAGGGAGTGGTCCCGCCCCGGGTCGTCGGCGGCCGGTTCGGGCACCACCACCGCGATCAGGTCGAGCCGGTGCTGCCCGACGCTGCTGGTACGGCCGCGGGTCATCGCGTACGGCCGCACCACCGGTCCCGCGTCGTCGTCGAACCAGTGGTGCTGCCGGGGCGGCGACTGCCGCGGCGCCCGGTCCGGCTGCTGCGGGCCGCCGGCCGGCGCCCGCTGGTCTGCGTCACTCATACCGTCGCGCTCACCCTGCGGTGGGCAGGCCGGTCCGTGGTGCCGTGGTGAGGTGGGCCCCGACCCGCTTGACCATCAGGGTCATCTCGTACGCCACCTGACCGACGTCGGCCTCGGCGTCGGAGAGGACGGCCAGACAGCTGCCGTCCCCGGCGGCCGTCACGAACAGGAAGGCGTCGTCGAGTTCCACGACGGTCTGGCGGACGCCGCCCACGTCGAAGTGGCGGCCGACGCCCTTGGCGAGGCTGTGGAAGCCGGAGGCGACGGCGGCCAGGTGCTCGCCGTCCTCCCGCGTCAGATCCCTCGACGTGCCGGTGGGCAGGCCGTCACTGGACAGGACGAGCGCCTTGCGGATGGAGCCCACCCGGTCGACCAACTCCTCCAGCAACCAGTCGAGTTCCCCGGCGCCCTTCCCCATGACGTCGTGTGCTGCGGACTTCGGTGCGGTCATCGACCGTCCCCCTCCGATGTGTTGCGTCGTACGTCGCCCAGGGCCTGGTCGGGCCCGTCGGCTGTGGTCTCTGCGCTGGTCATCGCGGTGTGCCGACGCCCGCGCTGCCAGCCGCGCTGCATCGACGCCATACGGTCGCGCACTTCCTCCGCGTCGCGCTCGGGCTGGGGCCGAGCGCCCGGGCCGCCCGGCCCGCCGCGCTCCGCGGGGCGGGCGGAGTTCTCCCTCAGCTGCGGGGCGAGGCTGGCCTGGCGGACCCGGCGGGGCAGGGCCCCCTGCGCGGCGGCCGCGGCGGCGCTCTCGCGGCCGGAGTCGGGGGCGGACCGCCGCAGCGGCTCCGGCGCCGGGGCGGGGACGAGCCCGCTGGCGCGCAGCGCGTCGGCCCGTCGCCGCTCCACGCCCGACCCGGCCGGACGGAAGGGTTCCGCCGCCGAGGAGGGGTGGTCGCGGCCGGGCTGGTCGTCGACCCGCCGCCCGTGGTCGCTGACCAGCGTCGGCGCGGGCGGACGGCGCCGGGGCAGCGGCACGGGGCCGAAGGCGTGGTCCGCTGCCCCGCCGCCCTCGTCGGCCGTCTGCTGGTGCTGGCGGCGCTCGCCCGGGAACGCGCGGGCCGGGCCGAGGAAGCCGTCGCGTACCGCGTCGCGCCCGTCGGCGCCCGGGGCGTCCAGCTCCAACGGGTCCACCGGAGCCTCCAGTTCTACCGGGCCGTCGAGCAGGGCGCGGTCGGGGACGCCCAGCGGGAGCGGGGAGAGCGCGCGGGGGCCGGCGTCCCGCTCGCGGCGCCCGCCCGTCCCGCCCTGGGCCGCGGCCTTGCGGTCGAGGCGGAAGCCGGTGCCGTTGGTGTCCGGCGCGTCGGTGAGCAGGGCGGCCGGGATGAAGACGACCGCGGTGGTGCCGCCGTACGGCGAGGGCTGGAGCGAGACGCGGACGTTCTGCCGCTGGGCGAGCCGGCTGACCACGAACAGGCCGAGCCGGTCGGTGTCGGAGAGCTCGAACTCGGGGGTCTCGGCCAGGCGCAGATTGGCGTCGAGGAGCGCCTCGGGCGTCATGCCGAGGCCCCGGTCGTGGATCTCCAGCGTGAAGCCGTTGGCCACCCGCTCGCCGTGCACCTGGACGGCGGTGTGCGGGGGCGAGAACACCGTGGCGTTCTCCAGGAGTTCGGCCACCAGGTGGGTGAGGTCGGCGACGGCCGGGCCGCCGACGCCGAGTCGGGGCAGCCTGCGGACCTCGATGCGCTCGTAGTCCTCGACCTCCGCCACGGCCGCCCGGACCACGTCCATCAGCTGGACGGGCTTGCGCCACTGCCGGGAGGGCGCGGCTCCGGAGAGGATCACCAGGCCCTCGGCGTGGCGGCGCATACGGGTGGTGAGGTGGTCGAGGCGGAAGAGGTCGGCGAGCTCGTCGGTGTCCTCGGTGCGGCGCTCCATGGTGTCCAGGAGCGTGAGCTGGCGGTGGAGCAGGACCTGGTTGCGGCGGGCCAGGTTGACGAAGACCTCGGCCACTCCGCGCCGCATGTCGGCCTGCTTGACGGCGGCCTCGACGGCGGCCCGCTGGAGGGTGTTGAGGGCCTGGCCGACCTGGCCGACCTCGTCCTTCTCGAAGTCCAGGCGCGGCGCCTCGGTCTCCACGTCGACGTGTTCGCCGGCGGCGAGGCGGCGCATGACGCTCGGCAGGCGCACGCCGGACACCTCGTGCGCCTCCTTGCGCAGACGGGTGAGGTCGCGGATCAGCTCGCGGCCGATGCGGACGGAGAGGAAGAGGGAGAAGACGAGCGCGAGGAAGCCCAGGACACCCGCGACACCGGCCTTGATGAGGACGTTGAAGGCGACCGGGTGGACACGGTCGCGGTAGCGGTCGTCGGCGTCCGCGACGGCCTGGGAGAGCCGGCCGAGGAGCGGGGTGGCCGTCTGCTGCCAGCGGGCCAGGTCGACGCGCGGGTTCTTGGTGGGCCCGACGGTGATGATGCTCTGCTCGGCGGCGCGCAGCGACTCCGAGCCGGCGGCGGCCCAGAAGCGCTCGAAGATCTCGCGCTCGCCGCCGGGCAGGTTCTCCAGGCTGATCTCGTACAGGAGCGTGCGGTTGGCCACGAGGTTGACCACCTCGCGCAGTTCGTTCCAGGTGAACTGGGGCGGGGCGACCAGCGCGGAGGCGACCAGCGCGTCCTCGCGGGCCAGCATCTCGCGGGCGCGGGCGAGGCCGACGACCGCGCGGCCCTGCTTGTCCATGTCCACGTTCTCGAGGGCGTGGAGATTGGTGAGGAAGGTGTAGCAGGGGTCGATGACCCCGCTGTACGCCTCCAGTGCCCGGGCGCGGTTGACGCTGCGCCGGTCGACCTGGCGGCGCAGGTCGCCGATGCCGTCGAACTCCTCCAGAACGGTCTTCAGCCGCGCCTTGGCCGCCGGGCGCAGATCGTCGCGGACCTGGGAGTCACGGGCGGCGGAACGAATCTTCGCCACGGCGCGGTCGGTGTCCCGGCGCCGGCCCTGGAGGGCGGCGAGCGCGTCGGCGGCCCGCTGGTCGGCCAGGTAGACGAGCGTCTGGCGGCGTTCCTCCTGGATGACCTGGACGGTGTCCTCCATCGGGGAGCCGACCTTGTCCACGATGTACGTGACGTTCAGCAGTTCGTTGGCCTCGCGGCCGGTGATGTAGGTCGTGAATCCCCACAGGGCGGTGAGGGAGACGAGCGGCACCAGCAGCAACGCCACGATCTTCCTGCGGATGGACTTCCCGCGAAAGCGCATGGCCTCCCCCAGATCAACCGTCAACAAACGGCGTGAGCCTACTACTGCCGCACAGCCGACTCGAAGGCACGTCCGGACGATTTTCGGCCGTGCTCAAGGAAGTTGATCATGGGTTGTCCTGGTATTACGCGAGATCACCTACCGGCTGTGGCCGAGTACGTCCCCCGGCCCGCCGGTTCCCCTCCCGGACCGGTTGGCTGGAATTCTGTCTTCCCCGCAAATCCCGGGAATCTTGCGGGAGTTCTGTTCGTCCTTCTGTACGGGGGTTGCGACGGGGATGTACGGACCCGTGCGAATCGGCAGGCATTGATGCGCCGATGGTGGGGAGGGAGTATGCATGGGCACTGAAGGCATGTGTGCGGACGGTGAGACGGCTCGGGGCACGCGAGGGGGTGAACTGCCACCGCTGTGGGTGGAGGAACCCGCGGTGCGGCCACGGCTGCCCGACCCGATCAGGGACGCGGCCGTGCGGTCGGTGCTGATCGTCGCCTGCACCCTGATCCAGGCGGTGGTCGCGTTCCTGTGCACGATGGCGGGCTCCTGGCTGGCCTTCCCGATGGTCCTCAGCAGCGTGGCGAGCACGGTGGCGGCGACCTGGGCGGTCCTCGACGTCTGGGTCACCCGCCAGGTGTGGAACCAGCGCAACGGCGTGGTGTCGGTACCGAGCAGCACCGCGCGCGAGCGGCGCCGGGAGCGCAGGCGGGTGCGCCAGGCGGCCAGGTCGGCCGAGCGGCCGGGGACCGGTCGCATACGCCAGCACAAGGCGGGCAGCCTCTCCCGGGCATAGCGGCCCGAAGGAGTGCTGGTGGGTGAGGCGCGGGAGCCGGACGCGGCCGCGGACCGGCGGCGGGGCGGCGGCGGGTCACTGCGGTCGGTCGACCGCGCGGTCAGCGTGCTGGAGGCGCTGGCCCGGCTCGGCGAGGCCGGAGTCACCGGGATCGCCGACGAGTTGGGCGTGCACAAGTCGACCGCGTTCCGGCTCCTGGACGCGCTGGAGAAGCGCGGCCTCGTCGGCCAGGAGAAGGAGCGGGGCAAGTACTTCCTGGGCACCGGGGTGCTGCGGCTGGCCGGAGCGGCGGCCGTGCGGCTGGACATCTCGCAGGAGGGGGTGCCGGTCTGCCGCGCGCTCGCGGCCGCCACGGGCGAGACCGCCAACGTCGCCGTGCTCGACGGCGACGCGGCCGTCAACATCACACAGGCGCGGGGCGCGGCGGCAGTCGCCGCCTTCAACTGGCTGGGCCGGCGCACCCCGCTGCACGCGACGGCGAGCGGCAAGGCGCTGCTCGCCCATCTCCCCGAGGAGCGCCGCGAGGCCCTGCTCGGCCAGGGCCTGGCGCGCTTCACCGCGCACACGGTCACGGATCCGGCCGTGCTCCGCGCCGAGCTGGCCGAGGCGGTGGAGCGGGGGTACGCGCGGACGGCCGAGGAGCTGGAGGACGGGCTCAACGCGGTGGGGGTGGCGGTGCGCGGCCACGACGGCTCGGTGATCGGCGCGATCGGCGTCTCGGGCCCGGTGTACCGGCTGCCGGTGAAGGTGCTCCCGGAGGTCGCCGAGCACGTCCGGGAGGCCGCCCGGGACCTCTCGCGCCGCATGGGTCATCACGGGTAACACCGGCCCTGACTGCACGTCATAAACGTTTCCGGCCAGGCCGGTTCGTCGATCGCGGACCCCTGGGCCACGACCGGTCCGACCCTCTTGACGCTCCCCTGGGCCGTCCTCAGGATGTCTCACATCGCGCAACCGGTAGTGCTCTGCGCAACAGGAGGGTGAGGCCGTGTCTCACGAGGTCCGCACCACCCCCGCCCCCGACCCCGCCCAGGCGCGCGTAGTGATCATCGGCGCCGGGATCGTGGGCAGTTCGCTCGCCGACGAGCTCACCGCGCGCGGCTGGTCGCACGTGACCGTCGTGGAGCAGGGGCCGCTGCCCTCACCGGGCGGGTCCAGCTCGCACGCGCCCGGACTGGCCTTCCGGACACATGTCTCGCGGACGATGACGGCCTTCGGCGCGTACACGGCCGACACCCTCCGCCAGCTGAGCGTGGCGGGCGAGCCCTGCTTCCGGGCGGTGGGCGGTCTGGAGGTCGCCACCACCCCGGAGCGCTGGGCCGATCTGCACCGCAAGGCGGGACTGGCGGCCTCCTGGGGGGTGCGGGGCAGACTGCTCACCGCCCACCAGTGCGCGGCGCTGTGGCCGCTGCTCGCCGCGGAGAAGGTCCTGGGCGGCTTCCACACCCCCGACGACGGGCTGGCCGACGCGGTGCTCGCCTGCCGGGCACTCCAGGCCCGCGCCCGGTCCCGCGGTGCCCGGTTCCTGGCCCGGCACACGGTCACCGCCGTCGGGCGGGAGGACGGCCGGGTCACCGGTGTCATCACCGACCGGGGCCGCTTCCCGGCCGATCTGGTGGTCTCGGCGGCCGGTTTCTGGGGCCCGGTGATCGGACGGCTGGCCGGTGTGGCGGTGCCGCTGCTGCCGCTCGCCCACCAGTACGCGCGGACCGGCCCGCTGCCCCAGCTCACCGCGCGGGAGGCTGCCGCCCTGCCCATCCTGCGCCACCAGGACCGCGACCTGTACTTCCGTACGCACACGGACGCGCGGGGAGTGCGGCTGGGCATCGGTTCCTACGCCCACCGGCCGCTGCCGGTGGACCCGTGGACGGTCCCGGCGTACGACGACGCGCCGGTCATGCCCTCCTCGCTCGCCTTCACGCCCGAGGACTTCGCACCCAGCTGGCAGGACGCGGCGACGCTGCTGCCCCGGCTCGCGGACAGCGCGGTCGCGGACGGCTTCAACGGCGTCTTCTCCTTCACGCCGGACGGTATGCCGCTGCTCGGCGAGTCCCGCGAGCTGCGCGGGTTCTGGCTGGCGGAGGCGGTGTGGGTGACGCACTCGGCGGGGGCGGCCCGGGCGGTCGCCGAGTGGATGACGCACGGCCGCACCTCGCTCGACGTCCACGCCTGCGACATCCGGCGCTTCGAGGACGTCCAGCTCACGGCCGCCTACGTCGAGGAGCGCTCGGCGCGGAGCTTCGTGGAGGTGTACGACGTCGTCCATCCGCTCCAGCCGCCCGGCAGCCCGCGTCCCCTGCGGACGAGCCCCTTCCATCAGCGCCAGCGCGAACTCGGGGCGTACTTCCTGGAGGGCGGCGGCTGGGAGCGGCCGCACTGGTACGAGGCGAACGCGCCCCTGGTGGACGGAGTGCGCATCCCCTCGCGCGACGCCTGGTCCGCGCGGTACTGGTCGCCGGTCGCGGCGGCGGAGGCGAAGGCGACCCGGGAGCGGGTGGCGCTCTACGACATGACGCCGCTGCGGCGCCTGGAGGTGACCGGACGCGGCGCCCTCGCCTTCCTCCAGCGGATGACGACCAACCAGCTGGAGAAGAAGCCCGGTTCGGTGACGTACACCCTCATGCTGGACGACGCGGGCGGGATCCTCTCCGATCTGACCGTGGCGCGCCTGGGCGCCGACCGCTTCCAGGTGGGCGCCAACTCCCCCGCCGACCTGGACCGGCTGCTCGCGCACGCGCCGGACACCGTCACCGTCCGGGACATCACCTCCGGCACCTGCTGCGTCGGGGTGTGGGGCCCGCTCGCCCGTGATCTGGTCCAGCCCCTGACCCGCGACGACTTCTCGCACAGCGCGTTCGGCTACTTCCGGGCGAAGGAGACGGTCCTCGGGAGCGTCCCGGTCACGGCCCTGCGGCTGAGCTATGTGGGCGAGCTGGGCTGGGAGCTGTACACCGGCGCCGACCTCGGGCTGCGGCTGTGGGACACGCTCTGGGAGGCCGGACAGCGGCTCGGCGTGGTCGCCGCGGGCCGCAGCGCCTTCGAGTCGCTGCGCCTGGAGAAGGGGTACCGCGCCTGGGGCCGCGACATGACGAGCGAGCACACCCCCTACGAGGCGGGACTCGGCTTCGCGGTCCGGCCGGGCAAGGGAGACTTCATCGGCCGCGCCGCGCTGGGCGATCCGGCGGCGGTCACCCGCAGGCTCACCTGTCTGACCCTGGACTCCCGCTCGGCGGTGGTCCTCGGGAACGAGCCGGTGCTCCTCGACGGCGTGCCCGCCGGTTACGTCACCAGCGCCGCCTACGGCTACACGATCGGCCGGTGCGTGGCGTACGCGTGGCTGCCCGTCACCGCGCCCGGCACGGCGGTCCATGTCGAGTACTTCGGCGAGAAGGTGCCCGCGACCGTCGCCGAAGAGCCCCTGTTCGACCCACGGATGACCCACCTCGTGCGGTGAGGGCCCGCGCCCGGCGGGGCCGGGCACCGCGGGCCCCCAGCGCGGCACGGCACCACGTCGACCGGCCCCCCGCGAGGCGGGCCCGGCCGGGCACCGACCCTCCGGGAGGAAGCATGGCTCCGACGTACGACGTGATCGTCCTCGGCCTCGGCGGCATGGGTTCGGCCGCCGCCCACCACCTCGCCGCGCGCGGGGCCCGCGTCCTCGGCCTGGAGCGCTTCGGCGCGGTGCACGCGCACGGCTCCAGCCACGGGGGCTCACGGATCACGCGGCAGTCCTACTTCGAGGACCCGGCGTACGTGCCGCTGCTGCTGCGGGCGTACGAGCTGTACGAGCAGGTCGGGCGGGACTGCGGGGAGGAGATCGCGCTGCTGTGCGGCGGGCTGATGGTGGGCCGCCCCGACTGCCGGACGGTGGCGGGCGCGGTGCGCTCGGCCCGCGCGTGGGACCTGCCGCACGAGATGCTGGACGCCCGCGAGATCCGGCGCCGCTTCCCGGCCATGAGCCCGCTCGACGACGAGGTGGCCCTCTACGAGGCGCGGGCCGGGCTGCTGCGGCCGGAGGCCACGGTGGCGGCCCACCTCCGGCTCGCCGCCCGGGCGGGGGCATGCTTGCGCTTCGAGGAGCCGGTGACCGGCTGGGAGGAGCTGCCGGGCGGGCGGGGGGTCCGCGTCCACACGGCCCGGGGCGGCTACACGGCGGGCCAGCTGGTGGTCTGCCCGGGCGCCTGGGCTCCGGAGCTGCTGGCGGACCTCGGGGTGCCGGTCCGCGTCGAACGGCAGGTCATGTACTGGTTCGCGCCCGAGGGCGGCACCGGTCCCTTCCTCCCCGGGCGCCAGCCGGTCTTCGTGTGGGAGGCGGACGGCGTCCAGGTGTACGGCTTCCCCGCCATCGACGGGCCCTCGGGCGGCGTCAAGACCGCCTTCTTCCGCAAGAACGGCACCCCCTGCACACCGGACACCCTCGACCGTACGGTCACCCCGGCCGAGGCCGAGGAGATGGCGGCGGCCATGCGCCGGGTGTCCCCCACCCTGCCCGGAACGTTCCTGCGGGCCGTGGCCTGCATGTACTCGACCACTCCGGACGAGCACTTCGTGATCGCCCGGCACCCCGCGCACCCCGGCACCACCACTGTGGCCTGCGGTTTCTCCGGACACGGCTTCAAGTTCGTGCCGGTGGTCGGCGAGATCCTCGCCGATCTGGCCCTGGAGGGCACGACGGCCCATCCGATCGCTCTCTTCGACCCGCTCAGATTCGCCGCGGGCACGCCCGCCGCAGGGAGCGCGGGCGTCACCGGGAGCGCGGGCGTCACCGGGAGCGCGCGATGACCGCCGGGGCCACCGAGCGCACGCCGAGCCTCCTGCGGACGCTCCCCGGCCGCTTCTACTGCGACCCGGCCGTCTTCGCCCGCGAGCAGGAGCGGATCTTCGAGGCGCTGTGGTTCTGCGCGGTGCGCGCCGCCGACCTCGACCGGCCCGGCGCCTTCCGGACGGTCCAGGTCGGCCGCGAGAACGTGCTGGTGGTACGGACCCGCGAGGGCGCCCTGCGCGCGTTCCTCAACGTGTGCCGGCACCGGGGCGCCCGGGTGTGCGCCGAGCCGAGCGGTACGGTCCCGCGCACCCTGCGGTGCCCGTACCACGCGTGGACGTACGACCTCGAAGGCCGGCTCGTGGCGGCGCCGAACCTGGCGCGGATGCCGGACGTGGACCGCGAGGAGCGCGGGCTGCTGCGGGTCGCGCTGCGCGAGTGGCTCGGCTACGTGTGGGTGTGTCCGGCCGACGAGCCGCCGTCGTTCGAGGACACGGTGGTCGGCGCCGCCACCGAGCGGCTGGGCGACCCGGCGGCGGTGGAGCGCTACGGCGCCGCGGACCTGGCCCTGGGCCGCCGGATCTCGTACGACGTGGCCGCCAACTGGAAGCTGATCGTCGAGAACTTCATGGAGTGCTACCACTGCGCCACGATCCACCCCGAACTCACCCAGGTGCTGCCGGAGTTCGCCAGGGGCTTCGCCGCGCAGTACTACGTGGGCCACGGCGCCGAGTTCGCGCGCGGCGCCGAGGGGTTCACCGTGGACGGCGGCGCGGGCTTCGCACGCCTCACCGGCCTCGCGGACGAGCAGGACCGCCGCTACTACGCGATCACCGTGAAACCGCAGGTGTTCGTGAACCTGGTGCCCGACCACGTGATCGTCCACCGGATGTTCCCGCTGGCCGTGGACCGTACGACCGTCGAATGCGACTGGCTGTACGCGCCACGGGTCGTCGCGGACGGGGCCGACGTCTCCCGGTCGGTGGAGCTGTTCCACCGGGTCAATCTCCAGGACTTCGAGGCGTGCGAGCGCACCCAGCCCGCCATGGACTCGCGGGCGTACCGGAACGGGGGTGTCCTGGTGCCCGGCGAACACCACATCCGCGCGTTCCACACCTGGGTCCTGGAGCACCTGGGCGCCGGTACGGACGGCCCCTGAAACCAGGGCTCACGCGCTGTCGCGCCGCCCAAACTATCGGCATCGTCACATGCCTGAAGTGTGCGTACCTGGGTAGCGGCGCCTTCGTTCGTGACCAGAAGTCGAGGAGCGTCATGCCTGATTTGTTCATCGGTGGCCGATGGAGCGCCGCCGTCGACGGGGAGACCCGCGAGATCCGCTGTCCGGCGGACGGCTCGCCGGTCGCCGTGGTCGACGAGGGGGGTCCCAAGGACGCGGCCGCGGCGGTGGCCGCCGCCCGCGAGGCCTTCGACCGCGGCCCCTGGCCCCGGACGGCGGCCGCCGAGCGGGCCGCCCTCCTGCTGCGCGTCGCCGGGCTCATCGAGCGTGACGCGGCCGCGCTGGCCCGCGCCGAGTCCCTGGACACCGGCAAGCGGCTGGTCGAGTCGGAGTACGACATGGCCGACATCGCCAACTGCTTCCGCCACTTCGGCCACCAGGTCGCCGCCCAGGACCCGGGCCGGGTCGTCGACACCGGCAACCCCGAGACCGACAGCCGCACCGTCGTCGAGCCGGTGGGCGTCTGCGCGCTGATCACGCCGTGGAACTACCCGCTGCTCCAGACCGCGTGGAAGGTCGCGCCCGCCATCGGTGCGGGCAACACCTTCGTCCTCAAGCCCAGCGAGCTGACCCCGCACACCGCGATCATCCTGATGCGCCTGCTCACCGAGGCCGGGCTGCCCGAGGGCGTCGCCAACCTGGTCCTCGGCACCGGCCCCGCGGTCGGCGCGCCGCTGACCGAGGACGCGCGCGTGGACCTGGTGTCGTTCACCGGCGGACTGTCCACCGGGAAGCGGGTGATGGCCTCGGCCGCGGCCACCGTCAAGCGCACCGCGCTGGAGCTCGGCGGCAAGAACCCCAACATCGTCTTCGCCGACGCCGACTTCGACACGGCTGTCGACTACGCCCTGACCGCCGTGTTCCTCCACTCCGGCCAGGTCTGCTCGGCGGGCGCGCGGCTGCTGGTCGAGGACTCGCTGCACGACCGCTTCGTCGACGAAGTGGTGCGCCGCGCACGGCAGATCAGGCTGGGCGGCCCCTTCGACGAGGACGCCCGCTCCGGCCCGCTGATCTCCGCCGCCCATCTCGCCAAGGTCGAGGCGTACGTCGCGGCCGGGCTCGACGAGGGCGCGGTGCTGCGCTGCGGCGGCGCCCGCCCCGACGACCCGGCGCTCGCCAACGGCCACTACTACCTGCCCACGGTCCTGGACGAGTGCACGGCGTCGATGTCCGTGGTCCGGGAGGAGTCGTTCGGGCCGGTGCTGACCGTGGAGCGGTTCCACGACGAGGACGAGGCCCTCGCCCTGGCCAACGACACGATCTACGGCCTGGCCGGAGCGGTGTGGACCCGCGACGAGGCACGCGCGCGACGCGTCGCGGCCCGGCTCCGGGCGGGCACGGTGTGGATCAACGACTTCCACCCGTACGTCCCGCAGGCCGAGTGGGGCGGGATGAAGCAGTCGGGGACGGGCCGTGAACTCGGGCTCGCCGGGCTCGCCGAGTACCAGGAGATCAAGCACATCTGGCGCAACACCGACCCGCGCCCGCAGCGCTGGTTCGACTGAACGCCCCCGGCGGCGAACGGCCGCCGCTCACCGCACCCCACCGACCGTTCGCCGCCGCAGGACCCGCCGGACGCGAGCGACCGAGAACAAGCCCTCCGGCCGCCTCCCCCGCCCTCCCGCCGCGCGATCCCGTACGAGGAGTGATCCCCTGTGACCGCCACCAGTCCCCCGCCGCCCTCTCCCTCCCCAGCCCGGGCGGGCGCCGACGCCGATGACGCCGCGCTCGCCGAACTCGGGTACAAGCCGGGCCTCAAGCGCACCCTCGGCAACTTCCACACCTTCGCCGCCGGGATCAGCTACATCTCGATCCTGACCGGCACGTTCCAGATGTTCTACTTCGGCGTCAGCATCGGCGGCCCGGCCTACTGGTGGTCCTGGCCGCTGGTCTTCGTCGGGCAGTTGATGGTCGCGCTCTGCTTCTGCGAGCTGGCCGCCCGCTACCCGGTGGCCGGATCGGTCTACAACTGGGCCAAGAACCTGGGCGGTCCGCACGTCGGCTGGCTGGCCGGCTGGATGATGACGCTGGCGAGCATGGTGTCGCTGGCCGCCGTCGCCCTGGCCCTCCAGCTGACGCTTCCTCAGATCTCCTCGTGGTTCCAGTTCGTGGGCGACGGCAGCGGGAAGTACGACGCCGCGGCCAATGCCGTCGTGCTCGCCTGCGGACTGATCCTCTTCACCACCCTGGTCAACGCCTTCGGCGTCAAGCTGATGGCCCGGATCAACACGGCAGGCGTCTTCATCGAGCTGGTCGCCGCCGTGATCCTGGTGATCCTGCTGGCCGCGCACATCACCCGCGGCCCCAGCGCCATCGTGGAGACCCATGGCATCGGAGCCGGGCAGAACCTGGGCTACTTCGGCGCCTTCCTCACCGCCTCGCTGGCCTCCGCGTACGTCATGTACGGCTTCGACACCGCGTCCTCGCTCGGCGAGGAGGCGGTCGACCCCAGCCGCAACGCGCCCCGCGCGATCCTGCGGGCGCTCATCGCCTCGTTCGTCATCGGCGGCCTCATCCTGCTGTGCGCACTGCTCGCCACACCGGACCTGAGCGCACCCGAACTCTCCGTGGACGGCCTCCAGTACGTCGTCCTGAGCACCCTGGGCGACACCATGGGGCAGGCCCTGCTGTGGTGTGTGGTGATCGCGGTCGTCGTCTGCGAGCTCGCCGTGCACACCGCCGGCATCCGGCTGATGTTCGCGATGGCCCGGGACAACAACCTGCCCGGCGGCAGCCGGCTCGCCCGGATCAGCCCGCGCTTCCAGACCCCGATCGCGCCCGCCGTGGTCTGCGGAGTCGTCGCCATCGGCATCCTGCTGGTCAACATCAAGCAGCCGCAGATCTTCTCGGTCGTCACCAGCATCGCGATCATCATGATCTACGTGGCGTATCTGCTGGTCACGATGCCCATGCTGGTCCGCAGGCTGCGCGGCACCTGGCAGCCCGCACCCGGACGCTTCTCGCTCGGCCGCTTCGGTCTGCCCGTCAACATCCTGGCGGTCCTGTGGGGCGCGGGCATGACGGTCAACCTGCTCTGGCCGCGCGCCGCCGTGTACAACGCCGCGGCCCCCTACCACTGGTACCTGCGCTGGGGCGGCGTGCTGTTCGTCGGCGCCGTCACCGTCGGCGGGTTCGCCTACTACTGGTTCGTCCAGCGCCACCGCACCGGCGTCCTCGCGGACCACGCCGCCGAGAAGCAGGACACCGACCCCGCCACCACCCCCGGCAACCCCGCCGCCGCCACCGGCTGAAGCAAGGAGCGAAGCAATCATGAACGAGGCCAACACCCCTGTGGCCACGGAAGAGTTCGACTACGTCGTCGTCGGCGGCGGCACCGCGGGCAACGTTGTCGCGGCCCGGCTCAGCGAGGACCCCTCGGTGACCGTGTGCGTCCTGGAGGCCGGTCCCTCGGACGTCGGCGACGACAACGTGCTGCGCCTGGAGCGCTGGATGGGGCTGCTCGAATCCGGCTACGACTGGGACTACCCGGTCGAGCCGCAGGAGCGCGGCAACAGCATGATGCGCCACGCGCGCGCCAAGGTGCTCGGCGGCTGCTCCTCGCACAACTCCTGCATAGCCTTCTGGGCGCCCGCCGAGGACCTGGACGGCTGGGCCGCCGAGGGCTGTACGGGCTGGGGCGCCAAGGACGTCTTCCCGCTCTACAAGCGGCTGGAGAACAACGACGCGCCGGGCGAGCACCACGGCCGCAGCGGCCCGGTGAAGCTGCGCACCATCAAGGGCGAGGACCCCTGCGGCAGCGCGCTGCTCGACGCGTGCGCCCAGACGGGCATCCCCACCACACCCTTCAACACCGGCCGTACGGTGATCAGAGGCGCCAACTGGTTCCAGATCAACTCCGACGAGAACAACATCCGCCAGTCGTCGTCGGTCGCGTATCTGCACCCGATCATCGGCAAGCGCCCCAATCTGACCGTACGGACGGGAATCCGCGCCAAGCGGCTGGTGATCGGCGAGGACCGGCGCTGCACGGGCGTGGAGTACCTGGACCCGGACCTGATCCACACCCGTACCGTCTCCGCGCGGCGCGAGACCGTGGTCAGCTGCGGCTCCATCGACACGCCGAAGCTGCTGATGCTCTCCGGCATCGGTCCCGCGGACCATCTGCGCGAGGTGGGTGTCCCCACACTGGTGCACTCGCCCGGCGTCGGCGAGAACCTCCAGGACCACCCCGAGGGCGTCATCATGTGGGACGCCAAGCGGCCGATGCCGACCCGCTCCAACCAGTGGTGGGAGATCGGGATCTTCGCGGACACCGAGCCGGGTCTGGACCGGCCGGACCTGATGTTCCACTACGGCTCGGTGCCGTTCGACATGAACACCGCCCGGCACGGCTACCCGACCAGCGAGAACGCGTTCTGCCTGACGCCCAACGTCACGCACGCCAAGTCGCGCGGCACGGTCCGGCTGCGCACCCGCGACTACCGGGACAAGCCGATGGTCGACCCGCGCTACTTCACCCATGAGCACGACGTACGGGTGATGACGTACGGGCTGAAGCTCGCCCGCCAGATCGTGGCGCAGCCCGCGCTCGCGGACTGGGCGGGCGCGGAGCTGGCGCCCGGCCCGGACGTGCGCACCGACGACGAGCTGTTCGAGTACATCCGCACCACGCACAACACCGTCTACCACCCGGCGTGCACGGTGAAGATGGGCGCCGACGACGACGCGATGGCCCCGCTCGACGCCCGGCTGCGCGTCAAGGGCGTCAGCGGACTGCGCGTCGCCGACGGTTCGGTGATGCCGGAGCTGGTCACCGTCAACCCGTGCATCACGACGATGATGATCGGCGAGAAGTGCGCGGACATGATGAAGGCGGACGCGGCCTGAGCGGGGCCGCGGCGGGGGGGGGGGGGGGGGGGGGGGGGGGGGGGGGGGGGGGGGGGCGCCCCCCCCGCCCGGGCCCCGGGGCGGGGGGGGGGGGGGGGGGCGCCCCCGCCCCGCCCCCCCCCCGGGGGGGCGGCCCCCCCCGCCGCG
>NZ_JBVHPV010000034.1:0-29280 GCF_055567715.1 Streptomyces sp. NPDC026377
GAAGCTGACGTTCACGTGAGCTGGGAGCCAGACCACGAGCCCGGGACATGGACCGCAAACGTCGTCGCTGATGTCCGCCTTCCGAGCGCCTGATCCCGCTGCACCCACCCACGGGGGCGGCCCAGCCTTCATAGGGGTGCCACCTGGGCGTGGCGCCGACGACGAGGCTGCGCTCCAGGCGTTTCACGACTACGGGCCGCTCGTCCCAAAGCTACTGGCCACTCTCGGCGTGGGAGACCGTGGGGAAGCCCACGGCCGCGTCGACGTAGTACTTGCGGATCAATGGGCCGAACCTCTTCGGCTCATTGCCGAAGAGCATGAGTCTGATGTGCGTGACGGCCTCCGCGTGAGTGAGCGCGGGCGTCTTTGTCGGTGATGGCTTTCCTTGTCGTCCACCAAGGGGAGCTGAAGGTCCGGTCAGTGGCAGACGATCCCTGCCATGGGCCCGACGTGACGGAGCACCCCACAAGCGCATGATCCCTCGACTCACCCCTGCTGCGGCCGCGTTCACTCTCACCGCCGTCGCCCTCGGTCTGACTATGCGGTTACCGAAGCCGCCGCGCCTGCCGGGGATGAATGGCCGGCCGCTCAAGCGCGGGCTGGAGTTCCGTTTCGCCAAACCGGGGACGTGGCCCGAACCCGTGGTCATTACCCGCACCGCCACCGCACCTCTGCACTTGTTCTCCAGTGGTGAGTTCCCTCGGGCGGGGCGTTGCCGATGTGTGTTCCCGCCCGGGGGCGGAGGCTCACAGGCCCGAGCCGCCGGTGGCGTCGATCACCTTGCCGGTGACCCAGCGTGCGTCGTCCGAAGCGAGGAAGGCCACGATGTCGGCGACGTCTTCCGGGCGGCCGACGCGCCCCAGTGCGGCCAGGGAGGCGGCGTGGGCTTCGGCTTGCGGGTTGCCGCGTAGCCAGCCCGCGTTGACGTCCGTGTCGATGACCCCCGGCGCGACCGAGTTCGCTGTGATGCCCCGGGCGCCCAGCTCCTTGGCAAGGTTGAGGGTGAAATTGTCCAGGGCGCTCTTGGTGGCGCCGTAAGCGATGGCATCGGGCATGGCCAGGTGGGCCGCGCCGCTGGAGATGTTGATAATCCGGCCGGCGTCGCGCAGTCGCTTCAGTCCCTCCTGCATCCGACCGCAGGGGTCTCCCGGATCCAGGTGAGGATCCCGACGAGTTCGTGATCTTCCAGCATGCCGGTGGACTCGGTGTTCTCGGTGTCGCCTTCGAGGAGGTTCATCACTGCGAGCGTCCGGGCGAGCTGAGGGCCCTTTTTCTGTTCGGCCCATGCCATCCGAGCGGCCAGCAGCGCTGAGACCAAAGAAGTATCGACGTGCGCGAGCGGTTTCATCAGGTACACGGCGGATCCGGATTCTTGAGAGGGGCGGCCTATGGTCTGAGGGCGAGTCCTGCGTAGGCGGCGGAGTGTGCTTTGAGGCTGGCGGTGTGGGGGTGCTCGGGATGCCAGCGCGCGGTGGGGACGAGCCCGGGGAGCATCAGCGGCCAGCCACCGAACAGTGCGCCGACTGCGGCGCGGCTGCGGGGCCGGAAGGTGCAGGCTGCTTCTTCGTCCCACAGGGACGTGAGCTGGGCCTGCGTCTGCGCTGGGCGGGACAGGTCATGGGTGGCGTGGGTGAGGGACAGGATGCTGCCGCGCGGCAGCCACGACCGCAGCACGGCAACGGCGTCCGTGACCTGCCGGTCGTCACCGATCCACGGCAGCACGTCGTGCAGCAGGGCGGCGACCGGCCGGCCAGGATCGAATGCCCTGGCGATCTGCGGGTGGGCGAGGACGTCGGGCATGAGCCGGATGTCGGCCTGGAGCACCGAGGGATTGCCGTGAACTCCAGCCATGCTGCCCTGGGCGCATCCGGCGACGATCGGGTCGCTGTCCACGTGCACGATCCTGGCCCGGGGCAGGACCTCGCGCAGCAACGGCGGATCGTGGCGCTGCAGGCGGCGTGACCAGTCGCCGGCGTATCCGCAGCCCAGGTCGAGGACCTGCTCGATGCCCTGCTCGGCCAGCAAGCGCGCGATCAGCCGGCTGTGGTGGCGGTTGATGACGGCCGACGAGGCGATTGTCGCGTCGACGTCGGTCAGCCGCTGGGCGAAGGCCGCGTCGAGCCGGTATCCGCCCCGGCCGCCGCTGAGCCACTGATAGACGCGGGCCGGGTCCGGCCGGCGAAAGGCATCGTCCGCTATCCCACGGGCCCCCGGCCCTCTCCAGGACACCGCGTAGCAGCCCCGTTCGGTCTCGCTCAGCACGGCGCGCCTCCAGCGCGGCGTACGACGCGGGTCTCCTTTCCCCGGCCCTCAATGAGGTGCTGCTCGCGAAGCCGGCGCAGCGCGTGCATGACGGTGGCACGCGACACGCGGAACTCCCGTGCCAGGGCGGCACTGTCGAGAGCGGCATCGGGGGGAAGGGCGGCGTCCTCGATGCGGGCCTTGAGGGCCTGTTCCACTCCGTCGACCAGCGTCACGCCGGCGCCAGGGGACCAGCGAACCTGCTGCTGACCGGCTGCGGCTACAGGCCAGGCTCCGACTGCCCGGCGAACGTGCAGCAGATGCTCCTCCTTCAGCGCCCTCACCGCGGCGGCCACGATGTTCTGCGGAGCTTGGTAGTGCTCACACAGCTCCCGGCGGATGCGCGCTGTCCCCTGTGGCCAGGCGCCGGTTTTGATGTCTGTGCGCATGCGCGCCGCGAGCACGGTGATGCGGTGCGCGCCGGTGGCGGCCCCCGGCGACTCATGGAAGGGATCAGCACGGTGAACGGCCCGCGCCTTGGCGTCCACGGCGATCAGCGCCTTGCCCCGACGGAACGCGGTGATGATCCCCGCCTGCTTGAGCTGGTCTGCGGCGGCGCGTATGGCCTCCAGCGGCACGTCGAGTTCCGCGGCCAGGACCGCCAGCGCAGGTCGCCAGTTCGGGGTAGGTGCCATCGGCGATGCGCGCGCGCAGTTCCTTCAGAGCACGCCCGGTCTGCGGATGCCGGGATGCGGGGGGTGCGATGGCCTGTGCCTGCCCGGCAGGCGCGGTCATCGGAGGTCCCCCGCACGGCGCCTTACTGCCCGGCCCGCTACGGCAGTCGGCCGGGGAAAACGAGACAGAGACCGATCAGGATCAGGCAGCCGATCGGAAGGGCAGCGCACGAGCGCAGGTAGAGCAGCCAGAACGGCGCGGGGGCGGAGGGTTTTGCTTCGGAGCGGGGGGTGCGCAGCGAAGCCAAGACCAGCGAGAAGTAGAGGGGAACGATGCCGTAGAGCAGAAGCGTGCGCAGGATCACGTCGGGGTGGATTCACGGTGAAGGCCTGTCTGGGCGCAGGGGATCGTTCAACGGGGGGGCGGGGGTGCGGGAAGAGCCGATTGTTGAGCACACGGGCGGCGGTCGCGCGGTCGCGCGGTCGCCGGGGCGCGAGTCGGCTTCGTGTCCTGCTGGGGCTCGGTCTCGGTCGATGCCACGCAGACGGCGTACGTGCGCCAGGCAGGCCCCCAGGAGGACGGTCCGGATGGGGCCAGGCGGGCTCACCTGACCCTGTCGGCCGCCCGTCGTTTGGGGCTGGGCGCCGACTCGCTGGCGCACATCCAGCACCTGCAGCTCTTTGAGCCGCCGCACGGCATCGGCCACCAGCCGCTCCGGCGCGTCGTACAGGGTGCACAGTTCAGGGCGCGTGCGGATTTCTCCCTGGGGCCAGGCGCCTGTGAGGACGTCGTCGTGCAGGCGGGCCGCGAGTTCCGTGACCCGCTGGTCCGTCCGCGGCTCGGCCGCCTGCCTGCGTGGCGCCGGTAATGTACCGGTCTCGATCCTGGCGCGTGCGTCAGGGGCAAGGATGACCCGTCCCTGTCTGCAGGAGGCGATGATGCCTGTGCGTTTCAGCTTGCGTACGGCCTGGGCCATGATCGCGGTGGGCACACCGAGTTGGCCGGCGAGATACACGAGCGGGGGCGTGGGGCCTTCGGGCGTGTAGGTGCCGTCCGTGATGCGTGCACACAGCATGTCTGCGGCCCGGTTGGCCGCTGCGAGCATGTCCGGCCCCAGCGGTGGGGCGGCGGCAGACTGAGCCGTCATGGTTTCCGCCCGCCTCGTCACTGGGTCGCCCTCTCCCGCACCGGGCACGCAGCGGCGGCCTCCATGAGCAGCGCGGTACTGGCCGGTACTGATGCGGCCCGACTGCTCAGCTCGTCGAGGGTGTGCTGACGGTGGAGGCCTTCAGGTCCGTTGAGGTAGATGGCGCGGGTGTGGTCTGTCTCGACCCACACGGTGCAGTCGTGCTCGGCCGCCGGCAGGGTCAGGCCCAGCAGGTCAGTGTCCTCTCCGCAGGCAGTGCGGGTGCCGGTGCCGGGGTGAAGAATGCGGATGTCCGCGAGCTGTTCCTCGACGGCCCTGCACATGAACGCCAGCTGGTGCGCCAGAGGGTGGTCGACGCCGAAGCGCCTGGTGAGTACGGAGGCATCCAGGAGGATGTCGACCTGTTTCCAGCGGTGGCGGCCGGTGACGGTCGGTGGACGCCAGCGGCGTGAGTCGGTGAGCCCCAGCAGGGCGGGGGAGTGCAGGTAGTCCAGGTTGTCGGCGTACGCGCTGCTGCGTACTGGGGTGGGCACGGTGTAACTGCTGTATGCCCGTACGCCGGTGGCGGATCGCTGAACGGCGTACTCATACGGAGCCGGGAGCACCCCGTGGGAGTGCCCCCGGCCGCGGTGCGCACTTTGCGCGGTTACAGGCCCATTCCTGTCATGGTGCGTTCCAGGAAGTTTGCGTAGAGGCGCGCACCCTCGATTTTGGGATGGAACGACCGGGCCGACAGGCCGTACGGTGAGGCCCACGGACGCAAGGACTCCCACTTGATCGGCAGCCGGTACGGCGATCCAGGAGAGCCAGTACGTCGACAGCGGCCTTGGCTGGTCGTCCCTCGCGATTCCTACGGCAACAGCCTGCCACTTCGAGGCCCGCTTGTTCGACGCCGGACGTTGAACGCGAGGCTCACGGATTCCAATACGTCGGCAGTGAGGCGAGAAACAGTGCGCCGCCCCCAAGGAGAACGAACTGGAGCACAGTGGTCACCCAGCACCGCAAGAGCAGAGCCAGCAGCGTGGTCGCCGCTCCCGCCCAGAGAGTGAACTCCACCACGTCTGCTTGGTACGACGCAGCAGTCGAGTCCACGGGGCCGGGGTAGCCCATCCAGCTGGCTGTCCAAACGCCGTCTCCGCCCATGAGGCAGAGGCAGATGAGCAGCAGGTCCAGCAATGCCGCGAACGATGCGGCCGCGAAGTCCCGGTCGCGGTGCTCTTCAGTGCGTTTCCACATATGAGGACAGACACCCGGCAGGGGAAGACCGGTTGCGCCCGCCAGGCGCTCCTGTCACCAGCATCTGATGCCGTCCGGAGAGCGGCAAGGCGGCGTTCGCGATCCGGGCCGTGCCGTCTCCCAGCTCCGTTGAGTAGTGTGATGGCTGCCCCACAGCCGGAATGTACATGGAGAGGCCCGCGTCATGCCCACCGCGAGATTCTTCTTCGACGCCGGTTCAGGCTGTGTCCTGTGGACGGTCCCGGAAGACCGGGGGGCGTGGGGCTATGCGGTCGACCTGGATCGACTGCCTATAGGTGAGGACCTCCGACGCGACCTGGCGGCGCTCATCGCGCGCTACGACACGTCGTTGAACTGGAACTACCCTCCGCACCCGGGACCGTGGCGCGAAGCGGAATGCGCCGACTTCAACGAGGCCGTACACGACGCGCTCGGCCGGCTGCGCGCCGAACTCCAAGCGGAATGGACGATTTACAACGAGTTCCACGCGCTTCACGAGGATCCGGACCTCGACCGCTATCTGGCCAACCCCACCGGATTCGTTCGCACCTGACCGGAATGGACCCAGTGGCCACCGGCGCTCCCGTCGTCTTCGGAGTGTTGGCTCAAGGTCCGGTCGGGGGGGGGTCTACTGGCAGTAGTAGGCCTTGCTGCTGACCGCTGGGCTCTGGGAGTTGTGCGCCACGGCGGTGGCTGCTTCGCCTTTGACCTCGATGGTGGTGGTGCCATGGCAGGGGACGCGGGTGAAACTCCCGCTGGAGTCGGCGGAGACGACCTGCTGGCTTTGGTCCTCAGGCGGCTGTTCGTCGACCAGGTAGACCCGGACATAGGTCGGCCACGCGTTGGGGTTGGTGAGGCGGACTTTGGAGAACTGTTCGAACCGGGATACCTCACTGCCCGCGTCGTCCAGCGTCTGCGTGGTGACCGGCTCACGGCCTGCCACCACAGCAACGGGAGCACAGTTTCCCCTCAGCGGGCAAAGGCCTTGACGCCGGGCGTTTCGGCGAGGGCGCGTGCGGTGAATGTCAGCCGGTCAAGCCAGTGGGCAGTTGATCGTGCAGGGGTGCGGTGTCCTCGTCAGCGGACGGCGGGGCAACCCGTAGGGGGGTCCCCAGGTCGGTGAAGGACAGCGTCATTACGGCGTGCGTGACCGTGCGGTCCTTCAGGGTGAAGCGGGCTTGGACAAGGCGCCCGCGGAGATCCACCCAGGCCTGGGCTGTGATGGGCAGGTCGCTGCCGTACGCGTCGCGTAGGAGGTCGGCGTTCTCCCGGCTCTGTGCGGCCATGCGCAGGGTGAGCGTGCGGTGGTCAAGGGTGCCCTGGTAGCGCTTGGTGGGCAGACCGTGAACGGTCTCTGTGCCGTCTGCCCGTACGTCCTTCATCTGCGCGACCTGCTGCAGGGTGTACGCCGGGTCGTTGAGCGGAGGCCGGAACGGCGTGTGGGTTTCGGCGGCGCGGCGGAGGTCCACCCCCCACCGCTTGTCCAGCTCCACCGCCACATCTGTGGGCAGGGTGGGCCGCATGTAGACGCGCTCTTTGAAGAGGATTTCCTCCGCGCCGACGGTGGTTGCGCTATGTGTGACGGTCATGAGGCCGTTGCCGGTGGGCAGATCGATACTGCCCGAGACGTTCACCTGCGGCGGTTTGGCGGGGTCGACGACGGGGGTTGTCAGTGCGGATGTGAAGCGGGCGCTGGTGTGACTGGTCGCGGTGACCGCGTCGCGTACGGCAGTGGCCGCCCCCGCACTGGGCTTCTCGCCATCGCCGGCGCGGGTGCAGGCGGCGCACAGCACCGCCGTTGCAGCAAGGAGGGGGAAGAGGGAGCGGCGCATCAAAACCTCACGTGGGCATGGCATGGGTCATCTGGGGCGCATCTTCAGGGGCGGACGCCGGAGGAGGTGGTTCTGTCCCTGAATCCATAGGCAGCGCAAGGTGTTGGCCCGGCGGTGTGCCGGGCCAACGCCGTGGGATGTGCGGGGCGTGGGTCAGACGGCGGCGAGGGGACCGTAGGTCGCCTTTGTGTGCTGCATCGCCGTCAGCTTCCGCACGAAGACGATGGCGAGGACCGCAGCGGTGAGCAGGAGCCCGTCCGCGAGGATAACGACGTCCGTCGCGTGCTGGAATGCCTGGGGCGGCTTTGCGTGGTTCTGCCACTGGGTGCCGAGCCGGAGCGTCACCAGGGCGCAGACCCACACGGTCCACCAGGTCTTGACGGGTGCGGCGGACACCTCGCGCCACGAGCCGTCCGGTGCGCGCTGGGTGCTGGCCGTCCAGATCTCCCGGGCGATGGTGAATGGGATCCACAGGCTGCCGAGGGGGATGAACCACCCGCTGATGGCCCACCCCTGGCCGCGCGTGCACACGTCCTGCGCGAAGACGTCGGCGTTGCCCCGGACCCGGTGGAACCAGACGATGAACACGATGGCGGTGGCGGCCATGACCAGCAGCTGGAGCATGCCGATGGTGTCGCACAGGTTGTCGGAGCGGCTGATCTCCTGGCTGCTGCGGGCGAGCAGGTCACCGGTCACCTGGTGCCGCACGACTCCCGCGTATACGGCGAGGAGATTGGTCGCGGCCGCCACACCGAGCAGGATGGTGGTGGCCCTGGCCAGAGCGATCGGCGAGCGCAGGACGGTGTTCGGCGGCGGCATGAGGCCACCATGAGGCAGCATGATCGGAAACCCCCCAAGGGCATGAAGATCCCCGCAAACCAGACGGCGGGGTATCGCAGGACCGTACGCCATACGGCATGTCCCGGCCAAACCGCCATGTCCCGGGAAGCGGGGAAAGTTGCCGGGTGGGGAATGGGCGTCTCGGCTCCGGGATGAATCCCGTTGTCGTCGCGGTCGGCGGCGCCCTTTACTGTGCAGATCACCCATGCCGGTCCCGTCCCGCGCCGTGCCGCCCTGCGCGGACACGCGCCGCGACCCCCACCCCGCGACAAGGGAGCTTGCCATTCCTGACGAAACGGTTGTCCCTACGTCCAAGGGCGACGCCATTGCGCCTGCCTGGTGGCTGGAGGATCCGGAGCGCTGGGCCCTCCTTGAGTTCGAAGCAGCTCACGACGCTGACGGCCTGCCACTCGACCGGTACTGGAAGGACCGCAGGGACGTCCTGGATGACCTCATCCTCACCCCGGGCCCGACCGATCACGCCTTCGCCCGCTTCCTGCTGGAGCAGGAGACACGGTTCCACCGCCACTGCTGGGGCTTCAGCCACACCATCGAGACCGCCGCGCTCCTGCTCGCCGAGCACCGCCGGCCCGAGGACATCTGGTGCCTGTGGCGAGCCATCTGCACGAGCTTCGACACCTGGTGCGGCCTGCCCCACCAACTATTGCTGGCCGGAGGAGAAACGGCCCGCACGATCGCCTACGTCGCGGCTTCCGGCCACGAACAGCGAGACCATCTGCTGGAGCATCTTCAAAGATGTTCCCAGGCGACGGACGACGACGTCACCGCACTCATGACCGAACGCCGCCGGTACTACACCGACACCCTCCGCGAACTCACAGACACGTAGCAGCACAGCAGGGGTCGCTGAGCAGCCGTTCTCCAGCACCTCCGTACCGTCACCAGGCGATGCCGCTGCCAGGTGACTGATCGGGCAGTGACAGCGAAGCCCCCGCCGGACACGGGTCCGCCTCGGACATCGAGTATCCGGCTCTTTCGCGTCTGCTTTTCGTCGCTGGGGCCTGCCGTGCGACAGCCGCGGCTACGCTGGCTGGCTATGGCAACCGGTGGGGCGCGGGTGGAGATCGGCGCGGTGCAAGCGGCGTGGGACCAGGTCTGCCTCGTGCGCGCGGGCCGCGATCAGCGTCAGTGGTCTGCGCTGAGCCGGCGCATCGCCCAGGCCACAGCCCTCTACGGTGCGCCGGAGCTGCTGCGCGGGACGCTGTTCCTCATGGACGGCGCACTGCACCGGATCGGCGCCGCCTTCGCCGAGAAGTTCACCAACACGCTCATCGGCAAGCTGCGCCGCTGGGACGGTCTGGTGGAGTCGGCTGACCTGCCGATGGTGGCCCAGGCCGTGCGGGTGTCCTTCGACGACGGCGACCCGGTGGCCTGGCGCGAGGGGGACCGGGCCCGTGCCGGAGAGCGAACCCCGCGCGCTGACTGTGGCGGTCGCGCTCATCGCCGACTTCGTGGACACCGTGGACGGACCGGGCACGTGCGAACACGCTCTGCTGACGGCGCTCGGCGACGCTCTCGACTGACGGTTCCGGCAACGGCGCGCGCAGACCCGGCCGAGAGCACGTGGCGGCCCTGATAGGAGGCGCGCTGGGGTGTCGTCGACCAAGGGAGGGCTAAAGGTCCGGTCAGGAGCAGCCCATCGGCGGGTAAGAATTGCGCACGTCACCGTCGGTTGACCCCCTGTTTCTACTTGCATAGAGGGCTGTTCACGAGTACCGCTGACCAGGTGGGACAGAGGCGGTTGAAGATCGCTTCCCAGCTAGCCGAAGATCGTTTCCCGCCGGTGAGGCGGCCTCTCGATATGGAGTGGAGTCAGGGCGGCTACGCAAGGCAGAGTGGGACGGTGAGTGAACTGTGGGCACGTGCCCTGACGTGGGCAGATGTCGATCCGGCTCGGCATCCCTTCGAGATGGACGCCGATGGGGCGGAGGAATTGGCGGGCCTTGTCGTGCCCTTGCTGCCCAGCGCTGAGGTCGCACGAGAGGATCGCTGGCGTTCGCTGTATCCCGTCACCGAGTTCCTGGCGGGCCGATACGGCCGATGGGCCTGCGGATGGAACTGGTCGGTCGGGGAGGGTGACGTCGACGGAGGCGTCGTCGAGGCGTGGTGCTGTTCATCCGACTCCGTGACGACCCCGGATGCGACTGCCCCGCAGGTTGTTGAGGCCCTTGGGGAATGGCGTGGCTGGCTGGAGGACCTGGCGGAACGGTTCGCGGACCTGGCTCCGCCGGGGAACCCCCCGGTGACGTCGACGGACCACTGGTACTGGGAGCGGGCATGCACCCGCCTGGTCACCGTGGTGGCCGACCGCACCCAGGCCGAGAGCGGCTGGTACCGGCACTGCATGCAAGTCCTCCGATGGTTCCTCGCCTACAACGGCATCGATGAGGGCCAGACCGAGGAGATCGTCCAGAACGCGGTCGGCGGCCGGTTCGGCAGTTGGATCGCACCTGACGTTTCGGTGGTCGACGCAGTGAGTTCGCGGTTCGCCATAGGCGTGGGTGGCATCAGATGACTTCCGGGCCCGGCCAACCGAACGACAGCCTTGCCGACTGGCTGCTCATCCGGCCGGAGATCTCCTGGCCGCCCTGGCGCGGCGCACGCCTCGTCTCGGAAGCGCCGGCCCGCGACTGCTTCCGGAATTTCTTCATGGCAACGCGAGGCGGACGTGACAGCGAGGGAACCGCGCGGGTCCTGACCGCCCTTGAAGTGGCCTTCGCCGACGCTGAGCAGGGCAGGCCGCTGACCTTCGCCCTCATGGCGAAGTGGCAGCGGGCTGTGCTGGGCCACGACCTCGTCGGTTTCCGCACGATGCCGGCCTTCGCGAAGGGCGGACGGGAGCGCTACGGTCTTGCACCCGATACGCAGGCGCTGTTCGAGCGCTGTCTGTCCGATCGCTCTCAACCTGATCTGCCCCTCCCGGCACGCGCTGCCCGGACCTACCTCGACATCCTCTTCTTCCATCCGTTCGAGGACGGCAACGCCCGCGCGGCCATGCTGGCGTTGGCCTTCGTCCTGGCACGCGAAGGCGTGCTCCTCGACCAGGTTCACCCACTGCAGACCACCCGCTGGGCCGACGACGCAGAAGGCGCGGCTGATCTGGCGGTGCTGCTCGGAATCCTGATCACCGCTGCGGTGCGGCGTCTATCCCACAAGAGGCAGTCGTGAAAGAACGCGATGTCCTGCTCAACGAGCTCGCGTAGGGGCTGCGCCCGATGTCAGAGGGCATCGAATGGTTCGACGGCCTCGGCCAGGAAGAGCAGTCCGAGGTGCTGCTGTTCCTGCGCCATCACTGCGTCCAGGCGCGGGCAGTCACCGAGGACGCACCAGAGAGCATCCGCCGTGCCGGGCTGCGCCCGACGCATACACCCGCAGTGCTGATCTCACGAGGCCGGATAGACGAGCAATTGGGAAAGATCGCCGGTCTCGCGCCTCTCGACGAACGCCACAAGGCGTTCCGGCTGCTGATCGCGGTGCTCGCGATCGCCGACGGACGGCGCCGCGAGCGCTTCTGCTCCGGCGGCTGCAGTCACCGGTGGCACAGACTGTCCGTCGCCTGACAACCCAGCACCGCACTCTCAAGGCCACTTCCCAGTCGAACGTCTTCCGGGTAGCGGATCAGTCCCACCAGAAGTCCCAGTGGTGGGCACCGGTGATCCGCTCGGCGTATGCGGCCAGTGTGTACGGCCTGCTGCCCTGCCAAATGTTGTCCGGGCAGAAGGCGAAGTGCTCGGCTGCGACCAGGAGAGCCTCGTGCTCGTCCGCTGGAGGCGAGGCGACGCTGAGGTGCAGCGTGGAGAAGCCGACCGCTACGACACGAGCACCGAACCGGTGCTCCCAACCTCGGACGACTGCGGAGAACTTCGCGGTGTCATTGTCGTAGTTGCAAGGGCCGGACCAGCCCGCGGCCGTCAGCGCCTCGGCACCGGATGCTGCGGCGACAAGCCCCAGGCGCGTCTGGGGGCGGTTGGCGAGGAACGCCTGCGCGAACTCGGCGGCCAGTTGATCGGGGTTCGTTGTCGTCTCCCGCCGGGACGCGAGGCCGGGCCAGGTCTGTCCGAAGGGAGCCGTGACGGCGAGGCGCCTGTCGGCGTCGAGCATGTCGTCTTCGTCGACGGCTGTGTAGGTCTTCCACCACTGTGCGAGGAGGCCGGCAGGGGCGTGGCTTGCCGGAGAGGACATCTGCTCGGGAAAGACCTCCCCGGATCCCCATGGGCGGAATTCGCTGTCACTCGGATCCAACGAATCGAGCAGCAGCGGCCACAGGCCGGAGCGCACGTGTTCGGCGTGCATCCGCATCCACAGATCGGCCGTGGCCGGCCCGTCACTGAGCCGGAGGGGTTGTACATCTCCGTCGCCCTCATCGGACGTGACCATCCGACCGGGCGGAAGCATGCTTTCAAGGCCCAATCGGGTTTCACGATGCATGGGGCGGATGCTGGCGCTGTGACCAGGAAGTATCACTGGGAGGGTCCCACCACTCGATCGCGGAACTGCTGGAAAGCGTGCCAGCCCGACGTCTGCCCCGGAGTGATCAGGTCCCCTTCGGCGCAGTCGAGCGCCTTGCACCGCAGAGCCTCGGCGAGACGGAGGACGGGCGTCAGCACGTCCTCGCCGGAGCCCCGGATGTGGAGCATGACGGAGTCCACCGGGTCTTCTGAGCCGATGTTGAGCTCGATGGACCACGTGGGGTTGGAAATTTCACCCCACCCGGGGTCCGAGAGATCAACATCGGGAACTGCCTGGGTGACAGCCGCGAGTACGTCGCCTCGCCTGCCGAGCGGGGCCGGGGTGTAGTCGGCGGGGATCTCCTGCACCGAGGTGACGTCGTCGGGCAGGCGTAGGAGGATCACGTCCCAGCTCATGGGGGCCTTCCGGATAGGACTTGAGTAGCGGTTACGGCGGGTCAGCTCAGGCTGGTGTCTGTCGGAATCACGGGATGTTGCCGACTGCTGTCAGTACGAATACAGCGCGGTCAAGGTGGGGAGCCTGCGAGCCATCTCTTCACGATCGTCAAAATCGAAGTCCCAGGCAGGGTCCAGACACGGGTACCGGATGGTGAAGGCGTCGGCGGGAAGTTCCTGACCAGTGGCCTTCTCGTGTGCGTTCCAGACGATGCTCAGCATGTCTTCGCAGTCGAGGTCTGTGCCCTCAGCCGCGGCAGTGCGGACGTGGGAGAGTTCGGCAAGTGTGTCGGGGGCTGCAAGGACGCGCTCGAATGTCGTACGTCCTTGTGCGATCAGCCAGCCTCGGAAGTAGTCGAAGCCATCGTCCGAGCAGCCGCCGTTGACGACATAGGCGGCGGCCCACAGCCGGTTCTGGTAGGAGTCGGCCATGAGATCCCACAGGGTCTGCTGTGCCGCGGTGATCTCTTGGACTGAGCAGCGAGCAAGCAAAGCGGAGGCACAGTCGGCGATATCGGAACCTTCCCTGGTGTCAGGTACGCGTTCACGGGCTTTCTCGATCAACATCCAGAACTGCTCCTTGTTCATGGCCGCGAGCATGCCACCACGTACTGACAACGGCTCCCGGACCGGTGCCTGTCAGAGGGCACGGCTACCGTGCTGGCGTGTCGAACTCATATACGACGTTGTGGACCAACGACTTGTGCCGAGAGCTTGAGCGGTCCGGCTATGCCGGTCAGCGGCTGACGATGCTGTTCGGCGGGCCGCACCAGTCGCTGCCGAGCTTCCAGCGCGCGGGGGTGCAGCCTGGCGACCGCATCTACCCCGTGCGAGCCCACCGCACCCGCCTCCATGTGCTGGGGATGTTGGAGGTAGCTCACATCGTTCCCTACGAGAACGTCGGCTCGGTGCTTCCCGATGATGACTACGTGAAGTTGCTGGACTGGCGCCCGCTCAAGGCTGGATGTGTCACTGAAGTGCTTGTCGGACCGCCAGGTGCCCCGCTCACGTTCGACACGGTCGTCCCCGGGGACTTTCTGGAGCGGCTGAGGCTCACATCTCGTCGTGGCGAGCGCCTGCTCAAGTACGTCGAGGACGGGCGGCTGATCCGCTCGGTGAGCCTCCAGGGCATCTACCGCCTCGCCGCCGACTCCGCTGAAGAGCTTGATCATTTGGTTCGCTGCGACGATCCGAGTGGAGGAGCCGATGAAGTTTGATGAAATCAAGGCGTCCTTCTGGAGCGGACACACCTACGGTGTTCAGCCCGCCTTGACCCAGGCGACCGTCGCCGATGCGGAGCAAGTCCTCGGGCTGCGACTCCCCGAATCGCTGCTCGACCTTTTGCGTGTGCAAAACGGCGGCGGCGTGACGGCCGACCGAGAGGCCTTTCCGACCATTCAGCCAACTTCGTGGAGCGAGGACCACATCCCGTTCACCGAGTTGATGGGGATCGGCACTGGCGGGCACGGCTTGTCGCTGTTGGACACGCCGTACCTGGTGGAGGAGTGGGGACTGCCGTCTCCAGTCGTGCTGCTGTCTGGTGACGGTCACTACTGGATCGGTCTCGACTACCGGTCCTGCGGCGCGTTGGGGGAGCCGTCGGTGACCTGGTTCGACACCGACTCCGGCGCAGACCTGCCGCTCGCGGCCGACTTCCGGGCATTCGTGGAGGGTCTTCAGCCTCTCAGCAGGTTCGAGTGAGCGGCCGTGGAGACGGTCGAACGTCCGGTCTTCGCATTCTGCGGCGGGAACGAAAGGCGCTGGTGGGGTTGGCCAGCTCTGCTGCGACAGTGTGGATGATGGTGCGGTGACGAGCATCAGCGGAGACCACGTGAAGGTTCATTTCCGCATGGATGTGGATGAGGAGGGCTGGCCGCCGGCAAGCGTCGAGAGTTTGTGGGCAGTTGATCTCGGCGACGGCTCGGTGCGGTCGGACAACACGCCCTGGTTCGTACGCGGGGTCGCCAGCGGGGACATCATCCGCGTGGAATCCGACGAGGAAGGTGTTCGCTGGGCCGGGGAGACGGTCCGGGCCTCGGAGCACTGTACGATCAGGTTGATCGTGCTGAAGGACGGTGGTTCAGCTGCCGCCCGTCAGACCGTGCTGAAGGCTTTTCATCGCCTCGGCACCACCGGGGAGGGGATCGAGCAATTCAGGATGGTGGCTCTCGATGTCCCGCCCGATGCGGATCTGCCACGGATTCGGAAGCTCTTGGAGCACGGCGAGGGTGAGGGATGGTGGCACTGGGAGGAAGGGTGCGTCACCGCCGCTTGGCGATCCACGGCCACCGCCTGACCGTCGCGTTGGCAGTGATCGTCTCCCTCGGATGCCATGCGCTCAACTTCGATTGCTGTCCGCCCATTCTTCGCTGTTCCACATGACGGGCATGGCACCCAGTACGGACCGGAGCTGCGGAAGTTCCCAACAACACTCCACGTAGCTTCTGCACGAGCCGACAGTTTGGCACCCGACAAGAAACTTGCCTAATGAACGGCCAGGACATGCCACGCGTCGGGGGCGAACGAGGACGTGGGGGAGCGCCGCTGGAGAAGTACCTGCCCGGACTGCTCGAACACAAGTTGTACGCCGATGATGTGGGGCTGGAACGACATGGAAGCTCCTCCGGTGGCATCAGTACGGACAGGTGCTCGGAAAACCGGGGTGAAGGGTCATGCGTAACGGTGACGGACGGACGAAGGAGCGACCGTATGTTCTATGCGGGCTGTCGGGCCGGTGATGCCGGGCCGTAGCGCCGTGATCCTCAGTTCGATTCACTCTCGCGATAGGCGGTACCCGAACCGGTGATTGCCCCTGCCGGCCGTGCGGCCCGCGGTGGCCCGAGCCGGGGGTGGGCCTTGCCTGCTTGGTTTCTCGGCTAGCCTGCTGCCGGTCGCTTACTGGGGCTGGAACGAGGCCGGGAGAGAAATCATCGTGGTGAAAGTCCTTATTGCCGGTGGGGCCGGTTACATCGGCAGCACCGTCGCCTCGGCGTGCCTGGACGCGGGCATCACCCCCGTGATCCTGGACAACCTTGTGCGGGGCCGCCGTGAGTTCACCGAGGGCCGCACGTTCTACGAGGGCGACATCGCGGACGGTGCACTGGTCGACCGGATCTTCTCGGAGCACCCCGCTATCTCCGCTGTGGTGCACTGCGCGGCGCTGATCGTGGTGCCCGAGTCCGTCGCGGACCCGATCGGCTACTACGAGGCCAACGTCAGCAAGAGTCTGGCCTTCGTCAGCCACCTGCACCGCAACGGATGCGACCGCATCATCTTCAGCAGCTCGGCCTCCATCTACCAGGCTGAAGACGGCTCTCCCGTCAACGAGGACTCGCCGCTGGCGCCGCAGAGCCCGTATGCGCGGACCAAGGCCGTGTGCGAGGAGATGTTCGCGGACATCGCCGCGGCGGGGCCGCGCGTGCTGTCGCTGCGGTACTTCAACCCGGTCGGGGCCGACCCCGAGCTGCGTACGGGTCTCCAGCTGAAGCGGCCCAGCCACGCCCTGGGCATGCTCATCCGGGCACACCAGGAAGGCCGCCCGTTCCCGATCACGGGAACGAACTACCCGACGCGCGACGGTACGGGGATCCGGGACTACGTGCACGTCTGGGACCTCGCCGCCGCCCACATCGCGGCGATCGAGCGCTTCGATGCCATCCTCGTGGGGGCGAAGCGCTCGATCGCGATCAACTTGGGCACCGGCTCCGGCACCACAGTGCGGGAGCTTTGCGCGGCGTTCAACAACGTCGTCAGCAGGCCTCTGAACACCATCGATATTGATCCGCGTCCCGGGGATGTTGCTGGCGGCTACACCAAGAGCGACCGGGCGTCCGAGTTGCTGGGGTGGACGCCGAAGCTGTCCCTGGAGGACGGCATCCGCTCGGCCCTGGACTGGATCCCGGTGCGCGACGCGCTGCTGAAGGACTGAGCTTCCCGCCTCCACGCTTCACTGCACCCCTGAAAACGCCGCGGTCCGCCCCATGGGAGGTGGGGCGGACCGCCTCGTTGTTCGCGTTACCACCATCGCGCACACCACTGACACTGACCACCCCGACATCGCGACCAGCCCCGTTCGGGTGCAGGGGCTGGGTGAAGGCCTGGTGCGTACGACAGTGCGGGGCCTGCTGATTCTGCTCAGCGAGACGTCGGGAGTACCTGAACTTCCTGCCGCCCTTTCCGAACCGTGACGCGATAGTCGACGTCCTTGTACGCCGGCCAGGGGCCGTTCATCGTTGGCCAGCCCAGTTCGTCGAATGGTCGCTCGGCGCGCTGGCTCCGTACCTTCATGAATGCGACACCGGTCACGAGCCGGCCCTCGCCGCCGCCCAGCCCGTCCGCGACTAGCCGCAACAGTGCATCGTGGCCGAACGGCCCGAACAGTGGGGTGACCACGATGGCGCCGGGCGCGGCCTGGTCGAGCCATGCCGAGGGAACCTCACGGACCGCTGCCGTCGAGATGATCCGCGTATACGGAGCGCGAGCTGGATAGCCCAGCTCGCCGTCGCCGGCCACCACCGTCGGCCGCAGGCCCAGCCCCGCGAGCGACTGGCGCGCGCGGCTGGCCAGTTCTTCGTCGATCTCCACCGTCACGACGTTCTCCGCCGGGACCTGCTGGGCCAGGAGAGCGGTGCTGTATCCGGATCCGGTGCCGATCTCCAGCACCACGTCACCGGGACCGGGGTCGAGGTAATGCAGCATGTCCACGACGACGGCGGAGCAGGACACCGCACTGGTGAAGGGACCAGCGGTCGGCCCGTCCTGCGGGCGTACGGCGCCGTCGGCCACCTGCGTGATCAGCGACGTGCCGGGCCGGTAGACCCCCTTGAGCCAGGCCCGAGGTCGGTGATGGCGGTCAATTACGTGACACAGCCCGTCGTCGCGAGGGTTCGGCCACCAGATCTGGTCGGGCACGAAATGCTCCCGGGGCACCGCCAGGAAGGCATCACGCAGCCACCCCCGCCCGTTGAAGTGCCCCTCGCGCCGAGCGTCGATCTCTGCGGCGCACTGGGTTCTCAGCTCGGCGGCCAGGACCGAGAAGGCCTCGGTGTCAGTCATCGTCCGGTTCCGGGTCCGGCTCCGGGTCAGGCATCCGGTTCCCCGGGTCTCCGGGGCTGGAGTAGTCCCCTCCGACCTCTCCATCGCTCTCTCCGCGGCTGCCTCCCATGACGCCTCCCTGCTGTCTTCGATCGCGCGCACCTCAAGCGCGCCATTCCCAGTGTGACCAGCAACTGGGCCCATGGGCGAGCAACTTGCAACATCTGCACGCGTCGTGTTCAACGCCGCTGACTGCGTCTACCGTGGACGGGCACCTCCGGCCCGCAGGCCCGTGGGAGGCCTTGATGAGCACCGACGCGTTATGGAGCAGTGCCGCGGTGCGGACGCTCGTCGACCAGCGCAATCCCGGCGGCCTCATCCGGGTGGGCAGGACGGCCAGGGGGTGGAGGCAGCAGGAGCTAGGGGTGCGCCTGGGCTGCTCGGCGTCAACCGTCTCACGTCTGGAGCAGCGTAGCGCGCGCGCTGACCTGGCGCTCGTGCGGGCAGCGGCGCGCGAAGTCGGCATCCCCATGGGGGTGCTGGCGGCGTCCCTGGGCCTGAGCACCCAGACAGCCACTACAGTGGCCGGGTCAGGCTTCCGCGCCGAGGAGGACCACGACCCGATGCGCCGCCGCTCACTGCTTGCCGCCGCCGGCTTCACCGCCCCCGCCACGCTCCTCACCTCCCCGGACGCGGCCCTCGCCAGCACCCCGGACGCGACGGGCTCCACCACCCCGCTGGACATCCGGCTCACCGCGGCGCGCGGCGACTTCGACGCCGGCCGCCACGCCGTGCTGCTCAAGGCTCTCCCGGGCCTGCTCGCCGACGCGCACGCGGCCGCGCGCAGCCGCCAGGAGATGGCCCTCGCCCGCCTGTCGACGACCTACACCCTCACCGCCCAGGTCCTCACCAAAATCGGGCACCACGAGCGGGCCCGCCTCAGCGCGGACCGAGCCGCACCTACGCCGAATGGTCCGCCTCCCCCCTGGTCGCCGCGGCCGCCGCCCGGGAACTGAGCATCGTGCTGCGCCACCTGAACCAGCCCCAGGCCGCCGAGCGCCACATCCAAAGCGCCCTCACCCAAGTGGAATCGACGGGCCTGCGCACCGGCGCGCAGGCCTCCGCGTACGCACAGATGCTGTGCACCACCGCCTACAGTGCCGCCCGCCGCGGCGATCGTGGCCAGGCCCTCACGATGATCGCGGAAGCCTCGCGGGCGGCACGCGGCCTGCCCGAGCAGGCTCCCACAGGCCGGCTCTTCCCCATCACCCCGGCCGCCGCCGACCTGTACGCCGTCGGGGTCCACTGGGCTCTGGGCGACGGCGGAAGAGCCCTGGAAGCAGGAAAGAACCTGAAAGCCGGCCAGTTCCCCACCGTTGAGCGCAAGAGCCGCATGCACACCGACCTCGCCCGCGCCCACTGGCTGCTCAGGCAGCCCGAGCAGACGGCAGACCAGCTTCTGGCGGCACTGCGGTACTCGCCCGCCGAAGTACGCGACCGGCCCGCAATCCGCAGCATCGTCACCGAGCTGCGCCAGCGCCACCCCCGCGTGACGGGCGTGCGCGAACTCGCGGCCGCCATCGCAATCCCTGCCTGAAGACCCGCGAGCGATGGGCAAGCACTCCCGCCCCGGACCTTCGGACCAGCCATCACGTGGCGTCCCTCGCATCGACCCGGACGATCCGCTCGCGGCGTACCACCGCCGACGGCGCCCACCCCTGGACATCTGGCGCAAGCACCGCCCCCTGCACGGGGGCGGCAGCCACGTGAAGCTCGACGCCCCCAGGGCCCTGCTCGCGTGGACCGGCTTCGGATACGAGGTCGTCGGCACCGCCGACGACCTCGCCGCGGCGCAGAAGTGGGTGAATGACGGCCCGAACAGGGCTGGCGCCGACCTGTAGATCAGCAGACGTGAAGGGGGCGTCGCATCCCGTCTACTGGGAGTAGTAGGCCTTGATGCTGACCGCCGGTCCCTGGGAGTTGCGTGCTACGGCGAAGGCGGCTTCGCCTGTCACCTCGATGCTGGCTGTGCCGTGGGAGGGGACGCGGGTGAGGCCCCCGATGGGAGTGGCGGCGACGACCTGCTGGCTCTGGTCCTTGGGCGGCTGGTCGTAGACAAGGTATGAGGTCCGGACGTAGACCGGCCACGCGTTGGGGTTGGTCAGGCGGACCTTGGAGAACCGGTTGAACCGGGAGACCTCGCGGCCCGCGTCGTCCAGGGCCTGCGTGGTGACCTGTTCACGGCCTGCCACCACCTGGGGGTCTGTCGCCACGACCTTGTCCACCTTCACCTGGACGTCGGCCACATCATGCTCCCCGGGCCCGGAGAACCGCAGAATGTCGTAGCTGCCTTCGCCGAAGGGGACCACCAGAGTCCCATGGTCACTGCCGAAGACGGTGCTCACCTTGACCTGCGGCATCGGCTGCTGGTCTCGGTCCAGCGCGGTGAACGACAAGTGGGTGACCACCGACCGCCGATAGGTGTTGTGGATCGCCAGCGTCTGGTTGATCGTCTCCTTCTCACTGGTAATCCCGGTGTAGGTGAACGACAAGTCGAGTTCGCTCGGCCCGTAATCGGGTCCGGCCTCGGCCCGCAGCGCGCACCCGGAGGTCAGCACACCCATAACCAACACCGCCCCGCCGGCGATCACCGCTCTGCGTCTGAACCCCGCTCTGCCACGCATGTCCCGCCCCTTGGTTTTGATCTGCTGGGTGCAACCTGAGCACAGCATCCCCGCAGGGGGCAACGGCCTTCGGCGGTCATTGCCCCCTGCAGGGATGCGGCGGATGACCGGGGGCGGCACACGTGATTGTGCCGCCCCCAATCATGGGATAGCTGTCAGAGGATGTTGTAGGCGCTGAAGCCGTAGCCGATCTTGACGCGCTTGTTGAAGGGGTCCCCAGCGTTGCCGTTGCCGGAGTAGCGGTACAGGTCGCCGCCCGGGGTGCGGGCGACGAGGTCGCTGCGGCCGTCCTGGTCGAGGTCACCGATGGACAGGATGCGGTCGTAGGCGTTCCAGCCGCCGCCGATCTTGGTGCGTGCCTCGAAGGGGGCCTTGTAGTTGCCGGTGCCCTTGTACAGCCACAGCGTGCCCGCGCGGTCGCGGGCGACGATGTCGGTCTTGCCGTCGCCGGTCAGGTCGCCCTGGCCCGCGATCTCGGTGTACTGGCCCCAGCCCCCGCCGACCTTGTACCGCGAGGTCAGGGTGCCGTCACCGTAGTTGAGGTAGACCCACATCACCCCGGAGCGGTCGACGCCGAGGATGTCGGCCGGAGCGGCGCCGCCGAGGTTGCCGGGGGAGAGGAACTTGCTGTAGATCTGCCAGCCGCGGCCGATCTGCTTCACATCAGAATCGTCTTCGTTGATTGCCCAGGAGTAGGACAGCAGCCCGCTCGTGTCGAGGAACCACGACGCATCCGGTGCGCCGTCCTTGTCCCGGTCGAGGGGCGCGGTCGCGCGGAAACCGCGGAAGTCAGCCCCCGTGTTGAAGCGGTCCGCGAAGCCGCCCTTGCCGTTGGGGAAGTACAGGTTCAGTTCCCCGGACTTCTTGTTGACGGCCGACAGGTAGAACACCGGCGTCTCGACCTGGCCCGCGGCCGCCGCCCGCGGAGCCGTAAGTGCGCCCTTGGGCGCCTGGCCGTGGTGGCCGGCGGCCTCCACGGCGCGCTGCTGCGCGGTGTCGGACGGGTTGCCGGCCGCGAACGCGGTCCCGGCGGTGGCGGTCATCGCCACAGCGACGGCGGTGGCAGCGAGCGTACGCTGGATGATCTTCATGAACGAGCCCCCCGGCTGGTCAGGAGAGGGCGCATTGGTCTGAACCGCGCCCTTGGAAAGACGCACCATACACAGGTGCTTCACTGGTTCTTCATGGCGGGCCCCGCCAGGTTCGCTCGGGCGAAGGAAGAGCGGCGTGGCCGCGTGGGCGGCCATGTTCCGTGCCGCTGCCGCAACACTTCGAGGTGCTGGCACGTCTCCGGGTGCGGGGAGTGCTGAGGGAAATCCACGGGCCTGTTGTCGGTGGGTGGACTTAGAGTCCACTTCCTGACGTGAAGTGATCAGTGTCAGACGGATGCGGTTTTCAGGGGTGGGTTTCATGAGCAAGCGGTACGTGGCGGTCGGGATGACGGCCGCGATCGTTCTGGCAGGGCTGACGGGGTGCACGGCGCACCAGGCCAAGGACTCCGCGAAGGCGGCCGCCGACGTGGCCGACACCGCGCGTGGCGTGGTGATGGCGGCGCTTGCGCGTACCACCGACACGACGGAGCGGGCCAAGTCCGCGGTCATCACGGCGAAGATCACGGGGGCGGGCCAGCCGGCGCCGATGACGGCGACCGGTACGTACACCTGGGGCTCCCAACCCGCGTTCGACACGCAGATCAACACCAGCAGCGCGGGCGTCAGCGACCTGCGGGCCGCGCCCACCACCAGGATGCTGTTCGTGGGCGGCGCGTACTACTACCAGATCGATCCGCAGGACAGCCGCCCGTTCACGGGCAAGCACTGGATGCGCGTCGATGCGAGCGCCGTCCTTGGCGAGCAGGGTGAGGCGGCCATCAGCCACGGCAGTGGCGACCCGACCGCCGGCCTGAAGGCACTCAAGTACGCCCGCGACGCGCAGGACCTGGGACCGGCGACGGTCCACGGCAAGGCCACCCGCCACTACGTGGTCCACGTCAGCCCCGGCCAGTGGGGAACTGCCGGGGACGCGCTGACCGGGCGGGGCAAGGGCAGCCAGATGGAGGAGTACACCGGCAAGGTGCGGGAGATCACCCTGGCGCTGTGGGTCGACCCCCGCACCAACCTGCCTGTACGGATGGAAGAGACGATCGGCGCCGCGCGGGTCGAAATCGACTTCAAGGGGTTCGGGGGCGCCAAGAGCATCACCGCGCCCCCCGCCGCCGACACCGCGGACGTCACCGAGCAAGTCAAGGGCCACTCGGGCAGCGAGCCGACAGACAGCGACGCCACTGCCGAGGAGAGCGGCGTCTGAGACAGCAGGTGCCGGCCCGGCCGACGACAGGAGAGCGAGCGATGCGGCCCACCGCCAGCACCATCACCGACCCGTGCCTCGACGCCCTCTACGAGACCCTGCGGCTCTACCGGCACGGGCCGTGCAGCGTGCCGTGCCCCGACTGCCAGGCACGGCCGGGCGAGCTGTGCCGCGCCCGACGGAGCGTGCACCGAGCACGCCGCATCAACCACAAGGTCCCCCTCGGTGCTGGCGTCGCCGCCCTCCTGGACACGATGGGCCCCGTCTGTCCGGCGGACTCCGGACAGACAGGCGCTGGGCCGGCCGCCGCGCGCAGGCGCGCGGGGTCGGCACACGCGCGTCTGCGCCAGCGGTAGCCAGTTCCTGGCGGCCGCCACTGCTCGTCATGCGTCGGGTGACTCCGCGAGCAGACGCTTCACCTCTTTGGGAGGGATGTCAGCGGCCGTGGCGGTGTCGCCCCGGGTGACCTTGTCCCGGGCGAGGGAGGTGACCGCGTCCGCCAGGGCTTTCGCGTAGGGGCGTCCCTCGTTCGCGGCGGAGCTCCCCATACCGCTGGGCAAAGAGGTCGAGCGCCTCGTGAAGGGTGCTGCCCGACGACTCCTTGAATCGTGATGCCCCAGCCGCCTCCTGCAGCCAGGGGGGTCCTACCTTTTTCTGAGTGTGTACAGGTCCCAGGAGTCCGGGTCGCCGATGTACTGGTAGAGCGTCGGGCGTTGCTGCGTACCGCCTACGTTCCAGGCCGGCCATGAGCAGTCAGGCAGGGTGACCTGGACTTCCTGGGTCCAGGAGTTGTCACCGCCGTCGAAGGACCATGTGCCCTCGCCGGTGCACGCCTTCACTGTGATGTTGAACTTCTCCTCGCGGTGTTCTTTGACGCCGGACGCGGTGACCTTGCCGTCCGAGGCGAACCTCAGCGTCGCGCCCTCGTTGTCCGACCACGTCCCGAGCAGTGCGGCAGGAGAGAGCGTCGGCGGCCGGTACGCCGTGAGAAGGTTCAGCTGCAGCGCCACGCCACCCAGGAAATCCGACACAGATCACCAACAGCCCGCCCAACCCCGCCACCGCGCCGGTCCGTCTCACCCACCGCGACCCCGTGACCCATGCCGCAAGAGCCAGCGCGACGCTGGTCACCACCCACAGCACCGGACACAACGACCATGCGACGGCCCCGCCGACGGCGGCCGCCCACCACAGGACTGCGAGCACCGCAGCCACCACCAGCGGCCCCCACCACCACCTCTCGCGGCCACTGAATTTCCGCCCCAGCGCACCACCCACCCGAACCACGGGAAGCACGACGGCTCCCGACACGGCAGCGGCCAGCACCACACCTGCCACCGCGACACAGGGCACAGCCACCAGCCCGAGCGCGTAATTGCCGCCGACGTTGGGCGACTCCGTGGTCTGGTTGTAGACGACCGTCACCACCAGAGCGAGCGCCGCCTCCACGAGCAGCACCACCGAAGAGGCCCACACCATCCGGTTGCCGGACACTTCATGCTTCACAGCCAGGACCTCTCCGAACACGGCGCGATAGCGCGGCCCGCCTGTTCACCGACCACGCCAGCGCCATACTGCCAGGCCATTTGAACGCGTTCAAAACCGGGGTGCGCCCTCCCTCCCGGTCACTGAGCGGCTGCCCACGACATCAGGTGGGACTGAGATACAGCGCCGCACCCCGCCCGGGACGGCATCGCCGGCGGTACTGACTCCGCCAGTAGGCGCAGTTCCACGAGACTGCTGGGGTGCTCCCCGGTAGGGAAGCGCCCCAGCCCGTCGCGGCCCCAGCGTCCGTCCGTAGCCACGCGTTTGTTTAACGGGCCGGTGGCGTGGCTGGTGCCGGAGTAGCGGTAAAGCTCATCGCCCGAGGTGGGGACCGGGAGGTCGCTGCGGCCGTCGCCATTGAGATCGCCGATGGATGGCGTCGGCTTGCCCCGCTGTTGCGGCCGGGGCGGTGGCGGGGGCATGGGGGCTGGCATGATGGGTGCATGAGTGCACACCGAAAGGCCGATGCCGCGTAGACGGCCGGGCGCCCTGCGCGCCGAACGATGTGGCCCTCGTATCTGGGAGGACCTGTCCCCGGACCGGATCCGCGGGCTCTCTGCCCGCACCAGCCTTGCGATACATCGGGTGGAGTGGCATTCCCGCGACTACTACATCTACCCCAGTGTCACTGAACGGGCGTTGCGGCGGTACCACGAGTTCCTGGCACAGCAGGGACGCGGCCCTCTCTACCCGCGCAACGCGCCGTGCTCGTGCCGCGGTTGCTCCTTCGACGACGTGCGTCATGCACGCGACGTGCTTGACCAGATCCTGCAAGAGCTGCCTGTTCGCCCCCGCACGGAGCTGAAACGCCACGTGGCCGCCCTGGACGCCGCATATCGCAAGCGCACCCTGCCCGATCCATTCGCCCATCATCGACAGTGGCGCTCAGACCGGTGGTGGCGTCGCCGTATCGCCGACAGTGCCGAGGGCGGATGACGGCCTGCAACGCAACTCAAATCGTGACCGCTTCACGGAAGTCGTGCCAGAACCCCGTCCTCGCGGAGCGTCGCGTCGCACAGCTCGAACAGCGTGTCACCGCGCCGGGTCAGACATGTGTAGAGGTCCTCTCGAAAGTGGGATGTGAAGTCAAACGCCTCGTGCCGGGCATCGTGATGCAGCAGGCTCACCTCTGCGGCCTTCGTGTGAGTGCGGTTCTGTGACGGAACGCATGCTCGTGCGAGGACCGTCCGCCTGTTCGGCGAACTCGCTGGTGAGTGACACCGTTCGGGTCGCCGTTCGATCCCGGCATGCATGATGGGGCGGTGAACTGGAACTCATCGGGCGAGGCCCTCGTGGAAGCTGGCTGGCAGGCGGTAAGGGACGACGGACGCGTACGCACCGAATTCCTTGAAGCGGCCTACGCAGAACCACGCCTACGGCAGTTGTTCCCATGGACGGGGATGGGCGAGCTGCACTTCAGCCGCTGTACCGAGAAGCGATGGACCTGGGACATCCCCTACATCCAACCCGCTGCCGACGGCACCTACTGGGTCTCTGGACCTCTCCGAACAGAGACGGTGGGCCCAGCGGCCACAGCGCAGGAGACCATCGCCATAGTGATCGGACGCCTTCCAGCACACTGCGGCCCGGCATTCGTCGGAACACCAGAAGAACTCGCAGCTCACGAAGCTACAACGCCGAATCCGCAGCCCGACCGAGGTTAAGTAACAAGGTTAGAAGCTGTGCTCGATCCATCCATGACAAGGAGGGCAACCTGAAACAGGCTGGCTATCGCAGGTCACGCTTGGTCTCAGCGGTCGTCTTCAACGGTCGATGCGCTCCGAACCAATGGGATGATTGCTTTCGTGGTGGAGGGACCGGACACAGGGGCGCGGGCCGTGGCCGTTGACGTCGGCGTGTGGGATGAGCGGCTGGGCTGGGCCCACGGTCTGATCGCGGATGATCCGGTCGAACGGGCAGCGGCGCTTGTCCGTCTGGCCGATGCTCGGGTGAAGACCGAGGAGGCCCTCGTCCGCTTCAACGAGGTGTGGCGGCTGACGCGCCCGCTGGGGGCTCGGGAGCAGTATCGGGAACCGGCGTTCCAAAAGGCACTCGAGACGCACCGCAGTTTGCAGAGGGCTTCGCTGCCCGATGCCTTGTGGGATCGTCCGCTCGGCCTGGACATCACCGCGTGGGCGGGCCTGCCCTATGCGCTGCTGTTCCTGGAGTGGGAGGCACGGCATCCGCAGGAGTGGACGCGGCATGCGAAGGCGTGGGGTACGAAAGAGGGCCTCATCCGGGATTTGGCTGCTGCTGGCCATACTGAGATGGTCAGGACCAAGCTCATCGACCTGACCGAGATAATCGTCTGGAGGCCCTACCGGTGCAAGGACCGTGAGTACGTACGCGTCGCGCGGGCCGTTGACGGTGACGATCTACGCGGCAGGCTCGACGCGGCCGCCCACTCGGACAGTCCATGGGCCCGGTGCCAAGCCGGCTACGTTCTCTGGCTCCTTGATCGCCCCGAGGTGCCGAATACACCTCACGTCTGGCGGACCTGGCTGACGGTGACATCAGAACGGTGAGTACCGGCGTCGGCATGATGACGTGCTGGCCGGTTGGCGGTCACGTTGTGCGGTCGTACGGTGCCAGCATGGGCGGGGAGAAGCTGCGGGTGCGGCTGGTCGAGCCTCCAGCCGTGCCGGATCCGGGGCCGCGGCTGTGCCGGGGGTGCGGGGAACCGGTGGCTCCGCGGGGGCGACTCCCACTACGCCGGCCAGCTCATCGACTGGGCCCGCGAGACACTCCATATGACGATCAAACCCGTCCTCCGCCCCGAGGACGCGAAGGGCTTCGTTCTCCTGCCAAAACGCTGGATCATCGAGCGGACGAACTCGTGGACGATGCGGGCCAGGCGCAACGCCCGCGACTACGGGCGCACGATCGCGCACGCCGAAGCCCACCTGCGCTGGACCTTCATCACCCTCATGGCTAGGCGCATCGCCCGCCAGGCCGCGAAGTCAGCCAGCTGAACCGGTCTCCGCGTTCGTTGGCATACCCCAGGGGACGCCTATCCGAACGCCAGCGTGGTTCCCCACGAGTCAGCAACCTCCCGACCTGCAGCGGGAGTTATCGCACAGCTTCCTAGCTTGAGTTTTAGCATCGTCGTGTGCTTCCGGGGACCTGTGCGCAGCGCAGTTTTCTGCGGGCGTAGCCTCTCGTGCATGCTTCGCACTAGTCCGCCCCGGCCGGTTGACGTCACCATGTACTTTCCCGAGCTCACGTCGCTGGCCCGCACCGCTGTACGGCTGCACCCTCGCGTTGGTTTCCCTGCGGCATCGAGCAGTTCCATTGGCGGTCCGCTGTTGTGGCCGGCCAAGGAGCTGTGGCCCACCTGTCCGGAGCACGACGGGCCCTGGCAGCTCGGGACAGCACCCTCAGATGTGCGGCTACGGCGGCAGATGCTCGCCCAGGCATGGCGCCGATCCCGAGCGGAGGGCGCGGACTTGCTGAGCGCGGACGAACGCGCCACAGTCGACCGCATCGGCAAGAGTGCGCGGATCTCGCTGGATGCCCCGGTCCCCATGGTGCCGGTGGCCCAGCTCTACGCCGTGGACGTGCCCGCTCTGCCGTGCCCGGATGGCGCTGATCTGCTGCAGGTGTTGTGGTGCCCGTTCGATCACGGCGAGGACTGTTTGCCGCGGACCGAGGTGCGCTGGCGGACCGCCGCCGACGTCACCGACCCGCTCGGCGCTGCCCCCCAGCCGTCGGTGATCGGTGATGAGGACTACTTGCCCGAACCGTGCGTACTGCACCCGGAGACGGTTACCGAGTACCCGGCCCCCCATGAGCTGCCCAAGGAACTGGCAGAGCGCATCGAGGCATGGGAGGACCAGCACGACTTCGACTATCAGTACGACCTCAGCGTTGCGCCAGGCTGCAAGGTCGGTGGTCACGCCCCCTGGAGCTTCTCCGACCCTTTCCCGATGGCCTGCCGCGAGTGCGGCTCGCACGTGCGCCCACTGCTCACCATCGACGGCAGCGAGTGGGACGGTGGCAGCGAGAGCTGGCGACCGTTCGAGGATGCTGGATACACCGGCCCGCATTTCCTCGGGCCGGCCAATGCCACCCAGCTCACCATCGGCCGCGGCTACAACCTGCAGCTGTACACGTGCGCGGCTTCCTACGACCACCCGCACCTGCAGAACATGCAGTGACGTGGCGCGTGGGTGGCCCCGATCATGAGCCTCTCAACTCTGATCTGGGCATCGGCGTGGCCCCATGGGTTCGGGACTACAGCTCGATTGCGCAGCCGAACTTGGTACGGGCGACGTGCGGGGAGGGGTTATGGAACACCCACGGACCAGGGCGTCAGGCCGTGGAGTTTCATAACCAGCTTCAAGCGCGCCGTTGGCAGTTTGCCTGGGTTCTGACCAGCAACAAAGCCGCCAAGACGATGGGGCCGAAGGTAAGTTTTAAGCTAAGACCGTGTCCTGCATGGTCAGTTTGAGGAAGCGTTTGGAGCAGCAGATGGCTGCGGCGAGGCCGAGAAAGGCCAGGTAGTTGCTGGGTTGGCGTTCGTAGCGGTGGTTGAGTCGGCGGTAGCCGTCAACCATGACATGGTTCGCTCGATCACCCAGCGTCGGAGGCCGAGCCGTTCGCTGGACTCGATGCCCTTGCGGGCGATGCCATCGCCGGCCTCGTCTCCGACCGCACCGCCACAGCCTGAACCACACCGCGCGAGCGGCCACCCCACCCGCTATCACGCACCAACTCGTAAGGGCTTGCAGAGAATCAACATGCTGACTTGATCTCTGTGGGCATGTTGTCCGCGAGGAACGCGGTGACGTCGGCGGGTGTGCGGAACCTGGCTG
>NZ_JBVHPV010000035.1:0-17044 GCF_055567715.1 Streptomyces sp. NPDC026377
TCCGGACCCGGTACAGAACCCCGTTGATCACACGCCGATGATCACTCCACCGGCCCCCACGAGTCCCGCCAGCCGGCAAGAACGACTCCAGCCTGCCCCACTCCGCGTTCGTCAGATCCCCACGGCCCATACAGACAGCCTGGCCTCAACAACCCACCTCTGTCAGGAGATCCGAGAAACAGTGCCTAGGGCCGAACCGTGGGCAGACGACGACGCTCCTCCGTACGGCATCGTCATCACCACGACGTCGAGCAGCCGCCTGTGGGTCATGATCACGTGCGCTCTGGCCTCCGGCACCCGCATGGACGACGCCGACGTCCCCGTCATCGGACACGCCCTCCCCGCAGTGCCCTTCCCTGCCCTCTACCAGGACGGAAAGATCACCCCTTCCACCGCTGAGGCCTACCTCGTCACGGCCCTCACCAACAGCCACCACCCCGAGATCGCCCAGGCCTATGGTTACACCGACGGCACAGGTACGCCATCCCGGCGTTGGCATCGACTTCCACAACGGCGCCAAAGCGTTCCTGTCCTTCGCGCACACCACCCGCACCGGCCAGGACCGGGGCCGGGAGAAATACTAGCTGCAGGGCGAGTTCTGACCAGGCGGCCGCAGCACTGCACAGACCTACGACCGGCCGCGCCGTGTGCAGCAGGAACTTCGAGAACGAACACCAAAGCAAGGAGCGGAGCATGACCAGGCACGTGGTGCGGCTGCAATTCAGGGCGGGCAGTCCGGCCACGGAAGGCGGCTCATCGGCGGCAATGCGGTCGGTGGGGATCAGCGTGCCGTCGCCGACGACGAAATCACCCTCGTCCAGGCCGGTCAGGGCCTCGTGCAAGCCCGGCGCCCACGCCGCGAGGAGGTCGAGGGTCTCGCTGACGTAGCGCCAGGCTGTGGCTGTCGAGACGCCGAAGCCCGCTGCCAGGGCGGATAGCAGCCCGTTCTTGCGCAGGTGCACCAGTACGAGCAAAGCCTGCCGGAAGCAGTCCAGCTTCCGCCACCGCGAGCGGAGTTCACACCTTCGTGCGTAGATGAACCAGGAAACATGCTCAACCAGCTCATGCGGGACGTCGACCGTGGCGCGATGCGGGACCAAGCGAGGCTCCTCGGACGATGCGTGGTGCGTAGAGGACACCAGCGCAACGACCAGGAGCCTCGCCATGTCACCCCGCCCCATTGACCTGCACCTTCACCCTGCAGGGACAGGATGAAGAAGGTTCACTACCTAGAGAGGCTCTCTGGCAGGACCGGAAGGTCCTCTTCAAAGTCACAGTCGGCGAGAGCGCGGATTTTTCGGCTCCACAAGGCCCGAAGGATCAGGGAAATTGCATCGACCACGTCACCTGGCGCAAGACCCGGATTCGACTCGCACTCAATCACTGTCGGCCATTGAAGAAACTCGGCCGAGTTGACCATATCATCCTCAGCATAGCCGTTGTCTGTGACGCAGAGCTTCATGCCTTGAATTTCAATTTCACACCCTGCCCTTTGGCCGCCTATTCCCTCAAGGAGGTCACAGATGGAATCCTGATTCTCCCGGTTCACATAGATCATGCAGTATTCGTATGATTCTGCGTCATTTGACGCCAATGAACGGACCTTCATCGAAGGGCCCTCCGATCTTGATGACGGAAACGTCAACTTTCGCCACATTGTCGCCGAGAATTCCGGCTATTTCTTGACGTATCGAACTCAGCCTTGGCCTCACGTCGCCTGCAGTTATCTTACCGGTGGCCACCGCATGATCCCGCGTACTCTCGTTCTGCGACCCCGGATTCGGAGGCCGGGACCAACGCTTGGCGATCAGGGAATTGAACACCTCCGGGGTGACGCGAACCGCGATATCAATATCAGATCCGCCCGTCACATTGCCCGTAACGCGGCTGCCCTGAACAACGACATCCGCCTCAATCTCCAACTCTCGATTGAAGACTTTGGCCATTTCAGCGAACTGCACCCTCGTGAGACCTTCAGGAATTCGCACCATTTGATTCCAGCGGGCCCCGGGGCGTATCGCGAAGAAGCCGTAGCTCCCACCGAGCATTCCGGAGATAATGGCCGACCTGAATGAGGAATTCTGAAGAGTACATCTCCAACCTCCATCGCAATCAACCAGGTCCGGAATTTGGCTACCATCCGCGGGACCGACAACCAGGCCACCTTTTACATTTCCAGCGTTGATATTTGAGTCCGTAGGCCCTGGGGCACTTCCACAGCCGTAATTCATCCCCATAGCCCAAGTGCAGCTAGGAGTACCCTCACGAAGGGTGCCACCAGTTCCACCGCTGCTGTCGATGGACGCGGTGCCGCTCCCCCCAGTCCCCATCGTGTCGCCGCCGATGCCGACGCAGCTGGCGGACATGTTGCCGGCGTAGCAGTTGTTGGCGCCCGGCTGGTCCGTCTGGCAGCTGTGGGTCGCGGCGCAGTCGGAGCCGGCTTCACGCATCAGTCCCGTGGGGTCCGAGGCGGTGACCGGGGTGTTGCTCGCGTAGCTGTAGCCGTTGAGGGACTGGTGCTGGTCGGGAGCCAGGACGGGGTCGACACTGATGAATTGCCCCAGGCCCGGATCGTACTCGCGGGCTCCGACATGGGTGAGGCCTGTTGTTTTGTCGGCGGGCTTGCCGAGGAACGCTTTGTCGTCGGGCCATGCCGTCGGAGCCGTGCCGCGGGGGCCACCGAAAGGTGTGGTGTAGCGCTTCGTGGTCGCCATGGTGGCGGCATCGATGGCAAGGCTGCTCGTGCCATGATGATCCGACGCCAGGAAGCTCAGTCGCGTGCTGACACCGCCTGCAGTCGCTGTCCGGACGGCTATGGCCTGGCCCGCGGCCGTGTAGTAGCGGGTCCCTGAGAGGGTCTTGGACGTTCCCTTGGTGGTAAGGCGGACTTCGGTGGAGCCGATGTAGAGGACGGTGTCGCCGTCCCCCGTGGGCCGCCTGACGAGCAGTTCGCCGTTTGCGTCGTAGAGGTAGTCCGTCTCCAGGGCAGGCTTTGGCCCTGCGGGCGGTTCCGTCGTCGTGATGAGCCGGCCTTCGGCGTTCCACGCCAGCGTCTGCTGAGCCTGGGTGCCCGGGCGGCTTGTGGTGTTGCCGGTCTTGTCGTAGGCGTACGTGCTGGTCGTGGTCCCAGTCGTCGTGCTGCTCAGCGGGTGCGGCTGGCTTGCCGGGGTGCCGTACTGATAGACGGTGGCTGTGTCGCCCGACGTCGTGTGCTGGGTCTCCGTTTTGCGCTGGCCTCCGTCGTTGTAGGTGTAGCTGGTCCAGTACGGAGCCGCTCCGTCCAGGTTCGCGACCGTGCGACTGCTCACCGTGCAGTCGGCCGTCTTCGGGGTCCATGCTTCGGTGAGGCGGCGGTGGCCGTCGTAGGCGAAGCACTGGTTGTCGGGCTTGGACGTGCCGCCTTGCGTGGCGCTGTCGAAGATCGACGTGACGTTGCCGGCGTCGTCCTGTTTGAAGGTCAGGTCCTGCGGCTTGAAGCTGTGGACGTCGTCCGTGACGTAGGAGTGCGTCAGGCGGCGGGTGCCGTCCTCGTAGTCGTAGGTGAGGTACGCCTTCTTGGAAGCCGTCGGGTCGGTGCCGAGGGTCAGCTGGCGGAGGTCGCCGAGGGGTGAGTAGAGCGCGCCTTGGAGGTAGCCGGTGGTGCCTTTGGAGGTGAGCTGCTGGCCGACGTTGCCGTAGGTGTACGAGACGGTCTCGGAGGTGAGGCCCGCGACTGCCGGGTTGCCGGACTGCTTGACGGTGCCGTCCAGGTTGTAAACCGTGCTGAATGCCAGCGTCTTCGGTACGCCCGCCGTGACCAGTGGGTCGCTGTCGGGCAGCGTCAGTGAGTTGCCGGTGACCTGGTAGAGGCTGTCGTAGCCGGTGACTTTCTGGACGTAGCTCTTGCTGGCGGTCTGCTTGATGCCGTTCTCGTAGCGCTCGGCGGTGTCTCCTTGTCCCCTGGCGAGGGTGTCGAAGGTCCAGGCGGCGAGCTTGTTGGCGTCGGTCTTGGCGCCATCCCACAGCCCGGTTTGGCGGCCGAGCGTGTCGTACTCGGTGATGAGCGTCTTGCCTCGGGCGTCGGTGCCCGCGATCGCCTGGTCGAGTTCGTTGTACGCCGTGGTGCTCTTGCCTTTGTCCGGGTCGGAGGTGCCGGTAGCACGGCCGAACAGGTCGTAGTCGTAGGACCACTTGGCTTTGTCCGGGCCGATGACGGTCGTCTGCTTGCCGGAGGGCGCGTAGGTGTAGGTCGTGGTGGTGTAGTCGATGCCTGTCGGCTGCGGTCCGCCGTATTCGCGGCGCTCGGTCGTCTGTCCGAGTGCGTTGGTGATAACGGTGGTTGCCTGGCCGCCGGCGGGTGCGGTGGTGGAGACGGTGTCGCCCGTGTAGCTGGTCTCGGTCGTCCATCGCGGCACGTTGTGGACCTTGGTGACCGCCTTGGTCGCGCGGCCCGCGCCGTCGTAGGTGGTGTCGGTCTCCGACGGGGCCTGGCCGCCGTCGGTCTGTACGAGAGTCGAATTGGGTGCCGTCTTCTCGTCCCAGATGTCCGACTGCGCCGAGACGGCGAGGCCGCGGTCGTCGTACAGGGTCTGCGCGATCACGCGGCCGCTGACGGGCGACGGCGTCTGCACCTGCCGGGGGCGCAGCTGTGCGTCGTAGATCTCGTACGTGGTGTTGTAGCCGGAGCCGTCGCCCTTGAGGGTGCCGGTCGATACCCAGGGCAGGTCTGCGGCGGTGACGCTGTACTCGTAGACGTAGTTGGGGGTCTTACCCAGCGAGCGGGGGCGGCTGGCCAGCCACACCTTGGTGATCCGCCCCAGGGCGTCGTACTCGGACTCGGTGACCTTGCCGTTGGGGTCGGTGACCTTCACCGGCGCACCGGTGGCGAAGTCGACCGCGGTCGTGGCCGTGTGGCCCTTGGCGTTGGCGACCGACGTCGAGGTGAGCGGGCCCGCAGCCTCCGGGGCGTAGGTCGTGGCGGCGGTCTTCAGACCGTTGGTGTCGTAGACCGCTGTGACGCGGCCGAGCGTGTCGTAAGTGCTGGTGGTGACCTTCTGCCAGGTGGGCTGGGTGTCCGCGCCGTATCCCTTGGCCCGTCCCGTCCACTTCGCCTCGCCCTTGGTGGGCTTCTGCGTCTCGCTCCAAACGGTGGCGTCGTCGTATGCGGTGGCGGTGTCGGTGACGACGTCGCCGGGGCGGCTGGAGTCGGTGGGCAGGTCGGCGCGGGTTTCCGGGATGCCGCAGCGGGTGGCCAGGGTACGGCTGCGGGAGACCAGGGAGTTGATGCCGAGGGTGTCGTTGCGCGCGTACCAGGTGCGGGTGCACTTCTCGTCGCCGGTGACGGCGTCGTCGCCTTGGTCCTCGGCGGTGTAGGCCATGCCGTAATCGTCGTAGCGGGTCACCGTGGAGCGGACGCGGTCCTTGGGGGTGCCGCTGCTGGTGATGTTGGTGCGGGCGTGGGTGGCGCCGGTGCGGACGTAGTACGACTCGATGTCGGCATAGGACTTGTGCTGGGTCGCGGTGAGCTTCGACCAGGGGTCGTTGATCTGGCCGCCGACCTCCTGCGCCCCGTTGTAGGTGGCGGTCTCGCGGGTGAAGCCGGCGTACTGGTCGTCGTCGGCGATCGCCTCGGCCTTGATGCCGGTGACGCTCACGGACTTTCTCTTGTCCGGGTCCGCGCTCTTGCCGTCTGTGCCGAGGACGCGGTCGCCGTTCATGCCGCGCAGGTAGGCGGTGACGGTCTTGGACTGGGTGTGGTCGGAGGCGCCGGTGAGGTGGGTGACCTGGGCGAAGCCGCGCCAGATCGACCAGGTGCGCTCCTTCTCCTTGGTCAGTGGGTCGTCGTTGTAGTGCCAGGCGCCGCCACCCGCATAGCTGTAGCTGTGCTCGACGGGCTCGGATCCGCCGTGCGGGTCGGTGGTGGTCACGGCCTGGACGGGGTACTTCTGGAACCAGTCCAGGATCGGGTCCTTGCCGCCGTTCGGCGACCAGTAGACCGGGTAGCAGCGCTTGGTGTTCGTATCCAGCTTCGGCTTGGTCTGCCCTGCGGTGCAGTCGGCGGGCAGGTAGCTGACGGTGGTCTGGGCGCCCGCCTCGGAGGTGATGGTGCGCAGGCGCGGCTTGTTCAGGGGCAGGATGTCGTCGGTGGTGCCGTCGACGCGGTTCGGGTAGTACTCGTGGCTGAACTTGACCGGGTCGAGAGAGATATCCGTGCCGTGCTGGCCGGTGTGGCGGATCTGGTCCAGCCACAGCGACTGGTCGGTGGCGTCGCCGGTGTCGCCCGGGTCGAGGTACTTCTGAGTCAGGGACCAGGAGTCGACCTTGGCGTAGTCGGGCGTTGTGGCGGCCGCGTTCCAGGCGTAGGTGGTGATCGCTGTCATCCGCTTGCGGGTGAAGAACGTCGGCCCGACGTTGCCCGTGCACTTGGCGTCGTCCTTGCAGACGGCGTCGAAGGGGACGTCCGGCCAGTTGTCCCGGCTGTCCTTGGTCAGTTCGTCGCAGCCGGTACCGGAGGCCAGGCAGCGTTCGGCGTAGCTGAAGACGACCTTGTCGGAGGCAGCGGGGCCCCCCGTGCCCTTGAAGAGGGAGCCGGCGCGCTGGCCGTAGCGGATCTCGTTGAGGTAGCCGCCGCGGATGTAGCGGTTGCCGGTGGTGTCGTCGCCGAGCAGGTCGTAGTTGTTGGTCTCGGCGGTGTACCAGTACGACATGGCGTTGCCGTGGGTGTCCTCGACGTAGTCGAGGTTCCACCGCCACGCCTGGCGCTTCCAGCGATCGGCGAAGGTGGAGCCGTCCGCGTAGCCCGGCTCGTCCTTGTCGTCGCCGAAGACCGGTACGGTCCAGGCCGAATTGGTGCGCTCGTCCGTGGCGCCGTCGAGCTTGTTGAGACCGAAGACATACTTGGTGCCCTCGCCGGTGATGACGGTCCAGTATTCGCCGTCGTCGTCGCCGTTGGCGGCGCCGGTCGAGCGGGTGACAGTGGAGGCGTCATCGTCCTTCAGCCGCCACTTGCCGCTCGTGTCGTCCTTGACCAGTTCGGTGGCCTTGCCGTTCAGGACGAGCGAGGCGTTGTCGTACTTCCAGCACAGGTCGAACTTGTCGTCGTGCCCGTCATCGTCACACGAGCCGTACTTGCGCTCAACGTAGGAGGAGGTGAGGTCGAAGCCCTCACCTATCACCGTGCCCTGGTTGTTCGTCGATGCAGTACGGCCGTCCACACTTCCGGAGTCGTAGGAGATCTTCAGATCCGGCTTCGGGCCTGCTGCGGACGGGGGCACCCGGAGCGGATACGACCAGGTGAAAGTGCCGGATGAACCGCCCGCCTCCCAGGTGGACGAGGCCGCGAGCGGGGTCGCTTTGTAGTCACCCGACCCGGACTGGGTACCGGCCGCCAGCGCCACCACCATGGTCTGGCCGGACGCCGCTGCGACGCCTTTGGCCTTGGCGGGGTTGAGGCTCAGTTTCGCGTCCAGTCGGTTGCTCTTGCGGTGGTTGATGGATTCCAGCGGCGTGCGGGTACGGCACTTGGCGTCAGCTGGTGAGGTGAGTGCGCATTCCGGCAGCCGGACCGCTTGGAGGCGGCCCGCCCAGTCACCGCCGTAGGCGGAGGCGAACTTGGCGTAGTCAATGCCAAGTTCGGCAGTGCCGCCGGTGGGGGGTCCTTGAATGGACAGCACCACGCCTTTCACACCAAGCGCAGCCGCTTGCTTCTGGTCGAGGACCTTGACGTCGACGGCCTCGGCTGCTCCCTGCCGCTGTCGCTGGGCAGTACCGGACCTGGAGAGCGTGAGCGGCAGCGATCCGGGGGTGGCGGTGGCCTTCCCGGTGGCGGACATGGTCAGCGTGGCGCTGGCAGCCGTCGGCCACGTGACCGGCTTGCCATGGGCCGCCTTGGCGCGAGCTGCGTCCTCACGCTCTGCTGCCTCCGCCTTCTTCATGACGGCCTCGGTCTTCTTGTTCGCCTTCGCAGCGAATGGGGAGACCTTGTCCGGGTGCGGAGCGTTGAGCTTGGGTCGGCCGAGCGGGTCCACGTCAGCTGCCGTCGCGGCCTGGGTCAGTAGAGCGGGCAGCATGGCGAAGGCCACGGTGGCGGCGACGCGGCGGGCGGCCCGCCCTCTCCAGGCGGGTCTCGCAGCGGTTGAACTGAGCGGGTTCATCTCACGTCCGTTTCAACGGGTGCGGCAGCACGTGCCGTACGTCTGTGCCTGCGCTGGGACCTCGTGAGCGTGTCCAGCGGGCGGGATGGGCTTCAGCGGGGCGCGGCTCGCGAGGGCCGGGCAGCGGTGTGCGCACCGCTGCCCCGGTCCCCTGTCAACGGACTGCTGCGAAGCCCAGGACCTTCTCGTTGATCTGGTCTGCGGTCATGGCCCCGGTCCAGACACGCAGCTCACCGATCCTGGCTGGCAGGGCCCCCGTCGCGGTGCCGCCTGCGGATCCCCGGCCCACGTTCAGTGGGCCCTTGCCCTGGACAGGGCTGGTGAATGCGGGCTCCGTGTCTGCGGCTTGATCGGCGTGCCCCACATAGAGGTGGGCCTTGCCGTAGCCGGCGCCTGTCTCCTCCGTGCTGTCGAAGACACCGGTGAGCTGCACCCAGGTGTCCAACTCGGCGGCGGCCTCGGAGGACACGGATGCGGAGGCAGTCACCTTGCCCGCGGCGTCGGTTGCGGTGCGGCCGAAGTGCCAGCGGTAGGCTGGCACGCCGTCGCCGTCGGGGTCGACCTTGTCCAGCCATAGTGCCCACGACGACTCCTCGCCAGTCGCGGCCGTCTGGGAAAAGATCTGGGCCCGGTAGCCGACCGGTTTAGTGTCGAGCTTCGCCCTGTCCAGCTTCACCTTTGCCGTCACGGTGAACGAGCCCGTCTCGTCGACTACCGGGCCGGTGGTGGAGAGGTAGCCGCCCTGCCCGTCCAGTATTACGGCCGGCTCGGCGGCATCGGGGCTCGCGCCCAGAGCCGAGAGCGTCATGGGGCCGGCAGGATAGGGAGTGCTCTGCGGCATCTTGCCGGGGACAATGGTGCTCGCATTCCACTGGCCCACGAGAGCGGTGGCGGGCACGCTGTTGTCCGTCAGGGTGTTGTCAGCTCGTACCTGATCACCACTGAGGGCGTTCTGCCACACTTGGATCTCGTCGATGGCTCCGGTGAAATACTCGCCGACCTTCGAGCGGCCGAACAGGGTTCCTTCTGTGGAGGCCGAGGGTGTGTAGGCGGCATTCGCCTGGTACAGGTTGACGGGGTCGCCCTGAGGACGGCCGTTCACGAGCAGTTGGATGGTGTCGTTCTTCGGATCGGCGTCGCCCTTGTCGTCGAAGACACCCGCCAGGTGGGTCCACACGTTCGTCGGTGGGTTCTCCACAACGCCCAAGGCTCGGACGTAGTCCGTATTGGGGGTGTCTGCGGCGATCCGGTTGAACGCCCAGCGCTTGAGTCCGGCGGAATAGTAGAGATGGAACGCCGACCCGTAGTTGCCCGGGGCCGAGACCACCACTGCAGTCTTGGAGGAATCGGTGAGGAGCGCCCATGCCGAGACGGTGAACGAACTGCGGGTGTTCAGGACGGGTGCGTCCGTCGACGCGTATCCGACCTGCCTGGCGGGATCGGTCACATCATTGTTCAGCCGCAGCGAGTAGTCGCCTGCTCCCCGTCGTCCCAGCGTCGACCAGGTCGCCGCTGTGTTTCCGGCTTGCGGGTGCAAGGTGGCGGGATGCCGGATGCCCTCGGTCGCAGTGTCGGCGGTGGTGGTGACGGCTGAGCTCGGGGCGCCGTCTGCGAACGACCACCGGCCGACCGGTCCGGGTGCCGGGGCCACTTTGAAGACGAACTCCGAGGGGGTACCCCACCGGTCACGGACGTCTTTCGCCTCCACAGTCAATACCTGCGTGCCGGAGAGTGTCGGGACGGGGCGGATGCGGGTTGCGAGCCCGGTCACTTCATGGGCCGACTTCTCGGACAGCAACCGCCACCGGTAACCCTGAACGTCCGCATCACCGGTACCAGGAGTGAGGACGAAGTCACCGGGTTGGCCCGGCGCACCCCGACCCTCACACACGTCACCACACTGGGTGTAGACGCTGCTCTCCCCTAGCGTGATCTTCGGGGCCCTGGGCGCCGTCGCGTCGATCCTGAAATAGCAGTTCGGGGTGAACTTCCCCGGCAGGTACTCCGAACGGCCATCGGGGAAGTAGTACGAGAGCGTCCGCGCCCGCATCCGGTACGTGGTCCCGTCCGCCAACGCGGGAGTCCGCTTCGACCGGACCGTGCCGTCGGCGTCGTAGCCAGAATCGGGAGTGTAGACACTCCAGTGGTACGTCCAGCCGCCCTTGCCGTCCGGTCGCTCCACCACCATGTGTCCCCGCAGCGAACCGCGGGATTCCCCCGAGGCCGGTTGGGTGTTAGCCTCCACAGCAGCCTGAACGATCGGGTCAGTACGCGTCACGACGATGGGTCCGCGCGGGTTGGTTGCGCAGTAGGACGTCGTACCGTCGCCCGGGATTATCCCGTAGCGCGTCGGGTACCCAGGCTTGACGGCGTACGTTACCTGCAGCGTGGCGCTCTTGGTGAACCGCTTCCAGGCCGAGGCATCGCCCTCATCTGCGGCCCGCAGCATCAGCGTCAGCCGCGAGAAACTGCCGTCGGCGAAGGAGCGCACGGTTGGCGTCAGGTTCTCATTCGATTCTGCCGGATTGTCGCTAAACTCGATCCACGAATCCGGCTGCGCTGGACTGCAGTTATCCCCTCGCCCGGCAGAAACGTTCCGGTCGCCCATCATGTCCCTGGCCGCGGGACCGGGCCAGCGGGAGCCTGCGGAGATGTTGTCAGTGCGCCACAGTTCCAGCCAGTGCGGATTGCAGTCGAACGACCACGTCTCATACGCCCGGAACGAGGCATTCAGAACGTACTTGCCGATCAGATTGCCGGGCGCGAACTGGAAGTACATCCGATTGGTGTAATTAGCGCCGGTCGTGCAGTAGTACGGTCCGGAACGGCTGCAGTGCCCCACCCCGTAGGAGTCGCCGTCGAAGTCGTAGAAGCTGTCCCCGTCCGACGAGAGCACCGTGCGCTCGGTCAACGTCGCACCGATCGGCGGATCGATGTAAACCGGGTAGACCGTGCTCTTACCGCGCAGCAGTCCCTGGTCAGGCTTCACGGAAACCGTACTGCCGTGAACCTGGACCGGCAGGACAGCAGTGGCGTCGCCGTCATCAGGACGCGCGGCCGCCCCCACGGCGTCGCCAGTGCCGGGCTCCGCCGCACCGGCGATCTTGGCCCGGAGCGTCTGCGGGGCGCTGGGCGCGCTGTCACCGGCGGAGTCCCACATGAGTCCGGCCGGACCGCCGAAGACCGTGTTGCCATTGCCGTCCACCGCGCGGAGACCGCCACCGGCGCCGGGCGCGACGGTGAGTGCGTCACCGCTCGCGGTCATGGCGATCTGGTTCAGGGCCGGATTCGCCGCCGCCTCGGGCGACTTGACGACCAGAACCTGGCGGAAGCCCTCGGCCGTCGCGGTCACCTGCAGATCCACCCCGGGAAGCGTCTCGGGATAGGTGGCCGTCGCACCGTCCAGTGTTGGTTCTGGAAGAGGGGCTGGCCACCTGAGGGAGAACGCTCCCTGCCTGCTACCCAGACGGATCAGGCTCTTGCCGTCCCCGCCCCCGGAGAGCGCCAAGTCGACCACAGCGCTCTTGGGGCCGATCGTTCCGTCACCCCGTCGCGCCAAGGTCACGTCAATGTCATGCCACTCGCCGTCCTTGCCGCGCGCCCTCTGCGGAGTAGCGGACTGCTCGAGCGTGTACGTGCCGTCGGGGTTCGCCATGGTCTGCGAGTACTCAGTCCGCTCCGACACCGCCTCAACCGGCTCCCCCGTCACAGCCGCACGGGCCGAAGGTGACACATCTGCCGCCACGGCTCGCCCGACGCCTGCCACAGCCCCGTATGCCTCGGCTTGAGGAAGTACACCCACTGCAAGGGTCAACCCCAGCAACGTCCCCACGGCACGAGCCGTTCTTCGCCGAAATCCAGACACAGTAACCCCCCACACCTCAAGGGTCTCCCCAGACCCTCCACCCAAAGCGACCGCAAGGCGATCATGAGGAGAAGACGCTACGCGCAACAGCACCACCACAAGACACGGCGTCCCCCTCAGGTTGCTGCATTGCAGCAACCTGAGGGGGGCATATTTAGCCCTAATATCGACATAGCAGCAGGAACACGCCATGCCGAATGGGAAGCTATTTGCGGCCGTGCCACGGGAATGGTGCGACCTCAGACGTATGTGGCTGCAACTGGAAGCAACAACTATTGGACATGGCGCATAAACACTTGCCACTAGGATGCACTCGCTGCCACCCAAGACCTGTCCCGTAACTGCTGGTCAGGGATAAGATGATCTTGCTGTGTCTGGCGTGATCACCGCGTAGGATCCCTCCTAAGACCGTGTCCTACATGGTCAGTTGGAGGAGCCGTTTGTAGCAGCAGAGGGCTGCGGCGAGGCCAAGAAAAGCCAGGTAATTGCGGGGATTTCGTTCGTAGCGGTGGTTGAGTCGGCGGTAGCCGGTCAGCCAGGACATGGTCCGCTCGATGACCCACCTGCGTCGCCCGAGGCGCTCGCTGGACTCGATGCCCTTCCGCGCGATACGGACGCCGATGCGCTTGCCCCAGAGCCATTTCCGCAGTTTCCGGCACCAAGATCGCTGCGAGGCCTTTCGCGGAGGATTCGCCACGTATCCCCGCCTTGACAAGGCGGGTATCGACGTCGACCACCGCCGCATCGGCCGCACCGTTCTCGACGCCCAACGAAAGAGAGACGGGGCTCGGCTGCGGCAAGTCGTGCTTCCTAGCGCGCGACCTGGCGGGGGGGGTGGTTGAGGAGGGCTCGATCCCGGGAGGACCTTGGGGTCGTGCGTGACCCCGAGGATCTAGATCGCGTGCCTGAGAAGTTCGGATTCCATCGACGGCATGGCAACCTCCAGCGCTTCGACGAGGCGAAGGGGCAGGCTGTGGTGGTTGAACGCCTCACTGACCGACTTCAGATATGACAGCGATGCCTTGACCCGGCTGCCCGCTGCCGGTCAGATGGCGGAGCCGGCAGCCCGCAGCTCCCTCACCAGAGCGCGCACGACGGCGGAACCGGCGAGCTCCGGGGTGGTCACATAGCCGACACGGCGCGTCGGGCGCTCCGGACCGAGATCGGTGATCTCGATCGAGTCCGTTGCCCCGACCAGGGAGAGCGCGGGCATAATCGCCATTCCGTGCCCCCCGCTCACGAGCGAGAGCACTGCTCCGTCGTCCTCGGCCTCGATCGTGGCCCTCGGGATCCAGTCCTGCGCGCCCCACCAGGCGCGGGTGTACGAGCCGCAGTTCTCGACCCAGTCGACCAGCGGCAGCGAGCGCGGAGCCGGGTGTCCGGCCGGATACACCAGGGAGTAGCTCTCTTCGAAGAGTCCGCTCGCCACCAGCCCCGCCGGCAGATGCGCTCCGTCCAAGGTGGCAATGGCGAGATCCGACCGTCCGTCGGCCACCTCGCCCGCCGTGCCGCGCCCGAGCTCGCGGACGATCCGCACCTGCGGCTCGATCCCGGGATACCGCGCGCGCAGCCGCTGCAGGACCGGCGGCAGCAGGTGCAGCGCGGTGCTGCGGAAGGCCGCGATCCGCAGCGGGCCCTCCGGCCCCTGCGTCGCCTCGGACCGGGCGGCTCCCCGCGCCTCGGCGACGAGCACGTCCAGCAGCCGCAGGGTACGGCGCGCATGCGCCACAGCCTTCTCCCCCGCCGGAGTGGGTCTCGCACCGCTGCGGCCGCGTTCGAACAAAACCGCGCCGATCTTGCGCTCGCTGCCGCGCACCGAGTGGGAGACCGCGGACTGTGTCAGGCCGAGTGCCTCGGCCCCGGCCGAGAAGCCGCCGGCGTCCGCAACCGCCACCAGGATGCGCAGTTCGTGCGGAGCGAGATCGGTGTCGGTCGTACGGGCCACAGGGCGCTCACCTCTAGGTATGAGAACTGCTCATGGAACGGGGCGTCACATGAGCCCAACCGCCTGCCCGAGGGCTCCATTCCCGTCCTACGGTCCCGTCATGACCGAGAACGCGATCACCGTCCAGCAGACCGCCCGCCCCCACGGCTTCCCCACCACCGAGGATTTCACCTTCGTCGAGTCCGCCATTCCCGATCCTGCGGTCGGCACCGCGCTCGTGGAGAACCTCTACTGGTCCGTCGACCCGTACCACCGCGAGATGATGGACGACGTGCCGGGCGGCTTCGCGCTCCACACACCGCTCGAGGGCCGGACCCTCGGGCGCGTCGTCGCCTCGCGGACGCCGGAGCTGCCCGAGGGCGAGATCGTGTTCCACCGGCAGGGCTGGCGCACGCACTCCGTGGTCCGACCCGAGGAGATCCGCAGACTCCCCCGCTTCGACGGGGTCCCCCTGACGGCGTACCTGAGCGTCCTCGGCGGCACCGGACTGACCGCCTACGTGGGCCTCACCCGGATCGCCCGCCTCCGCGAGGGCGACGACCTCTTCGTCTCCGCCGCAGCCGGCGGCGTCGGCACGGCCACTGGCCGGTTCGCCCGGCTGCTGGGCGCCGGCCGACTCGTGGGCAGCGCGGGCTCGGCGGCCAAGGTCGACCACCTGACCCGGGAGGTGGGCTACGACGCGGCGTTCGACTACCATGACGGCCTCGCCGCTGAACTGCTCGCCGAGGCTGCACCGGACGGCATCGACGTCTTCGTCGACAACGTCGGCGGCGAACAACTGGCCGCCGCAGTAGGCGCACTGCGCGAGTTCGGGCGCATCGTCCGGATCGGCACCATCAGCCGCTACAACACCCCGGACGCGCCCCCGCCGCACTTCAACTACTCGGACATCGTGGAGAAGAGCCTCCGCATGGAGGGCTTCTTGGTCAGCAACTACCGCGACCTGCAAGACGAGCTGTATGAGTTCGCGGTCCCCCATCTGCAGAGCGGCCGGCTAGCGCTGGACCAGACGGTGGTGGACGGGTTCGAGCACATCGTGGACGCATTCCTGGGCATGCTGCACGGCAAGAACACCGGAAAGATCATCGTGCGGGACCACGCGTAGGCCTGGTCCGGCCGTCGCTGCGCGTGCCGCGTCACTTCGGCGGCCGCGCACCGAAGCCAAGCATGCCAGGTCAGATCAGAGCGGATTCCCGGACCCTTGTGGCGGGCTCTTGACGGTCAGGCGGGCCGTATCGGCGTCCAAGCCGGTGCCACGTAGAAGAACGCCGAGCATCGCTGCGGCGTCCCGTCGGTCAGGTTCGCGGTCGCTCAGGGCTTCGAGTGCAGCGAACACATCCTTCATGCGGCTACCCCGGACCGCTCGACCAGGACGCCGTTCTCAAACTTGGCTCCGGAGCGGACCAGGGCGGCGAGGAAGGCCCCGGTAATCGCGCGCCAGCGGGCCTGGGCGGACTCGACCAGCTTGAACACCATCGCCAGGGCGGCTGCCGGCCCCGCGGGTGACCTTGGTCCGAAGCTTCCCGCTGGAGAAGGTCGACTCGATGGGGTTCGTGGTCCTCAGATGGATCCAGTGCTCGGCGGGGAAGTCGTAGAACGCCAGCAGTTCCTCCACATCGTCGGTGATCTTCGCGACGGCCTTGGGCCACTTCGCGCCATACGCCCTCTCGAACGCGGTGACCGCCTTCTCTGTGTGCGCACGGTCCTCGGCGATGTAGATCTCCTGCAGAGCCTTCCTCGCGCCGGGCTGTGCAGACTTCTTCGGCTGAGCGTTCGTGAAGTTCCGGGTTTTGTGAACCCGACACCTCTGGTGCCTGGCCTGCTAAGACGCTTTCTGCCAGCACCCTCCACAATCCCATCGCGCCGTCGCCTACCACGAGCATCGGGTCGCGCATCCCGCGCCGTCGGCAGTCACGCAGCAGGTCCGCCCAGAACTCGGTGGACTCGCGCAGGCCCTCGGCGATCGCGATCAGCTCCTTGGCGCCGTCGCCCGACGACAGGCCGTGGAGATGGAGCAGCGGCACCTCGCTGATCTTCGGGGACTTCCGGCACCACGGCGCGAGAATCGTCGAGGAGAACCGCTGACGTTCACCCGTCTCCTCGTCGACCCGCTTGTCGTTCACGCGCGGGGCGGCCACCTCGATGGGCGGCAGACGTGGTCACCGTCCTCGGCCGGTGGCGGCCATTGCGCACCACCAGCCGGCGGTCGGCCTCGTCACGCTGATCGGCCAGCTCGGCTATGTACTGGTCCACCTCCGCCTCCAGGGCGGCGGTCAGCATCCGCCGAGCGCCGTCGCGGACGATCTCGTCGATCAGGGAACTGCCCCGGTCGTGCCGCTTCGTTGACTGCGCTGAGCACGGGCGTACCTTCCCGACCCGTGTTCACAGCGTGGGCCTACTGGGTGACTTGACGACCACTCACCCGGGAAGGTACGCCCTCGCGCATCCTCCAGAGGAGTTGATCCGCAGGTCCTGAGCATTGCTCGACGTACTGCCTGCCGGCGCTGATCGCTTCGGCTTGCCCGATCAGGTCAGCGTGCGTGAACCCCAGCAGGGCCCGTTCCACCGCCCGGTGCAGGTGAGCCGAAGCGGTAGTTGTCACCTGTCTCGCTCAGATGATCTGGTTCGTGGCTATGACTGTGACCTGCGGCGACCAGAAGTGTCGGGACGCCAGGTCGGCGAATTTCTCAGTCGACGTAGTCCGCCGTGCGCGGGTGCCAGTCTCCGTCTCAGTCCATTTGGTCCGAGCAGGTGCCGTTGCCAGTGGGTGATTCGTTGGCTCGCAGAATCGTGTCGAGCAGGTCGGGGAAACGGACTTGCAGCTCAGCGGTGCGCAGTGTGGTCAGTTTAAGGTTTCCTTCCTCGCGCTGGTGGATGAGGCCCGCCTCGCGCAGGACCTTGAAGTGGTGGCTGAGGGTGGAAGGTGCCACCTCGGCAGGGAAGGTGCCGCAGGCGCGTTCGGGTGTGGCGTACAGAGTGCGGACGATGGTCATACGGGTCGGATCGGCTAGGCACTGTTTCTTGGATCATGTTCGGAGCCAGATGATGAGGGCTGCGAGGGTGACGGTGCCGAGGTAGGTGTAGGCCCGTTTCTCGTAACGG
>NZ_JBVHPV010000036.1:0-14274 GCF_055567715.1 Streptomyces sp. NPDC026377
TCCCCACGCATGTCGGGTTCGACCAGCGCCAACAGCGCGGGCCGAAGTCCTGGATCCACCTCTACTGCCCGCTTGCGCCCGCCGCCTGGACGGCGCACTCGGCCCAGCGGTTCCGCCCCCGCCTCCAGCTCGTCCACGCCTGTACGGACGGTCGTTTCGCTGACCTCGGCCACCTGGGCGACTGCCCGGATCCCGCCGTGCCCCAGGATTCGGGCTTCGGCCCCCATCAGCAGACGTCGCTGCCGCTCGTCCAGGTGAGGAAACAACACTGCGAACTTCAGAGCGAGTTGATTACGGACCTCGTCGGATATGCGCATACCACACCAACGACCCGAACCAGGGGAAGCAACACCTTGATTCTCTGCAAGCCCTAACACGGGAAGGAAGGTAACACCCGCGCCGTGCACGGACGTTGCACCGCCTCGTACCGGCATCTTCCTGGAGTGGCCGTCCCGGTCCGACGACTTCCGGCTGCCCACTGAGTCGTGCCGACCACCTTGATCCGTCCCCCCCTGCCGCCGCAGGACTACTCCCCTGTGGCTGAGCATCGTAGATGGCTCAGGTGGACAACTTTGATGCTCAGCGTCAGGCGGGGAACGTTATGGGGAGGGGATGCGGTGGCGGGCGGCGTCATAACAACGCGGCGATGCCCTCCCGGTTCTCCGGCAGCCCGGCCGCGCGGAACCACAACCAATTGCCCCCGATGCTGCCCGTCGCCTCGTCGGTGTCCACGAATGCCCGCAGCAGCGCGCGTTGCGCTGGGGTGAGCGGGTGGGCCGGGTCGTAACCGCCGGGGAAGGCTCTGAACAGGATCGGCCCCCTTTCGTGGTCGGCGATGGATCTGTGGGCGGCGGCCACCATGGCGATGGCCACCGGTGCCACCTCCTCGAACGAGAGGGCCAGACCCAGCGCGGAACGCAGCACGGTGAACCGGAACCACCCGTTGACCCCACGCAGCGGCTCGACGAACCATCCGTCTGTCGTACGGGGCTCCCGCAGCGCGTCGAGGAGCACGGCGAGAGCGCGAGGCCGGTCGACGCCGGCGGGACCGAGTGCGGCGCAGACCCGTACGGCCGGGTCGGAGTCGGCGAGCAGGTCGGAGGTGTTCATCCTCCAAAGACTCAGGGCCCGCGCCACGGCGGATCGCTCCCGCCGGCCCGTCATGGTGGCCAGCCGGGTCCGCAGCAGCGAGGCGGCGCGCGGTATTCGGTCGGCGAGGGCCGGGGTTGAAAGGAGCGGCGCTGCGGCGCCGAGGGCGGATTCATAGATCTGCGGGTTGGAGGAGGAGAGGAACGGCTCGACGGCGTCGTACAGGGCAGGACGGATGTACCGGCACGCTTGCAGCGCGGCGAGCTCGTCGGGGTCGCGCGCGCCTCGCGTGTCCTGGTGCCAGGGCTGCCAATCCCAGGTGGTCCGGTCCCGCACCGGGTCCTCCCCATAGGCAGCCGACTCGGCCACCTGGCCCAGCCAGTCGAGCAGGGCGGCCCGCAGGCTGCGCGGCGGCCCGTCGTCCCAGGGGAAGTGTCCCTCATGCTCGGCGAGGCACAGGGGATGGTCGAGGATCGCGGCGACGAACAGCGCCGCGGGCGCGGTGCCCGTGTACAGAGACCCCTGATGGAGCACGGCCGTGTCCAATGCGGCCAACGCGGCGGACCGCACTGCGGCGTCCTCGTCCATGAGGGAGCACAGGGAGAGGGGTATGTCCTCGCCGGAGCCGTAGGCGTGCCGGTGAGAAGCCCAGTCCGTCTCCAGTAGCAGTTCTTGAGCCCCTGCTGGCAACCCGCTCAGGATCCGCGACATGCGGGCACTCTCGCTATCCGTCATGCACACACCCTGCCAGCACCCACTGACAACACGCCCCCGCTCGGAAGTGCACAGGACGCACCCAGCCCTCTACCGCAGCAGGGCCATCCACCGCCCACAGGGGGCAGCTGGTGCGCTCCACGGCCGGCCAGACCTGCGACTGAGCAGCGCAGTTGGCTCCGATGGCCAGCTGCGGTGCTCAGTCGGCGGCGCTGCTCGTATCAGGGGCCGCCCGCTCCATCAAGCGCCGGGGCGCGGCGGTGCGGGGGACAAGGGGGTGCGTGACGAGCGGATGGGGCTGCCGTCTGGACCGCCGGTGAGCCAGGAGCCGTCGCCCAGGGGACCAGTTCGTACGGGTTGGCCGCCTCGGCGGTGATCTCGCCGCTGAGCGTGCCCGTGCCTACGTCGACCAGGTGGTAGCGGAAGCACTCCTCCTCGTCCGGTCCCTCACTGGCCAGGGTGACGACGGCTAGGGGCTTTCGTTTGGATCACTGTGCGGACCAGAGGAAGATGCCTGCGATGTGGAGTCCGGCCAGGTAGATCGCGGCCGTCTTCTCGTAGCGGGTGGCGATGCCGCGCCACTGCTTGAGGCGGTTGATGCACCGCTCGACAGTGTTGCGCTGTTTGTAGGTCTCACGGTCGAAAGCGAACGGTCTGCCGCCCTGGCTGCCGCGTCGCAGGCGGTGTGCCTGCTGGTCGGCGGGGACGGGGATGACCGCACGAATTCCGCGCCTGCTCAGATGCTTGCGGATGGCACGCGAGGAGTAGGCCTTGTCGGCCAGGACGACGTCTGGAGTGGTGCGGGGCCGGCCACGCGGGCGGGGCACGCGTAGGCGGGCCATGACCTGCTCGAAGGCGGGCGCGTCACCGGCCTGTCCCGCAGTCAGCACGAATGCCAGGGGCCGGCATCGGCCGTCAGCCGCCAGGTGGATCTTCGTGGTCAGTCCGCCGCGGGACCGGCCGATGGCGTGATCGTCCGGTTCGCCGGCATGGGCCCCTTTTTGCGGGCCCCGGCCGCGTGCTGGTGCGCGCGCACGATGGTGGAGTCCACCGAGACAGCCCAGTTGAGGTCCTCGTCGGCGTCGGCCTGGGCCATCAGCGCGGTGAACACTCGCTCCCAGGTGCCGTCGACGGCCCACATCCGCAGCCGGTTGTAGACACCTCGCCAGTTGCCGAATCTCTCCGGCAGGTGGACCCACTGGGTTCCGGTCTGGAACTTGAAGGCGATCGCGTCGATCACTTCGCGGTGGTCACGCCAGCGACCACCCCGCCTCGGCGTCCGGTCCGGGAGCAACGGCTCGATCCGCGCCCACTGCGCGTCAGTCAACGGCACACCCGGACCAACGATCAGATGATCCGACCGAAACGGCCTAGGTCTGGGGTCAGGTAGCCGCCGCTCCATTCCATATACGTCTCTTCCGGGTCGTATCCGAAGGCTTCGACGGGCAGGGAGAGGAGCACGTCTCCGCTGAGGTGGCGGTGGAAGGCGACATCCACCTGTCCGTGGTCGACGGTCATGAACTGCTGCCCGTCGGGTGCCATGTCGATCAGGCAGCGGTCCTGCGTCGGATAGGTCCAGAATTCCGGCTCACCGTTGGCCTTGGTTGCGGCTCTGAGGATGACGGAGCCGTCCTGGCCCTCACCGATGTCGAGGTAGACGCTGCCGTCCACGGGGTGCACGTGGTGGTCGGCGCCGTGCCCGACCGTCTCCAGCTCCTGGCGGACCAGTACCGTCCCGCTGTCGGCGTCGTGGGCTACCCACTGGTCTGGGTTCTTGCGTCCTGCCATCGCGTCCGGCCCGTAGACCCAGACAGTCCCGCCGTCCAAGGACAGCGCACAGCCGGGCCGGTGGCCGTGCCCGTCGGCCCGAGTGCGGCTCAAATCCGACGCCCACACCAGGTCACTGGCGCGCGTCAGGCAGACGACGCTGTTCAGTGTTGTGTACACGGCCCGTCCCAGATCGGGCCAGACCGCCGACTCCACGACCTCGTCGCCGGACCGCGGCTGGAACAGTGCGGCGTAGCCTCGGTCGGCGGCCTCGCGGAGCAGAGCCTCGGCACCCTCCCGGTCCCCGGCCTGCACCCGCATCTCGGCCAGGCGGACCAGGGCGTCGGGGCAGCCATGGTCGGCGGCCTGCCATGCAAGGGCCTCGGCGCTCTCCCGGTCCCCCGCCTCCCTCGCTGCGACTTTTCGAGATAGACGACACCGCGGTGCAGGGCTCACGTAGGGTGCCTGGCCGATCAGATAGCTCTACTTGTCACCGCTAGGCTGTTCTATGTTGACACCTGCCCGTCATGCAGGTGATCAGCGGGCGACGACCCTCACCTGGTCGATGGTCGGCAGGGAACTGGGCATCTCGTCGGTAATCCAGGCGTACTCCAGGGCCGCCAGGGTGGCCCCCTTGGCGGTCCACACGAGCAGTTCGCCGGTGTACTCGCCCGAGTGGTCGTGGACGTGAGCATCGACGGGCACCAGTTCGGAGGTCATGGTCGCGTGCTGCACCGGTTCCCTGACCTGGAGGTCGACGCTGACAGACCCAGGCGCCCAGAGAGCAACGACCTCCGCCAGGTCCAGCTGGCCGCGCAACTCGCGAGCACCGGCGAAGCCGGCGGAGAGGATGTGCTCCAGCACGGCTCGCTCGGAGACGCTCAGCGGACGGGGCTCAATGGGAAAGCGGGACATACGTCGATCATCCCAGGCTCACCCACCAGCTCGTCGCCGGCCAATGACGCCAGGACTGCGGGCAGGGTCACGCAGCCCGATCAAGGGGCACCTACCTCGAAAAGTCCCACTCGCGGGGCCAACTATCGCGCTCAAGGGACAACTATTGCGCCGCAGTTGGCGAGTTTCGCCAACTGCGGCACTCAGTCCGTAAGCGGGTTACTCCGGGCGGACCTGCGCCGCCTGCATGCCCTTCTGCCCCTTCTCGGCGACGAACGAGACGGTCTGGCCTTCCTTGAGGGACTTGAAACCATCGGACTCGATGGCCTTGAAGTGCACGAAGAGGTCGTCGCCGCCTCCTGACGGAGTGATGAAGCCGAACCCCTTCTCATCGTTGAACCACTTCACCGTGCCGGTCTGCCGGTCAGACATGTCCACTCCGAAGGTCACGTGGCGACCCAGCGCCGCCAAACGGAGCCTGGCACGTGGATGCCAGGTCGCGCTCAGGACCCGGCTAAAGAGCTACGGCGGCCACACATTGTCGCTGGCGGCTGGGCATAGCCGCCAGCCGTGACGCTCAGATCCGCCAATCCAAAGGTTCTGACTGCGCTTCCGTGTTGACTACGCCTGGAAGGGGGCACCGTGTGAGGTTGGATGACGGGATGGAACGTATTGAGGCTGAGCTGTTCACGGACCCGGGGAACGACGCGGTCGTCCGTCTGCCCCCACGCAATTTTCCGGGCGTGCTGATCCAGGGCGATTCCCTTTCGATCATTCGCGCGGACGTCACCGAAATCGTAGAAGCCTGCGACCAGGGCGACGTCGGTGAGGCCCGCGAGGCGGCGGCCATCGTCCTCTCCAACTTCGACGAGCTGCTGGCTCGCTACACGGCGGCTCTGAAGGCTCACGACATCCCCATCCCCTGCTACCAAGCTCCCTGATCGCTCAGTTGCAGCACGTTGCACCTGGCAGCATGCGCTGAAGGCCGGAGATTGCAGGACCGTTCCGTCAGGGGATCACGTCGTCATGAAGCTGGCGACGCTCGAAGACGTCCTCTTCCCGGGCCTGAACCTCGTGGTGCGGCAGGCCGTCGTCGCCGATGACAGCTTGCTGATCGATGCGGCTGGCTGTGGGCCGCCAGGAGCATGTCCCCAGCGTCAGCATCCTGCCGCACGCGTTCACAGTCGGTACCGGCGTCACATAACTGGGCTACCCGTCGGCGGCCACCGGGTGATCGTTCGTCTCCGCGTGCGTCGGTTCTTCTGCGATCAGGCCCAGTGCCAACGTCGGACTCTCGTGGAACAGGTGGCGGGCCTGACCGAGCCACGACGCCGCTGTTCGACGGCGGCGCGGTCGGCGATGAGGGCGGTCGCTGTGAAGCTCGGCGGCCGACCGGGCGCACGCCTCTGTACGCAGCTGCGGCTCTACGGCCGACGGACAACCATCCTGAGACAGTTGACCGCTCCGCCTGTGCCAGCACGGGCCCCACGGATACTTGGCATCGACGAGTTCGCCTTCTGCAAGGGTCGGGCCTGCGGCACCATCCTCGTCGACATCGAGTCCTCGCGGCCGGTGGACGTGTTGCCCGATCGCGAGACTGGCACGGTGGCCGCCTGGCTACAGGAGCACTCCGGCGCTGAGATCATCTGCCGAGATCGCCTCATGGCTTTCACCAAGGCCATCAGGCAGGCCCCGGGCGCGCTGGAGGTGGCAGATCGCTGGCAACCTCTCGATGGCCGTGGAGAAGACATGTCGCCGGCACCGTGATTGCCTTCGGCGGCCGGTCGGATCAGAGGCCAGCCCGCCGTTGGCCACACCGGATACTCCGCTCCTGGACCGGATCCGACAACGCCACGCGGAGGTCAACGAGCTCGCCGCCACCGGCCTGTCTCTCAGCGCCATCGGCCGCCGGCTGCAGTTGGACTGCAAGACGGTCCCGCGCTACCGGAACAAGGACCTGGCAGGGCTTCTCGCCTCGGCGCAGGATCGCGGGCATGGTGTCCTCGACCCGTTCATCGAGCATGTGCAGCACCGCTTCCATGCGGGCTGTACCAGATCGATGCAGCTCTATCCGAGTTGCTCGCTCTCGGCTACACCGGCGGGTACCACGTTGTGAACCGCTACGTGATGGCCATCCGGGAGGGCATCGCGGTTCCTGCCCGCTCAATGACTCCCCGCCCTCGCGACATCACCTCATGGATCATGCGCCCTCGGGAGACACTCGCCATCTCCGACGTTGCCCAGCTCGACGCTGTGAGGAGTGCCTGCCCGGAGATCGCCCTGGCCTGTGACCTCGCGCGGGAGTTCACCGACATGCTTCGTCATCGCTGCGGCCACCTACTCCGGGACTGGATTCAGAAGTCCGAGCTGGGCGGCCCGGATGCCATCGGCATCTTCGCCGATTCCATCCGCCAGGACCTCCACGCCGTCACCGCCGGCCTCACCCTCCCCTACAGCTCCGGCATAGTCGAAGGCCACGTCAACAGAATCAAAACGATCAAGCGCCAGATGCACGGTCGAGCCTCATTCACCTTACTCAGAGCCCGCATCCTTCTTGAGCCATAGCCGTAGTTGTCGCCGAACAGCGGTGCCAACCGGCCTGCCTTCCTCCCCCGATCATGCAGCTGGCGTAGGAAGGGGAAAATGACGGACATGAACATCGAACAGGCTGTCGCGGAGATCGGGAACGTCGAGGAGGTGCCTGGCCTGTCCATGGCCTGGCGATGGTCGCCCATGTCGCGCTTCATGTTCTCCCTCGCCATGGACGTCGACGGAGGCTGGGCCTACCAAATGAACTCGCTGGACGTCCACGACGAAGGTCTGACCAGGGCTGTTCTTGAGTTCGCGAGACAACACCGCCTCGGGCGCGGACCAGGCGCCCGACCGCTCACGATCGCCACCGACTTCTCTTACGGGACCTACCGGTTCGACGCCGTGGCAGCGGCTTCACCACCCGTGCACGGCTACCACCACGGGCGAAACGAGGCCCTGAACGAGGTCGTCACAGCGGTCTTCCCGGCGTACCAGTGCGAGTTCCGCGGAGACGAGAGCCTGGAGGAGGCGGTTCTGCGGTGCAAGCGCATGCTGCGGCCGACGATCATCTCCCGGCCCCCGGTTCCGTACCTGCGGATGCGATACGAGAACACCAGGACCAAGGGCGGCAGCGTGGGTCCGTCCCGCGGGTTCACTACGCACGACGTGCTACTGAGGGAGCTCGGGCTCCTCGAAGGAGCTCCGGGAAGTTTCGTGGAGTTCGAGAACTCCCTCGGCGACGTGTGGAACGTCGAGTGGAACGGTTCGTGGCTGGTGAACAACACACCCCAGGACGCACGACCCTCCGAAAGCTGGGTGGCATCGGCTTTGGGATGTCCGTAAGGGTTCGACCCGCGTCCACCATCAACCGTAGTCATCACGGAAGCGCGGTCAGAACCAACCCAAACACTCACTCGCCAAGTGAAGCGCGCAGTCACAAGTGTGACTGAGCACCCAACTTGGCCCGCTCGGCCAACTGCAACGCTCAACCCCAGACGGACGCGGACAGGGCGTCGAGGTGCCAGCACCTGCCACACGCTCGGAGGCACTCTGGCCATGGGGCCGCTGGCCCTCCTCGCCAGGTCAAAGCTCACTGGTCGCCGGAGAGGCGGGGTGCTGTCATGGGAGGGAATAGGCGTTGACGAGCCGGCAGGGCCGCGGAGGCCAGCGCGCCGCGCGTCGTCCGCCGGGGCGTCCTACCGCAGCCGCCCATCGCAAAGCTGAGGAGACCGACGCCATGCTGCACCGCCGCACGGTCGGTGACGTGATGACCGAGGATGTCGTCACCCTCCACCCCAACACACCGCTCCAGGACGTCGTCGGCCTGCTGGATGCGAACGACATCGTCGCGGCCCCGGTCGTCGATGACGACGGCTCCCTTGTCGGCGTCGTGTCCGCGTCCGACGTGCTGCGGCACGAGACCGGCATGCCCGATCCTCAGGGGCAGGACGGGAACGAAGCGGGCGTCTGGGGCAAGGCCCGGGCTCGGACCGCGGGCGCGCTCATGAGCAGCCCCGTCTTCACTGCCCACGCCGACTGGACTATCCCCCGGGCCGCTCGGGAACTCCGCAGTCGGCACGTCAAGCAGCTGCCGGTGGTCGGCGACGACGGGCTCCTCACCGGCATCGTCAGCCGCAGCGACCTGCTCGACGCCTTCATCCGCTCAGACGCCGAGATCCGCGGCGAAGTCGAGCAGGACGTCCTGCGGCGCATCCTCGGCCTGGACGAGGGCAGCGTCGCGATCGAGGTCCGGGACGGGGTCGTCACCCTGTGGGGTCACGTCCCGGAACCGCGTCTCGTCCTGGTGGTCGTGGGCCTCTGCCAGGGCGTCGACGGTGTCGTTGCCGTGGACGCCCACCTTGCCGCCGCCGGGACAAGCTAGGCCGGGGTTACCTCGCGCCAACCAAAGAAGCGCTGGCCAAGTAGAGCGCTAAGTCACAGGCACAGTTCGCGAATGGACGCCATAGCATGCGAACGCCACGCGCTGATCACTCTGTGCGTTCAAGATGATCGCGGTCTGGCCGCTCCAAGTCGGCCGGGGCGCCTCGTCAAGGGTTGTTGACGCCTCGTCAGTTACATTACTGAAATCCGGTCGATCCTTCGTGATATCGGGCATGCTGAGTCTGCTGATCAACTAGGACAACTGTGGAGTGAGCATGTCGAATATTCCGGCTGATCTGCGGTATACCGAGGCGCATGAGTGGGTGCGGTCGGAGTCGGACGGCACGTTGGCGGTCGGGCTCACCGATCACGCTCAGCAGGCGCTTGGCGACGTGGTGTTCGTGGAGCTGCCGGAGGTCGGCAAACCCGTCGCGGCTAACGATGTCGTCGGTGCCGTCGAAGCGGTCACGGCCCAGTCGGACATCCACGCGCCGGTCGGCGGCGAGGTGATCGCCGTGAACGAGGAGCTGTCCTCCAAACCGCATCTCATCAACACGGGGTACTGGCCCCACGAGGCGTGGATCTTCAAGATCAGGCCGTCGGATAGTTCCGAACTCGATCATCTCCTCGACGCTGCCGGCTACAAGGCGGCCATCGGCGAGTGAACTGCGCCACCACAATGCCTCGGGCCGGGTTCGGCTGTCACTCGAACGGGTGGGATCTGTCCCGCTGCGGTCGGTGAGGCGGCTGGGGGTGGCCTCGTTGGCGCACGAGTACGCGGGCCAGGCCGGTGATCCGGTCGGATGGGTGCCGGGGCGCAGGAGCAGGTCACCGCCCTGGCCGAGCGGGACGCCGCGTACATCGCCCTCGATGACCCGTACGCCGTCGCCTCGCTGCTGGACGTGCTGCTGCGGGGAGGCGGGGAGCCGGAGCAGGTCACCGCGCTGCTGGCTCGCGACCCCGCCACGCACGCCGCCCTCAACAACCCGGAAGCCGTCGCCAGGCTGCTGAATGCGCTGCGGGAAGCCGGGGCGCAGGAGCAGGTCACCGCCCTGGCCGAGCGGGACGCCGCGCACACCCCCCTCTTCAACCTGCAGGCCGTCCACAGGCTGCTGGACGCGCTGCGGGAAGCCGGGGTGCAGGAGCAGATCACCACCCTGGTCAAGCGGCTTTCTGCCGCAGGACACTTCTATCTGTTCATCGAGCTCGGAGAAAACGGAGAGCAGTTCCGCCTCGGGCGTGAGCCTGATGGGAGTGCCGCCCCTGCGTGGACGTGGAACGACATGGACTGAACCAGCACGGGCTCCGGGAACAGGCAGCCAATCCCAGACATCGCCAACATGCCTGAACACCCTTCGGATAACCGTCAGGCATGTCGCTGATCTCCAACGTGGCTCACATGCCTTCTCCGAACTAGGGGTACCGGGAAGAACTCTGTCACCAGCCGCATAGGAGGGTGCCATTGTTACCCGTCGTCCTGCGTCCTGTCCGCTTCCTTCCGCCAGGAGAGGAGGTTGGTGAGAGCGGGGTGGTCCTCGCCCAGCACCCGCACAATGTGCTCCAGCAGGTGGGGGTGGTCCTCGCTCAGCTTCGGCACCATGTGTTCCAGAAAGCCGGCGGCCATGTCCTCGCCCAGCTCTCGCACCGAGTGCTCCAGAGCGTCGGCGTACGCCCGCGTGGCCCCGGCCGCATCCCCCGCCCGCCCCAGCCAGTTGGCAAGGTTCCACCGGACGGTGGTGGTGTGGCCGTGGTCCTCGCCCAGCACCCGCACCATGCGCTCCAAGAGGTCGGCGTACGCATGCGCGGCTGCGGTGGCATCCCCAGCCCGTCCTCGCCAGCTGGCGAGGTTGCCCCGGACGGTGAGGACGTGGGGGTGGTCCTCGCCCAGGGTCCGCACCGCGTGCTCCAGAAGGCCATCGAAGCCCTGCTCGGCCCCCGCTGCATCCCCCGCCCGTCCCCGCCATAAGGCGAGGCTGCTTCGGGTGACGAGGGTGTCGGGATGGTCTTTGCCCAGCACCCGCACCATGCGCTCCAGAAGGTCGGCGAGTTCCTGCACGGTCGCCGCCGCATCCCCCATCTGGCCCCGCCAGCCAGCGCTGCGGCTCCGGAGGGCGAGGGTCTGGTCCTCGCCCAGCATCCGCACTATGTGCTTCATCGTGTCGTCGACTATCTGCATGGCCGTCGCGGCATCTCCTGTCTCCTCCTGCCAGCCCGCCTGCAGCATGTGTTCCTGCATGCCGTCGATATTCAGCGCGAACCCCGGGAGCGCCGCCTGCCCCCGCCAGGTGGCGAGGTTGCTCTTGGCGGTGCGGGTGGCGCGGTGATCCTCGCCGAAGCGGCTGCGGGTGATGGTAGTGAGGTGATCGAAGTGGGCGATGGCGGCCGTGAGCTGACCGCTCTCGCCGAGGCTGCGGCCGAGGCGGTACAGCACCTTGTGCGCGTTCGGCCGGTACAGCGCCTCTTCGCCGTGGCGGGTGAGTGCTTCGGTGTTGCTTCGTAGGGCCTGGGCAAGGTCGGTGTCGTCGTCAGCGGGAGGCCAGGCTGCCATTAGGGCGTCGGCGGCGGTACGGGCGTACTGGTCGTGCTGGTGGGGGGCGTGGGTGTCGCGGGTAGCGCGCTGAATGAGCTGGTGGACACGGACAGCCTGGTGAGAGGTGTCCGGGGTGTGGTCGATCAGGCTGAGCCGGTCCAGTGCGCGCAGCGCGCCGAACGCCTCCTCGGGGGTGACCGGCGGCGCGGGGCGCAGCCGGATGCCCGGCCACCACTTCCGCCGCCGCGCCCGTACAGGGTCGGCGGCGGTGCGGTGCCGCTTGAGATGGGTGAGGGCGGGCCGGCTGGTCAGAACGGTCTGGGGGATGCCGTTGGCATCGAGCAGGGAGGCCAAGTGGAGCATGGGTCGGGCAAGGCCGGCGGGGCGCAGGGTGTCGGCGCGGTCGATGGACAGAGACCAAACGGCGGCGAGGGTGGTGGCCTGCTCGTCGGGCAGGGCGTAGGGGACGAGGTCGGCGAGTTGCGTGGCGCGGTCAGCCAGCAGATCACGGTAGGCGGCCGCGGTCTTGCCAGAGTCAATGAGGTAGGCGGCCGCCTGGGCCAGGGCCAGGGGCAGGTGTCCGAGATCCGCGGCCAGGGAGGTGAGCTGGCTGGTGGGTTCGATGCGGCCACGGGCTTCCAGGGACGAGGTGAGGTAGGCGACGGATTCGTCGGGGGTGAACAGGCCAACCTCGATCCGGCGGCGACCTTCGCCGAACAGGGCGGCGTCACGGCGGCGGGTGGTGAGCAGGGTGTGGCCGTGCGGACTGGCGGGCGGCCACAGGCTGTACGGGGTGCCCGGGTTCTCAGGATGGACGATGAGGTCGCCTGGGTCGGCGAGGTCGTCCAGGACGATCAGCCACCGGCATGGCCGCTGCCCGGGCTTGGGTGCCAGCCAGGCCAGGAACTGCTTCGCGGCCTGCTCAGGGTCGTCAGGGTCGGCCCGGCACAGTTCGCGGCCAGCCTGCGCGTATCCGTCCACCACCGCCAACTGGGTGCTGGCGGTGATCCAGACCAGGACGTCCAGGTCGCCGTTGTTCCGGGCGGCGAGGGCATAGTCGGCGGCGAGTTGGGTCTTACCGACGCCGCCCATCCCGGTCAGGACCTGAGAGAGCACCGCGATGCCCCCACTCTCGACCACCGCCCGCAGCCGGTTCACCTCTGCGCGGTGCTGGAAGGACCGCGCCAGCGTTGGGACCACACCGACCTGATGAGGCCACGAGGCAGGCTCCAGCGGCACTCTGTTCTGCACGGTCAGGGTGTGAACGTAGCCGCTGATGGCGGTTCCGCCGTTGGCAGCCGTCGCGTCCCCGGTGCGGGACAGATGTGCCGAAGCCGGGGATCCAGGGCCGCTTCCTGGGGCAGGGCCTCGATAGCCGGTCACGGCCGTCTCATCGCCGGTGGCCTCGGCATTGCCAGTATCCGCCACGGTCACTGACGGCTCGGGCTCCTCGTCCGGTGCCGTGCGCGATGACTCTTTCGCCATGGGAGCGGGCCTAGTTCGAGTAGTCGATGCCGGAGACGGAGTTCGGGCCGCTCGCCTCTCCAGTACGCTCGGCGGCGGCCGAGCCCCGTCCCCGGCCGCCAGGCCTCCGGATGCCGGAAGTGCCGCCGTCGTCGGCCCTCCCGGTGCGGATGGCTCTGTCTGTGGGACCGGCAGCCGGCGGATGCTGTAGCAGGGCCCAGACCAGGGCAGCGATACCGACGGCGGCCTGGACAGTGGCCCCGGCCAGCTGTCCCGCACCGGGGCCGTCCAGAAGCCACACCAGCGGTGTGGACAGGACTCCAGCCGACGCCAGCACAATGACCGTGATCTTCCATACCTGTGACACAGCGGCTCCCCCTCGCCTGACACATGCGCCACCAGCTGCCTGACGGCCCACCACATCGCATTCTCCCGTACGGTTCCCGCCTGAACCAGGAAACACACCTTTCGGCATCGCGGTTGCCTTCGCGGCCGTAGACCGTCACATCGCCGAACGCGCCGCACCTTGCCGGACACGACACCCCTCGCTTGCGGCTGGTGACAGCGCTCTTACCGGCACCCCAACTACCGCCAGAGAGGCCGTTTAGCGTCCGACGGCGGCGTGCTTAGTCCGTCTTGTTCAGGTTCTGGGCTTCCCGGACCGCTAGTTGCTTGATCGTCGGCATTCCGACGAATACCGGCGAGCTCTACCGCCTCTCGCTGGCGTCAATCTGGCTGATCTTGTCGTGGGTTGCGGTGAGGCTGACGGTCAGTTGCTCGACGTCGCCCAGCCATCCTTCTCGTTCGGCTTCGGCGATCCTGGCGTGGAGGTTCTCGCGGATCTCTTCCAGACGGGGCCGTTCGTCCGGCCCCACGATCAGTACCGGGCATCGCACACAGGCGTGCTCGTGGACACAGCTACTTCCGTATGCTCGGCCGCACTGCCCCAGGGCCAGCTTGCGCCGCTCGAAGTGCCCGAGGAACTCCTGCCACTCCTCGTCGGTCACCGCTCGGTATTCCCCGGCGGGTCGTAGACCGCGGCGCCGGGCGATGAAGGCTCGGTGAGCCTCGATGGCATCTTCCGGGTAGATCGCGGCATACCCCATCGTGGTTCCGATGTGGTCGTGACCAGCAATAACGTGGGCGATGTGCGGCGGCAAATCGTTGAGGATGGCGTCGGTGATGAACATCCTGCGGAAGTCGTGCGGCTGGAAGGTCAACGGCTGTTAAGGATCGCGAGTTTCCGGCGCTTCATGTCGGCCAATCTCATCTCCGCCACAGGCTCTGCGATGGCCCCTCTTGCCCTGGCCTAGGCACTGTTTCTTGGATCATGTTCGGAGCCAGATGATGAGGGCTGCGAGGGTGACGGTGCCGAGGTAGGTGTAGGCCCGTTTCTCGTAACG
>NZ_JBVHPV010000037.1:0-13524 GCF_055567715.1 Streptomyces sp. NPDC026377
TCCCACTCCGCGTTCGTCAGATCCCCACGGCCCATACAGACAGCCTGGCCTCAACACCCCACCTCTGTCAGGAGATCCGAGAAACAGTGCCTAGGGGGTAGCCGTGCCGGGTGTTACGCGTAGTGGTTGCCAGCAGGTCCCTGCCACGAGCTGGCCGCCGCCCAGCCCCGCCCCGGCATGCCCAGGACGGCCTCGGCAGTGCCGAGGGACACCTGGTGGTGTTGGCGGCGTCCGCGGTGCACGCTGCGCCGGGCCCGGCAGAGTTCACCTGGTGATACGTGGCAGTCGGGGCGGGTCACGCTGAAGGCGCCGTGCCGGTAGAGCCGCAGCGTCTCATACAGCGCGTCGAGGTAGGGGTCGGTGATCGTGCTGGCGGTGGGCCGCATCGCTCGCTCTCCTGTCGTCGGCCGGGCCGGCGACTGCAATCTCAGACGCCGCTCTCCTCGGCAGTGGCGTCGCTGTCTGTCGCCTCGCTGCCCGTGTGGCCCTTACAACGCCCTCGGGATCGCCCACCACCTCAAGGGCGAGCCCGCCTCCATCCACGGCTGGTGAGCTGCGCCGTTCGCCACGGTGGCGCACGGAGTGGTCGCCGGGGTCCCAACCCAGTCGCCGGATCCGGGACCCCTCGAGCTCGATCTGCCCAGCGAGCAGGGGTAACCCTCGCCGGCCTGATCGAGCAGGTGAAAGTGGGTGTGTACGTCCAGGGAGACCACCAGGCCGGTGCGAGGTCCTTTCGACAGCCAGTCCCGAAGCTGGTCGGCGAGCTCGTGGGCCTCCTGGAGGGGAAGATCGAGCCGTCCATAGGGGCTGCGGCGCCCGTCGGCTTGGGACATCGGGCGCCACCGAAACAGGCGTGAGCGCCGTCCTCGTACTTCCCCCAATGGCTGACATCGGCGAGCCCGTCGATCGACTCGCCGGACAGCCAGACGAACAAGTCAAAGGGCGCGGGCGTCCCCGAGGACCATGCCGCACCAATCAACCGGCAGGTCACCGAGATGGAACGGTCCCAATTGGCACGGCGGGCTTGGAATCCCCAACCCCTGTCTCCGAATACTGTTCACCTCACGGGCAGACGAGCACGTCAGCGCACGTCGGGTCGTCCGCTCCGGCAGCTTGGGCTACATGCCCCGGGGAGGGCCATAGCGAACAGCTGGCCTTTCATCTGGCGTCATGGGCAAATTCTGCAATTGCACGGGCCCAGGGTAAAAAGCACTGGACCCCGGTCCCGCCATCTCTTCACCCACCAGATAGCGGTACAGCCACTCGGCGAAGCTCATGGCGTACTCGAAGAACTCCCCCTCGCCATCTTCGATAAAGAACGAACCATCGCCTCCGGCACCCCGGGCCGCATAGAAGATCGATTCTCCTCGGTTGGTGCTGGCGAGTGGCACCAGCCCCTCTGGTGTACCAAAGGTCAATTTAGTGACCCCCAGAGACACTCGCGGGTCCCCGTCAACCTCTCCCTCGTCCCAATCAACCCCCGACCACGCCTCAGCCGTCCTTCGAATCGACTCCCCGAGGTTCCATCGCTCCGTTGCAGGATGATGGAGCGACAAGTGACCATTAACTCGAATGGGTGCGTATGCGTCGCTGATCGTCTTGAAGTCGCTCGGCAGGCTGATTCCGAGATCTTCTTCGAGATCCCTCCATGCCGCTGGATCTTCAAACCGGTACGTCGGTTCCCCAAGCATCTCCATCACCTGCCCGAGATAGACATTCCCTGCCATCCCAGTTACCTCCTCGGGCAGTTAGCGCTGCCCGTCGTCGTTCCACCTGTGGGCAATTGTCGGATCACACAGTGCTTTGATGTCCCATCCTCCACAACAGAGTAGTCATAGTCCAGCTCCGTAGGGATCCCACTGCCAGCGTTTCCATAGCGAGGGACGATACTGATCGACAGATGCTTACCCGACTTGACGGTGTTCCTGATGTCCTTTTCGACTCCGTGATTCAAATACGGCGTATTTGTCTCTTTGTATTCCGCAACGAGATTCCGCAGGTCGATTCCGGAGCCCGACAGAGCTGCGGGAATCAAGTGACCATTAGCAGAGTCATACCCCTGCATATTGATTTCCCTCATGCCCGGGGGTTGAGTCGAGCCATTCGTGTTAGTACCCGGAGCTTTCCGGTTCTTGTTGTAGTCAGTCATATCCAACAAGCCGTACACGCCCGTGGCCCGGCACTGGTAGCTCTGCTCGAAATTATCATAGTAGCGCTCACGCGGCAGATAAACGGCGTGCCCGGTAGGACTCAATCCTGGGCCGTCGTCACACCGATCATCATTGCGCATGCGGCCATTGTTCTTACCGCCGGGATTGTTGGCGGGTACCGGCATGGTTTCAAGCGTGCCGCCAGGCTGGTACTGCCCATTACTGAACTGGCTGAGGATATTCACTGCGGTGTAGGCGAGCTTCCAGCCGTCACCGGGCTTCCACCCGCCGTTCTTTGGATCCCAGTCCGGCTTGGCAGCCGGTCGGGGCGGTGCGGTCTTGGGGTGGGGGCCGTTGTTGGGATTCTGGTCGATCTTCGGCTTGGGGGGTCGAGTATGCGCCCGGGGCGCAGTTAGGGGGTCGTGGCCCAAGCGGCCGTGCCCGACCCCGGTGGAGCCTGGATACGAAACCCCGTAGTCGATATGTCCCCAGGTGTAGCCATCCCACCGCAGTCGGTCAGCCTGAGCGCCAAGCGAGGACGACATGTTCCCCGCGTAGTCCCAGCCAAGGGCAGTGGAGTATGAGCCAGTATATGAACCGCTATCCGCCCAGCTCCAATACGACCCCATGCTGCTGTCGTATCCACCGAGCCTAAGGTGACTAAGCTGCTGTGAGCTATAGCCTGCTGCCCCGAGCATGGCGATCAATCCATCGCTCAAGCCGCCAACGCAGGCGACAAGGACCGGGCCAACGCAGTGTCCACTGGGGTCGGTTCCATTCAGGGGTGTGGCGTTGCCATACAGATAGCGGTTGGCTGCTGCTGCTGGCGTCGGGTCGAGCTGCCAGGTGTCCCTGGAATTGAAGCTGCCGGTTCCTGGCTGGTACCAGCGGGCGGCCATGTTGACATCGCCGGAGGCCGGGTTGGTCCAGCCGGACTGGTAGCCGAGGGCGGGGGCCGTGCCGGATGTGGCCGTTTTCTGGCCGAACGGGTCGTAGGAGGTGGAACCCGTTAGGGACTTGCCGTCTGGGGTGAGGCTGGCGACGAGGTCGGTGTGCTGGTCGGTGACGGCCCACTGCCTGCTGCTGCCGTTGGCGATGCCAAGCAGGTCGCCAGCAGGGGTGCGGGTGTACTGGCTGGTGCCGTCGTCGGTGAGGTTGTTGGAACCTCCGTCGTAAGTGAAAGAGGTGGTGCCGCTTTGGCGGACGCGGTCGAGGGAGTCATAGGCGAAGGTGGAGGCTCCGTCGCTGATCTTGCGTTCAAAGGCGTCGAAGGTGAGCGAGCGGGCGCTGCTGGACTGTCCGGTCACTGCGGACAGGGTTCCGCGGGGGCTGTAGGTGTAGGTCGCTGTGCCGTCGGCCAGCAGGCGGTTGCGTTCGTCGAACGTTGAGGTCGCGTTGCCGACCTTGGTGCGGTTGCCCGCGTCGTCCCAGCTGTATCCCGTGGTGGTGGCTCCGGCGGTCCAGGAGGTCATGCGGCCTGCCTGGTCGTAGCCGTAGGTGTTGTCAGCGGCTCCTGCGGTGCCCTTGGTGTTCTTCTTCGTCAGGCGGTCGTCGAGGTCGTATCCATAGGTGGTGGAGGCTGTTTCGCTCGTCGCCTTCGGGTCAGAGATTCTGTCGCTGGTCAGGCGGCCGAGGTTGTCGTAGCCGTAGGTGCGCTGTGCTGAGACGACGGCGTCTGCCCAGCTCTTCCCGCCGGTGGGTATGAGCGCGTACTGGTTGGCCGTGGGCCGGCCTGCGGCGTCGAAGGAGGACCAGATCTGGTTGCCGGTGAGGGCGTCCTGGGTCCAGGCGCTGCGGCCTGCGGCGTCGTAGCCGTACTGGGTGGTGCCTTCCTTGGTGGTGCGCCGGGTCATGTTGCCGTCGGCGTCGTATGTGTAGGCGGTTTTGCCGCCTGGGCCGTCGGCGGTCAGCAGCTGGCCGCGGTCGTTGTAGGCGTAGGTGTTGCGGCCCAGCAGGCCGTCCGTGCCAGCGGCGGTGATCCGGCCGTCCAGGTCGTAGGTGAGTGACCGGGCGGTGGTGGCGGCTGCAGCGCCGGTACCGGTTTCCGCGGTCATGCGGCTGAGGGCATCGAAGGTGCGTTCCCGCTTAACGCTTCCGGGCAGCAGTTCGGCGGTGCTCTGGCCCGCCGCGTCGTAGACGGTGGTCCAGGTGCGGTCGGCGGCTGCCGGGTGGGCGGTGGTGGCGGGTTCGATGGTGGATTCCGGCAGGTTCCACGGTGTGTAGGTGTACGTCGTGGTGTTGCCGCGGCCGTCGGTCAGACGGGTGCGGTTGCCTGCGGCGTCGTAGCCGAAGCGGGTGGTGATGCTGTGGCCGTCGGTGACGGGTTCGGACTGCTGGGTCAGGCGGCCCAGCGCGTCGTAGCTGTAGGTGGTACGGGCGCCGGTGGCCGAGGTGGCTGCGCTCTTGTTGCCATCGGCGTCGAACTCGGCCGAGGTGGTGCGCAGGATGTCGGAGCCGGTGCCGTAGTCGCTGCGGAGGGTTGCGTTGCCGAGGGCGTCGTAGGCCGTGGTGCTCTTGCGGCCGGTGGCGTCCAGGGTCTGGATAGTGCGGCCGAGGCGGTCGTAGTCAGCCTTGGTGGTGCCGCCCAGGGGATCGGTGACCGTCAGGACCTCGCCTGCCGGATTGTAGGTGGCCGTGGTGGCGTGTCCGGCCGGGGTGGTGGAGGCTGCCTGGTTGCTTGCGTCGTCCCAGGTGTAGCGGGTGGTGAGGTTCTGCGGGGTGGGGTAGCGCTCCACGGTGGTCGCGGTGAGCTGGCGCCCGAGTTCGTCGTAGGTGGCCTCGGTCCTGGCTCCCGTCGGGCTGGTGGCCGACAGTTGCAGGCCGGTGGGCGTCCAGGTGGAGCGGCTGACGCCGGCGCCGGTCAGGGAGGTTGCACTGCCCAGCGGCTGGTTGAGGTCCGTCCCCGTGGTGGGGTCGGTCTTCGTCAGGATGTGGCCGATCTGGTCGTAGGTGAAGGTGGTGCTGCGCCCGAGGGGGTCCGTGCTGGTGGCGATACGGCCGAGGGCGTCGTAGCGCGTGCGGGCTGTTGCGGTGATCTTCGTGCCGCCGGGCGGAGTGTAGTCGGGCAGGGTGGTGGCGACCGGGCGTCCGAGCTTGTCCAGCTCGGTGCGCGTGATCGCGCCGCGCGCGTCCTGGCTTTCGGTGGCTTCGCCGAAGGTGTTGTATCCGGCGCGCGTGCTGGCCTGAACAGCTTGCGGTGCACCACCGTTCTGCTCGGCCTGAGCCGGGGGCGCTGTTTGCTGGACCAGGCGGCCCAGGGCGTCGTAGCGGCTTCGGGTCGTGTAGGCGTTGGCGTCGGCGCCTGGTGAGTTGCCTCGGGGACTGACCTGGGCGGTCACCAGGCCACGCTCGTCATAGGTGCTGGTGGTGACGCGGGTGGTCGATCCGTCGCTCAGCGTGGACTTGGTGGCGTTGCCAGCCGCGTCGTATTCCGTGGAGGTCGTGAGCTTTTTGCCCGTCCCGTCGATGGCGCGGGTCTGCTCGGTGACGTGGTCGTCGCCGTCGTAGGCGTAGGTGGTGCTGCGGTTCAGGCCGTTGGGGTCAAGGACGGTGGCGGTGATGCGGCCGAGGGCGTCGATGGTGTGGGTGAGGGTGGTGCGGCCGCCGCCGCTGACCTGCTGGGTGAGGTGGCCAGCGCCGTCGTAGTTGTTCGCTTCCAGGACGATGTCGTGTTTGGTGCCGTCGGCCTGCGTGACCTGCTTGGCGGTGGTGGTGGCGGGCAGGTTGTCGTCGAAATAGGTGTAGGCGATGGTGGCGCCCATCGCGTCGGTCACGCTCGCCAGACGCCCGGCGGGGTCGTATGCCTTGGAAACCATGGTGAGGTCACGGATCTGGCCCGAGGGGTCGCCCGTCCAATCCTTCAGGGTCGTTTCCGCGTGCTGGCCGCGCGGGGTGTACGCGTAGGTGTAGGTGGTACCGGCGGCATCGGTTTGACGGTTCAGCCGGCCCAGGGCGTCATAGCCGAATGTGGTCTGGTTGCCCGCAGCGTCACTCAGGCTGTCGTTGAGCCCACGGTCGTCGTAGTGGTTTGCAGTGACGCGCTTGAGGTCGTCGCCAGCAGTGTCCTCGGTGCTTTCGCTGAGGAGGTTGCCGTCGTCATCGAAGGTGCGGCTGATTTTCGCGGCGTGCGTGGCTCCGGTGATCTCGTTCTTGACCGCGGTGCCCGACTCGCTGATGACGCGGGAGAGGGAGTCGTAGGCATAGGTGGTGCTGACTCCGTCGGGGAAGTCCTTGGAGACCTGGGTCTCGGATGTCTTACGGCCGAGCCCGTCGTAGGAATACTTGGTCACCAGCCCGGAGGGCGCTGTGGTCTGCGCGATATCACCGTTGGCGTAGTACTTGTAGGAGGTTTTGGTGCCTGCGGGCGTGGTCTTGGTATCGACCAGGCCTGCCGGGACCGTGCCGCCGCCTACGGCGGGCTCACTGCCGACGGTGTAGCTCGTCATTGCCTTTCGGCCGTCGGCGAGGGTGACGGCGGTCGGCAGGCCTAGGGAGGTGTAGGCGGTGGTCGTCTTGAAGCGGTTGTCGGTGGCGTTCGTTGAGCGGGCGTCCCGCACAGCGACCGGCTTGTCGTTGCTCAGATCGTTGGGGTCCGCGGCGTTGAAGTAGTAGTCGGTGAACGAAGTCCAGCATGCGTTCACGTCGCGGCAGGTGCTGGTGGAGATGGTGTTGCCGCGGGCGTCGTGCCCGGTGACCGTGGCGTGGCCGTTCGGGTCGGTCACCGTGTTCAGGAAGCCGCCGGTGTCGTAGGCGAACGCGGTGCGTGCGCCGGTGGCGTCAGTGGTGCTGAGGGGACGCTGGCCGCGCAGCATGTCGTAAGTGGTGCTCTGGCTCTGTCCCAGCGGGTTGGTCACGGTGATCGTCGAGGCCAGCGCGGAGGCGCTGGTCGAGCGCATCGCGCGGTAGTGCGCGCTGACCTGGCTATCACTCAGAGCATGGCTGAAGATGGCGGCTTCGGCGAGCTGGCCGGTGAAGTACCGGGTCGCCGTGGCGCCGCCGTCCCAGCCGACGCTCGAATATCCGGCACCGAGGTAGGCGCGTGTCACCGTTTCCGACTGGACGGCACCGGCCAGGGTGCCGACCTTGACGCCGTCCAGGTAGAGCGACTGACCGCTGGAGGATCCGGTCAGGACCGCGTGGTGCCACTCGTTGTCGGTCACCTTCTCCGGTGACTTGATCGCCGTGGGCCAGCCGGCCGTGTTCCGCAGACGCCCGCGCAGCAGACCGTCCGAGTCGACCACCAGGACGGGGTCCCAGTTGGTGGGCACCGCGCCCAGGTCGGCGTTCTGCAGGCCCAGCAGGACACCGGGCTTGGCGGTGCGGAACCACAGCTCGGCGGAGGTGTCGGTGGGGCTGCCGAGGATGTCCATGGGCAGCTTGACGCTGCCGTTGCCGTTCAGGCTGATCGCGGTCCGGTCACCGGTTCCGGCAGGGCCGGTGGTGGCCAGGGTGGCGTTGGTGTAGGTGCCATATCCCCCGTAGACGGCGATCTTGTTGCTGGCCTGGGTTCCCTGGGTCTCATCCAGCGGCCAGTACTGCGAGGGTGCGTCCGCAAGGACTGCTCCCTGGTAGGTGCTGCTGCTGCCGGACACCAGCTTGGTGCGGGCCCGGTAGTGGTCCGTGACCGCCTGCTGGGGCAGTTCCTTGGTGTAGAAAGCGGCTTCAGCGAGCTGACCGGCGAAGTAGCGGGTGGCGGTAGCGCCTCCGTCCCAGGCATCACTGGAATATCCCGCGCCGAGGTAGGCGTGGGTGAGTGTCTCCCACTGGACAGCCCCGGCCACTGTGCCCAGCTTCACGCCGTCCAGGTACAGCGACTGGCTAGTGGAGGAGCCGGTCAGTACTGCGTGGTGCCACTCGTTGTCGGTGACCTTCTCGGGCGACTTGATCGCGGCAGGCCAGCCGCTGGTGTTCCGCAGACGTCCGCGCAGCAAGCCGGTGGAGTCCACGGCCAGGATGGGATCCCAGTTCGTGGGTGCCGGCGATGCACCCAGCTCCGCGTTCTGCAGGCCCAGCAGCACGCCCGGCTTGGCGGTGCGGAACCACAATTCGGCGGCGAGGGCTTTGGAGGTGCTCAAAGGTGTGACAGGGACCTCTACGGCTCCCTTGGTTCCGTCCAGGGTGATGGCTGTGCTGTCGCCGTCGGCGAAAATGCCGGGGTCGCCTTGCAGGACTCCGTCGGTATAGGAGCCGTCTTCGCCGCTGGCGATTTCGTCGGTGGCGACCGCGCCGCCGGGCTCGCCCAGTCGCCAGTAATCGACCGGTCCGGAGGCGCGTACGGCTTCCGCGTACGCGGCCGAGCCTGCCGAGTAGGCGGGCGCGGACAGCTTCCAGGTGCCGCCCTTCTGGTCGGTCACCTCGCTCACACGGTCCGTAGCGGCGTCGTAGGCGACGGTGGCGTGCACACGACCGGAGGGGTTGGTGACCTTGATTATCCGGCTGGTGGCTGCGCGGGCCGCGAAGTGCTCGGCAACCGTGCCCTGGGTCAGGGGGTGGTGGTACACGGCGACGTCGTCCATTTGGCCGGTGAAGTGGCGTATGCCAGCGGGGCTGCCGTCCCAGGCGACGTTGGAGTAGCCCGCGCCCAGATAGGTGTAGGACTGGTCGAGGTGGTCGATAGTGCCGTCGAGCGTGCCGACGTGGGCGCCGTCGAGGTAGAGATCCTGTGTGGTGCCGGCGCCGGTGAGAACGGCCTGGTGCCATTGGTCGTCGGTCACTGTGGCGGTGCTGGTCATGGGCTGGGCCTTGCCGGTCCAGTACTGGCCACGCAGCTTGCCGTCGGTCCCGATAGCCAGGGTGGGGGTCCAGTTGCCCGGCGCGTCATCCTCCACCGGCCGGTTCTGAAAGCCCATCAGCACACCGGGCTTACTGGTCTTGAACCACAATTCCACCGACAGGAAGGTGCTCGTGCGCAGCGTGTTTTCGGGCAGTTCCACGAAGGAGGCGGTGCCATCGAAGGCTGCGGCGGTGTTGTTGCTGGAGTCCAGCGCGCCGGGTCGCCCGAGGTCCACATCGTGGTACTGGGCATTGTTCAGTCCGGTTGCCGAGGGCGCTTCGCTGGCCGCCGTCGCGCCCTCGCTCTCGCCCAGGCGCCAGTAGGAGACCGGTGCCTCGTCCAGCACGCGGGCGCGGTAGCGCGAGCCGTCGCCGTACTCATAAAGGGTGCAGGCGGTTGTGGAGGCGGGCGGGCACACCTTCGTCAGGCGGTCACCGCTGTAGGTATAGGTCCACGTCAGCCCAGGCACATTGGGGCCGGGAGCGCTGGTCGTCACGGAGGCGACATGTCCGTTCGCCCCCCAGGTGAAGGCCAGCGTCCGGCCGGAGGCGGCGTCTGCGACCGACTTCAAGGGCTGCGGGTCGCCCTCAGCGGGATGCGACACGTGGTGCTGCTGCACACGGCCCGCGCTGTCGGTCACGCTCTGCAGGTCCCCGGACTCATTGAACTGATAGACCACCCCGGAGCGCAGCCGCAGCGTCCAGTAGCTGTACTCGCCTGCTTCCCTATGGACCGTGAGGGTCATGGTGTTCCCCGACGGGCCGGCGAACGATCCGTCGGGGTTCTTACCGAACTGGATCCGAGAGCCGTCTTCCATCGTGACCTTGACGAGGGAACCCGGCGCGTCCCAAGGGATTCCATCCAAGCGCATGTCGAAGAGCGACGCCCAGCCCAGGCCGAACGCCGTGTTGGTCCGTGAGTCAAGGGAATTGTAGGTACGGGTCACGGCCAGCTCCGGGCCCACGGACGGCATGGCCGCGTCCGTGGAGGAAGTGGAGTAGTTACCGGCCCGGTAGCCGAACTCGTGCCCGTCATCTCCTCCCAGGTGGGAGGTGAGCGGGGGCTGCGGGACCTCGGGGGTCACGAAAGAAGGCCCGGGCCGCGTGGAGGAATCCTTGCCGTCGTACGCGTAGGAGTACCAGGCGTAGCGCTTGCCCCACGTCAGCCAGCCTGCGGGCACTGCCCACTGCTGCGCGCTGCTCCGCGCGCCGCTGCGGCAGTTCACACGGGCGTCCTTGCCGTTGACCTCGCATACTTCGAAGGAGTACTGGAGGGAACTGGGGTAGTGGTCGGGGTCCTTGCCCTGCGCCCACAAGGTCGGGGTCACCGAGCTGACCACAACGCCGCTCGCCGGGGCCTCGGCCATGAGGTACGGCGGAAGGTTGACCGCGTCGAACTTGATCGCGTACCCCGGGACGCCTTCGCTGTTGAACGCGGCAATTCCGTAGTCGTCCATGGTCCACACAAGCGTGTAGGTGGCCGGAGTCAGCGGAGCAATCTTGGCATCCAGCGTGACGCTCGAACCGGGAGCCACGTCGTTGGGCATGGGGGTCCAGCGGATCTTGGCGGCGTCCCGGATGCGGTTGCCCGATGCGTCATACAGGTCGTACTTCAGCTTGATGTTGCCGCCCTTGAGCCACGTCTGCTGGCCCCGGTTGGTGACCGTGACCTTCATCGCGCCCTCGGCCGTCGCGGTCACCGGGGCAGTGAATCCACCGACCTGGTAGGCGGCGCCGTACTTGGTCCAGGTGACGTCCAGGCTGGGCTTGCCTCCGGGGTAGTTGGCCGAGCCGAACTGCTTCCAGCTCTTGCTGTCCGTGACGGACGCCTTGACCGCGAGGCCATAGTTGCTCTTGCGGCCGTGCGTCCAGTCGTCGACCAGCTGGCGGCCGTCATCACGCAGCGGAATGCTCTCCCAGGCGGCGGCGCATGCCCAGTTGTTCGTGTCCGGCGGACGCCATCCGTGCGCGAAGCTCTTGGACGCCAGCGCGCTGCCCGTCGAGGGCCCGGGGTACTTGGTGGTCGTCTGCGCCGACCAGTTGGAGGTGATCGGGTGGATGGTGACCGGCTTGGCGTCACACGAGTACGACCACGTGTTGTACAGGCTCAGGCTGGCGTTGACCACCCAGGCGTTCTTGAGGGTCTTCTCCACTCCCGCAAAGCGCAGCAGGCCCAGGGCCTTGCTGTCGCCGCCGTTGGGTGTACCGACCTTCATCACCGTGTCACTGGTGAAACTCTGGTTGTACGGCGACTGGAGGTATGTGGCCACGGTGGCGTCGAAGCGGCTGACCGAGGGGTCGACCTTCACCGGAAAGACCCGCGCGGGATCCGAGAGCCACTGCTGATCCAGTGTGACGACCAGAATCTGTCGCCCGGCCTCCTCCGCCAGGCTGTAGCGGACGCCGGTGGATATCTGCCCCTGGTTGGTGTTCTCGCCGACCTTGGCGTCCTCCATCCAGCCGGACGGCATCCACGCCTGCACGGTGCCTGTGCCATCGACAAATTCAAGGCCGCCGCTGTCGGCGAGTCGTGCCCTCACCCCGTTCAGTGCGAGCGGGAAGCGCCACTGGGTGGGTGCGTCCTTGCTCTTGAGGACCAGGGTCTCCTTGACCGAGTCATTGCCCGCCAGCAGTTCCAGATCCGCCGCCGTGCGGATCCCCGGGTAGCGGATCAGACTGCCGTCCGTGCTGCCCCTGACCGCCGCAGCCCCCTCGACCTCATACCCCACCGACACCGTGTCCCCGTAGGCGATCTGCACAACCGGGTCGCTGTTCGCATAGTCACCGAATGAAATCGGGGACTCCGTCGCGGCAGGCGCCCAGCCCTGGTCGGACGCGGACATCGTGCGGGGTCCCGCCGAGCGGGCCAGACGGGTGTCCACCGCCTTCCACTGGCCATCAGCACTACGGAAGTTCACCGGCTCGTCGTAGAAACGCGTGGTCCGCGTGCCGTCCTCATTGAGATACGTACGCGCCTGCCGGTCCCGCTCCCCCACCAGCTCCTTGCTGTTCTTCGCATCGAAGCCGCTCGGAGCGGCATCCGGCGCCTCCACTGGCTGTGCCGTGCCCATCACCGGCGCGGCAGGCACTCCGCTCAGCGGCGATCCCTTGGGCAGCCCCGCGTCCTTGGGCAGCTCACCCGGCGCCCTGAGAGCACTGCCGTGCCCACCCGAGGCATCCGCGTCCGTGTCCTCGCCGGGCACACCGTGCCCGCGGCCGCTCGCCGAACCCCAGCCCTGCCCCGGGGCCTTCCCCGCCGGCACTGAACCAGCTGGCACAGCGGCCATCACCGCCTGCTGTGTTCCAGCGAGCACCGCCATCAAGAACGCGATAAAAAGCACAAACGGACGTGCGGTACGCACAGCGAACAATCCCCACCCAAAGAACGATCAAGAGAAACATGTTTTACAAGCAGACGCATCAAACACACAAGTCACCCATAGCCTCTTCTCCAATTCGTTACATTCGCAACCACCCGCCGCGAGTCGATCCAGCACAGCGGCCCGGAACCCATGGCAAAGCCAACTCGGCACACAGGACGCGCAGTTACTGGGCCCGGACCACCTGTACGCAAACGCAATGAAAGGAGCACTGGCTCCCCGGCGGATCAGCCCACCCGCAGCCGACCAGCACGTCGCCACGGCCGAGGTCCCCTGTGCCCGAGCAGCGGCGTTTCCTCGAAACATGTCGAACCAGGGGCTGGAGCATCGGCGCGCCTAGACTCCTGGCCGTGGGGGCGAGCGACGCGACGCGCGCCGCCGCTCCGGCAGACAACCGCCCGCTCGATGCACTACTGAACCTCGACAGCAAGCGGACGCCACAGCAGCCCCTCCCATCCGTCACTGCCCCGCTCGATTCAGGTAACGTCTGTTCGCGGCGGGACGGCTCTCGCGACGGTCACCTCCGCAGATGGGGTGTTCGGCTGCCGGCGATCAGTCTGAGAGGGTGTTTCGTCCTGTTGTTTCATCCCGGATTACCGAGTTGTGTGCGGTTTATGCCCCGCGCCATGTGGGGGTGGATTCGGCGGTGAGTCTGCGGGTCATGCGGTTGATCATCGCGAGGTGGATCATGGCTTCGGAGCGGTGCGGGTATGCCTCGTAGTCGTGGGCGGGCGGCGGTGGTTCATCAGCCAGCCGAGCGTGCGCTCGAGGGTCCACCTTCGTGGCAGGGCGGTGAATCCTCTGGTGGTGGGTCGCGGCGGGCGATGTGCATGTCGATGCCGCGGGTGGCGGCTTGCTCGACGAGGTGTTGGCGGTATCCGCCGTCGACCGAGGTCTTGCGGACGGTGGGATGGTCGGCGGCGATCTTCGCGATGAGGGCCCGGCCGGCGATGGAGTCCCTGCTGCGTCATGAGCGACTGGGTCCACAGCCGCTATGTGCGCCACCTCGCCGGTTCGCCTGCGTGAACACCGGGGAACCCCCGTGTGAGACCTGTGACGCACCTATATAGGGTGCAGGACGTACAGCGCGGTACAGACCAATCGCGCCATTTCACGACAGCTGGGGGGCTAGGCACTGTTTCTCGGATCTCCTGACAGAGGTGGGGTGTTGAGGCCAGGCTGTCTGTATGGGCCGTGGGGATCTGACGAACGCGGAGTGGGAC
>NZ_JBVHPV010000038.1:0-13365 GCF_055567715.1 Streptomyces sp. NPDC026377
CCGCCGTAGGTGCCGTTCTGCCCGAGAGCGTTGACGGAGGCGAACCCGTCGGGGGGGGGGGGGGGCCCCCCCCGGGGGGGCGCCCCCCCCCGCCGGGGCCCGGGCCCCCCCCCCCCCCCCCCCCCCCCCCCCCCCCCCCCCCCCCCCCCCCCCCCCCCCCCCCCCCCCCCCCCCCCCCCCCCCCCCCCCCCCCCGCGCGCGTTTTCCGGGGTGGGATTCCCGGCGGAGTGGCACCGGTCCCGATCGGAGACGCGGCGCATGCCACGACGTATGCACGCAACTGTGCTCGGAAGACCGGCCGTTGGCGGGAAGTGAGAAGCATGGAGCGCAGTTCGTCATCATCTTTTAGTAGGAGGCGAATCCACCACGATCGCACTAGCCTCACTCATGCAAGTCGCACTTTTACACGGGGAGTGAGAACGCATGAACGACATGGCGAAGAGGCTGGGCGGCATGGCTTCGGCGGTGGGGCTGCTGGCGGCGGGCGTGATGCTGGGCACCGCTTCCTCGGCGAACGCGGCCGTCGGGCCGACGGGGTGCAGCGCGTATGTGTCGCACACCAATGACCACGTGGCCGTCGGCTGGTGTTCGCACGGCAACGGAACCTGGTATGTGCAGGCCAAGTGCGCCGGTCCCGGCCGGGTGAACGGCCCGTACAAGGGTGACCAGGGCTACCGCAAGCTCGGTAGGGAGAAGGCGTCCACGCTCAACTGCGGGACGTCCGGCTACCCGCTGGAGATGAAGGTCGTCAACGTCAATCCGTAGGGCGGGAGACTGGCGTAGGGGAGCCCCGCGTGTGCCGCTGCGTCGCGGCACACGCGGGGCTCCGCCGCATGGGCAGACGTCCTGGCCCGGCCAGTCGCACCACCCTGACGGGCCGGCGCCGACTCACCCCAGTCGCTCGATCGCCACCATCGCGGCGTCGTCTCCCAGGCGGCGTCCGGACGCATGGGCGAGCAGGTCGTCGCAGAGATGGCGAAGGAGGGCGCGGGGGGTGTGAGGGCCGGTGGCCGCCCACGTGGCCATGCGCTCGGCCAGCGGGTAGAACGCCCCGGCGTCGTCACGGGCCTCGATGACGCCGTCCGTGTAGAGCAGCAGGAGGTCGCCCTTCTCGAATGCGAAGGTCTCCGCCGGGAAGGCACACCCCCCGGGCCCCTCGGACCCGGCCAGTTCGCAGAGGCCGAGCGGCGGTGCCGGACGGGTGACGTCGAGGGAGAGGACCCGGCTGCCGCGCAGGATCAGAGGTGGCGGGTGTCCGCAGTTGACGAGGCTCAGCGTCCGGCGGTCGTCGGGTACGTCGAGGACGGCAGCGGTGATGAACGCCTCGCCCCGGTCGTAGCCCTCCTCCTCGCCGCCGTTCTCGGCACCGACGCCGTCCGGTTCATGGCCGACGGCGCCCTCCAGATAGGCCACCAGGCCGGACAGCTCGTCCTCCTGGTGGGCCGAGGCCCGGAAGGCGCCCAGGACAACCGCCGCGTCCCCCACGGCCTCCAGGCCCTTGCCGCGTACGTCGCCGATGAGCAGCCGGGTGCCGCGCGCGGTGCGGGCGGCGGCGTAGAGGTCGCCGCCGATCTGCGCCTCGGCCTCCGCCGCCAGGTACACCGACGCCATCCGCAACGGGCCGATCCGCTCCCGCAGGGGCCGCAGCACCACCTGCTGCGCGGCCTCGGCCACCAGACGCAGTTGGACGAGCTCCCTCTCGTGCACCTCACGCAGATGAGCGAAGAGCGTCACGAACACCGAGATCAGGACGAGGGAGATGATCTGGAAGGAGTGGTTGAGGTCGGTGACGCTGCCGCGCAGCATCGCCACCCCCACCTGGGCGAGGACGGCGACGAGGCCGACGAGGCCCGTCGTCCTCGGCCCGGCGAAGGACGCCGTGAGGGCGGGCGGGGCCGCCAGGAACGGCCCGAGGTGGACGTCGGGCGGCACCTCGACGTCCACGACCGAGATGATCGCGATGAGCGCGAACGGCGTGGCGAGCAGTGCGCGACGCAGCCCGTGGGACGGGTGGCGGCGTGCGCCCAGTGCCCGGAGATCCATCCCTCCTGCATACACCGCAGCGCGGCCGGAATGCCCCAGGCCCGGCCGACACCGCACCGTTCCCTCACACCGTAGGCCGCCTGGTGAGGGTCCCTTGCCGACGTTTCCGGGCTTCTTCTCCAGGCGCCTCACGGCTTCACCCGGCTTCTCGAAGCGTCTGCGAGGCGACGCCTGCGAGGCGGACGGGCGGGTTGGAGGTGGGTGGCGGAGGCGGGTGGTGCTGCGGCGCCCCGAGAGTGGAGACCCGTACGGGTTGCCCGGCCGCGCCTCTTCACCACCCCGGGCTTGGCGTGGATCTCGGTCGCTCCCGCCTCTCGCCCCCCGGCCTCCGGCCCCCGAAGTGGCGCACCACGCTTGACAGTTGGCGGTGCTACGGAAAAGATCACGGAAGGGTGGGGAGGGGTGGCTGTGACGGAGCATGTGCTGGTGTTCGGCGCGGGGCACGGTATACCGGCCCGTATGCGCGCGTTCGGCGAGACGGCCGGACAGAGGGTCACCACCTCCGTCCTGTGCTGGCCCGGACACCTCGCGGCGATGGACGACACCGACGACCACGGCCGGATCGTCGTGGTGGGCCCGGATGCCTCCGACGAGGAGTGGATCGCGCTGGCCCGGGCCGTCGACGCCGTCGAGCCGGTGACCCGGATCGGCTGCTTCTTCGACGACTGCCGGCCGCAGGCGGCGCTGGTCGCCCAGGTGCTGGGGCTCGACTGGTACACCCCCGACGTCGTCGAACTCGTCGCGGACAGACGGGCGATGCGGCGGCGGCTCGCCCGGGCCGGTGTGCAGCCCGAAGCGGAGACGGACCCCGGGGGAGTCGCGTACGGCGTGGAGGCGTTCTCGGAGCGGGGCGAGCACGTGGTCGTCGCCACCACCCGCACGTCCTCCGGTCCCGTCGGCCCGGCCACGCGGGGGCAGGTGGTGCCCCCACCGCTGGAGCCCGCGCAGGAGGAGGCGGTCCACAGGCGCGTCGGTGCCGCGCTGGACGCGCTGGGCGTGGAGTTCGGGCCCACCCACACCGAGGTCGTCCTCACCGGGCGCGGACCGCAGGTCACCGCGGTGCGTCTGCGTACCGGCGGCGGCGAACTCGTGGACGCGGTCGCCGGTGCGACGGGCGTGGACCTGATCGAGTGCCAGCTCCGGCAGATCCTCGGCGAGAAGGTGCTGCCCGGCATCCGCGCGTCCGTCGCCCGGCCCGATGAACTCCCGTAACAGACAACGGCGTTCATGAGGATCCGAGCGGCCGCCCGGGGCGATCCGATTGCGACGCGTCATACCGGGTGATATCCCACCGGGTATGGAATGTCTCGTCACCCCACGGCTCGTCCTGCACCCCATGAGCGTCGAGGAAGCGCTGGCGCTGACCGAGGACGAGCCGGGTGGGAACGCGTACTGGGCGCCCGGATACCCCACCGAGGCCGACACCGCCGGAGCCCTGCGCTATCTGGAGACCTGCGAGGGCCAGGGGGATCCGCAGCCGTTCGGCGCGTACGAGATCCTCCGTCGCGAGGACGGCCACGCCATCGGCGGTCTGGGCTTCCACGGAGCACCCGACCTCGACGGGACCGTCACCATCGGCTACGGCCTGGTGCCTTCGGTGCGGGGCAGGGGTTACGCCACCGAAGCCCTGCGCGCCCTGCTGCTGTTCGCCCGTGCCCAGGGCGTCACCCGCGTGAAGGGTGACACGGCCCATTCCAACATCGCCTCCCAGCGGGTGATGACCGCGGCGGGGATGAGCCTCGTCGCGCAGGACGCGTGGCTGAGGTACTACGCGGTGGAGTGGCCGCAGGACCTGTGACCTTCCCCCTCGGTGGGCAGTGCCGGGCGCCGCCCGCCTTCGGGAGTCCCCGGTCGGCCCTACTGCCCCGCGTACAGCAGATCCACGTTCCGTTCCGCCCAGTCACGCATGTGCGCCAGCGGCTCGGCCGCGCTGCGGCCCAGCTCGGTCAGGGCGTACTCGACGTGCGGGGGCACGGCCGGATACACCGTGCGCGACACCAGCCCCGCCTCTTCCAGGCGGCGCAGCGTCTGGGTGAGTACCTTGGGGCTGACCCCCTGGAGCACGCGCTGGAGTGCGCCGAACCGTACCGGACCGTCCTCCATGGCGCCGATCGCCAGCGCGCTCCACTTGTTGGCCAGCAGCTCCAGCACGTTCCGGCAGGGGCACAGCGCCGCGTAGACATCGTGTTTGTCGTGGCTGCCGGTGCCGCAGTTCGTGCTCATGGGGGGTTCCTCCGCGCGGGGACGCGATCGAGTCGACGCTATCCAAAAGATAGTAGGTGCCCTTGCAGGTTACTACTACCCCTCCCATAGCTTTGCCGCATCGTTCACCGCGCGGGCGCCGGTCGCCCGCATTCGAGGAGTCAGCCATGTCCCACCCCACCCCCACGATGCGCACCGTCACCCAGTCCGCCTTCGGCGGCCCCGAGGTCCTGGAGGTCGCCGAGGCGCCCCGGCCCGTGCCGCTGCCGACCGAGGTCCTGGTGCGGGTCGTCTCCGCCGGAGTCAACCCGGTCGACGTGAAGACGCGCGAGGGCGGCGGCATGGCGGGCGTCCTCGGGGAGCCGCCGTTCGTCCTCGGCTGGGACGTCTCCGGCGTGGTCGAGGAGATCGGCTTCGGCGTGCACACCCTGGAGGTGGGCGAGGAGGTGTACGGCATGCCGTGGTTCCCGCGCGCCGCCGGCGGCTACGGCGAGTACGTCACCGCCCCCGCCCGCCAGTTCGCCCGCAAGCCCGCCTCCCTGGACCACGACGAGGCCGCGGCCGTCCCGCTCGCCGCGCTCACCGCCTGGCAGATCCTGGTGGACACCGCCGACGTACGCCCGGGTCAGCGCGTGCTCGTCCACGCCGCGGCGGGTGGCGTGGGTCACTTCGCCGTCCAGATCGCCAAGCACCTCGGCGCCCATGTGACCGCCACCGCCAGCGCGGGCAAGCACCCGTGGCTGCGGGAGCTCGGCGCCGACGAGGTCGTCGACTACACCGCCGTCCCCTTCGAGCAGGCGGTCTCCGGCGCCGACGTGGTCGTCGACCTCGTCGGTGACGAGATCGACAGCACCAGCACGCGCTCCCTCGGCGTGCTGCGTCCGGGCGGCCTGCTGGTCGCCGTCCCCTCCGGGGTGTCCGGCGAGCTCGCCGAGAAGGCCGCCGCTGCCGGTGTGCGCGCCAGGCCGTTCCTGGTGGAGCCGGACGGCACGGCCCTGACCACCCTGGCCGGGCTGATCGACTCCGGTGCGATCAAGGTCGAGGTGGCCTCGGTGCTGCCGCTGGCGGAGGTGGCTCGGGCCCACCGCGATCAGGCCTCGGGCCGCACCCGGGGCAAGATCGTCCTGCGGGTGGCCGAGTGATGCCGCCACGGTGAAGGGAGCGGCCCTGGTGGCGGTGCTGGAGGCCGCCTCCTACAAGGCGGGCGTGTCCAGCGCGAACAGTCTTCCGTAGCCCGTGATCGCCTCGGTGTGGCTGTCGGCCGCACGCAGCACCGCCCACAGCAGTACCTGATTGGCCGTCAACACCGGTCGCCCCAGGGTGGATTCGAGACGCTCCACCATTCCGACCGCGCGGAAGCCGTTGCCGCCCACCACGACGGCCTCCGTCTCCTCGGGCGCGTGGGCGGCCACCCAGTCGTGCAGCTGGCCCGGACGGATGAGGGACTGCCCACTGGGGAGGGCGCAGGGGGCGGAGAAGCGTACGTCGAATCCGGCGGCCTCGTAGTAGGCGCGGCCCAGACCATTGAGCTCGCGGTCGAACCACGGCGGATCCACCACGCAGATCCGGGCGGCGCCCAGCAGACGCAGGGCCTCCACCGTCGAGGCGCAGGTGGCGACCACGGGCAGCCCGTCGGTGCGGGCCGCAAGCCGGTCGAGCATCGCCGCCTCACCGTCCGCGCCGATGACGTACGCGGAGCTGGTGAAGGCGTAGCCGATGGCGGCCAGGGGCGCGGCGGCCAGCTGGGCGGCGGCCTCGTCCACCTGCGGCGGTTCGGCGAAGGCCCGTACCGGCGCGAGCGGGATCGTGGCGCCCATCGCGCCCCCGGAACGCATGGCGCCGAACGGCACCCGGGCGGCGTGCACGCCCACGTCGGGCGGCGCCATCGCGCGCAACTCCGACTCGGGGCCCACATCGCCGTGCGGGGTGAGCACCCCGACGCGCACCCGTACGTCCCAGCCATCAGGTCGCCACATCGCTCCCGCACCTCCACACGGACGGCTCCGCTGTGCGGACCGCCTGCGTCCGCTTGTCCATCGTGCGGGCCGATGCCCGCCCGCGCGATATGCCGCCGCCATCCGGGTGCGCCCGGCGCACCCGCGCCGACCTGCGCTTCTCCGTGATCTCCCGAGTTGGGTACCGCCCCGTCAACGCCTCTGTGCGGTGCCGCAGTTGACCGGTCATCTTGGATCTCGCGACCTCACCGTGGCTATCGTCCCGCTGTGAGGAACGACAAGCAGCGCCGAACCGCCCGGTTCCGCGCAAGTCGCTCCTCGCCACCCCCGAAGGCACCGGGCAGGACGACAGGAGAGTGTGGGTATGAGGAGTGAGGTTCCCAGGACGGTGTGCCTGGTCGGCGCCGGTCCGCGCGGTCTGTCGGTGCTGGAGCGGCTGTGCGCCAACGAGCGTGCGCGCCCGGCGCACTCCGCGGTGACCGTCCATGTGGTGGAGCCGTGCGAGCCCGGCGCCGGCGCCGTGTGGCGCACCGACCAGTCCCGGTTGCTGCTGATGAACACCGTCGCCTCGCAGATCACCGTCCACACCGACGCCGGCTCGCGCATCGAGGGGCCCGTCGAGCCCGGTCCCACCCTGGAGGAGTGGGCGCGGGAGATCACCGCGTCCGGCGACCGCGCCGGTCACGACGAGCAGACCCTCGCCGAGGCCCGCGACCTGGGGCCGAACACCTACCCGAGCCGGGCCTTCTACGGCAGCTACCTCTCCGCGATGTTCCAGCGGGTGGTCCGGCGCGCCCCCGCACACGTCACGGTCCACCTCCACCGCTCGCGTGCCGTCGCCCTCGCGGACAGCCACGGCGAGGCCGACTGCGAGCAGGCCGTCGGCCTCTCCGACGGATCCTGGCTCAGCGGTCTGGACGCCGTGGTCCTCGCCCAGGGCCACGTCCCGGTACGTCCCACCGCCCGCGAGGAGCGGACGGCCAGCCTCGCCCGGGTCCACGCGCTGCGCTACCTCCAGCCCGCCAACCCCGCCGACCTCGACCTCGGCGTCGTCGCGGCGGGCGAGCCGGTTCTGCTGCGCGGGCTCGGACTCACCTTCTTCGACCACATGACCCTGCTCACCCAGGGGCGCGGCGGCTCCTTCGCACGGGTCGCGGGGCGGCTGGTGTACCGCCCCTCGGGGCAGGAGCCCATGATGTACGCCACGTCGCGCCGGGGTGTGCCGTACCACGCCCGCGGCGAGAACGAGAAGGGCGCCTCCGAACGCCATCTCCCGCGGCTGCTCACCCCCGAGCACGTCGAGAAGCTGCGCGAGCGGGCCGCGCGCGGCCAACGCATCGGGCTGCGCGAGGAGTTGTGGCCCCTGATCACCCGTGAGGTGGAGAGCGTCTACTACGGCACCTGGCTCACCGCTCACGGCCGCGACGCCGAGCGCCCGGCCCTGGTCGACCGGTTCCTGGCGTGTGAGAGCGCCGAGGGCCGCGGCGCCCTGCTCGACGCGGCCGGCGTACCCCAAGCGGAGCGCTGGAGCTGGGAGCGGCTCTCGCACCCGTACGGGGAGCGGGAGTTCGCCGACCGGGACACGTTCCGCGACTGGCTGCTGCGCTACCTGCGCGACGATGTGCGCGAGGCCCGGCGGGGCAACCTCAGCGGGCCCCTCAAAGCCGCCCTCGACGTCCTGCGCGACCTGCGCAACGAGGTCAGGCTCGCCGTCGACCACAGCGGACTGCACGGCGACTCGCACCGCGACGAACTCGACGGCTGGTACACACCGCTCAACGCCTTCCTCTCCATCGGCCCGCCCACCTCGCGCATCGAGGAGATGATCGCGCTCATCGAGGCGGGCGTCCTCGAACTGACCGGCCCGGGGACCGAGATACGCATCGACACCGTCGACCCCGCCTTCGTCGCCCACTCCCGGACCGTCCCGGGGCCGCCCGTGCGGGCCCGGGTGCTGATCGAGGCGCGGCTGCCGGAGGCGGATCTGCGGCGCGCCGCCGACCCGCTCCTCCAGCACCTGGTCGCCACCGGGCAGGCCGTCAACCACCGCGTGCCCACCGCCGGGGGCGACTGGTACGAGACCGGGGGCCTCGCCGTGGCCGAGCGCCCCTACCGCGTCCGTGACGCCCGGGGCCGGGCACACCCGCGCCGGTTCGCCTACGGGGTGCCCACGGAGGCCGTGCACTGGGTGACCGCGGCCGGGATCCGGCCCGGGGTGGACTCGGTGACCCTGGCCGACTCCGACGCCATCGCCCGCGCGGTGCTCACCCTCGCACCCCGTCCCACCGCGTCGGCCGCCGCCGACCGTCTCCAAGGAGCTCTCGTATGACCCGCCGCCCCGACAGCCCGCCGGACTCCGGTCTGCTCTCGCCGGTCCGTGCCGGAACCCCGGTCGAGGAGGCCGTCGGCGACCTGGCGTGGCTCCAGGCGATGCTCGACGCCGAGGCCGCGCTGGCCCGAGCCCAGGCCGGGCTCGGCACGCTGCCCAAGGAGGCCGCCGAGATCATCGGCGCCCAGGCGCGCGCCGAGCACCTCGACCTCAGGGAGCTGGCGCTGGCCGCGCGCGAGACCGCCAACCCGGTCGTGGGCCTGGTGCGGGCGCTGAGCCGGCGCGTCGCCGCCGTGGACCCGGCCGCCGCGCACTACGTCCACCGCGGCTCCACCAGCCAGGACATCTTCGACACCGGCGCGATGCTGGTGGCCCGGCGGGCACTGCTGCTGATGCGCGCCGACCTCGCCAGGTCCGCCGACGCGCTGGCCGCTCTCGCCCGGCGCCACCGCGACACCACCATGGCGGGCCGCACCCTGGCCCTGCACGCCGTCCCCACCACCTTCGGGCTGAAGGCCGCGGGCTGGCGGCAGCTGATCCTCGACGCCGGTCTGCGCCTGGAGCGCGTCCTGGACGGCGGGCTGCCCGTCTCCCTGGGCGGGGCGGCGGGAACGCTCGCCGGATACCTGGAGTACGCGCGGCTGGACGGTACGGGCCCGCTGGAGCCGGGGGAGTACACGGCACGGCTCACCGAGGCCTTCGCACGGGAGACGGGACTCGCCGCGGGCGGCCTGCCCTGGCACACCCTGCGCACCCCCGTCGCGGACCTCGCCGCCGCCCTGGCCTTCACGGCCGTCGCCCTCGGAAAGATCGCCGTGGACGTGCAGTCGCTGACCCGGACCGAGGTCGGGGAGGTCGCCGAGCCGGCGGTCACCGGACGCGGCGGCTCCTCCGCCATGCCGCACAAGCGCAACCCCGTCCTGGCGACCCTGCTGCGCAGCGCGGCGCTCCAGGTGCCGGTGCTGGCCGCGGGCGTCACCCAGTGCGTACTCGGCGAGGACGAGCGCTCCGCCGGGGCCTGGCACGCCGAGTGGCAGTTGCTGCGCGAGTGCCTGCGGCTGACCGGCGGCGCCACCCACACCCTGGTCGAACTGGCCGAGGGCATCGAGGTGCGGCCGGAGCGGATGGCCCAGAACCTGGCGCTGACCGGCGGCCTGATCGTCTCCGAGCGGATCGCGGCCGTCCTGGCGCCGCGGCTGGGCAGGGCCGAGGCCAGACAGGCACTGACCCGGGCCTCGCACACGGCCCAGAGGACCGGCCGGCCGCTGGCGGACGTGCTCGCCGAGTCCGAGGAACTGCGCGGCCACCTCACCCCCGGGGAGCTGGCCGAGCTGTGCGACCCGGCGCGGTACACCGGCGCCGCCGTGGCCCTCGTCGACCGGGCGGTGGACACCCCGGGCTGAGCGCGGGCCGGGTGGTGGACACCCCGGGCCGGTCGCGGGATACCCCGATCGGCTCCGTCGTCTGCGTGGCTGACGGTCACTCAGCGCCGGAGGTGCTGCCCTGTGACGGGGGGCACACGACGACAGGAGACTCATGCGTACCGCACTGCTGCGCAGCGGAACCAGGGCGGCGGCAGCCGCCGCCCTGGCCCTCGCCACCGCCCTCGGTGGCGCCGCCACCGCCGACGCCACCGCCCGTGGCGAGGAGCACGGCGGCCACCACGGCAGCCGGGTGGAGGTGGCGATCGGGCCCTCGGGCATCCACGCCCCGGACACGGCGCAGGCCGGCCTGGTGGCCTTCCACGTACGGACCGACGACCCCAAGGGCCACTTCCTCCAGGCCTTCCGGCCGCACCGCGGTGTCTCCGTACGCAAGGTCCTCGCCGATCTGGGCAAGGCCGTCAGCCGCAAGCCCGCCGCCGCCGCGCGGGGCATCTCCGCGGTGCGCGACGAGGCGGAGCTGTTCGGCGGCGCGCAGGTCACTCCCTCCGTGTCGGAGACCTTCACCACCCCGGTCGGCGCCGGCCCCGTCGTCCTCCTGGACTTCACCGCCTTCCTCGCCGACCCGGCCCACCCCGTCACCCGGGTGCTGCACCTGCGCGACGGCTCCTCCGGCGACCTGGCGGACTTCCCCGACAGCATCGTGATCACCCGCGAGACCGCGAAGGGACCCCGCTTCGACGTCAACGGCCTGCGCAAGGCCAGGGAGAGCGTCCTGGTCCACAACGCCTCGGACGAGATCCACGAGATGGGCCTCCAGCCCGTCAAGCCGGGCACCACCGACGCCCAGCTCCAGAAGTTCTTCGCCTCCAACTCCTCGGGCCGGCCGCCGTTCACCGGACCCTCGCTCGGCCTCGGCGCCATCTCGCCGGGACGCACCGCGCTCCTGGAGACCCACCACCTGCCGCCGGGCACCTATGCGCTGCTCTGCTTCGTGCCGGACGACAAGACCGGGATCCCGCACGTCGCCGAGGGCATGCACAAGGTCGTCGTCCTGACCTGACGCCCTCGGGCGTCCGACCGGCTCCGCGTCGGCGCGGACGCACCGGGACGGTGTGCGGCGGCTCCACCGCCGCCACCGCCCCGGCGGGGTCAATTCCGGCCCGAGGAACGGGAATCGGCCGGAAAACGCCGCCCACCGGATCCGCTCAACCGGTGCGGAACGGCAAGAAAAGGATCTTCGCGTCCCGGTGGTTGTGACACGCTGGCGAGGTGTCCCGCGTGCAACACCGAACGAGAAGAGAGACGTTCATGACCACAGTGCTCGGATCCTCCGTGGACATCCCCACGCAGGACGGCACCGCCGACGCCTACCTCGTCCACCCCGACGACGACGCCCCGCACCCCGGGGTCCTGCTCTACATGGACGCCTTCGGGCTCCGCCCCCACCTCAAGGGGATGGCCGACCGCATCGCGGCGGCCGGATACACCGTCCTGGTCCCCAACGTGTTCTACCGTGCGGGCCGCGCGCCCGTCGTCGAGCTGCCCGACTTCATCGACCCGCAGCAGCGGCCGGACCTCTTCGAGGCCCTGGGCCCGCAGATATTCGCCCTCACCTCCGAGGTGGTCGTACGGGACGCGGAGGCGTATCTGCGCTGGCTCGCGCAGTCCCCGCTGACCACCGACGGGCCGGTGGGCGTCACCGGCTACTGCATGGGCGCGGGCCTCGCCCTGCGCACCGCCGGATCGTTCCCCGAGCGGGTCGCGGCGGCCGCCGGCTTCCACGGCGGCCGGATGGCGACCGACGCCCCCGACAGCCCGCACCTGCTCGCCGAGCGGATCACCGCGGAGCTGTACTTCGGCCACGCCGACCAGGACCCGGGCATGCCCGCCGAACAGATCGACCGCCTGAACAAGGCGCTCTCGGCGGCCGGGGTACGTCACCGGGCCGAGGTTTACACGGGCGCCCAGCACGGCTTCACCCAGGCCGACACCGCGGCCTACGACGCCGACGCCGACGCCCGCCACTGGGAGGCCCTGCTCGCACTGCTCGACCGCGCGCTCTGAGGCGTACGGAGGGACGGACAGACGAAGAGGCCCGTATCCCAGGGGATACGGGCCTCTTCGGGCAGTAGCGGGGACAGGATTTGAACCTGCGACCTCTGGGTTATGAGCCCAGCGAGCTACCGAGCTGCTCCACCCCGCGTCGGTGAACACAACTGTACGGCACTTCGCGCGCCCCCATGACCACCCCTTCCCGCCCTCCGCGCGGTCCCGCACGGCGGCGGATCGACAGGTGTGCGGACCGGCCGTCCGGGGCCGGGCGGTTTGGTTGACTGGGGCCATGAGCGATCTCTTCGTCAAGATCTGCGGTCTGCGGACCGAGCGCGATGTGGACGCGGCCGTGGAGGCCGGGGCCGACGCGGTGGGGTTCGTCTTCGCGGACAGCCCGCGCACGGTGGACGCCGGAACCGCCCGGCGCCTGGGCGAACGGGTGCCGCGGCACGTGCTGACGGTGGGTGTCTTCCGGGGACAGCCGGTGGAGGAGGTCCGGCGGCTGACCGAGGAGAGCGGCATCCGTGCCGTCCAGTTCCACGGTGACGAGGGCCCCGAGCACTACCGGGCCCTGCGCGCACCGGGCCGCACCCTGATCCGGGCCACCTCCGCCGGGGAGAGGCCGGTCGGCACCGGAGAGCTGGAGGAGGACGTGCTGCTGCTCGACGCCCCCGACCCCGGCTCGGGCAGACCCTGGAACTGGGCCTCGCCCCGGTTCACCGCCCCCACGGGCCGCTGGCTGCTCGCGGGGGGTCTGCACCCGGGGAACGTCCGGCAGGCGGTCGAGGCCACCGGGGCGTGGGGGGTGGACGTCTCCAGCGGGGTGGAGAGCGAGCGAGGGGTGAAGTCGGAGCGGCTGATCCGTGCCTTCGTGGCGGCGGCGCGACGGTAGGGCGTACGGGCTGCCGAGGAAACGGGAGCCCCGGGTGTCGGCACCTGTCGTGGCCCTGCCCGGCCGGTGACCTCCTGTGTTCCGCCGCCCGGATGCGGAGTGGCGGGGGAAGGTGTGATCCTGGAGTCCGGGGGCTGTCTGCTCTAGGAGGACACGACATGTCCGTCATGGACAAGCTCAAGCAAATGCTCAAGGGGCACGAGGACCAGGCGGGTCAGGGTGTCGACCGCGCCGGTGACTTCGTCGACGACAGGACGCAGAGCAAGTACAGCAGCCAGGTGGACACGGCCCAGGACAAGCTGAAGCAACAGCTGGGTTCGGACCGGCAGGACGGTGGACAGGACAACCCGCCCGTGGCGTGAGGTACCTGAGCACCTGGGCGTGGGGGGGGGGGGCCCCCCCCGCCCCGCCCCCCCCCCCCCCCCCGGGGGGCCCCCCCCCGCCCCCCCCCCCCCCCCCGCCCCCCCCCCCCCCCCCCCCCCCCCCCCCCCCCCCCCCCCCCCCCCC
>NZ_JBVHPV010000039.1:0-10028 GCF_055567715.1 Streptomyces sp. NPDC026377
CCCCCATCAGCAGACGTCGCTGCCGCTCGTCCAGGTGAGGAAACAACACTGCGAACTTCAGAGCGAGTTGATTACGGACCTCGTCGGATATGCGCCTATCACACCAACGACCCGAACCAGGGGAAGCAACACCTTGATTCTCTGCAAGCCCTAAGTCGAAGGCGGCGAAGAAGCAGGAGCTGCGCAAGCAGCGGCGGCGACTCCAGGACGCCGGGAAGCGCCACCTCGCCGCCGCGCAGTCGCGCCAGCCCCGGTCCCGGCAGAACCGGATCGGCAACGCGGCCGCGCGCCGCGACGCCCGCGCCCTGTCCCGGGTGCGGCACCCAGCGGGAACCCACGGAGGAGATCATCCGCCAGCGGTTGATTTCGAGGTTCGTCACGACGAGCAGGGCGCGCAGGAGGCGGGTGGCGCGGGCGGGATCGGTGCGGAGCTTGGTGAGGATCCGCCAGTTGTTGTGGCGGGCGAAGCCGTGCTCAACCGGTGCCCGTCCGACGGCGAGTACACGGGTAACCGGCGCCTGCACTCAAGTATGGCCCTGCCGAGTACGAGGCAGCACATTGCGCTGCCACAGAACCACGAGCCGACTGATCACCGGCCAGCGCAACACCGGCAAGAAAGTCGGAACGGTTCACTTTGTCATCCTGCGCCATGCCGCCATCGTGAGATTTGGTCAGGCCAAATCGTTGAGCCCGTGGATGAGGTGCGGCCATGCCTCGGGCGGTAGGTAGTGCCCCATCCCGGGCACGACGCTGAGACGAGCTCCCTTGACGGCCTTCGCGGTGCGCACCGCGTTGCCCATGGGGATGATGGGGTCGCAGGACCCGTGGATCACGTGAACCGGGAGGTCGATCTTCCGTAATGCCCGCAGGCGATCGGGGGCCGTCAGTATGGCGGCGAGCTGATGGCGGGTGCCGCTCTTGCTGACACCGCGCGCATAACTGCGGTATAGCATCCGGCGCACGCCCTCTTCGTCGAGCGATAGATGTTGACCCCCGATCTTCCTGATCATGGCCATGCTGTCCCTGACGTAGCCCTCACGGTCCTCGGGATGCCCGCGGAGCATCCAGGCGAGCAGTGAGAAGTCCGTACGACAGCCGATGCGCAGATGCCCTGGGGTGGTCATGAGGAGCGTGAGCGACAGCAGTCGTTGAGGATGCTCGATGGCCATGAGCTGCGCGATCATTCCTCCCATGGAAGCCCCTACGACGTGGGCCTGCGAGACGCCGATGTGATCGAGGAGGTTGATCGCGTCACGGGCCATATCCGCCAGAGTGTAGGCGGGTGGGCTGAGCCTCACTGCCGCTCGTATGGGATGGGGGCGTGATGGAGTCCTTGACGATCGGCCGCTGTCGCGGTTGTCGAAGCCCACGACGAAGTAGCCCTGAGTGGCCAGCAGCCGGCACAGCTCGTCATCCCACCAGATGAGCTGCCCGTGCAGTCCGAACACGAGGAGGAGAGGGCGGTTGTCGGGGCTTCCGATGGTCTCGTAGCAGATGCTGGCACTCGGCAGCTCCGCGATGCTCTCAGCCATGTGTGCGTCTCCGCTTACAGATTTCCGGGCATTTCGGCGAGGTGAGTCAAGCCCGTGTGATCTTTTTCAGGCTTTCGCTCGAGCGCTTCTGCCCGTGGCGGCATAAAATAATTTACTCCATCTGCTTTTAGGCCGCCCCAAGGATGACCCGGTGACAGTCGCATGGAACATTGAGTGAGCAAATCGAAGTATGATATTGCTGCCAATAAAGGCGACTTCATTTTGGAAGGAGTGTTCCGAGATGCTGTTCGATCCGGAAGTAAAAGCAGTGGCCGACCGCGTGAGATGGGAGTTTTCGCCGTACGCAAGTGTGGGCCCGCTCCGATTTGGGATGAGGCATGATCAGGTAATTTCTGCGTTGTCCGTGGGAGATCCAACGGACAGTGGATACCCGATTCCGGGCGAGTTTGCTTCTTTTTACGACGCCGGAGTTACCGTTTATTACGGAATAGACGGTACGTTGGCGGGCGTGGCGATCAGTCCCTTCATGGGCCCCCATGTCGTTTTCGAGGGATTTCAACTGACCCACCGCCTACCGTCAGAGGTTATAGACTGGATGGGAATCGGCTCGGCCGGCCCATTCCGCCTGAACCAGCGTTGCGAGCCGTACTTCGAGGAGATCGGCCTTCTCATTCGTGGCCAGCAGGGCGGGGATTATCTACGCAGCCGCCCCGTCTTTGTCGGACCCGAACCGTCCGATCGATTCGGAGACCTTCACGAAGGCTCAGTTCCGGCGCGAGAATGGGAAGAATGTTAAGTAGCGAATGGTAAGCAAGGATGCCCCGGGTTGGATTTCCCTTACTGGGAATCACAGTCAGAGGCATCCTGAAAGGTAAGCCGGTGAAAGCGGACGGCTACGACGAACACGCCGCCGCCGTGACGATGACCGCCGCCGTGCTCACCGGGGCCGGGTACGGCACCCGGCTGTCCTATTAGACCGAGATCGCCCGCAAGCTGCCCTACGGCTATACCCAGTACGCCGACCTGACGATGCGCGCCCCGGACGCCGGGGTGCCCGCGGTGCTCCTGGAGGTCGACCGCGTCAACGAGCCCGTCGACGACCTGACGGCGAAGCTGCGCCGCTACAGCGACTGGTTCGAGCTCCTGGCACCGAAGGCCGACAAGGAACGCGAGCGGGCAGCCCGCGGGCAGGGTACGGCCGTGCACGACTTCCGGCTGTAGTCGCGGATCTACCCGGCGACGGGCCGCGAGGGGTACGTGCCGGTGGCGTTCGTGTTCACGGGGAAGACCGTCGCGCAGCGGGCGAGCCGGATGCGGCGCCTGGAGCATGCCGCACGCCGCTACTTCGCCGGCACCCGGTACCCGTGGGCCGGGTTCACGTCCGTCGACTACCACCAGGCGGTGCCCGTGGTCGTCACCGAGTTGGAGAGGATCACCGCCGACCCGGCCGGGGCGGCGGGCAGGGTGTGGCGGCGGCTCGGGCGTGAGGAGTGGCAGACGCTGAACGAGGCGCTGGACAACCCGGACGGCGAGCGGCTGTACACGGTGGAGGAGGAGCAGTTCCGCAGGCGCCAGGCGGAACTGCAAAGCCGCCGAGCGTGAGGCGAAGCGCCCGGTGTGCACGCAGTGCGGCACCAAGTTCACCGATGAGCGCTGGCAGATGATCCAGCAGTACTCCTGGCGCAGCGAGACGGACGGACTGTGCGGACCGTGCGCGACGGAGCACTGGGCCCGGATCGAAGCCGAACGCGTCGCGCAGCGCGAGGCGGAGGAAGCCGCGGTGCGGGAGGCGGCCGAAGCGGAGGCGAAGAAGAACCGCGGCCTGTTCCGCCGCCGGTAGCCGCGGGCAAGCCCAAGGGGACCCTGGGCAAGCCACCCTCGGATGGCGGCTTGCCCACCCCGGCCGGGGCGCGCTGAGGCAAAGCTCTGTTCAGCGGGTGATCTCCCGTGGCAGGCTCGTGGCTTTCCAGTCGAGGGGAGCAAGCCGATGGAGGGCTTCGCAAAGACGGAAGGCGAACTGTGCCCGGACTGCAAGGCGGGACCGAGCCCGGATAACGCCTGTGTCGGGGTGGGCCTGCCGATCCACATGTGGCACACGCCCGACTGCCCGCAGTGGACCATCATGCAGATCGGCTTCGAGGCCAGCTCCCGGCGCGTCAAGGAACAGGACGCGTGGGCCAAGGGCGTCTTCCCGGCCGCTCATGAACGCCTGAAGCTGGCCGCCGACGCGATGCCGCCGGACACGCCTGCCCAGCCGTTCATCGACGCGCTGACCGAACTGGTCCAGGCGCAGGCCGACACCACAGGCTTCGTCGTCCTGCACCGGTGGACGGAGATCCTGGAGCGGCACTTCCCGCCGCAGCTGCCGGACCCCGAGCGCACCACCGAGTAGCCGGCAGCGCTCACCACCTTGGCCGTCCAAGCCACGAGGACGCGAGCGCGGCGATAGCGTCCAGCCCCATGACCACCACCGACACGATCGCCGCCCTGGCGCTGGGCGCTGCGATCGTCGCTGCCGTCGCCGCCATCGGATCCTGGAAGGCGGCACGCAACGCCAACGGGGCCGCGCGCAGACCCTCTCCCCGATCGAGCAGCAGCGCCTGCACGCCGATCTCACCCCGCACTTCCGCTGCACCATCGGGGAGGCGGAGACAGGCCCTGTAGCCCGCCGTCACCTGGCTGACAGCCTCGGCTGGTGGCGGGAAGAGTTGACGTCCCAAGACTCGCCTTTCACTTGGTGGTGCGGTACCAAGGCGCACGAGCGGGCCGCCTGGCACGAAGTGAAGCGGTGGCTGGCCGGTCACCCCCGGGCAACGTGATGCTGACACGGCTGGTGTCTGATCGCAGCTACGAACGCCGTAGCGGCCGGATCCAGGCGATGTTCGTCCTGGTCGCAATCTTCCGGACAGCCTGGCGACACCTTGCCCTACGGACCGGCATCCGAACGGCGCGTCACGTCGTGCGCGATCTGCGGAGCCGGCCTATAGCCTCTCGACCTGGTCTATCGCGAGTGACTTGTGAGGTGGAAGGGGGTCGTGGGGTTGCTGTGCCGGGAGGGCCCGGATAAAAGCATCATGGCTTGCGGGCAGCCGCCCCGCGCAGTCGGCGCAGACCTGGTTCAGCACGTATAAGGGATCAGGTGGTGGCGCGGGGCATACGTAGTGCGGATGGGGTCGGGCGCCCGATCGGCAGGATTCCGACCACGATGAGCCGGGGTACCTCGGTGGCGCTGCGCGCGCGGTGGATGATCCAGACGCTGTCTTCGATGCTCCGGTAGCCGCTGGTGTGGCCGCTGTCGTCCCCGACCAGGAGCAGGCCGAAGGGAGGGCCGGTGGCGGTGTAGTTGGCAGCCTGCGCGAGGTAGCTCTTCTCGATGCGTTCGCGTGTCCATCTGGTATCGCGGCGTTTGACCTCGGCGACGAAGCGGCTGCCGGGTTCGGGGGTGTAGGTGACGTCGGTGCGTCCGCTGGCGACGTCGATGAGTTCGCGCTGCACGGTGCCGGGGGTGAGTGTGCCGGCGAGGTGCTGGTGGAGGTCGTCCTGGACGTGCTTCTCGTCCCAGTGGTCGGAGCTGCCGTCGGGCTTCTTGTCGGGGCAGGGGCCGAGGTAGGCGGTGCGGGCACCGTAGTAGTCGGCCTGGGCGTCGAAGCGGTCGTAGAGGAACCGCAGGAACTGCTCCAGCAGGGTGGTGAAGTAGGAGCTGTCGCGCTGCGTCCAGGCGGGGCTGGTTGCCAGCTCCTCAAGCAGGGATTCCAGGTGGGCGTCGAAGCGGGCGTTGCCGGTGGGGGTGTAGCCCTTGGACTGCTGCTGCAAGAGCTGCTCGATCCGATCCAGGAGAAACGGGTCGAGGTTGTCACGCAGCCCCGAGGCGTCAGCTTGGAAGAGCCCGGCGAGCGTGGGGCGGCCCTCCACGGCTTTTCCCGGCATCACCTGCCCAGTCGATGACGGTGCCCGCCGCCGGGCCTGGACGGCCTCGTACAGCGCCCGTGCGTCGGGGGAGCCGGTGAACTGCGGGTCGGTAGTGAGGGCCTGTTCGAGGTGGTGCAGCAGGCCGTCGCTGCGTACGAACGCGGCCTCCACCGGTGGGCTCACCAGTGCCGTCAGGCCGCCGGATCCGTCGGCCCGGGCGGTGTGGATGCTGCGGCTGGCGACGTAGACGTCCAGTAGGTCGCCGAGGGTGCCAGCCGGGTTGTACCAGCTGGGTTGGTCCAGGTGGGTGCGGGCGGTCTGGAGAGAGGTGACGAGCCGGGACCAGGCACTCTGCGCAAGTCCGCGGGCGCTGAGCCAGTCCAGCCGGTGCATACCGCGGGTCCACTCGGTCAACAGAGTGGTCGTGGCATCCAGTTGGGCGGCGGCCTCGGCCAAGCGCTGCTCGGCGGGTGCGGCTGTCGCGGGCTGCTTGCCGATTTCACCGAAGGCGAGGACCGCGTCGACGGCGGCGGCGTGGGCGCGGGCGTCGAGTCGGGCCTCGTGGGTGCGGTCCAGGTCCTTGAACCGCATAAGGGCCCGGCGCAGATGGTCTTCGACGGCTGAGCGGTCGGATGCCTCCAGCGCGCTGCGCATGTCCGCGACGGCCAGTTCGAAGGTGGCGTCGGCCCGAGTACCCGCAGGGAGAGCGGTCTGATTCTCCAGCGCGCTCAGGACATCGAGTAGAGCGTCGTCGCCGAAGTGGTCGTGGGCGACGCCGACCAGGATCGGCAGGCGCTCGAGGGCCTCGGACGGCTCGTCCCCGGTGATCTCGGCGAGCAACGCCATGAGGCGGTGCGGGGTGGCCGTCTGCGCGACGGCCAGGCGCAGTAGTCCGGCGACGGCCGGCTGGGCGAGGGCGGCATCGGCGTCGCCAGCGAGCGCGGCCTCCACGTGTGCGGCAAGGTCCCGGATGGTGCGGGTGCCGAGGCGGGTGGCGAGCGCCAGATGGGCGCACACCACGTCGATCGCGTCAGCCAGGACCCAGGCGGCCTGGGGGTTCCGCAACCCCTGGGCCACGGCGTCGAGCAACCGCCGGGCCTGGTCACCGTCCAGGGCATCGAGGTCGCGGCCGAGTGCCGTGAGCAGATAGGGCAGGAGTGGGCCGGCAGCGAGCTGGTCGGCCTCCGCGATCACCGCCTCGGCACCGCCGAGGTCCGCGATCGAGGGCCCGGTGTCCAGCTCGTCGTCGGTTGCGTGGCTGGCCCAGGCCTGGAGCATCTGGTCCACGCTTGGGGCCACGGTCCTCTCCTTGTCGCCGGCCGGTTCGCGAACGAGCAGCTTAGAACAGGTGTTCACTACTGCTGGTGATGAGGTGGTCCTTCGGCAGGGCGTCGACGAGCTCGGGCTGCGCCGTGGTGAGAACGACCTGCAGCTCGGGAAGTTCTGCGGCGATGGCCTGCAGCTCGGCGATCAGGGTGCGGGCGGGCACCTCGGTGACTTCTTCGGCGGCGACCGAATCGATCAGAAGGAGGCCGGGGTGCGTGGCCACGCCACGGTCAGCACTCACCCGCAGCAGCGCGATGACGGTCGCGATCCGCATGCGGAGCCGGTCGCCGCGGCTGAGCCTCTTGAACGGGGTCTTCACCCCAGCCTTTACGGCGTTGACCTTGCCGGCGCGGTCGAGTTTGACGCTGTCGAGGTTCTGCACGCCGAACCGTGTGGCGAGCTCGACGATCGCTTCGTTCAACGCCGGGAACAGCTGCTTCGCCGCAGCGTCGACGGCCGCGCGGACGGCTTCCTCGGTGGCGGCCAAGACCTGGGCGGACACTGGGACCGGCGGAGCCGGAGGCGTCGATCCGGTCGCCTCGAGCCGTCCGCGGAGCTCGGCCGCCCGGATCTCCAGGTCACGCAGCCGGTCGTGGGCCTGCGAGGTGGCAAGCCCCTGTTCCAGGCCAGCTGCCGCCTCGCGATGGTCGGCCAGAGCACTCTGCACCGCCTCCACAGCCCTCAGCCGCCGGTCGGTTGCCTCCCTCTCGGCATCCTGGGCTTGCTCCAGGCTCTGCTCCAGCCCCGCCAGCAACGCTTCGGCGGTCTCCGGGACGACCTCGGGCAGCGGCCGCGTGCACACCGCACAGTTCGCCTGCTCGCGCTCCTCACTGCGCCGCACACTGCCCAGCGGCTCCTCACACCGCGGACAGCACACCGGGTCCAGCCGTCCCAGGACCCTCCGGGCCTGCCACGTCTCCCGGGCATCCAGTAGCCCCTGCTCCGCGCGCATCCGGGCGGCGGACACCTCCGTGAGCGTCTGCTCGGCATCCTCCAACAGCGCCCGCATGCCGCGCAGCTCCATCGCAGCCTGGTCGGCGGCCCGCAGGAGCGGAGAGATGTCTTGGGCAGCCGTCCGGCGCCACGCCTCGATCTGCCCAGTCACGTCGGCGAGGTCCGGCCTGCCACGCCTCACGCTCGGTCCGGCGGGCTTCCGCGTCCCCTTCCGCCCGGCGCTGCCCCTGGGTGATCGTCTTCTTCTCCCGCTTCCCGGCGACGGACAGCTGGGTGAGGGCCGTGCTGTACGGGATGTCGACGAACAGCTCCATGAGCCGCCCGGGCAGGCTACCGGCGACATCGCCGAGCAGGATCCCGTCCCCACCGGGATTGAGATAGCAGGCCCCGAAGTACGACGCCCACCCGTGGACCTGCGGGGCCCCCTCGCCGTCGGCGCCGCCGGTCACCTGCCACAGGTTGGTGTGCTCCATACGCAGCGCGTCCAGGAAAAACTCGCCGATACACCGGCTGACCTCGTCATTGCCGGACGCGGTCGCCAGTAGACGAAGCGCGTCGTCGTCCGCGGCAAGCAGCTGGTCGACGGACTCCCCGGCAAGGATCCGGCCCCGCAACTGAGGGTGCGGCTGGCCGTCGACGTCCAAGACGATGCGGATCGCCCGGCCGGCCACAGCGATGTCTACGCTCAAATGACGCAGCCACGAGCGGACATCGGGCGGCAGATCGCGCGGCCCGCCGCGCAACGGGAAGACGAGGAACTCCAGCAGACTGGTCTTCCCGGCGCTATTGTCCGGGTGGACGATCGCCCACACGCCCGGAGTGAAGGGCTGCTCCACGGTGAAGTCGTCGCCCGAGTGTTTCGTGCCGCTGGCGCGCAGCCGGACGATGCGCAGCCGCCGGTCGGCGGCAGTCGGGCTCTTCAGGGTGATGTTCGCCTCGGCCAGCGTCCGCTCAACCTGCACCGGTGTCAGCCCGAGCTTCTCCGCAACCTCCCCCAGGATTTCGCTGGCGCTCGGGGCGACAGTCAGGTCGGCCGAGTTGGAGCGGGCCGGGCCGGGCGCAGTCATGAAGCCTCCTGGTCAGTGGCTCCCGTGGCTCCCGGGTCAAGCGCCGCTTGAAGTTCGCGCAGCCGCTCGCGGGCCTGGTCGGTGATGGGGCCGATGTGCTGGCGCCAAGGGGTGTCAGCGTAATCCTGCAGCAGGTACTGCCGGTCCTTCAGCTGCGTGCCGCCGAGACCGTCGACCAGGTCCACGACCAGGCGGGTGCGCTCGACGTACCAGGCCAGCGCGGGCGCCTCGGTGACCATCGACTGTGCCACCTGCCGGCCCCCCTCCAGTAGGAAGTAGATGTGCTCCACCACGCGCTCACGCCCGAGGACTTGCGTCTTGCGCAGCAGCCCCCGTTCCACCAGCGGGGCCAGAGCGTCATCAAGCTCCTCGAAGGCGCCGTACTTGTAACGCAGCATTGGGAAGCGCCGCAGATCCGGTTCCTCCGACTCCAGAATCTCCGCGGCAAGCTCCAGCAGCCGAGGAACATCCGGAGCGGCCTCGTACTCGTTCATCAGCTCGTAGGCCAGGTAGTCCGGATTGCGGACCCAGAAGTCGAGCTTCTGCAGCCGCACCTGGGTGTGGACCACCCCGACGGTCGATGGCGGCACCGACTCACCTCCGGCCGCCGACTTGGCAGCGGCGTCGATCAGCAACAGCAGCCGCACCGAATCCTGCCAGCGAGTGGCCCGACGTACTCCTGCGGATCCGACCATCACGCTCCCCTGGATCGGCACACACCTCGGCCCTGAACAACATCCTGACAGCGTGTTGAGGTGAGTGGGGAGAAGTCGGCGCGAATCGGCGCCCCAAAGTTGCAACCGGTCGCCAGAGCCTGACCAGCGGGCTAACTGGCCCAGGTCTTGATCTGGGCGGCGACTTCGCGTGCTGGGGGGTCCGTCGCGGGCAGCACGGGCCAGCGGGAGCACGGTGTCGAGGCCGGGGCTGACTGGCAGCCCGCACGCGGCCGGGGGTAAGCGGCGGTCACCGTGGCCGCGAACAGCAGGTTGCGGACCTCCAGACTCGGCTGCCGGGCCAGCTCGCACAACAGCGCCGCGGCCTTGTGGTGCGGCTCGGGGTAAACCTCCTGCCCCAGGATCTGGCACGGTGTCGGGCCTCGGCGGCGACCGGCACGCCGTAGTCAAGGACCTGGGGATCCCCCGGAATCTGCTGCGACACCGTCAGGATCCACGCGAGGTCGACCTTCTACGACCACTTGCCTCGCCCCCTAGAACAGAAATGGGAAGGGGTGGGCGGAGGGCGCGCGGACGGAGGAGGGGATCGGACGCGGGGTCGTCTC
>NZ_JBVHPV010000040.1:0-8395 GCF_055567715.1 Streptomyces sp. NPDC026377
CCAGCTTCTGACCCGCGGGCGCCTGGAAGACCACGTCCAGCTGGAACGGCCCCGGCGCGACCTCGGTCGCCTCCCGCCGCGTACGGTGCGCCACCACGGTCCGCAGCCGAAAAGCCCTCTGGCCCTACCTCCGCAGGAGGGTCACCACCGCCGCCCCGCCCAGGCCCACGTTGTGCGCCAGTCCCACGCCCGCGCCCTCGACCTGGCGCGCCCCCGCCTCGCCCCGCAGCTGTGTCACCAGCTCCCCCACCTGCGCCAGCCCCGTCGCGCCCAGCGGATGCCCCTTGGAGATCAGGCCGCCCGACGGGTTCACCACCCACCGGCCGCCGTACGTCGTCGCCCCGGACTCCACCAGCTTCCCGGACTCCCCCTCCCCGCACATCCCCAGCGCCTCGTAGGTCAGCAGCTCGTTGACGGAGAAGCAGTCGTGCAGCTCGACGACGTCGACGTCCTCGATGCCGAGCCCGGCGCGCTCGTACACCGCCGACGCCGCCGCCCGCGACATCCCCACCCCGACCACGTCGATGCACCGGCCCGAGGCGAAGGACTCCTCCGTGTCCGTCGCCATCGCCTGCGCCACGATCTCCACCGCCCGTTCCTCCAAGCCGTGTTCCGCCGCGAACCGCTCGGAGACGACGACGGCCGCCGCCGCGCCGTCCGAGGTGGGCGAGCACTGGAGCCTCGTCAGCGGCCGGTGGACCGGCGGCGAGGCGAGCACCTGCGCCACCGAGTACTCCACCTGGAACTGCGCGCGCGGGTTGTGCACCGAGTGCCGGTGGTTCTTGGCGCCGACCGCCGCCAGCTGCGCCTCGGTCGTCCCGTAGAGCTCCATGTGCTCGCGCGCCGCGTTGCCGAAGATCTGCGCCGTCGGCGGGGTCGTCGCGAAGCCGTGGGCGGCGGCCATCACGCCGTAGTGGCGGGCGACCGGGGACGTGGCGAAGTCCCCGCCGTCCGCCCCGCCGCCCAGCGCGCCGCGCCTCATCTTCTCGAAGCCGAGCACCAGCACGCACTGGCTCGCCCCGCCCTGAACCAGCTGCCGCGCCAGCACCAGCGCGCTGGACCCGGTCGCGCAATTGTTGTTGACGTTGTGGACGGGGACGCCGGTGAGCCCCAGTTCGTACGCCGCCCGCTGGCCCGCCGTCGACGGCTGGAAGCAGTAGCCCGCCAGGACCTGCTCCACCTGCCCGTACCCGATCCCGGCGTCCGCGAGCGCGGCCGTCCCGGCCTCGCGTGCCATGTCCCAGTACTGCCACTCCCGCGACTCGGGCTTCACGAAGTCCGTCGTCCCGACCCCGGCCACCAAGCTCTTCACGTACCCGCTCCTTCGGCTCGTTCAGTCTCGCGGCAGGCCGAGGATCCGCTCGGCCACGACATTGAGCTGGACCTGCGTGGTGCCGCCCGCGATGGTCAGACAACGGGACATCAGATAGCCGTGGACGGCCCGCTGGGCCGGTCCCTCGGCCGTCGCCCCCGCCGGGCCGAGCAGCTCCAGGGCGAGGCCGGCCACCTTCTGCTGGTGGACGGTCTGGACGAGCTTGCGCACACTCGCCCCGGCGCCCGGTTCCAGGCCGGACACCTGGAGCAGGGTGGTGCGCAGCCCGACGCAGGCCAGCGCGTGCGCCTCGGCGGCCAGCGATCCGATCCGGGCGCGGCAGGAGCCGTCGAGCCCGTCCGCGCGGTCGAGCAGCGCCTCCAGGCCGGTGTCGAAGGTCAGCTGGTCGGCCATGTGGACGCGTTCGTTGCCCAGGGTGTTGCGGGCGACCCGCCAGCCGCCGCCCGGTTCGCCGACAACCGCGTCCGGCGGCAGGAGCGCCCCGTCGAAGTACACCTCGTTGAAAAGCGCGTCCCCGGTGATCTCCCGCAGGGGGCGGACGTCGATGCCGGGGGTGTGTTTCATGTCGACCAGGAAGTACGTCAGGCCCTCGTGCTTGGGGGCCCGCGGGTCGGTGCGGGCCAGCAGGATTCCGTGGTCCGCCCACTGGGCCGCGCTCGTCCACACCTTCTGGCCGGTGATCCGCCAGCCGTCCTCGGTGCGTTCGGCCCGGGTCCGCAGGCTCGCGAGGTCCGAGCCCGCCTCGGGCTCCGAGAACAGCTGGCACCACAGCAGGTCCCCGCGCAGGGTCGGCAGCAGATAGCGCTCCTGCTGCTCCTTCGTCCCGTACGCGAGGAGCGAGGGCACCACCCAGGTGCCGATCCCGAGCCCGGCGACCTGCACCCCGGCGGCGCGCAGCTCCTCCTGGACGACGAGCTGCTGGACGGGCCCGGCGCCCAGCCCGTACGGCGGCGGCAGGTGTGGCGCGGCGTAGCCGGTGGGGGCGAGGGCGCGCCGGGCGGACGCCGGGTCGAGGCCGCGTACGGACCGCGCCGCCTCGCGCGCCGTGGCCCGGAACTCCTCGGCCTCCTCGGGGAGTTCGAGCCGCAGCTCGCGGCGCGCCCCGGCCCCGGCGAGCCGGACGGCCCGCAGGCGGTGGGCGTCGCCGGGGCCGAGGAGCTGGCGGGCCACCAGGGCGCGGCGCAGATGGAGGTGGGCGTCGTGCTCCCAGGTGAAGCCGGCGCCGCCGAGGATCTGGACGCAGTCCTGGGCGCAGGTGAGCGCCGCGTCCAGGGCCGTGGCCGCCGCCAGGGAGGCCACCAGACCGCGCACCTCGGCCCGCTCCGGCCCCGCCGCCCGCGCCGCGTCCCACACCAGCGCCCGCGCCTGTTCGGTCCGGACGAGCATGTCGGCGCACAGGTGCTTGACCGCCTGGAAGCGGCCGATGGGCCGTCCGAACTGCTCGCGCGTCCTGGCGTGGGCGACCGCCGTCCGAAGCGCCCGGGCGGCGGTGCCGCAGGCCTCGGCGGCGAAGAGGACGGCCGCCAGATCGTGCACGAGCGCGGGGTCCACGGCGAGCGCCCGCTCGCGCGGGACGGCGAGGGCGCGGGCGGTGACCTCGGCGGTGGGGCGGGTGGGGTCGGCGCCGCGGTGCGCCCGTATCTCCAGGTCCGCCGCGTCCACGACCAGCCACACCACCTCCTCGCCCGCCCGGGCGGCCAGCACGAGCAGCTCGGCCTGGGCTCCGGCGAGTACGGGCGGCGCGGTCCCGTCGAGCGTCCAGCCGCGCGGGCCCGGTACGGCGGTGAGGCCGCCGGGGCCGAGCGCCACGGCCGCCGTCCGCGCCCCGGTCGCGATCGCCTCCACCGCCCGCGCGTGCCCGGCCCGCTCCAGCACCGCCGCTGCGAGCACACTGGGCAGGTACGGGCCCGGCAGCGCGGCCCGGCCCGCCTCCTCCAGCACCACGGCGAGCTCCACCAGGCCCCCGCCGCCGTACCGCTCGCCGAGATGGACGCCGAGCAGGCCCTGCGCGGCCAGCGCGTCCCAGTACGGCGGCCGGGAGGCGGGGGCGCCGTCCGCGTCGAGCAGCTTGCGCACCTCCTCGGGCGGCACCGCCCGCGCCAGGCCGCCCCGTACCGCCTCGGCGAGCTCGCGCTGCTCCCGGGTGATCCCGATGCCCATCCGCACTCCCCCGCCGTGGCCGCCGCTGGAACGGCGCCAGACTAGAACACGTTCCATTCTGACGGAAGGTCAGATGGGGGGCGGGATCGGCCGGGGATTAGGATGTGGCGCCCGGCGCCGCCCTTACGGGCCGCCGTGTCCCGCACGAAGCCCGCGCCCGACCCCCAGGAGCCCTGCCATGGCGACACCCAAGCCGGAGATCCTCGCCGCCTTCGAGGCCGCCAAGGGGTTCATGCCCGTACGCGAGGGGCTCGCCCTGTACGAGGCGGCCGTCGAGGCGGGCGCGCTCGGCCTGCCGCTCCTGGAGGTCGGCACCTACTGCGGCCGCTCCACCCTGCTGCTCGCGGACGCCGCCCGCGCCGCCGGGACCGTCGCCGTCACCGTCGACCACCACCGGGGCAGCGAGGAGCAGCAGCCGGGCTGGGAGTACCACGACCCGTCGGTGGTCGACCCGGAGATCGGCCTGATGGACACGCTGCCCACCTTCCGCCGCACCCTGCACCGGGCGGGCCTGGAGGAGCACGTGATCGCGGTCGTGGGGCGCTCGCCGCAGGCGGCGCGGGCCTGGGGCGGCAGGGTGGGGCTCGTCTTCATCGACGGCGGCCACACCGACGAGCACGCCAACGGGGACTACGAGGGCTGGGCCCCGCACCTCGCCGAGGGCGGCCTCCTGGTGATCCACGACGTCTTCCCGGACCCGGTGGACGAGTTCACCGGCCAGGCCCCCTACCGCGTCTACCTGCGGGCCCTGGCCTCCGGGGCGTTCACCGAGGTCTCGGCCACCGACTCGCTGCGCGTCCTGCGCCGTACCGGCCCCGGGGTGTGACGGCATGGGGGTGTGACGGCACCGACACCCCGGGCCGGAGCCACCGGATCGGCCGGACAGGCCCTAGCATCACTGCGTGTCGTACGACAGCGAGTCCCCCACCCCGTCCCGGCGCCGGCTGCGCGGCAACCTCGTCATCGTGACCGCCGCGCTGGTCCCGACCGTCCTGGCCGGCTGGCTGGTGTGGCAGGCCATGGACGGTTCCGGCAGCCACGACGACAAGCCGCCGAAGGTGCTGCCGCTGCCCAGCGCGCCCGCCGCGCGGCCCTCGGGGAACGGGGGCACCGCGCCGCCGGCCGCGACCGGGACGGCCACGCCGTCCCCCTCGGCCCCGGCCTCGGCCTCCACCCGGCCCGTCCGTCCCACCGGACCGCTCGCGGGGCGGGTCGTGGTGATCGACCCGGGGCACAACCCGGGCAACTTCCGGCACGCCACCGAGATCAACCGCCAGGTCGACATCGGGACCAACAAGAAGGAGTGCGACACCACCGGCACCGACACCAGGGGCGGGTACACCGAGGCCGCGTTCACCCTGGACGTCTCGCACCGGCTGCGGGCGCTCCTGGAGAAGCAGGGCGCGACCGTCACCTACACCCAGGACGGCGACCGGCCCTTCGGCCCGTGCGTGGACGAGCGCGCGGCGATCGGCAACCGGGCCAGGGCCGACGCGGTCGTCTCGGTGCACGCGGACGGCTCGGCGCAGGGGAACCATGGCTTCCATGTGATCCTGCCCGCGCTGGTGAACTCCGGGAAGGCGAATACCGCCCCGATCGTGGGCCCCTCGCGTGAGCTGGGTGTGAGGATCGCGGGGAAGTTCGTGCACGCCACCGGCATGCCGCCCTCCAACTACGTGGGCGACGGCACCGGGTTGGACGTCCGCAAGGACCTCGGCGGACTCAACCTCTCGACCGTGCCGAAGGTGTTCATCGAGTGCGGGAACATGCGGGATTCCGGGGACGCGGCCCTGCTGGGAGACGCGGACTGGCGTCAGCGGGCGGCCCAGGGGATCGCGGACGGGATCGGCGACTTCCTGGGGAAGTGAGAGCCTGTCCTCGGGACGCGCCGACGGGAGCGGTCGGCTGCGGGTCGGTCACGGTCTGAGCACCGAGGGGACTTCCCACCCGGTCAGACGATAGATTCTCCTCCGGGTGGGGAACCACCCCCGTGCTTCGCGCCGTGTGCACGTACACCGGCGGCAGCGATGACCGCCCCGACGAGACGACCCAAAAAGGACTATTACGTGAACATCCGCTCCCTCACGCGAGGCGACGGCGTGGTGATCGGAGCAGCGGTGGTGCTGTTCATCGCCTCGTTCCTCGATCTCTACTCGGTCGGCAATTCGTGCTCCGGTACGTTCTGCCCGAAGCTCGACGTGCCGAATGCCTGGGACTCGCTGGGCCTGCTGATGAGCATGTTCCTGGCCGGCATCATCGGAGCGGTCCTCATCGTGGTGGCCCGTTCGCTGCCGCAGCCGAAGAAGATCGCCGGCATCGACCTGGGCCAGTTCGGCACCGCGTTCACGATCTTCTCGGCGTGGACCGCGTTCTGGACCATCATCGACATGGACAAGGCCGGCGCCGGCATGATCCTCGGCCTGATCGCCGCGCTGGTGCTCGCCGCGGGCGCCGTGGCCGGCCCGATGGTCGCCGCGCTCAAGGCTCCTCTGATGGGCAACCCGAGCCCGGCCGTGGCCCCGTACGGCGCCCAGCCCTACGGCGGCCAGCCCGCCGGCGGGTACGGCTACCCGGGCGCCCAGCAGCCGCAGCCGTTCGCGCCCCAGGGTGCCGACCAGAGCCAGGGCGGCCAGACCCCGGCACCCGCCGCCGCGGCCCAGCAGCAGCCCGCCGCCGGTGCCCCGGCCGGGGACTTCGCCCCGTTCTGGTTCGCCGTCCCGGTGGCCCGCCAGCTGTACCCGGAGGACGGCTCGGCCACGCCGATCGCCGAGCTCGCGCCCGGCACCTGGTACCTCGCGGTGGAGCAGCGCGGCGCGGCCCTGGTCGCGCAGACGCAGGACGGCCGCCGCGGCGTCCTTCAGGACACCACGGGCATCCAGCGCGGCTGACCGGCGGCCCGGCCCCGGCCGGTCACGGTCCCACGGCACGGGAACGGCCCCCCACCCCTTCCGGGGCGGGGGGCCGTTCCCGTACGCTCCCCTGACGATCCGTCAGAAACGGGCAGGGGGCGGTGGTATGCGACTGGGACTCGCACTCGGCTACTGGGGCCGCGCCCCGGACCCCGGGCACCTGGAGCTGGCCCGGGAGGCGGAGCGGCTCGGGTACACCTCGGTGTGGACGGCCGAGGCGTGGGGCTCGGACGCCTTCACCCCGCTGACCTGGATCGCCGCGCACACCTCCCGGATCGCGCTGGGCACGGCCGTCGCGCAGATGGCGGCCCGCACCCCCACCGCGACCGCCATGCACGCGCTGACCCTGGACCACCTCTCGGGCGGCCGGATGATGCTGGGCCTCGGGCTCTCGGGGCCGCAGGTGGTGGAGGGGTGGTACGGGCGGCCGTTCCCCGCCAGCCCGCTGACGGCGACGCGGGAGTACGTGGAGGTGATCCGCCAGGTGCTGCGGCGCGGGGCGCCGGTGGAGCTGGACGGCCGCTTCCACCCGCATCCCTACCGGGGCGCGGACGGCACCGGCCTCGGCAGGCCGCTGAAGCCGATCACGCATCCGCTGCGGGCGGACCTGCCGGTGCTGCTCGGCGCCGAGGGCCCCAAGAACATCGCGCAGACGACCAGGATCGCGGACGGCTGGCTGCCGCTGTACTGGTCGCCGACCCGCCTCGACGCCTACCGGGCCGCGCTCGACGGGGCGCCCGGGGGCTTCACCGTCGCCCCCATGGTCCGGGCGCGGGTCTGCGACGACGTGGCCGAGGGGCTGCTGCCGGTGAAGGCGATGCTCGGCTTCTACATCGGCGGGATGGGGCACGCGGCCCGCAACTTCCACGCGGACCTGATGGGGCGGATGGGGTACGAGGCCGAGGCCCGCCGGATCCAGGCGCTGTTCGCCGAGGGCCGCCGCGAGGAGGCGGTCAGGGCGGTGCCGGACGCCTTCGCGGACGAGATCTCGCTGGTCGGGCCGCGCGAGCGGATCGCGGAACGGCTGGAGGCGTGGCGTACGGGCCCGGTGACGGACCTGCTGGTCACGGCACCGGACCCGACGACCCTGCGCGTACTGGCGGAGCTGAACGGCTGACGGCGTGCGGGGCCGGGCCGGGCCCGGGGTCAGCCGCCGCCGAGCTGGGAGGCGGACGGCACCTGGTCCTTGACCTCCGCGCCGGCGCTCTTGCCCGCGCCCTTCACGCCGTTGATGACGTTCTCGAACAGCCCGACGTCCGCGTCGGTGGCATCGCCCTTGCGGAGCTTGCCGCCCAGGCCCTTGAGGGACTCGATGCCGGAGGTCAGGGGGGCGACGGCCTTGGAGAGGAGGGGGTCGCCCTTGGCGTTGTTCGCGGCCGCCTTCAGCCGGTTGTACGTGAAGGCCCCGGCGAGGCCCGCCTTCACCAGGGCGAACGTCCGGCCCTTGGTGCCCTTCTTGAACTTGCCCGCCTTGTACGGCTTCACGATCCACTGGTAGGCCGCGCCCGCCGCTAGCCCCGCGTTGGCGACGAAGCGCGTCTTGGCGAGCTTCTGCTTCTCGAAGGTGCTGGACGGGGAGGCGCTGGCGCTGGGGCCGGCCTCCGCCGCGGTCAGGCTGTTGCCTGCGCTCTTGGTTTCGCCTCCGCAGGCGGTCGTCGACACCAGGATGGCGGTGGAGAGGACGACCGCCGCGAGTATGCGGCGGAGCGGGAGCGTACTGGGCACGGTGACCTCCGGGGACGATGTGTCTCCCCCGCAGCGTCACCCACCCCCCACCCCGGAGCCACCCAACAAGGTCCGTCCGGGTCCCGACACCCATCCAGGTGCCCTCCAGGGCGGGGTGCTCACCCACGGCCGGGCGGGGCCCTCCGGGGGCCAGGTGTTCGTCTGCGGGCCGCCTGTGGCTGGTGGCGGGGGGGGGGGCGGCCCCCCCCCCGGGGGGGGGGGGGGGGGGGGGGGGGCCCCCCCCCCCCCCCCCCCCCCCGGCCCCCCG
>NZ_JBVHPV010000041.1:0-7850 GCF_055567715.1 Streptomyces sp. NPDC026377
GTCGGCGTCCTCGGTCCAGACGACGACGGCGTTGCCGTTCGCGTCGATGTCGACGTCCGGGTCGACGTGGCTGCCGTCCGCGTTCTCGGTGTCCAATTTCCTTGGCTGCTCACCAGCGCATACCGCCTTGAACTGCGCCTTCGCCTCGGGGGACGATGTACACGGTCCACACAACACCGGCCAAGCGACAACGAGGTGTTGTGTCCCCCCAGGGGGGCACAACACGCGCGAAACGCACCGACGCCGCGCGGTCCCAGCACTGCCCCAGCGCCCCGGCGAACCTTCCCGGTCCCGGCACTAGGACTTGGTGACGTTCTTGACAGACAGCTGTGCCACGGCAGCGGGCACAGCGATGTGGGCGCGTTCGCGCATGGGCTCTTCCTGAGGATGCGACGGGTCTACGGGCAGCAGAAACGGCAGCGGCGGCCGTGCCCGGACTCAGAGAAAGAAGTAGGAACGCACACCCCAAGACTAGCAAGACGATACGTCTCGCCTCAATGCGTTTCGAAGGACGTCACGAGGCGCCCCCCACCCCACCGCTCTGCCCGCGCTTAGCCCGGCTGTGGCTGCGGCCGCAGAGTGCCACGGGGTGATCGGGCGCCATCACGAGATTCGGTCGCGGTGCGACGAACCCCCCAGGACAGTTTGCGGCAGATACGCCGGGGCCACACGGGGCGATGGGGGAGCGCCGTGACCTCATCGTGGGGACGGCCACGGCATCAACGGAGAAACGCGCACATGGGACAGCCGCCAGCGCGAGAGCGGGCTGGGGGCGACCAGGACCGGGCCTGGTGGGCATACGCAGAAACGAGGACACCGCCGAAGACGGGAAGACCCCCGTCTGAAGCGGCTACATGGCCGATGAAGGAACCCGATGCCCCCCACCGCCAGCACGATCACCGACCCTTATCTCGACCAGCTGTACGAGACGCTGCGTCTGTACCGGCACGGTGCGTTCGGTGTGGCGTGCCCGGAGTGCCGGGCACAGCCGGGGCAGTTGTGCCGGGCTCGGCGCAGCGTGCACCGGGCCCGCCGTGATCACTACAAGGTGTCTCTCGGGGCTTGCGAGGTTGTGCTGGACGTGAGGGGCGCAGCAGGCCGGCCCGTGCTCAGCGGGCAGCCCGTAGCGTCCGCCAGCCGGTGAGCGCAGGCACCGTCCTTCCGCGACCCGGGGTCCTGACCGGTTCGGTGGCTCGGGCGTGCATGAGGGTGGTGGGGGCGGGGCCGTCTGCAGCAGGACCTGAGGTCCGTCGCATGGAGCGTCATCCTCCGATGCTCTGGCACGTCTATGAATGAAGGCAGGCGAAGCCTTATGGACCCCAGGGGGCAAGGGATGCCCCAGCCTCCCGGGAGCACGGACAGGGACACGTTGATGACCACAGCCGCTATCCCCTGCGCGCCCCCGTCATGGTCGGCCCCGCCCCGATGATCGGAGAACTGTATACACGTGCTGCCCAACGCCCCCAAGGCCTCCTGGTCACCGTCACGCCCCGTGTGGCGGCGCCTTGTGAAGCTGAGCGGCCACAGCCGCAGCCTGCGGGACTGCGCTGTCGATGAATCGGCGCGGAAATCGCTGCCGGGGGAGTGGCTCCACCACGGCGAGAGGCTCAAGCTGTCCGATCAAGGGCGGGTCCTGGGACGGCCGGCCGCTTTGACGTCGTCGTGCGCGAACACCCCGATCGTGACGTTCGTGGTGCTGGGGCTGCCCTTCAGAGGCAGGCCACTACGGAGCTGCCGCCTCAGACGCAGGCCGCCGTGGACGCGGCATGCTGCGCGCCGAAGCCCACGCCCTCGTCCCCGCCTTGGGAGGCAAGGCCCATCGTGTCGTGCTGGGCTCGATCGTGTGCCGGGTCGGGGAGATGGGCGACCGGTAACCTGTGCGAGTGCGGACATCGGGCTGTGGGGGGGGCACGGTTCTGCACCGCTGGCCCGTGTGGCATACGCCCCGACTGGACTGATTCCGGGCATGGGATGACCGGCATCAGCACGATGAGTGAGGTGGGGCGGTCACCGGTCCGGACTGGGTGCTTTGGCGGGCGCCGTGCAGCCGCTCTCGCGTTCGGCACCCCAGTTCCCTGTCAGTGCCTGCTCGTTCTGGCATGAGAGTGGCATGACCGATGGCCGCGACGCGTCCCTGTTGTCTTGTCGCATCAGGGTTCTACAAGCTGGTCGGGCCGGACGTCGAACTCGCTCTGGTCGCCTTCGGTGGCTACCGGCCGTCCGCCCGTAGAGATCGTGATGATCTCGTTGCCGACCGGATCTGAGGTGTGGCTCACGATCTCGCAGATCATCGTGACGGCGATGGGGTACGCCGCTTCGGGGGTCAGGGCATCCCAGTCATCGAAGATCGGCGGCTTATCGAAGAATATCCACTGCCGGCCGTGCGCGTCGGTCAGACGCACCTCGACAAACCCGGGATAGGTACCGTCGTCATACTCAACCGCCCAGCGAGTGGCTTCGCACCGCAACGAGGTCATTCCGCCCTCTTCTCCAATTGACATGTGGCTTCATCCTTATCCGAGCAGCCAACGCTGACTAGCCCCTCACCCCGGCCCTTGGCGGGAGCACGGTTCCCCGCTGACGCCGGGCTTGAGGTCCCGTTCGCGGAGCGGCCACGGTGACCGTCCCGCGAACGGATTCCCAAAGCGCAGTCGATGCCGACACCGGGGTGCCGGGCGGGGGCTCGGCTGGTGTAGCCGTAGACGCGGGCGATCTCCGCGTGCTGGCTGTTGGTGAGGTTCGCGACGAGGTAGTCCTCTGCGGCACGCGCGGTGGTCTTTCCGTCCTGGTAGAGGGCGGGGACCGGCACTGCGGGGAGGGGCCTGTCCGGTGACGGGGACGTCGTCGTCATCCATGCCGGCCCCGGGGGCCAGAGCGCACCTGATCACGCCGCCTCGATGCCCTCCCCCATGCCTCCGACATCACCGCCGCAGAGCGGTGGAGTGACTGACTGATGCACCACAGCTGTGACTGGCGTCCCGCCCGCGGTGCCTCCGAGGAACAGACCGTCGGCTTGTCCACGGCCCCGGCCACTACGAGGGCTGCCGCCAGCTCCGTTTCGGCGGCAGCCCGACTACCCACCGGGTGGGCCTGCGTGGGCAGTGCGCGGATCACAGCATGGCGATCGGCGAGCTGCTGGCGAAGGTGAAGGTCCTCCATCGTGGCCTGGTGTAGGGCTCCGACCAGTGCCTCGACGTCGGCTTTTAACCGGGCGCGCGACGCCGGCTCGCAGGCAGCTGCCCGCTGTCTGTATCTGCTGTACCTGGCACGCGCCGAGGTCCGAACCGCCCAGCACTGGAAGCAGCAGATGCAGACCATGCCGCCCGAGCCCGGGCCGCCCGACCTGCCGCGCCTGCCCGACCACCTGGAGGAGGCACTGGGAGCCTGGTTGATCTGCGCTTCTCCTCCCCTTGCCACCCAGAACCTCGCGTTGCTGCTGGCCATCTGCAAAGGACAGCCCCAGCCTGGAAGGCAGGAGCGGCCGGCTCTGCCCCTCCCGCTCCAGCGGGCGGTAGCCGCCCTGGTCGCCGAGGAGGACTGTGATCTGGGGGAGGTACTGCGGCCCAGCCCTGAGCTGACGGCCGAGCTCAGCAGCTTCCACGGTCGGATCCCCCCACCCGGCTGCCATCGCCCCGCCACCGCTGCCCCGTCTGGCCCAGATGTTTGGCGGGAAGCAGTGACACCCGTCGGCACCAGCGCCCCCGCCCGCAGATATCACTGACGGAGCCAGTCCTCCCGCGACCTGCGGTACGCCGAACGGAGCTTGCGGCCCCCGGTCAGGACGAGGGCCGTGGCCGCCAGGACGAACAGCGCCACCGCGCAGCTCACATGCGGCGTTGACTCTCCGTGGGAAAGGGTCAGGATGCCCCCGCCGACGGCGCCCAGGGCCATGCCCACCGCCGGTGGCCAGCGGTCGGTGACCAGGCCCATGATCACCACCACCATGGTCGGCACCCCCAGCAAGAAGAACGCGACGGCCGACGTCCAGTGGAAGGTGTCCGTCATGCAACCGCCGTGCCGTCCCCGCACACAGTCGTCTGTGATCCCCACCGTCACGGGATCGATCCAGAAGTCCACCACGGCCCAGGCCATGGCGAACGTGACGGCCGCACCGACCACGATCCACCACGGCTGCCGCCAGGTGTCCTCGATGTCCCCGCCCCCGGACGGACCCTGACCGCTCATCCTGCCTCCCCCCATACGAGCCGATAACGCGACTATACGAGGGCGCACTCCCGCTCCAGTGCCACCCCTGCAGCCGCTTCGTAGCCGCCTCCGTGAGGGTCAGCTCGTTTGTCCCGTGGGTATGACGATGACGAGGGGGATCTCGCGGGCGGACCACGCACGCGGTGATGCCGCCGGCCATGGCGGTGCCATGGTGACGACCTCGTTCGCGGTCGTCTGCGAGCTCTGCGCCGCTGTCCTCTGACATCGAGGTTGGAGGCGCTGGAGCCGGCCGAACTCCGGCGCTTGGCCCTCGCTGCCGTCAACCCGTACACCGACCGCGACGTCCTCGCCCGGCAGGTCGCCCGCGAGGAGAGCAACGCCGCGTCCCGGCCGCCTTCCTGACGGCTGGGACGCGGCGGGCGCGGAGCACCGACGTAGCGCTGGACGTGCGGCCGCAAGCTCAGGCGGGTGCGGGCGCAGGGAGGCGAGCGATGGGCGCCGACCCTTCTCCACCGTGCGCTGCTCCCAGTCGGCCTCGGGGTGTTCGGAGCGCACCGCGTCGACGGACGCCGTGGTGTAGAGCGCGACGTCGGCGGTTCCGGCCCGACTGGTGCCGCATGTCCGCCTGCTGCATGCCGCCGTGTACAAGGCCCGCCGATGGGTATCGGCGGGCCTTCTCACTTCACTCCCGGTCAGTTGGGGGCGTGCTGGCGCTGCGCGGCGCCCTCGGTGGTGGCGTTTTCGGCGGGCGGGTTCTGCGGCTTGCCGTGCATGAGGGCGAGGGAGGCGAGGGCGCCCGCGGCGGCGATGGCGGCGGCGGCGAGGAATGCTGCGCTGAATCCGTCGGTGAGGGCGGGCAGGTCGCCGACGGCTCCGGCGCCCTGGGAGGTGGCGAGGGCGGTCAGGGCGGCGAGGCCGAGGGCGGAGCCGACTTGGTAGGTGGTGTTGACGATGCCGGAGGCGAGGCCGGCCTGTTCCGGCGGGGCGGCGGACATTGCCGCCATCAGGGTCGGGATGTAGGCGAGCGCCATGCCCAGGGCTGCCACCAGCGAGGCGGGCAGGACGTCGATGAGGAAGGAGCCGGTCGGGCGGGCCGCTGACAGCCACACCAGGCCCGCGGCCAGGACCAGCAGGCCGGCGGTGATGAGCGGCTTGGGGCCGAAGCGGCCGAGCAGGCGGGCGCTGGCGGTGGTCATGACGAGCATCAGCAGGCCGGTCATGGGCAGTAGCGCCGCTCCGGAGGCGAAGGCGCCGTAGCCCAGGACCTGCTGGAGGTAGAGGTTGAGGAAGTACCACATCGGGATCCAGGCCGCTCCCAGCAGGGCCATGGCCAGGTTGGAGACGCCGAGGCCCGGGGTGCGCCAGATGCCGAGCGGCATCAGCGGCGACCGCGCGGATCGCTGGATGAGGACGAACACGGCCAGCAGGGCGGCCCCGGCGAACGGCTGGAGGACGGTCTGCGCGCTCGCCCAGCCGGTCTCGGGGGCGCGCACCACGGTGAAGACGGTGAGTGCGAGCCCGGCGGTGACGGCTGCCGCTCCCAGAACGTCCACCCCGCCGCCACGGCGGGCGGTGACGGCCGGCAGCAGGCCAGTGGCGAGCAGGGTGGCGATGCCGATCGGGATGTAGATGATGAACACCCAAGGCCAGCTGGCCCATTGGGTGAAGACGCCGCCGAGGAACACTCCTGCCGTGCCGCCGGCCGGGGCGGCCGCGCCGTACAGGGCCAGGGCCTTGCCGAGCTCCTTGGGGCTGTGGCCGAAGAGCATCATGAGCAAGGTCATCGAGGCCGGTGCGATCAGCGCGCTGCCCACTCCCTGCACGGCGCGGCCTGCGACCTCCACCCACGCGCTCTGGGCGGCCGCGGCCACGACGGAGCCGGCGATCAGGACGCTCCAGCCGGCCACGAACACCTTCCGGGCTCCCAGCAGGTCGGACAGGCGGCCGCCCAGCAGGAGCAGTCCGCCGAAGGCGATGACGTAGGCGTTGAACACCCACTGCAGGTCTCCCTGGGAGAACCCCAGGTCGCGCTGCATCTCGGGCAGCGCCACGCCGATGATCGACGTGTCCATGATCACCATGAACTGTGGGGCGGCGAGCACCCCGAGGGCCCACCAGCGGCGCGGATTGACGGCTTGCATGACCGCTCCCAAAGAGAGAAAATCCCCTCATACCCCCAGGGGGTATGACTTCGACGGCTCGAACGCTATACCCCCCGAGGGTATTTCTCAACGGGTAAGCCACCAGGCCCCTCACTTCGCTGGCCAGGAAGGGGCGGGCTACTGACGATGCGGACACCTACCGCCACGTGAAGGGCGCAATGAAACCTTCGGGGCTGCGCGCGTACCTGCTCCTGGCCGAGATCAAGAAGCTGGCGGGCCGAGGCCAAGAAGTCCGAGGGCGCCTACCAGCCCGCCAAGGGGATGGCCCAGGCGGTCATCACTTGCCAGAACGCCGAGAAACCCGCTGGACTCGCCTCGGCAACGCCAGCTACGACAACACGGGTTCACCGTCCGCCACGCCATGGCCGCCAACGTCCGCGGCTCGTTCGCCGAGCACGAGGCACACGCCCCGGCACGGGGAGTCGGCAACGGCTGCCTGCACCGAGCCGCCCAACCCTTCCTCTGCCTCGGTCGTTGTCGAAGCTGCACGAGGCAACCGCTTGCGCATACCCCTGTCCACGGCCAGTGCAAGCAAGTCCGGCGGTGCCGGTCCCACAACCGGGCAGGTATCTCGCAACCTCGGTATAAACCCAGCCGACGACGCTCCGTACGCCGCGGGACGCCTCGGTGTCTTCCGCCTCACCCCGCTCCGTAGGGATCGCCGGTCGCTACCGGGCCACGGCAGGCTTCACCGTCACCCGCCTGCGCCCCTTCCTCGCCCGCGGGCACCCCTCACCGTCACGGCGCCCACTGCGCGCCGGGCAATCCACACCGGCGCAGGACACTGGTCGGCCGGAGCCGCTTCAAGGTCTCTCCCGGCGCGGGTCCTGCGGGGGCCGCGCCGGGCCCTGGGGCTGCGCCGGGAGTTACGTCATGGGCAGTTGGGGGCGCCGCGGAGCACGACGGCGAGCAGTCGTCGGATGGTCGTCTTCGCGTCCTCGCCCCCTGCCGGCGGGCGTGTCATCAGCAGGTGGTGAGTGGTGCCGACGAGGGCGAGCGCGATCGTGGCGGTGTCGGCGTCGGCAGGCAGCCGGCCGCCGCGCTGCTCCGCCTGGAGATAGGCGGTGAAGGCGTGCTGGATGGCATCGAACGCCGGGGCGCCGTCCTGGAAGCCCTGCCGGGTGTGCAGGGCGGCCGCCGGGCGGGTCATGGCCAGCCCCACCACGGCCGGAGGCAGGGCCTTAAGCAGGACCAGGACGACTTCTTGCAGGTTGTCCGCAACGGTGGCCGTCCCGGCTTTCGCCTCCAGCGCCTGGGCCTGGCGGGCGCTGCGCGCGAACCGGTCGAGGACCAGCTCGGCGACGAATTCGTCGAGGCCGGCGAAGTGCGTGTGCAGGACGCCCTTGGCGCAGTCCGCCTCCGCCGTGACCGCGCGGCTGGTCAGAGCGGCGGCGCCGTCGCGGGCCACCACCCGCTCGGCCGCGGTGAACAGCCGCTCCCGCAAGTCCGGGATCGCCACTCCGCGAGGTGACACAACTGCCCCTTTCCTTCAGCCCCATTGCAAGTATGGGCACTCGCCCA
>NZ_JBVHPV010000042.1:0-5157 GCF_055567715.1 Streptomyces sp. NPDC026377
AGGGCCGGGAGAAGGACCAGCCGCTGTGGCTGGGGTCGCTGAAGTCCAACATCGGCCACACCCAGGCCGCGGCCGGTGTCGCGGGTGTCATCAAGTCGGTCATGGCCCTGCGCAACGGGGAACTCCCGCGCACTCTGCACGTGGACGAGCCCAGCCCGAAGATCGACTGGGAGGCTTCCTCCCTGCGGCTGCTGACCGAGGCGCGGCCGTGGCCCGACGCCGACCGTCCGCGCCGGGCGGCCGTCTCCTCCTTCGGCGTCAGCGGCACCAACGCCCACCTCATCGTGGAGCAGGCGCCCGAAGCGGCGCCGACGGAGGAGGCGGACGCGCCGGGCACACCCGCGTTCACCGACGTGGCGCCGGTTGTGCTGCCGCTGTCGGGGAAGTCCCCAGCCGCGCTGCGCGCCCAGGCGCGGCAGCTCGCGGACCATCTGGCCCGCCACCCGGAGCTGACCCCGCACGACATCCTGCCCACCCTCACCCGCCGTACCGCACACGCCCACCGCGCCGCCGTGATCACCACAGGCACCGGGCACCTCCAGGACGCCCTGGCGGCGCTCGCCGCCCACACACCCCACCCGCACGTGATCACGGGCCAGGCCGTCAGCAGCGGCAGGACGGTCTTCGTCTTCCCCGGCCAGGGCACCCACTGGGCCGGTATGGGCGCCCGGTTGATGGAGACCAGCCCGGTCTTCGCCGCCAGCGTCCGCGAGACCGCCGCCGCCATCGCCCCGCACACCGACTGGGACCTGGTCGACGTCCTGCACCAGCGTGAGGGCGCTCCCTCCCTCGACCGTGTCGACGTCCTCCAGCCCGCCTCCTTCGCTGTGATGGTGGGTCTGGCCCGGCTGTGGCAGGCCCATGGCATCGAGCCCCAGGCCGTGGTCGGGCACTCGCAGGGTGAGATCGCCGCCGCGCACATCGCGGGGGCGCTGACCCTGAAGGACGCGGCCAGGGTAGTCACCCTGCGGGCGCAGACCATCGGCGCCCACCTCGCCGGACTCGGCGGCATGATGGCCGTGAGCCGCCCGCACGACCAGGCCCGTGAGCTGATCCGGCCCTGGGACACGCGCATCGAGGTGGCGGCCGTCAACGGGCCGTCGAGCACGATCGTCGCGGGGGACCCCGGCGCGCTGGAGGAGCTGAAGGCGCACTGCCGGACGCTGGACATCAAGTCCCGCATCCTGCCCGTCGACTACGCCTCCCACACCAGCCACGTCGCGAAGATCGAGGACCAGCTCCACGAGCAGCTGAAGGGAATCGAGCCCGGCCGGGCCACCATCCCCTTCCACTCCACCCTGGAGCAGCGCCTCATCGAGGACACCACGGTCCTGGACGGCGACTACTGGTTCCGCAACCTGCGCCACACCGTCCACTTCCACGCCACCCTCCAGAAGCTGGCGGAGCAGAACCACACCACCTTCATCGAGATCAGCGCCCACCCGGTGCTGGGCCCGAGCATCCAGGAAATCCTCGACGACGCCCCCGACGCGGGCCTCGCCACCGAGTCACTGCGCCGGGACGACGACTCCGCCCAGCAGTTCCTGACTGCTCTCGCCCGGATCCGCACGCACACCACCACCCACCCCCAGCCCCCCACGGCCGAACCCGCCACGCACCCCCTGCCCACTTACGCCTTCCAGCACCAGACGTACTGGCTGAAGCGGAAGCAGAACGCGGCGGCGGAACTGGCCACGGCCGGCCTCAGCACCTCCGGGCACCCGCTGCTCGGTGCCTTCGTCGAACTCCCGGACTCCGGCGGCCTGGTGGCGACCGGGCAGATAGCCCTCGCCACGCACACCTGGCTCGCCGACCACGCCGTGTCGGGCACCCCTCTCGTCCCCGGCGCGGGACTCGTCGAACTGGCCCTGCGCGCCGGTGCGGAGGTGGGCGCCGAACGTCTGGAGGAGTTCCTCATCGAGTCACCGCTGGTCCTCCCGGAGCGGGGAGCGCTGCGGCTGCGCGTCGTCGTGGGCGAGGAGGACGAACGCGGTCAGCGTGCCGTGGGTGTGTACTCCGGAGCAGTCGCGGAGGGCGCCGCCACGGTGTGGAGCCGCCACGGCAACGGTGTGCTCACGGCCCAGGGCGCCGCGACGGGCGGCTCCCTGGAGCAGTGGCCGCCGACCGGTGCGACACCGGTCGGGCTGGACGGCTTCTATGAGCGCAAGGCCGCCGAAGGGTACGCCTACGGCCCGGCGTTCCAGGGACTGCGGGCGGTCTGGACCCGCGGTGAGGAGACCTTCGCCGAGGTCCGCCTCCCCGAGGGCCCGCAGGACGACGCACCCCGGTTCGAGCTGCACCCCGTACTACTCGACGCGGCCCTGCACGCCGCCGCCGCGACGGCGGGCGACAGCACCGGGGAAGGCCTCCTGCTGCCGTTCGCGTGGCACGGCGTCACCGTGCACGCCACCGGCGCCTCCGCGCTGCGTGTACGGATCACCAGGAAGGCGAACACCACGCTCGCCCTCGACCTGGCGACCCCGGACGGGGCCCCGGTGGCCACCGTCGACGAGCTCGTCCTGCGTCCGGCCACGGGGGAGCTGCTCGCACCGTCCCCGGTGCGCGACTCGCTGTTCCGCACCGAGTGGACCAAGGCCACCCGTCCCGCCGAGGCTACCGGGGACGTCGACGTCGTCGACACCACCCGCTGGGGCAGTTCCGAAGGTCCAGACGGCGTACGGGAGTTCACCGCGCGTCTGCTGAGCGAGCTCCAGGCGTGGGACACGCGTTCCACGGTGGGCACCCGGCTGCTGGTGGTGACGCGCGGCGCCGTGTCCGTAGGGCCGGGTGAGGGCGCCGACCCCGTCGCCGCCGCCTTGTGGGGCCTTCTCCGGACGGCACAGGCCGAGCACCCCGGCCTCATCACGGTCGCCGACGTCGACACGGACATCGACACGGACGCCGACGCCCACGTACTGCGCGCCCTGCCCGGCCTCGCGGAGCCGCAACTGGCGCTGCGCGCGGGCGAGGCGTACGCGCCGCGGCTCGTACGGGACACCGGCGCCGGCACGGCAGCGGCACGGCCGCTCGACCCCGAGGGCACTGTCCTGATCACGGGCGGCACCGGCACCCTGGGCCGCCAGGTAGCCCGGCACCTGGTCACCGAGCACGGCATCCGGCAGCTGCTGCTGGTCAGCCGGCGCGGCCCGGACGGCGCGGGAGCGGACGAGGTCCGCGACGAACTGACCGGGCTCGGCGCCCACGTCACCATCGCCGCCTGCGACGCCGCAGACCGCGAGGCGCTCCGCGAACTCCTCGCCGCCGTACCCGACAAGCACCCGCTGACGGCGGTGGTGCACACGGCCGGCGTCCTCGACGACGGCATGCTGGCCGATCTGACGCCCGAGCGGTTCGCCACCACCCTGCGCCCCAAGGCGGACGCCGCCTGGCATCTGCACGAGCTCACCGAGAAGCTGGACCTGGCCGCCTTCGTGCTGTTCTCGTCGGCGGCCGGCACCCTGGGCAGCCCCGGCCAGGCCAACTACGCCGCCGCCAACGGCTTCCTGGACGGCCTCGCCGAGCTGCGCGCCGCACGCGGGCTCCCCGGGGTTTCGCTGGCCTGGGGCCTGTGGGCCGAGGCGTCCGGGATGACCACGCACCTGGCGGGCAAGGACCTCGGCAGGCTGTCCCGGCGCGGCGCGGTGGCTCTCGGCACCGAAGAGGGCCTGGCCCTGTTCGACGCGGGTCTGCGCTCCTCCGAGGCCCTGCTGCTGCCAGCCAGGCTCGACTTCGCCGCCCTGCGGGCGGAGGCGGCCGCCGGGCGCACCACCCCGCTGCTGCGTTCCCTCGTCCGCCCGCCCCGGCGCACCGTCCAGCAGGCCGGCGCCGTGGCGGAGGAGTCGCTGGCCGCGAAGGTCTCCGCGATGGACCCGGGGGACCGGCACGTCTTCCTGCTCCAGCTGGTCCTCACCCGGGTCGCGGCCGTCCTCGGCCACGACGGGGCGGACGCGGCCGTCGCGGAGCTGACGTTCAAGGAGATCGGCTTCGACTCCATGCTCGCGGTGCAGCTGCGCAACAGCCTTGCCGAGTCCACCGGGATCCGGTTGCCGGTCACCCTGGTCTTCGACTACCCCACGCCGTCCGAACTCGCCGGGCAACTGCTGGGCGAACTGCTCCCCGACGAGTCGGCCGAGGCCGGACAGAGCGGAGCCCCGGCCGACCGGGAGACCGACGAAGCGCTGGAACGCATCGCCGCCATGGACGTCGACGACCTCGTGGCCCGTGCGCTCGCCGGCGCCACCACTGAACCCCAGCCCTCCGGGGAGGCATCGTGACCACGCCCAACGACAGAATCGTCGAAGCCCTGCGCACCGCCGTGATGGAGAACGAGCGGCTGCGCGCGGAGAACACCCGTATGACCCAGTCGGCGCACGAGCCGATCGCGGTCGTGGGGATGGGATGCCGGCTGCCCGGCGGCGTCCGTTCGCCGGAGGACCTGTGGCAGCTCGTGGCCGAGGGCCGTGACGCGGTTTCGGAGTTCCCCGTCAATCGTGGCTGGGACCTGGAGAACCTGTACGACCCGGATCCCGACCAGCCCGGCAAGAGTTATACGCGCCACGGCGGGTTCCTGCACGACGCCGACGCGTTCGACGCCGGGTTCTTCGAGGTGTCGCCGCGTGAGGCGCTGGCGATGAACCCCCAGCAGCGGCTGCTGCTGGAGGTGGCGTGGGAGACGTTCGAGCACGCCGGACTCGACCCGGCCGCCCAGCGCGGCAGCGACACCGGTGTCTACACCGGCCTCATGTACCACGACTACGCCTCGCAGCTCACCCAGATCCCGGTGGAGCTGGAGGCGACCCTGGGCGTCGGCAACAGCGGCAGTGTGGCCTCGGGCCGTCTGTCGTACGTGTTCGGCCTCCAGGGGCCGTCGCTGACGGTGGACACGGCGTGCTCGTCGTCACTGGTCTCGATCCACCTCGCGGTGCAGGCGCTGCGGCAGGGCGAGTGTTCGATGGCCCTGGCCGGTGGTGTCGCGGTGATGGCGACCCCGGCGACGTTCGTGGAGTTCTCGCGCCAGCGGGCGCTCTCCGCCGACGGCCGCTGCCGGGCGTACGCGGCGGGCGCGGACGGGACCGGCTGGGCGGAGGGCGCCGGGCTCGTCCTGCTGGAGCGGCTGAGCGACGCCCGGCGCAACGGGCACCAGGTGCTCGCGGTGAT
>NZ_JBVHPV010000043.1:0-4970 GCF_055567715.1 Streptomyces sp. NPDC026377
CCGCCACCACGATCTTCGCGGAAGTGGTGGAGCGGGCAGCACCGCCGCTAGAGCTTGCGAAGTCCACTGAGCACCCTTTCGAGCAGTGTCACATCTGGCTGGCCGCCGGCGGACTCGTCGCCGCCGGGCTGGTGGATGGCGACAAGTCCGGCCTCCGCCAGGTCGGCGACGAGGATTCGGGCAACGCCGAGGGGGATGGAGAGGAGTGCCGAGATCTCGGCGACCGACTTGATCTCTCGGCACAGCTGGCAGATCCGCTGGTGCTCGGGCAACTGCCCTTGCAGCCGGGCGGGTTCCGCCGTGGTGTGCACCAGCGCCTCGATGGCGAGCTGGTAGCGCGGCCGGGTGCGGCCGCCGGTCATGGCGTACGGACGCACCAGGGGGTTGTGCGTGCCGCCCGCCGGGGAAGGCTGGGGGGTCTGCCGCGGCTGCACCGGCTCGATGCGGGGCTGCGGCGCAGGGTAACGCGCGGCATCAGCCGCTCCGGTGGAGCCGGTGCTTGCATCGGGGTACGGGCCCGGCCGGCGCTGGGGCTGCTGGTACGGGTGCTGGCCCTGGCCGCTTCTGCTGGGCGCGGAGGGAAAGTTGAACCGGTTCTGCCCGTGCTCACCCTGAGACTGCTGTCCACCGTTGTATGGGTGTCCGCCTGGGGGTGTTGTCACGTTTCCTCCTCCGACTGCCGGTCGCCCGTTCCTGTGGGACCGCGCCACCGCACCTTATGGCGCGGTGGCGAGAAACGCACTGCCTGACTGGTAGTTGAGAACGGGAAGTTCACAACTAATTAAGGAGACTGCCCTGGAGTTCCGCGCGCAGGTCCGGGGTGAGGACGGTGCCCGCGCGGTCGACGAGGAGAGCCATCTCATAGCCCACGAGACCGATGTCGGCCTCGGGGTGGGCGAGTACGGCCAGCGAGGACCCGTCCGAGATGGACATGATGAAGAGGAAGCCGCGCTCCATCTCCACGACCGTCTGGTTGACGGCGCCGCCCTCGAAGATCCGGGAGGCTCCCGCGGTCAGGGACGTCAGGCCGGAGGCGACCGCCGCCAGCTGATCGGCCCGGTCCCGGGGGAAGCCTTCGGACATCGCCAGCAGGAGTCCGTCGGCGGAGACCACCACCGTGTGGGACACCCCGGGGGTGTTGTCCACGAAGTTGGTGATCAACCAGTTCAGATTCTGCGCCGCCTGGCTCATCGGGCTCACACTAACGCTCCTGGTTGTAGGTGTTACTGGTGTCCGACCCCGCGCTGCGGCCCTGCTGGACACCGCGGCGCAGGTTGCTCAACCTGCCGCGGACGTCCTCCGGAGCGCGGGAGACCTGTGGGCCGCCCTGCGGGGTCTGCTCGGCCGCGCCCTCGACCAGATTGGCCTTGGGCACCCGCCGGGGAAGTCCGGAGGGGGTGACCCCGCCGGCCTTCGGCTCACGCAGCTTCTCGGCCCGCGTCCAGCGCTCGTCGTTGGTCGAACGCCAGTCGCCGGTGGGCCCGTCGGTGGTGGACGCGACGCCGTTCGCGGCCGCCGGACCGGTGCCGTTCACGGCCGCGTTCGCGGATCCGTTCACGGACGCGGGGCCGGCGTCGGCGGGGTGCCGCTGCTGCTCGGGCCGCTGCGGTTCGGCCTGGTGCTGCGGCTCCTGGGCGGCGGGCTGCCAGTTCTGCTGGCCGCTGCCGCGCCTGGGCAGACCGGCGCCGGTCAGCTCGTGGGCGGAGGCCGGGGTGGGGCCCGGACGGTCGAAGCCTACGCGGTCGCGGCCGTCCCCGGGAACGTCCGGAGCGGATTCCGCTTCCTCGTTCCCCTGCGGGTAGTCGGACGCGTAGGAATCCTGGTACGAGGCGTTCTGCTGCCACTCGCCCTGGTGAGGGGTGTCGCCGTAACCGCCGTCGTACCCCGGGCCGTCGGCCGCGGGCGCCTGGTAGGCGGCCTCCGCATAGCTCTGGTCCGGGTAACCGTTCTGCTGCTGTCCGTAGGACTCCTGCGGATACGCGCCGGGGTAGTCCTGCGCGTAACCCTGCTGTCCCTCGAACTGGTTGTCGTAGGGGGCCCGCTGTCCGTTGTAGGGCTCCTCGTAAGCGCCCTCGTAGGACTCCTGGCCGCCGTAGCTCTCGTCGTACGCGGCGCCCTGCTGCACACCGTCGACCTCGTCGCGGTAGAGCGGACGGTCGCCGCCCTGCGCCTGGGCCTCCAGGGCCGCGCGGCGCTCCTCGCGCATCAGCGAGCGGTTGACCGGGTCGAGCTGGAGCCCCTCGCCCTGCTCGCCCGTCTCGTAGCGCGAGTCGTCGAAGCCGAGCTCGGCGGCGGTGCGCATGGCCGGGGCCGGGGCCTGGAACTCCCGCTGCTCCGGGATGATCTGCGAGACCGTGAAGTCGTCGCCGGGCAGCGGCTCGCCACCGCCACCGTGGGTGATCGCGTCCGGGAGCATGACCAGCGAGGTGGTGCCCGCCTGCTCGCCGGAGGGGCGCAGCTGGACGCGGATGCCGTGGCGGTCGGAGAGCCGGCCGACCACGAACAGGCCCATGCGCTGGGAGACGGCGGCGTCCACGGTCGGCGGGTTGGCCAGCTTGTGGTTGATGTCCGCGAAGTCCTCGGCGGTGAGGCCGATGCCCTTGTCGTGGATCTCGATCATGACGCGGCCGTCCGGCAGACGGGTCGCGGTGACGCGGACCTTGGTCTGCGGCGAGGAGAACGTGGTGGCGTTCTCCAGGAGCTCGGCCAGCAGGTGCACGAGGTCGGTCACGGCCTGGCCGTGGATCTCGCTCTCCGGCACACCGGACAGCTCGATGCGCTCGTAGGACTCCACCTCGGAGGAGGCGGCGCGCAGCACGTCGACCAGCGGGACCGGCTGGTTCCAGCGGCGGCCCGGCTCCTCGCCGGCGAGGACCAGGAGGTTCTCGCCGTTGCGGCGCATACGGGTCGCGAGGTGGTCCAGCTTGAAGAGGCTCTCCAGCTGGTCCGGGTCGGCCTCGTTGTTCTCCAGGTCCGTGATGAGGGTCAGCTGGCCCTCGATCAGGGACTGGTTGCGGCGCGAGAGGTTGGTGAAGATCGCGTTGACGTTGCCCCGAAGGAGGGCCTGCTCGGCGGCGAGCCGGACCGCCTCGCGGTGGACCTGGTCGAAGGCGCGGGCGACTTCGCCGATCTCGTCCGTGGAGGTGATCGGGATGGGCTCGACCCGGGTGTCGACCCGGCCGGGCTCGGTCCGCGAGAGCTGGTCGACGAGCATCGGCAGTCGGGTTTCGGCCACCTCGAAGGCGGCGGAGCGCAGCCGGCGCATCGAGCGGCTCATCTGGCGGGCCACCATGCCGGCCAGGATGAAGGCGGCGAGCAGCGAGACCACGACGACGGCGCCGTTGAGGTACGCGGAGGTCTTGGCGTCGTCCGCGATCTGGCCGGCCTCGTCCACGGCCTTGGTGACCAGGTCCTGCTCGATCTCGGTGTAGCCGTCGAACTTGGCGGTCGAGGCGGCCATCCAGGCGTCGGGGGTGATGCCCTGGGCCTTGAGCTGCTTGGCGCTCTGGCCCTCGCCGATCGCGGCGGCCATGCTGTTGAAGACCGAGCCGTCGCGGGCCGGGGCCGCGCCGATGCGCGGGCCGTCGTCGGCCGGCTGGCGCACCGCGGGGACGTCCTTGGCGGCCTGGGCGGCCTTGGCCTCCAGGACCTTCTTCAGATGGGCGCTGTCGGCGTCCGTACCACCGGCGTCGAACTCGCCGAGGGCGATGAACTCCAGGTAGTTGTACGAGTTGAACGCCTTGACCTGCATCTGGAAGGTCTTGAGGTCCTCGCTCGGCCGGATGATGAGGTGCAGGCCGATGGAGCGCTGGAGCGACTCCGCGGCCTTGGCGAGGTCGACCGCGTAGACCATGCGGCCGTAGCTGGTGACGTTGCCGGTGCCCAGACCGAGCTCGTTGGAGAACGTGCTCAGGTAGTGGGGGATCTGGGTGTAGCCCTCTTCGGTCAGCACCGGGTTCTTCGCCTCGACGCCCTTGGCGTAGGCGGTCTTGCGCAGCGCGTCGAGGTTCTTCTCGGCGTCGCGGACCTTGGTCAGGCGGCGCTTGAGGCTCGCCGTGTCCGGCATGCCCTGCACTTCCTGGTCGAACTTGGCGCGGGCCGCGTCCGAGGCCGCGACGGCCTTGGCGATGACCTCGCTGTCGCGCTTGTTCTGGAGCAGGGGCTGAGCGGTGAGGTCACGCTCGTTGAGCAGGGCCTGGCCGTACTCCGAGGCGGCGCGCACGATCTGCGCCGTCTTCTCGGCGTCACGCGCGTCGCGCCAGGTGGATATGGACCCCTTGACCTCGAAGCCGCCCATGATGAGACCGACGAGTGCGGGGATGAGGAGGATGGCGTTCAGACGGGTGGCCACCCGCCAGTTGCGCGGCGAGAACTTGCTCTGGCTGCCTGTGTCGGGGCCCGCGGCCGGACCGCCGCCCTTGCCCCCGGAGGGGGGCGGCAGCTCGTCCGGCGTCGCCGCATTGCGCTGCGGCGGGGTGAAGTTGCCCCGCGCCTGCTGCGTCGCGGAGCTCGTCGTGCTTCGCCTCACTCGACCAACAACCTCTCGGCGCCGGCACCTCTCGCGGTGTGCCTTTAAATGTTCTGAGCCGTACTACTCGGGAGTTCGTCGAATTCCAGCACGCCAGGGGGGTCCGTTCCAAACAGCTGGAATCCGAGGTTCCGAGTGGCCCACGCCTCAGATAAAACGGGCATAAAGAGCGAGCCCCGCCAAAAGGCGGGGCCAATGTGAGCGCAGTGACACCAGGCGAACGCGCCGGGTGGCGGCGCCCGGGGAATTCTCTGTCGAAATGTTATGAACACAGGGGCGGATCGTGTCAAAGGACACAGTCCGCCCCCGTTCGCCTACGACAACTGCCGTATACGTCTTCCTACTTGAGTCGTGCCATCAGGGCGTGTTCGACCAGGGTGATCAGTGCGCTCTTGGCGTCGCCGCGGTGGCGGGCGTCGGTGGTGATGATGGGGGTGTCGGG
>NZ_JBVHPV010000044.1:0-2978 GCF_055567715.1 Streptomyces sp. NPDC026377
CAGCCAGGTTCCGCACACCCGCCGACGTCACCGCGTTCCTCGCGGACAACATGCCCACAGAGATCAAGTCAGCATGTTGATTCTCTGCAAGCCCTAAGAACTCGGTGGGTGGAAAGTAAGACACGGACGCCTCCCCTGCTGATCCGATGAAGATGCTCAGGCCGGGTGGGCTTGTGCTGCAGGCTGGTGCTTGCGTCGGTCTGCGGCCTGGCGCACGAGGATGGTGTGCAGTTCCCGGGCCGCTGTGGGGATCGGGTGGGCGTGGCGTCGCTGGACCATGACGCGGAGTTCGGTGGAGCCGTCGGCCAGCGGACGACACGCGAGCGTGCCGCTGCGTTCCAAGGGGTCGCCGAGCACGCTGTAGTCGGGCAGCACGGTGGCGCCGAGGCCCTCAGCCACCATCAGCTTGCACATCTCGGCGCCGTCGGCCGAGTAAGAAAAGGATGGCGTTCGGCCGCTCAGAAGCCGGTGGATGTAACGGTGCATGACGTAGCCGGATCGCATCACGATCAACGGCTCGCCCAGTAGATCGGTGACGGTGACTGCTTTGAGCGCAGCCAACGGGCTGTCGGGACGGACGCAGACGACCGGGCGTCCGTGCAACAGTTCGGTGGTGTGCAGGCCAGGGGGCAGATCGTCGTCTCGAAGGTAGCTGACCAGCCCGAGGTCGAACCCGCCTTCGGCCAGATGTCGTTGGATACCGTCCTGCTGGTCCGCGATCACCTCCACCTCAGTCGATGGATGAGCGGCACGGAACTCACGGATGGCCGGTGTCAGCAGTGTGACCGTGGCTGCGTTGACCGTGCCCAGCCGCAACCTACGGCTGATCTGGTGCTGCTCATCGGCTGCCTGGCGCAGCCGGTCGACCGCGTCCAGCACTCCGGCGATGTGCGGTAGTAGTTCGCGCCCTTGGCCGCTGATCTTTGCTCCGGAACGCTTGCGTTCCAAGAGCTCCACGCCCAGTTCCCGCTCCAGGTTGCGGAGCGTCTCGCTCAGTGCCGACTGCGACAAGTGCAGTACCTCGGCAGCGCGGCGCAGGGATCCCAGCCGTGTGACTTCCGCCAGGTATTCCAACTGTTCCACACGCATGACGAGCCACCTCCGACGCTCATCATAAACAGGCCAACTTCGCTCAGGCTGATGGAGGGGGTGGAAGGGTCCCCTTATCGGGATATCGAAAATTCCTAATCGACTCGGGTCGAGTATTTAACTAGAGTCCGTCAGCAGCATAGGCGTGTGGCCGTCGGCGGCAACTTGGCACTGGAATGCCTTGCTGTTGAGTCGCGCCTGAATTGGAAAAAGGAGTGCCGTGCTGCAGAACAAGACTTTCCATCGTCGCTTTGCGGTTGGAGTTGCTGCTCTCGTCGCCTCGGCAATGATTGGCACCGTGATGTCCGGGGCAGCGGTTGCCGCCGACCGTACGCAAGAGAAGGCGACCCGGGCGACAGTATCCGCAATTCCGATGCAGGGCATAAAGGGTGCCGGGCTCCGTCTTTGGGCGCGCGACTCGGGGGTAGATGCAGCCCCATCCCCCGTCGGCTCCAGCCTTGCCGACGTCGGCGATGAGAAGGGGATAGCCGCAGTTCAGCAAGCACTGGACCTCATTGGCTCAATCCCTGAGTCGCTGATTCAGCGCCTCGAGGCCGGCGATGAGGGGGCGGCCCAAGAGGTGGCGGACTTCTTGAACCAGGGGGCAAGTGCTAAACCTGCCACCCGTGGATGGTTCCAGTGCGCGGCCGGGGTGGCAAAGTTCGCTGCTGAGAATGCAATCGGCGTCGCCAAGGTGTACAGGATCGTCAAGAACGGAAAGAAAGTAGCGAAAGCCGTCTGGGATTACCTTAAGCACAAGAAGTACCCTGGCAACCTCGACGATGACATCGCTAACCTTATAGTGAACCCCACGGGGCTTCCTGCGCTCGCGGAAGCATGCCTGTAGTCAGGTGAGAGGATGGGGTCGCCGTGAAAAATGACGAAGACAAGAAGAATGCTGACTCGGACGGCGACCTCGGGGCTGTAGCGTCCGGCGCTATTTATACAGCCATGTTCCTGCTCCCGGCATACATACCTGCAACCTTGATCGGCGAACTCCTCGGCAATCGCGGTGTGCCCGCATCGCCTTGGCTGATGGCGCCGGCCGTGGCGCTAGTAATTGCCGTAATGATGCGGTTCGAGCCGTACCTGCAGGGCCGTTCCTGGTGGCCTCGGGTTGACGACGTATGGGGAGGCTTCTTGATCGGCCTAAGCGTCGTTCTCCCTATCGGCAGCGCCGTGGTGTGGCCGATACCTATTTGGACATGGCTACCGCCAGCGGCCCCTACGATTTTGTCCTTGCTGCCAATCGCCTGCGTCATATGGTGTGTCAAGCGCTGGCACCGGCACCTTTGGAAAACGCAACGTCCGAAATTGGGGCCGTATCGACCTGTCCCGCGGATCAACGGCCAGGGTTCAAAAGACCACTGAGAGCGCGTCTAGAGGCTGTCCGTAATGCCTATAGCTCCGTGCACCGGGCTGAGCCCGCGCAGCTTCGGCAAGTAGGCAATCGCGGATACGGAGTCGGTCCCGCGGGCCCCGGACCATCAGCGCCCGCAGCGACCGTCCGGCCGTGCCGCTGCCCAACAACACCGGCCCTCTGCAGCGCCTGCGTGACGGTGGCCCGGCCAAACCTCTGACGCTGTTGGCGAATCCGGGCCCGTGCGTGACGTCGGTCTTCAAGACCCCGTTGTGGTCTAGGCACTGTTTCTTGGATCATGTTCGGAGCCAGATGATGAGGGCTGCGAGGGTGATGGTGCCGAGGTGTAGGCCCGTTTCTCGTAACGGGTGGCGACGGCGCGGAAGCCCTTCAGACGGTTGATCGCGCGTTCGACGGCGTTGCGTTTCTTGTCCTGCTCGCGGTCGAAGCCGGTGGGACGGCCGCCTCGGGATCCCCGGTTCCTGCGGTGTTTTTGTTGGTCGAGTCGTTCGGGGATGGTGTGCGGGAT
>NZ_JBVHPV010000045.1:0-2681 GCF_055567715.1 Streptomyces sp. NPDC026377
GCGCCTGGATCGGGTGGTCATTCGTTTTGCGGGTGATTCGGGTGATGGGATGCAGCTCACGGGTGACCGGTTCACGTCGGAGACTGCTTCGTTCGGTAATGATCTGTCGACGCTGCCGAACTTTCCCGCCGAGATCCGTGCTCCCGCGGGCACTCTGCCGGGTGTGTCGAGTTTCCAGCTCCACTTCGCCGACCACGACATCCTGACCCCCGGGGATGCCCCCAATGTCCTGGTCGCGATGAATCCCGCCGCGTTGAAGGCGAACCTCGCGGACGTGCCGCGCGGGGCGGACATCATCGTCAACACCGATGAGTTCACCAAACGGCCCATGGCCAAGGTCGGCTATGCCACCTCGCCCCTTGAGGACGGGACCCTGGAGGCCTACCACGTCCACCCCGTCCCGCTGACGACGCTGACGGTGGAGGCGCTCAAGGAGTTCGGCCTGCCGCGCAAGGAGGCCGAGCGGTCGAAGAACATGTTCGCGCTGGGGCTGCTGAGCTGGATGTATCACCGCCCCACCGAGGCGACCGAGGCGTTTTTGCGCCGGAAGTTCGCGAAGAAACCCCAGATCGCCGAGGCCAACGTCGCGGCTTTCCGGGCGGGCTGGAACTTCGGGGAGACCACCGAGGACTTCGCCGTCTCCTACGAAGTCGCCCCCGCCACCCGCGCCTTTCCCCCCGGCACCTACCGCAACATCTCCGGCAACCTCGCCCTGTCCTACGGACTGATCGCCGCCGCCCGCCAGGCCGACCTCCCCCTCTACCTCGGCTCCTACCCCATCACCCCCGCCTCCGACATCCTCCACGAACTGGCGAAACACAAAAACTTCGGTGTGCGGACCTTCCAGGCCGAGGACGAGATCGCCGCGATCGGCGCCGCCCTGGGCGCCGCCTTCGGCGGGTCACTGGCGGTGACCACCACCTCCGGGCCCGGCGTCGCTTTGAAGTCCGAAACCATCGGCCTGGCGGTGTCCCTGGAACTGCCGCTGCTGATCGTGGACATCCAGCGCGGCGGCCCCTCCACCGGCCTGCCCACCAAAACCGAACAGGCCGACCTGTTGCAGGCCATGTTCGGCCGCAACGGCGAAGCCCCCGTCCCGGTCGTGGCACCGAAGACCCCGGCGGACTGCTTCGACGCCGCCCTGGACGCCGCCCGCATCGCCCTGGCCTACCGCACCCCCGTCTTCCTGCTCTCCGACGGCTACCTCGCCAACGGCTCCGAACCCTGGCGCATCCCCGACCCCGGCGAACTGCCCGACCTGCGCGTGCAGTTCGCCACCCAGCCCAACCACCAGCTCGCGGATGGCACCGAGGTGTTCTGGCCCTACAAACGCGACCCCCACACCCTGGCCCGCCCCTGGGCCGTGCCCGGCACCCCCGGCCTGGAACACCGCATCGGCGGCATCGAGAAACAGGACGGCAGCGGCAACATCTCCTACGACCCCGCCAACCACGACCTCATGGTCCGCACCCGCCAGGCCAAAACCGACGGCATCCACGTCCCCGACCTCACCGTCGACGACCCCCACGGGGCCCGCACCCTCGTGATCGGCTGGGGCTCCACCTACGGCCCCATCACCGCAGCCGTCCGCCGCCTGCGCACCGACGGCCTGCCCATCGCCCAGGCCCACCTGCGCCACCTCAACCCCTTCCCGAAGAACCTGGGCGAGGTACTCAAGCACTACGACAACGTCGTCGTCCCCGAAATGAACCTCGGCCAGCTCGCCACCCTCATCCGCGCGAAATACCTCACCGACGCCCAGTCCTACACCCAGGTCAACGGCATGCCCTTCAAAGCCGAGCAGCTCGCCACGGCCCTCAAGGAGACCCTCCATGTCTGAGACGACGGCACAGACCCTGCTCTCACTCGTGCCCAAAGCCGAGGGCCGGCAGTCGATGAAGGACTTCAAGTCCGACCAGGAAGTGCGCTGGTGCCCCGGCTGCGGCGACTACGCCGTCCTCGCCGCCGTCCAGGGCTTCATGCCCGAACTCGGCCTCGCCAAAGAGAACATCGTCTTCGTCTCCGGCATCGGCTGCTCCAGCCGCTTCCCCTACTACATGAACACCTACGGGATGCACTCCATCCACGGACGCGCCCCCGCCATCGCCACCGGCCTCGCCACCAGCCGCCGCGACCTCTCCGTCTGGGTCGTCACCGGCGACGGCGACGCCCTCTCCATCGGCGGCAACCACCTCATCCACGCCCTGCGCCGCAACATCAACCTCAAAATCCTCCTCTTCAACAACCGCATCTACGGCCTCACCAAAGGCCAGTACTCCCCCACCTCAGAAACCGGCAAAATCACCAAATCCACCCCCATGGGCTCCCTCGAAGCCCCCTTCAACCCCGTCTCCCTCGCCCTGGGAGCCGAAGCCACCTTCGTCGCCCGCACCATCGACTCCGACCGCCAGCACCTCACCCACACCCTGCGCCAGGCCGCCCACCACCCCGGCACCGCCCTCATCGAGATCTACCAGAACTGCAACATCTTCAACGACGACGCCTTCCAAGCCCTCAAAGACAACGACCAGGCCCAGGAAACCCTCATCCGCCTCGAACACGGCCAGCCCATCCGCTTCGGCACCAACCACCACAAAGGCATCACCCGCAACCCCACCACCGGCGACCTCGAAGTCACCGAAATCACCCCCCACAACGAACACCACGTCCTCATCCACGAC
>NZ_JBVHPV010000046.1:0-1976 GCF_055567715.1 Streptomyces sp. NPDC026377
GCGCGGTGTGGCTGCGCAGCAGCTCCTGGCTGGTCACCGCCGCACGCCGTGAGGCCGCGCACGCCTGACGCTCGCTGCGCCCGGCCGCTGCTCAGTAGCGGACTATGCGCGCGATCGCCCGGGACGCTTCGGTGATCTTGTCCTGGACCTGGTCGCCGCCTTGGGCGATGGCGTCGGCGACGCAGAAGTGGAGGTGGTCGTCCATCATCGTCACGGCGAAGGACTGCAGTGCTCTGGTGGTTGCGCTGACCTGGTTGAGGACGTCGATGCAGTAGGTGTCTTCCTCGACCAGGCGCTGCAGGCCCCGCACCTGGCCCTCGATGCGGCGCAGACGTTTGAGGACATCGTCCTTGTTGGCGGTGTAGCCGTGCATGGTGATCCCTTCCCTTCACTAGGTACCCCTGGGGGGTATATGGATAACGGCGGGGGCGGGGATGTGTTCCCTCTGCGCCGCCCTCGGTCGTTCCCATGGCGGGCCGACCACGAAGATCCACCCCGCGGCAGACAGCCGATGTCGGCCCCTGGCGCTCGTCCCCACGCCCAGGCAGGCCGGTGACGCGCCTGCGTTCCCCTAGGTCATGGCTCAATTACGGGTGCTGCGGCTGATCGGTCGACTCCGGACCACTCCCGATGTGGTGCTGGCCGACAAGGCGTACTCGTCGCGCGCAATCCGAACCTGCCTGCGTCGGCGTGGGATCCGGACGGTGATCCCGCAGCCCTTCCGCCAGGCCGTGGCGCGGCCGGCTCAGCTGTCGTCCGTCGGCCTTCGGCCGCGTGGAAATGCCCTCGCTGCCTGAAGCAGCGAGGGCGAACATGTGACGTGGGTTGGCTAGTTACCGGTCCACGCCCACTGCTGCTCGACGGGAACGTTGCTCGCACACGTCCAGAGCGTGACCCAGACACCGTTGGCCTGTGAACCACCGTAGTTGGTGAGGCACTTGTCTCTGGCGTTGGAGGGCCTGATGGTGGTCTGGGTACCGCGAACCTGGTCGAAGTTCTGAAGGTAGGAACCGGTGCATGTCCACAGAGTCAGCACGGTGCCGTTGGAGAGGCTGTTGCCCCGAGGGGTCAGGCACTTGCCGCTGGCGCTGTGCACCAGAGCGTCGCCCCTCCAGTGGAACATCTGGAGGTCGTTGCCGTTGCACGTCCACAGGGTGATGACCGTGCCGTTGGCGGTGTTGTTGCCCTCAGGCGTCGCACAGAAGTTGGTGGGACGGGCGCTGTTGGCCAGGGGGTACCCGGCTGCGTCCGCCTGAGCGGGCGTTGAGGCGACGAAAAGGACCGCGAAAAACGCCGCGAAGGCTGCTGCGGCTCTACGAACGATGTTGATGACATCCCCCAAAGCGGATCTTGCTTGGTCGGTTGAAGAAGTAATCTCAGACGCCTTCGAGCGTTCCGCTGGCCGTAATCGCAGTTCTGAATCAAGAACGAATCGGATGTGGGCTTCGGGGCCGCGACGAGCCCTGCAACGCCTGGCGCCATCTGCCCCCATTAGATATCGCCTGTCAGTCCGGTAGTCGTCATTCTGTGCAGATTTGATCGACGATCCGTGCCAGACAACCCGGTCAGTCCGGTGGGCGCCTTGACTCGGCGCCGGGGCGCTGTTGGACTGCCCAAGTAGCCCCGCTCGGCCAGGCCGCCACTGCCGATGCGATGCGCCCCATGCTCGAAATGGGTCCCCTTTGCAGGGGCAGAGGGGGGACGTAGGCGTTGAGGTAGGTGTGAACGATTACCGCGTGTGTCGTCTGCGAGGGCGGCCAACGCCGCGGGGGCGGCCCGCAAGCGGACCGCCCCCGTTCCCTGCCAGGAAGGTCAGAGGATGTTGTAGGCGCTGAAGCCGTAGCCGATCTTGACGCGCTTGTTGAACGGGTCGGTGGCCTGGCCGTTGCCGGAGTAGCGGTACAGGTCGCCGCCCGGGGTGCGGGCGACGAGGTCGCTGCGGCCGTCCTGGTCGAGGTCACCGATGGACAGGATGC
>NZ_JBVHPV010000047.1:0-1784 GCF_055567715.1 Streptomyces sp. NPDC026377
CGAACGAAGCAGTCTCCGACGTGAACCGGTCACCCGTGAGCTGCATCCCATCACCCGAATCACCCGCAAAACGAATGACCACCCGATCCAGGCGCCTGACCTCTTTCCGGACCCCGGGTTTGCGCTGCTCGCCGACGACGGCCTCTTCGGCCCCGTCTGCCTGCTCGGCTGACGTACTGACCTGGCTGGTCACTGAACTGGACCTCCCTGGGACGGGCTGCTCGGGCGCGCCCGGAGAACCGGTCGCTCCAAAGTCCACCCTACGTCGGTAAGGGTCGCCTTCCCTGGATGCGACGCATCCTGGACGCCCTTATGAGATGGTCCAATGCCCAGGTTTGTCATATTTCAGTCACCCCCCAGGTCCGTCTGGCAAGGCGCCCCTCGCTCGGTCTTCAGTTGTAGGCCCGCCACCCTGCCCCTAGAACTGACAGGGTGTCAGGTGTTCAGGAATTGAGATAGGTCAGCACCGCGAGTACCCGGCGGTGGTCGCCGTCACTTGGGGAGAGACCCAGCTTCAGGAAGATATTGCTCACGTGCTTCTCGACGGCGCCGTCGCTGACGACCAGCTGCTTCGCGATCGCGTTGTTCGTACGCCCCTCGGCCATCAGGCCGAGGACCTCGCGCTCGCGCGGCGTGAGCCCGGCAAGGACGTCCTGCTTGCGGCTGCGGCCGAGCAGCTGGGCCACCACTTCGGGGTCCAGGGCGGTACCGCCCCGGGCGACCCTTACGACGGCGTCCACGAACTCCCTGACCTCGGCGACACGGTCCTTGAGCAGGTAACCGACGCCGCGGCTGGAACCGGCCAGCAGTTCGGTGGCGTACTGCTCCTCCACGTACTGCGACAGCACGAGTACCCCGATGTCGGGGTAGAGCTTGCGCAGCAGCACCGCGGCGCGGACACCCTCGTCGGTGTGGGTCGGCGGCATCCGTACGTCCGCGACGACCACGTCCGGCAGCGCGTTCTGCTCGGCGAGCTCGCCGACTGTCTTGACCAGCGCGTCTCCGTCGCCGACCCCGGCGACGACGTCGTGCCCCCGGTCGGTCAGCAGGCGGGTCAGTCCCTCCCGAAGCAGCACTGAATCCTCGGCGATGACGACCCGCACTCTGTCCTCCACGATCTGCAGCCCCCCGGCTAGCTAGTGCTCGACCACGCCCCCCGAACGGCGGCGCGCACCTCCAGCATCCCAGCATCTGGATCGGCCTGGGGGGAATCCGGGGGCGGGGGTTCGGAGGCGGGGTCCGTGCGGGGATTTGTCTGTGGCTGATTGCGCAGTTCCCCGCGCCCCTGATCCGGCTCGGGGTGCGTCCGCGGGATGGTGGGGGGTTGCTCGCGCAGTTCCCGGCGCCCCTGGTCCGGCTCGGGGTTGGTCCGCGGGTCGGTGGTGGGCTGGCCGCGCAGTTCCCCGCGCCCCTGGGGGACTCGGCCCGAGCGGGATTCCCGGGCTGCGGCGGCCCCCCTCAGGGGCGCGCGGAACTGCGCGACCAAGCCCCACCGGCCCGCAGACGGACGAGGACCCAGGGGCGAAGCCCTCAAGGGGCGCGGGGAACTGCGCGACCAGCCCCCACCGGACCCGCGGACTGACACACAGCGGGACGCGGGGGCGCAGCCCCGCCAGGGGTGCAGGGGGCAAAGCCTCCGCCACCGGGGTCCGGGGGCGCAGCCCCCCGGGGGGCCCCCCCCCCCCCCCCCCCCGGGGGTTGGGATGGGGGGGGGGGGGGGGGGCCCCCCCCCCCCCCCCCCCCCCCCCCCCCCCCCCCCCGCCCCCCCCCCCCCCCCCCCCGCC
>NZ_JBVHPV010000048.1:0-1479 GCF_055567715.1 Streptomyces sp. NPDC026377
AGGGCTTGCAGAGAATCAACATGCTGACTTGATCTCTGTGGGCATGTTGTCCGCGAGGAACGCGGTGACGTCGGCGGGTGTGCGGAACCTGGCTGTTGAGGGTGGAACGGTGTAGCCGTGCTCGGCAAGGAGGGGCTGGACTTGCTGAACGGCTCTGGTGATGGTGCTGCCGCTGACGCCGAAGAGCTGGGCGATCAGGTCTCGGGGGCCGAGTTTGCGCAGGTAGAGAACGGTGGCCAGGACTCGGTCGTCGGTGGTCAGTTTGTCCTTGGCGCCTGCTCCGCGAGCTCGGATGCGATCTCCTCCTCGCTGCTGGGACCGCCCTCGTTCACGTAGCTCGTCGAGTTTCCGGGACAGCTGGTCGACGAGTTCGTCCAGCGCCAGTTCGGTCATGCCCGTCAGTTCCGCATAGCGCAGACCGCGGGCGCAGGGCTGAGGTCGCAGGCTTTCAGCTGGCCGTGGGTCCTCGGCCGCGCCCGCCGTGTCGTGGTGCTGTGGGTGGAGGGTGTAGTTCCAGTCGCCGTGAAAGCGGTGGCGGTGCATGGGCAGTGAGTCGAAGTCTGTGTCGGTGACCTTGATGCCGGTGTCATAGGTGCCCGGGTCGAGTTCGGCGTGGACTGTCAGGCCGGTATGGGTGGTGGTTGCGTTGATGCTGTTCACGATGACGTCGTGGCTGGTCAAAGGTCTGCCCCGCCAGTTCATGGAGATGTGGGAGAACAGCCGGTGCTCGATCTTGTTCCACTTCGAGGTCCCCGGCGGCATGTGGCAGACCGTGATCTCCAGGCCCGTCTCACGGGCCAGGGCGGCGAGTTCGGTCTTCCAGGCGCGGGTGCGGTATCCGTTGGAGCCGCCCGCGTCTGCAGTGATCAGCAGCCGGGCGGCCTGAGGGTAGTCGTGGCCGGCACGGGCCTGCCACCAGCGTCGGATGGAAGCGACGGCAAAGGCCGCGGTGTCGTGGTCGGTGCCGACGCTCACCCAGCCGGAGTTCGCGGCGACGTCGTAGATCCCGTACGGGATCGCCTTGCCCGGCCCCTGCCGGTCCAGGAAGTCATGGGTCTTGACCTGTGCCGGAGCTCCCTTCGGTTCCCACTCACGGCCCCCGTTCTTGTAGGGGCCGACCAGTTCCTTCTTCTTTGTATCCACGCTGATCACCGGGTCGCCGGCAGCGATGTGCTCCTTGGCCTGGTCGTTGATGTAGTGGAACTGGGCATCCCGGTCGGGATGCTGGGCCCCCTCGAGGGTCTTGGCGTTGGCCTGAAGGCTGAATCCCTCCTCCCTCAGCAGGGCGGCGACGGTGTCCGCTGAGATGCGGTGGCCTTGCCTGGTCAACTGGCCGGCGAGTCCGCGGGTGGACTTCGCCGTCCATCTCAGTGGCGACATCGGATCCCCACGCATGTCGGGTTCGACCAGCGCCAACAGCGCGGGCCGAAGTCCTGGATCCACCTCTACTGCCCGCTTGCGCCCGCCGCCTGGACGGCG
>NZ_JBVHPV010000050.1:0-1204 GCF_055567715.1 Streptomyces sp. NPDC026377
TGAGCTGGGGGTGGCCGCAGAGACCAGCGAGAAGCGACTGTTTACTAAAAACACAGGTCCGTGCGAAGCCGTAAGGCGATGTATACGGACTGACGCCTGCCCGGTGCTGGAACGTTAAGGGGACCGGTTAGCTCCATTTCGGTGGGGCGAAGCTGAGAACTTAAGCGCCAGTAAACGGCGGTGGTAACTATAACCATCCTAAGGTAGCGAAATTCCTTGTCGGGTAAGTTCCGACCTGCACGAATGGCGTAACGACTTCTCGACTGTCTCAACCATAGGCCCGGTGAAATTGCACTACGAGTAAAGATGCTCGTTTCGCGCAGCAGGACGGAAAGACCCCGGGACCTTTACTACAGTTTGATATTGGTGTTCGGTTCGGCTTGTGTAGGATAGGTGGGAGACTTTGAAGCTGTGACGCCAGTCATGGTGGAGTCGCCGTTGAAATACCACTCTGGTCGTGCTGGATGTCTAACCTGGGTCCGTGATCCGGATCAGGGACAGTGTCTGATGGGTAGTTTAACTGGGGCGGTTGCCTCCTAAAGAGTAACGGAGGCGCCCAAAGGTTCCCTCAGCCTGGTTGGCAATCAGGTGTTGAGTGTAAGTGCACAAGGGAGCTTGACTGTGAGACCGACGGGTCGAGCAGGGACGAAAGTCGGGACTAGTGATCCGGCGGTGGCTTGTGGAAGCGCCGTCGCTCAACGGATAAAAGGTACCCCGGGGATAACAGGCTGATCTTCCCCAAGAGTCCATATCGACGGGATGGTTTGGCACCTCGATGTCGGCTCGTCGCATCCTGGGGCTGGAGTCGGTCCCAAGGGTTGGGCTGTTCGCCCATTAAAGCGGTACGCGAGCTGGGTTTAGAACGTCGTGAGACAGTTCGGTCCCTATCCGCTGTGCGCGTAGGAATATTGAGAAGGGCTGTCCCTAGTACGAGAGGACCGGGACGGACGAACCTCTGGTGTGCCAGTTGTCCTGCCAAGGGCATGGCTGGTTGGCTACGTTCGGAAAGGATAACCGCTGAAAGCATCTAAGCGGGAAGCCTGCTTCGAGATGAGTATTCCCACCTCCTTGAGAGGGTAAGGCTCCCAGTAGACGACTGGGTTGATAGGCCAGATGTGGAAGCCTCGTAAGGGGTGGAGCTGACTGGTACTAATAGGCCGAGGGCTTGTCCTCAGTTGCTCGCGTCCACTGTGTTAGTTCTGAA